>CAYUPI010000020.1:1452-96118 GCA_964446585.1 uncultured Verrucomicrobiota bacterium
CGGCGGCGCTCCCATCGGCCCCGACAGCCACTGACGCCTGCGAGGGTTCCAAGACTGGAACGCCCGACTTAACCGGCCCCTTTGGCCAAGGCGACTTTACGATCACCTGGACTTTCACTGACAGCCACGGCAATCACAGCACCCAGACCCAGGCCGTGCATGTCCACGACACTCAATCGCCGGTGCCCGATGCCCAGAGCTTGCCGGCCGTGGTTGCCCAGTGCTCGGCGGCGCTCCCATCGGCCCCGACAGCCACTGACGCCTGCGAGGGTTCCAAGACCGGGACAGCCGACCTGACTGGCCCATTCGGCCAGGGCGACTACACCATCACTTGGACCTTCACCGACAGTCACGGCAATCACAGCACGCAAACGCAAGCCGTCCACGTGCATGACACGCTGGCGCCAGTGCCCAATGCGGCATCATTGCCAGACGTTCTGGCCCAGTGCAGTGCGGCGCTCCCGGCTGCGCCGACGGCCACAGACGCCTGCGAAGGATCCAAGACTGGAACACCGGACCTGACCGGCCCCTTTGGCCAGGGCGATTACACCATCACTTGGACCTTCACCGACAGTCACGGCAATCACAGCACGCAAACGCAAGCCGTCCACGTGCATGACACGCTGGCGCCGACCACACCAACGATCGCAACAGCCTCCGGCGAATGCTCGGTGACAGTAACTGCTCCAACGACCACAGATAATTGCGCAGGAACCGTAACCGGCAGCACATCGGATCCGCTCACTTACTCCAGCCAGGGCACGTTTACAGTCCATTGGGTGTTCAGCGACGGCCATGGCAATAGCGCGACGGCAAACCAAACCGTCATCGTTTCAGACGCCACACATCCGTCTATCATTTGCCCGGTGGCGGTCACCCTGGGGACGGACAACGGCCAGTCCTATGCCAGCGGGGTGAACCTTGGAAGTCCGACTACCGGTGATAACTGCGGCGTTGCCGGTGTGTCCAACAACGCGCCGAACCACTTCCCGATCGGGACCACGCCAGTCACGTGGACCGTCACTGACATCGCCGGCAATCACGGCACGTGTATCCAAAACGTCACAGTTACAAACACGGTGACCGGTTACAAGCCTGCCGGGCAGTCCTGCGTCGTCAACGGCTCACTGACGCCAGGCCACGTGATCCAGCCGCCCATTAACGCGGATGGCAGCAGCGTCTGCAAGCAAGGCAGCACGGTGCCGGCCAAGTTCTGCGTCTTTGACGCCAACTGTAACTCGGTGGGAACTCCGGGTGTGGTTACCAGCTTCAGTTTGGTCCAGATCATTAACGGAACGACGGCGCAGGACGTTAACGAGGTCGTGGATTCCACGACGCCGGACAATCAGTTCCGTTGGGATCCATCGGCGCAGCAGTGGATCTTCAACATCAGCACGAAGACCCTCTCGAAGAATAAGACTTACGTTTATCTCATAACTCTGAACGACGGCTCGACGATCCAGTTCAAATTCGGACTGAAATAGATGGATTGTCATGCGATGGTGTCGGCTGGTGGAATCAAGGGGTGTTGCTTGCAAGGCAGCATCCCTTACTGCTAACATAGGCAGGATGGACTAAAGTGCACAGTGGAACTGAAGACCGAAAACTCTACAGGAATTGACACGAATCCGCACGAATCCAGAAAGCAAGCTCTGCACATGACCACGCGAGTCCCAATAACACCTTCTATAAAGAGGCCACTACTAGCGGGATTTGTGGCATTTGCGTTGGTGGCTCTATCCTTACAGGGAATCTTTGCCCAATCAGGTTCTGTCGATCTGACGTTCAACCCCGGAGACGGCGTGGATCTGCAGGTTAATTCGGTGCTTGTCCAGCCCAACGGGCAAATCCTGATTGGAGGCTATTTTACCAGTTACAATGGCACCAATCGAGTTAATGTTGCGCGCTTGAATGCCGACGGCTCCCTGGACGATACTTTCAATCCCGGCGTCTCGTCTGGTGCCTCTTATTCGTACGTGAACGCAATGATCCTTCAGCCGCCGAGCGGCAAACTCTTGGTCGGAGGAAGTTTTACCAACAGCGCGGGCACGAATCTGTGCCGGCTGCTGGGTAATGGTAATCTGGACAACAGCCTCAACGCCGTATTCGATGACGCGGTCGGCGCACTGCTGCTGCAGACTAACGGGAGCATTCTGCTCGGCGGGCTTTTTACGCACGCTAACGGTCAGGCACGCACCGGAATTGCCCGCCTGGACTCAGGCGGGACTTTGGACGCCACATTTAATCCCACCGTTGCTGGCGGCCTCTCCAGCATCTACGCCTTGGCGCTCCAGAACGATGGGAAAATCCTGATTGGCGGCTCTTTCACCAGCCTCAATGCGAGCCCCCGCACGAATCTCGCCAGACTCAACCCAGATGGGACGTTGGATGCTGGATTCAAGCCTGTCGTTATGTCAGGCGGGTCGTATTTTCCCGCTGCACCCGGCGTTCTCAACAGCTTGGCGGTCGATAGCCAGGGACGAATCCTGGTCGGGGGCGACTTCACGTCGGTTTACGGCCAGGTCCGCACGAACCTGGCGCGTTTCAACAGCGACGGTTCGCTGGATACGAATTTCAGCGCTGTGGCCGGCACCGATTACGCCGTCGATTCCGTTGCTCTGGAGAAGTACGGTAAGATTCTTATCGGCGGTAATTTCAACGTCGTTAACGGCGTGACCAACAAATACCTTGCGAGACTGAATAGCGACGGCACGCTGGACCGGAGCTTTAATACCGGGTCTGGGCCTGATGACATAGTTCTTTCGATCGCACTGCAAAGCGATGGAAAAGTGGTTCTTGGAGGAGGCTTCGTGGATATAAACACGAATTACCTGAGCGGGATTGGCCGGCTGCAGAACGTGCAAACCGTTTCTCCTCCGCGACTGATGAGCCCGAGCTTCAGCAATGGGCTGTTCAGGGCTTCGGTGGAGACGTACAGCGGCAAGAGTTATGTGCTGGAGTTCAAGAACGTGATTTCGGATCCGAGTTGGACAGCCTTGCCGGGAGTGGCCGGAGACGGAACAGTCAAAGTCCTGACGGATCCCGCGGCGACGATCGCCCGTCGTTTTTATCGTGTGGAGGTGCAATAAGAAAGTTGAGGGTTGAGAGTGCGAACAGACTTGAGCTTTCGGAATTTACAATTTGAACGGAACTTCGCGCTTTATCGTATGTTTATTAGATATGAGCAGAAACAATAGACGCTCAGCGCCGACGCTGGTTATTTCAGGGCTCGCCGTTGTAGCAGCCTCGATCATCTGGATCAGCTTCAGGCAATCAAGTGCGCCTCCGTCGCCAGCGGCAGAGCAGGGGACTGCGGAACGGGCGCAAGCCACGCCAACGGCGACAGACGATGCCGAGCCGCGAGCGCAGACTCCCTCCGAACGAGCGAGCGCGCCTCGGCTTCCGGCCGTCATCCAGCCGGTCAGCCGCCCTGCTGCGCCGACGGTTGCGCCGACAGTCGCGCTCCCGGCTCCGAGCGCTTACACGCGGCAACTGGTTTCAGGGCTTACCAACCTGGATTTCAGCCGTGGCCCGGTCACCAAAGAGCAGGCGGAACAATGGAAGCAGGGGTTGCAAGGATTGATCTCGCAGGGAAACGCTGCCGTGCCAGCCATTCGCGAATTCCTGGAGCAGAACCAGGAATTGAATTTCGCGGCCATCTCCGGCGGAGATCAGTTGGGGCAGAGTTCGCTGCGCTCGGCGATGATCAATGGCCTGGCGCAAATTGGCGGGCCGGAAGCAATGGCGGTCATGCTGCAGACGATACAGGCGACAACGCTTCCTTCCGAGATTGCGCAGTTGGCCCAAATTTTGGAGCAGCAGGCGCCCGGCCAGTATCGACAGGAAACGCTCAATGCGATCAACGAAGTGCTGGCAATGGCTGGGAAAAAGGAGTTGCCCACAGGTTGGGACGTTGGCCCACTGTTCAAGGTGATTCAAAATTATGGCGATGCCAATGCAGCGTCGATCCTGGAACAGCTCCAGCCGGAGTGGAGGTATTACGCGACCCTGTCTCTGTCCGGAATGCAGGACGGAGCGGGTTTGCAGGCGCTCATCCATGAGGCGCAGGATCCGGCGGCGGGAAGCAGACGAGAATTCGCGTTTCAACTGCTCGCGCAGAACGCCGCGCAATATCCGGATGCGAGCGCTGCCTTGCTCGAGGCGGCCCGGCGCGGAGAGATCCCGGACGCAGCCTGGCGCAAAATCGCGACGGGGCTGGCGGGGGATCAATATCAACTGGGGTCGCCCCCCATCCCGCCGGGCGGCACCTCGGCAAGCCTTCCGGGTTTGAAGACCTACCACATTGAAAGCATGAACCAAAATTTCTACAGCTTGCCGGTCGGATCCGACGCGCAGGTCAGCCAGCGGCTGGAATTGATCAATCAATTGATTGCGGCATCCTCGAACGCGGCGGCGCAGGCGGCGTTGCAAAGTGCCCGGCAAACGCTGGGCGGACCGAAGTAGGGCAAGGCATTTCGCGAACGCGGAACGAACACGGCAGGCGAGTCGCCAGCGCTACCTTAAATTTTCGAGAAAGAATTCCATCATCCGTTCGCGATTGATAGCGCTGTGACCAAGATCAGGACCCAATTGCAATTCGAAACTCTTTCCGGCCCGCTGCAGGGCCTGAATGAACTGCATCATGTTGGATGGATGCACGTTGTCGTCCGTCGTCCCGTAATAAAGCATTAGCCGGCCCTTTAGCTTGTCGGCGTAAGTCACCATGCTGCCGGCGTCGTAGCCTTCCTTGTTTTCCTGAGGCAGCCACATGTAGCGCTCGGTGTAAATCGTGTCGTAGTTGCGGAAATCGGTGACCGGCGACGATGAACAGGCAGCGCGGAAGACCTCGGGATGCCGCAGCAGGCAAAGCGCCGATGCCGTCCCGCCGTACGAAGTGCCGAATATGCCGACCCGTTTCTTGTCCACATACCGGCGCGGCCAAAGCGACTTTACGCCCTCCGCCTGATCGTCGATTTCGATGGTGCCGAGTTTTTGATAAATGGCATCGAGGAAATGCTTGCCACGTGCACCGGCTCCGCGGGAATCGAATGTCGCATATAGAAAGCCGTAATGTGTGAGGGAGTTGCCAACGGTGAATGTCTCATTGGCGCCGCTCGTGCCGGGCCCGGCATAGACACTGACCAGCACAGGATACCTCTTGTCGGGCGTGAAATGCGGCGGAAAGTGTAGGAGACCATAAAGGTCAGCCTGGCCATCGGCTGCTTTGAACCGCAGCAATTCCGCAGGCATGAGATTGAGCTTCCAGAACCTGGTCATGTCGCTCGTTGCCAACTCGGATACCAGCTTGCCTTCCGAGCTCATCAAGCGGGTCACAGGAGGTGAGTCATGGGTTTGCGCGACGTCGATGAAATGCCGTGCGTCCGGTGCTAGGTCGATCGTGTGGTGGAAAGCCGGATCGGTGAGACGTTGCTCGTTCTGCCCGTCGAGGCGGACGCGGTGCAACTGCATCTTCATCGGGTTATCGCCGCTGCGCGCCGTGTAATAGAGCCAGCCGGACTCCTCTGCCACGCGCACGACGTCGATCACTTCGAAGGCATGATGCGTCAGTTGCGCCAGCGACCGGCCGCTCAGATCGTAGAGATAAAGATTCTTCCAGCCGCTCCGCTCCGAGGCCCAGATGAAACGGTGGCCGTCCTTCAGAAAGCGCATCGTGGGTGAGTTAGCGACCCAGCTCGCAGGCCACTCCTCGCGCACGATAACGCGGCATTTGCCTGAGCGCGGATCGGCGGCGCATAACTCCAGAATGTTCTGCCGGCGATTGGTGCGATGGAACAGCAGGTCCTTGCCATCGGGCGACCAGAAAACCCCATAAACGTAATGGCCCACCACAGAATCGTTGAATGGCTTGCCGTCGCGCACGTCCACGCGAACGGTGCTCCGCGAATTCACGTCGTAGATCAGCAGATCCGGGATCGGATTCGTCGTGCCCGCTTTGGGATACGGTTCAACTTCCATGCGATCCTGGACGCCGGTCAATTTGCCCACCAGATAGAAGTCGAGCACGCCACTCTCATCGAAACGATAGAACGCGACTTTGTCACTGTTTGTGGACCACCAAATCGCTGTTGTTTGATCCAGTTCCTCCCCGTACACCCAGCTCGCCGTTCCGTACTTAACACGAGTTTTTTCGCTCCCGTCCTGAGTGAGAGCGAGTTCGTTGGTGCCATCGGCGTCGCTCACCCAAAGATTTCGGTCCCGATAGAATGCCTTCAATTTGCCGTCGGGCGAGATCGTGGAGGCTTGTTGACGGCCCCGCGCCACACCGGCCGGCCGGGTTCCACGCCGGCCTCCTCCACGCCGTTCGTCACCCACGCTACCGGTTGAATTGGTGAGGCCCGGGCCCAATTCCACGGTGTGACCGGCCGCGATCTCATAGCGGTAGCGCTTTCCGTTCTTCTGGAACTCGAATGCCTTACCCCCATCCTTCCACGTGACAGACAGGTTTCCCAACTTGACTACATCGGTCAGTTCGCGATTGAGTCGCTGAGCTTGGGCGTAAGCCGGCATCGTCTTGAGACGATCCTGCGCCAATGCGAGCGTTGGGAGAAAAACCACACTTGCGAAGAGCGAGGTTTGGAGAGTCCAAAAGTTCCGGGAAAGGCCGCCTGCGAAGTTCCAAGCCCCAAACACCAAGCTCCAGAGAAACTCCAAGAACCAAATCTCAAAGAACCGACGTGTGTAACCTGGTGGTCCGTTGGAGCCTGGTGCTTGGTGTTTCCCTGGATCTTGGATGTTTAAGCTTGGAGTTTTTCTGTTCAATGTTCCACCAGCGTAGTTTTCAAGCTCGCCTTCTGCATCAGCTTGTAAATGGGATACACTTTTCCCGCTTCCAAATAGGCATCGAGAAAATTCCAGGTCACCAACCCATCCTCGCTCTCAGGCTCAAGCAGATATGCGGCAAGCATTCCCAGAGGCTGCGCCGTGCGCACCACGAGAGTGCCCTCTGAAAATGGGACTTTTTCCGCCTCGTAGCGGCCGCGCAGCGCCATTACGTGATGCTTTTGCGTCAGGCTTTCGTCGCGGCGAACCTCGTCGATGTGGAGGGTCGCCATCTTGAGCTCGATTGGGCGCGTCAACTGCTCGAGAGTGATTCCGTGCGCCAGCAAATTTTGCCGAATGCCCGCCAGACCAGGTTCATCCTTGAAAAGATAGGCGTGCGCTGCCGGAATGGTCCGCGTCGCCTCAAACTCACCGTAATCCAACATTTTCATTGGCGTAAAGCTATTCTCCACCATCGCCCTCATCTCGCGGCCTGAGCGAGGGTTCTTAACTTTGGTGATCTCCCCGACCAGAATTTCGACCGGTTTGGACAGCGGCTTCGGTTTATGCTCGACGCCGATCTTGAAACCAGCGCCAGTCGCAGCGCGGCGCATGGTCTCTGAATCGGCGCGCTCGGTCAGTCGCCGGATTTCCTTACCGTGGTCAGCGGAGTATCTCAAGATCTCCTCAACGAACGCCTCGGTGACTTCGATGCGCCGACGGAAATCGAGATAGCTGTAGGCTTCCGACAGGATGCTCAAGCGGTTGCGAAAGCCGAAATAATTCACGCCCACGCGCGGTTGTGGCGAAAAGGCCAGCCACACGCGCTCGTCTTTGCTGGGGGGCCCGGGAATCGCATTCGAGAAATTGCCATAGTAATACGTGCGAAATCCATGTCGGGCACGCATCGCTTCGGTCAGCGCAGGCATTAGCCGGCTGCGGTGATAATCTATCAACTTTGGATTCAGAGAGGGATTGAGCGGAATCGAATAGGTAAGATGATAGCCATGATAGGAACCGTCCGTCGTATGGAGATCCACTGTGACCTGCGGGTCCCACTGTTTGACGAGGCGAATTAGCGACTGCGTCTCCGGCGCGTCCAGCTTCATGAAATCGCGGTTGAGGTCCAGGCCTTGGCCGTTTTCACGCCGCCCAACGCCGCCAATGGGGCCGTTCTGCGATACGCGATTCGTCAGGCTGATTCGTTCATTGCCGTCTGCATTATAGACCGGCGCAATGAGCACGATGAGTTTGTCCAGCAGCGGACGCAAGTCTCCAAGTACAAGCCGCCGCGCAAGGTGCTGGGCCGCTTCTTTGCCCTCCACTTCGCCTGCGTGAATATTCGCCAGGATAAGCACGACTGGTATGCCCGAGACTCTAGCGTCGTTCGGTTCACGAATAAGTGGCTTGGACAGAATCGCGAGAGGTAAGTCGCGGCCTTCGTGCGAACGGCCGACCGACTCGAAGTGGATCAACGAACTGCGCCGCTGAAGCTCGCCAAAGAATCGCAGCACGTCCTCCAGTCGGCTGGTTTCTTCGTAATTCGTAAGTTCCGCGCGCGATTTCAAGGTGCCTTCCGTCGTGGCTGGTTGGTTTTCACCACCATTCGCGGCGGCCGTCAGGAGCAGAAGTCCTAGCAGAACGCCGGTCGCTCTCATGGCCACTCGTTGTGCGAATTACAATGGAACCCACGCTCACTTGAACGCGCGATATCCTGGCGCGGAGTGGCACGCATGAGGCCGGATTGTGAATGGGCAAGCTTGTTCGCGCAAATTATTTCGGTGTAAAGCAGTTCCCATCGCTCAGCATATTAGCTCGCGAACACTTGCGGCGACACTTGGCGCGACTATCCTGCTCCAACTGAACCCATGAAGCTGCTTCAAATTGGTTTGATTGGCGACTACAACGCAGCGGTAACGGCGCATCAGGCCATCCCGCTTGCGCTGGAACTGGCCGCGGCAGCGGAGGGAAACTGCCGCGTTGAACCAAGCTGGCTGCCGACCGAATCACTCGTCCACGATTTCCCTGGTAAGTTATCGGGGTTCAATGGCCTGTGGTGCGTGCCGGCTAGTCCTTATGCGAGCATGGAAGGCGCGCTCGGAGCCATACGATTCGCCAGAATCGGACGCGTTCCGTTCCTCGGCACCTGCGGCGGATTTCAGCGTGCCTTGATCGAGTATGCTCGCAATGTGCTTGGTCTGGCTCAGGCGGAGCACGCAGAAACGAATCCCGATGCGGCTCTGCTATTGATCTCACGTCTCGCTTGTTCCCTCGTCGAGCAGAATGGGCAAATTTTGCTGAAAGAAGGCTCCCGCATCCACCGGATTTATAGGCAGTCGGAAATCCACGAGACGTACCACTGCAATTTTGGATTGAACCCAGCTTATGAGGGGAAGCTCGCGAATGGCCATCTTGAATTTACGGGGCGCGACGGGGCAAGGGAGCCCAGGGTGCTGGAGCTCAACGACCATCCGTTCTTCATTGCCACTCTCTTCTAACCGGAGCGTACTGCCTTGCGAGGCGAAGTCCATCCGCTCATTCGGGCGTTTCTCCAGGCCGCAGGTTCTTGCTGACCGGGCTCATCTCAGGGTGGATTCAAAACTTGGGCCTGTATGTGCCGCTCGCGCGGTGATCGAGTCGAATTGTGATTTGCTTGCTGGAAGGAGTGCGAGCTATACTCATCTGTGTGATTGGTGATATCCGTCGACATGTGTGAGAATTGATCACGACGTTGCAATCGCACTCAAACTATTTGCCTCGGGACGCTGCCGGGACCAAACATTTTCCCGGTAGTGCACAACAGAAGTGCCAAATTCTCGGTTTCGCGCTGCTGTTGGCTTCGTGGGCCAGTGCGCAAACCTTTCCCGGAGCCGTAACTGCGTCGAACGCCTTTTCCTCTCCATTTCCTCGATCCGTGCCGCCAACCGCAGCTCACGGAACGACCAACGTCCAGCCGGCTCTTTCGGAGATGAACGTGAACCAGGCCGTGATGGTCACGGTCGAATTGAGTTTTGCGGGACCGATGCCGAGCATTGCGGACGCGCTTAGACACGTCGAACGACGGCAGCAACCGGACGACGGTACTGGCCGAGTTTTCGCCATTCTCGATGCCTATGGCGAGCCGACTGCGGATGGACAGAAGCTGCACATGTCCATGCACGTGAGCGCCGAAAAAACGGGTGTAGGCGCGTTGATCTTCCGCCGCACGGGAGAAGTCTTGTGGCAGAGCCGCATCGTCACCGGTACTAACACCCACCTGTTCACCGGCAAAGGATTGACCATTTTGATCAACGATGCCGCCGGCAAATCGGCCATGGTCGATGGCTCGGGAAATCCCGCGTCAATTCTCCAGGCTCGATTGCGCGACAGCAAGACGTTGATTCGCGACTTCTGGGCCGACGGAGCCGAGCGCGAAGTGACTTTCCTTTATAGCGCCTGTGGTTGTCCCGTAAAGGCGTTGGTTCGCCGGACGGGGGAGCGGACGCAGCGCACGAAGGAGCTGCCGGTCATGTTCCCGGATGACCCGGCGGTGATGGAAGTGATCGGGCATCTGATGGGTTGGAACTGACTTCTGACCCGCCAGTTTAACGCCATGTTGATACGGCTGGTTTTGATCCTCGCGCTATTTCTGACGTGGAGCGGCGTCGGCGCGGACTTTTGGGTTGCACCCAATGGGAACGACGCCAATCCAGGCACGCGGGCAAAGCCAATTGCCTCACTCGAACGCGCCCGCGACGCCTTGCGCGCGCGCAAGGCGTCGCAGGTCATGGTGCAGGAAAGGTTTACCATCTGGTTGCGCGGCGGCGATTACCTTCGCACCAACGCACTGGAATTGACCACTGCCGATTCCGGCACCGCCGAGTCGCCAGTGGTCTGGCGCGCCTGGCGGGACGAAGCGGTTCGGCTGCTGGGTGGTCGGACGCTGTCCGGTTTTGCGCCCGTCTCTGATGCCGCCGTGCTCGCGCGTTTGGAGGAGAAGGCCCGCGGGCACGTCGTGCAACTCAACCTGAGCGCGCTGGGCATTTCGGAGCTCGGAGAAATGAAATCGAGGGGTTTTGGCCGCCCCACGGCGACGGCGCATTGCGAACTGTTTTTCGATCACCGTCCGATGACGCTAGCGCGCTGGCCCAACGAGGGCGAGTTTGCGAAGATCGCGGGTTATCCGGCCGTATCCGACCGCAAAGACGAGCATGGCGGGAAACTGGGCGAACTTCCGGGTGGGTTTCGCTATTCTGGTGACCGTCCGCGGCGCTGGCCGGAGGTGAGCGACCTCTGGGTGCACGGTTACTGGGCTTACGATTGGGCGAACTCCTACGAGAAGGTGGCTTCGCTGGATGTCGAGCAGCATCTAATCAAGACCGTCGCGCCCTACGGTCTTTACGGGTTCCGCCAAGACCAGCGCTTTTATTTCCTCAATGTGCTCGAGGAACTCGATCAACCGGGCGAGTGGTTCCTTGACCGCCAGGCGGGCGTTCTTTACTTCTGGCCGCCAGACAAATCCTCGGCGGAAATTCTGCTTTCCCTTCTTGCGCAGCCATTGCTGAAGCTCATCGGGGTGTCCAACGTCACTTTTCGAGGTTTCGCGCTGGAAGCGACGCGCGGCAACGGCGTCGAGATTTACGGTGGCGCGAGCAATCGCATCGCCGGTTGCCTCATCCGAAATGTGGGCAACAGCGGCGTGGTCATCGAAGGTGGCGCCGGCCACGCGGTCAGTGGCTGCGACATTCTGGACACGGGCGATGGCGGCGTCTCGTTAACGGGTGGCGACCGCAAAACGCTTACTCCCGGAGGCCATGTCGTTGAGAATTGCCGTTTTCAGTGTCAGGGTCGCTGGTCTAAGTGCTACGTGCCGGCGGTGGCGCTTAGCGGCGTCGGCCAGCGCGCGGCGCACAACCTCATCAGCGATCATCCGCACTGCGCCATCCTTTTCTGGGGCAACGATCATGTGATCGAGTTCAACGAGATTCACCATATTGCGCTGGAAACGGGCGACGTCGGCGCAATCTACACCGGACGCGACTACACGTTCCGGGGAAACAAAATCCGCCACAATTTCATCCATCACACCGGAGGAGTGGGCATGGGGTCGATGGGAGTTTATATGGACGATTGCGTCAGCGGGACGGAAGTGTTTGGCAACGTGTTCTTCAAGGTGCACTGGGCAATGTTCATCGGCGGCGGGCGCGATCATCGCGTCGGGAATAATTTGTTCGTGGACTGTGACCCCGCCGTGCGGGCCGATGGCCGCGGACTCGACAAATCGCCGGTTTGGCGCAGCATGGTAAACAATTACATGCGGGGAAAGCTGGCCGAGGTGCCGCTGTCGCTCTATCGCGAGCGTTACCCGGCGCTGAAATCGCTCGATCAATATTACGGACCGCCGGAAGGCCCGGCGATCACCGGCGAAGCGTTCAAGGGCGTGCCGCCGGATGACAACGTGATCGCGTGCAACGTCTGCGCCGGCAATTGGCTTGAAGTCGGCTGGCACGCGACCTGCGAAACGCTCGGGATTGAAAACAATCTCACCAATGCTGCTTCCAGCCTCGTCTCGTCGCCCAACGATCAGTCATGCGTGACTGCCTTCGAGTTGAAGAAGGACTCGCCGGCCTGGGCGCTGGGCTTTCGACCCATTCCTCTCGAAATGATCGGCCTTCGCGATGACGAATTACGCCTCAGGTTGAAGCACCTCTCTGCCGCGGTCACGCACTAGTCCAGCTCCCGGAGATCGCACGCCAAAAACCCGAACTATCCTTCGATGTCCAAACCCAGTAATTACCGAAGCATGCTTCCTCGCATTGTGACCCAAATCTGCGCGGTAACTCTCCTTCTGTTCGTCCGCGCTGCCACAGCGGCTGAAACCTCCTACCCGCTCGAAGTCTCCCCGCCCGAACACCGGCGAATGACCGATCCGAAAACCGGGGCCGAGTTGTTGTTCCTGACCACGAACCCAGACAAGGACTCCAACCTCTATTTCCATGAGTACTCGTGGTTGTCCGACGAGTCGGTCGTCCTGTTCAACTCATCGCGCAAGAACGGCGGGCTGATGGGTTACGTGACCGCGACCGGCGAACTGATTCGCTTCAACAGTCCGCAAGGCCGACTCGGTGCCGCAACCGCTGCTGCCAAGGGCAATGCTGTGCTCGCCGTGCGCGGACGATCCATCATAGAGGTCAAGCTCGTCATCCAACCCTCCAGCGCGCCGATGGAGCGCGTTTCGCGTGTCAGCGCCGCCGAGCGCGTCTTGTGCTCCTTGCCGGACGGGGCTCCTGCGACGTCGCTGAATCCGAGTTGTGACGGCAAGTATGCGGCGCTGGGCGTCAGCGGTTTCACCGACAAGACCCGCGGGCCGGCGATCTGCAAGATCGACCTCAAAACGGGCAAACTGAGCGAGGTGTGTCGCCTACCGCAGTCGCCGGGTTACGGTGGGCACGTGCAATGGAGTCGCACGAATCCGCACCTGATCAGCTTCGTCGGCGGCCGCGGCCCGACGGGCGATGTGGCCGGACCGACGCATGCTTCCGCGGGACAGGAGGATTATGCCGTGCGTGAACAGCGATTGTGGGTGGTGGACATTCGTGACGGTGTACCACGCAACGTCTATATGGCCGAAGAGGGCGAATTAGTCACGCACGAATCCTGGTGGATCAACGACCAACTCCTGTTTTGCGGCGGCAAGAGCCGGAATTCGGCAGTGCTTTCGCACGTGAAGGCGTTGAACATTTATACTGGCGAAGTCCGTATCGTGGGCGCGGGCGCCTTGTGGCCAGATGCTTTGCCTGCGGACGCGGCGCGGCTGAACTGGTGGCATGCATCCGGCAGCGCTGGCGGACGCTGGGTCGCGGCGGACAACTGGCACGGCGACATCATGCTCTTCGAGGGCAAGACAACACGCCCCCATTTGCTCACCACCGGCCATCGCACCTACGGTCAGGGCGAGCACCCACATGTCGGCTGGGACCGGAAGGGAGAGAAAGTAATTTTCGCCTCCCACATGCTGGGCGACCTTAATGTCTGCGTCGCCACGATTCCCAAGGCATGGCAGGCTGCCGTGTCGGCGAACGATGACGGCCTGCGAACACCCCGGAAGTAGCGCAAGCCTGGTATTGTCCGCACCCACCCAATCCAGCTTCAATCATTTGCGCTCCGGCAACCCTTGGCTAAAGTTAGCTCATGGCTGCTAACGTTCGTTTCCTCATGTGCCCTCCCGACCTCTACGAGGTCGATTACGTCATCAATCCGTGGATGGAAGGCAACATCCACAAGTCTTCCCGCGCGGTGGCCGTCGAGCAGTGGCAGGCCTTATATCGACTCCTGCAACAGAATGCCACCGTCGAAAAGATCACCCCACGACCGGGCTTGCCTGACATGGTCTTCACCGCCAATGCGGGAGTGGCGGTCGGCGAGAAGGTTGTTTTGAGTCGTTTTCTCTACCGCGAGCGCCAGGGCGAACAGGAGCACTTCAAGAAATGGTTCCAGAAGCATGGGTTCGAGGTTTTCGAGCTTCCGCCGGATCTGCCCTTTGAGGGTGCCGGGGATGCATTGCTGGATCGGCAAGGGTCGTGCCTTTGGGCGGGGTACGGCATCCGCAGTGAGCTGGATTCCCATCCATACATCGCGCGCTGGCTCGACCTGGAGGTCATTTCTCTGCGCTTGATTGATCCCCGATTCTACCATCTCGACACCTGTTTTTGTCCGCTGGAGGGCGGTTGGCTCCTCTACTTCCCGCAGGCTTTTGACGCCTACTCCAACCGGCTCATCGAGCAACGCGTCGCGGCGGAAAAGCGCCTTCCAGTTTCGGAAGCCGATGCGGTGCGGTTCGCCTGCAATGCGGTCAATGTGGGTCGGCGCCTTGTCGTGAACCAAATGAGCACCGACTTGCATGAGCGGCTGGGCTCGGCGGGATTTCAGATCATTGAGACGCCACTCAACGAATTCATGAAGTCGGGTGGGGCCGCGAAATGTCTCACGCTCCGTCTGACCGAGCCGGAGCCGCCTCACGCCAAGTGCGCCACCACCGTGCAAAGCCGCGAGCTTAGGCTCGAAGGCCATCTGCTGGATTCAGGACTGCTCGATCGTGCCCTCGAACTGACGGTTCAGAGCGGTGGAAGCTTCCAGATCCTCCATTTCAACCTGGGCAAACAGCGCCAAAGCACTTCGAATGCGGACATCAAGGTCTCTGCTCCCTCTGAGGAAGTGTTGGACAAAATCGTCGGGCAAATGATCGAGCTCGGCGCCGTGGTTGGACCCCGCGATGAGAGCGATGCCGAACTCAAGCCCGCTACCCAGGACGGCGTCGCGCCGGACGATTTCATGGCCACCACGATTTATCAGACTGAGGTCCGCGTGCGCGGAAAATGGTTGCGAGTGCAAGACCAGCGGATGGACGGCGTGATTGTCGTGAACGGACAGCAAGCGACGGCTAGGTGCACCCTGTTCCGATATTTGAAAACAGGCGACCAGGTGGTCGTCGGCAGCCGGGGCGTGCGGATGGTACGCAAGATCGAGTCTCGCGACGTGCGCGGGAGCGCCCAGGCCGGCCATGAGTTTTCGTTCATGGGCGCGGGGGTGTCTAGCGAACGGCGCGTGGAATTGCTCGTGGATCAAATTGCCTGGGAGCTGCACCGGATTCGCGAACAAGGCGGAAAAATCGTGGTCGTGCCCGGACCGGTGGTCATCCATACCGGCGGCGGGGAGCATTTGGCCTGGCTGGTGCGCCACGGATACGTCCAGGCATTGCTGGGCGGCAATGCGATTGGCGTGCACGATATCGAGCAGGCGTTGCTCGGCACCTCGCTCGGTGTCGATCTGAAGCTCGGCACTTCCGTCGAAGGCGGCCACCGGCATCATCTGAGGGCGATTAACACCATCCGGGCTTGCGGCGGGATCGCGCAGGCCGTGCAGGAAGGCGTGCTGACCTCCGGCATCTTCTTCGAGTGTGTCGGCAAAGGGGTCCCGTTCCTGCTGGCGGGCTCGATTCGCGATGACGGACCATTGCCCGAAACCCAAATGGACCTCATCAAGGCGCAAAAGGAATACGCGTGCTTGCTCGACGGGGCTGACCTGATTCTGATGCTCTCTTCAATGCTCCATTCGATCGGCGTCGGCAACATGACTCCCGCCGGCGTGAAGCTCGTCTGCGTCGATATCAATCCTGCGGTAGTGACTAAGCTCAGCGATCGCGGCTCGGTCGAGTCAATCGGCGTCGTGACCGATGTCGGCCTTTTTTTAAACTTGCTCACGCAGCGTTTAACCAAACTGAACCAGCATCGCCTCGCATCCTGAGACTATGGGATTCATGCATGCCTTGTATGCCCTCAGTCAAAGGCGGGAGACGCGGCCCGGAGTGCGCCCTTCCCCGGGCGCAGCAATGTAAAAATGTCCAGTGGCCCTAGAAATACCTAGGCCCGCGCTCGGTCGGTAATTGCTGCGCCCGAGGACGGGCGCACTCCGCCACCAAAGACCGATCCGTTACCATGCTGTTGCCACTTTCGCCCGGAAGCTGAGTCGGCCCGCGCTCTCGTCTCTTCGTACCAGCGTTGGTTGCGTCTTCTGCGAGGGCCTAGCTATCAGGGGCTTGCTCTACGGAGTCTTTCTCCTCGCCACCTGCTTGAGCAGCGAAATCACCATCTTCTTGATTCTTGGTTCAGCTCCGACTTCCAGGTAGCTGGTGCGCGCCCGCCACGTAGTGTAACCGCCGAGCAGGAACTGGTTGGGCGGCGGGAGATAGCCGCTGCAGCCGTTCGCGAGTTCGATGACCATCGTCGTCGGAAACGGGCTAGCCTGCTTGATCGCCAGGCCAGTGCTGCCAAAGGTTTCGCACGGACTGGTGCCGATGCCCAAGGCGCCGATGCCGAGAGCCTGCAGTTTGATTTCCTTTTGGGTCGGCCAATCCGCTATCTTTACCGTCTCGCGGGCGTAGTTCTCTTCCCAGTTACGCGTCGGGCGGTTGCCCACTTTCGTCGCGAGATAATCGCGCGCCGCGGTCACTTGCTGGTGAGAGGGCAACCGCACCTTCAGCTTGATTTTCGTTTCGACCATCGCCAGCGGGACCCAGTCCTGATAATGGGCGTTATTCAAAACGGCCAGCGTCGCCTCGGCCACGGCACGCGCGACGGTGAACCGGTCGTGATTCCAGTTGGGCTTGATGAAATCAATGCAGTTGGCGTCCCCACTGGTGCCGTTGCTCATTAACGCGACAAACGGCTTACCCTCCTCGACGCCGAGTTCTTTTGCAACGATCCGACAGAACTCGCCGAAGTAATCCGCCGACACTCCCGGTTCCGGTACACCCGCGTAATGCGTCGAGTAATTGGCCAGGATGGCCAGCGGGCGGCCATCGGCGGTTTGGACCGAGAGAACGGTAACGGCGGGATCAACCGGGCCGGTCTGTCGGACCTTGTTCGTGTTGGCGAAGCCGGGATTCATCATCGCGATGTTGGTGGCCTGGCCGGTGAAGGCCGCAGGCGGATTCTCAGCAGTGCCAGGTCGCATAACCCAGCGCCGGCAATGCACGAACTGCAAGCAATCACTCTTGCCCCACGCTACCCGCGCTGACACGCGATTCCGCCAGGCTTGGACAATGGCCTCGGCAATCCGTGGGATCAGGAACTCCACATAGGCTGGCTCGACGTCATTCCCGTGGCAGCTATACGCCGCCGGCGCAGTGTGCGTGTGGGTCGATGAAACCAACATATGCTCGACCGGAATGCCGGTAACCCGCCGAGCCGCCGCTTTCGCCACGTCGAGCGTCTCGCGATCCACCATGCAACTGTCCACAATGGCAATCGCGATCTGCGTCCGCTCATCGTCCAGCACAAGCGCGCGCACCCTCAGCGGATCGAGGACTTTTTTCGCAATCGTGAGCGTCAGGTTTCCGGCAGTTCGGATCGGCAAGTTGGTCGGCGTGATGTCCACGATAGCGGCGCCGGCGCGGAACACTGCCGTCGCGCATTCGCAGTGGAACGGGATGAGGAAGAGAGTCGCCAGGATCAACAGTCGGACGTTGGCAAAATCCGAAACTCGAAGGCCGAAGGCCGAAAAAACGCCAAAGCCCGAATTCCGAAATGCCCTTAATACGCGAGATAATCTGATTCGGTTTTCGAGTTTCGGATTTCTTTCGGTTTTCGTCATTCGAATTTCGGGTTTACTTCCCCTTCTCCTTTCAAGCACGCCAGCAGATCGGCCAATTCCTGCTGACTCATTGTGGCTTCGAATCCATCGGGCATCAGTGACACTTGGCTTACAGTCAGGTGGGTAACAGTGGAGCGGGGGATGGTCTCTTCGATGCCCAGCGCCTGGCGCAGCGTCATGCTCGTCGGCGACTCGCCGATGATCAAGCCGGTCAATTCGCGGCCATCCTTGCACTCGACCGTGCAGGCGTTGAAGCCCGGGAGGACCTCGTAGTTGGGATGGACGATGTGCAAGAGGATTGTTTCCTTGGGCTGATTGCGAATTCCGAAAAGGTCCGGGCCGACGTTGTGGCCCTCGCGGTCGAGCCGATGGCACGACGCGCAATGGGTTGCGAACACTTTGTGTCCATTATCGGCATGACCCTTGAGCGACAGAACGACGCGAGATGCTTCGTAAGCCTTCATGCGATCCCCAGTTTCAGCGGCCGCAAAGAGCTGCTGCGCGCGTTGCCGGATCGATTCTTCTTGGTGTTTGCGCAGCGATTCACGCTGGGCGCGAGCAAGGATGTTGTCGCCGATCTGCCGCGTTTCGATTGCGTCCAGGAGCACGCGCACGTGCCGTGGCTGAGCGAGCATCGACGCAACGACGACAGCCCGTGTGCCGGGCGGGAGGGTGTTCCAGCGCGCCGGAATGAGCAGCGCCTTGGCGGCCGTATCGGTGGGCAGAGCTAGGAGCGCGCGGACCGCCACCAATTGCAGCTCCGCCGGTTCGGCCGCGGTGAGCAGGGGCAGCAATGCCGCTGTGGCCGGGCCAGGGTCCACATTCGCCAGAAAACCAATCGCCGCTTTGCGAGTGGCCCCAGGTTCGCTCATGGACACCGCCAGCCGAGCTGCCTCGGCTCCCAATCGCGTGCGTACTTCCTCCGGCAGCGCCAGCGGCTGGCCGTGCTGGCGCACGGACTCCGTCACGCCATCGAGGGCCGCGATGAGCCAGGGAGAGGGTAGCGCGTTGGTTGGGAAGAACTCGGGCAAAGCGCCCATTTCAACTCCAAGCACGCGGCCGAGATCGGCCCAAAACTCTACCGGCGCGGGCTCATCCGACCGTTGCGCTAGGAATCGGGCGAGTTGTAACGACTGGCCGGCTTTGAGACTGGAAAGTATCGCGCCGCGCATCCAGCGGTTTGTGCCGTCGCTGACCGCGAGCCGCGCGAGCACCTGTGCCCAAAGTTCTATCCGCGTGGCCGCCGGTCCGTGGCCGAATCCGAGCCCAAACCAAAATCGCGCGCGCGGATTGGGGTCGCTGGCAAAAAGCGGGAAAAATGCCGCAGGAAAACTCGGAGCATCCCACTGGTGGTCTGCCAGGATTCGCCAGGCGTTTTCGCGTAGGATCGGATCGACGCTGAGCAGGCTCGCCCGCACCTGCTGCTCAAGCTGTTTGGGAACGTTGCCTCTCACCCCCTTCTTATCTGACACAGTTTTTGCGGCGGCGGATTGAGGCGAGAGATGGACAGGTGAAGCCGTGATTCCTGAATCGCTGGTTGCCAGGATGGCCAGCGTGCGAAGCGCGTGGAGTCGCAAAAGCGCATCCTCAGGCAAGGCCTCGCCAGCTAATCCGGTCCAACCGGCCGGTCCGAGCAGCGTGTTAATCTGCATCTTGATTGTAGCTTCCGAAGTCGCTTGAAAGCATTTCGCCAGGATCGGAAGTGTCTTTGGATCTCCGCGCTCAACGAGCAGTCGTTGGGCATTTTCTCGCCACCATGCATTGGGATGGCCAAGCGCCCGGACGAGTTCAGTCGTCGAGGCGTGGCCAAGGCCTGGTAGCCGCCGGGGTAAGGAGTCGGATTTCGATTTGAGGCCAAGATCCGCCTCCTCACGTCGGCGGCTACGGGGGCTGCCATCGTTGCCTGTGACTCGCCAAATACGGCCCAAGTCGCGACCGGTTATGAAGTCGGTCCGCTTGCGCACTTCGACAGGGAGGTAATCGGGATGTTCGATCGTCTTACGGTACATATCACAGATGTACAGTGCGCCGTCCGGGCCGGTGGCGAGGAATACTGGTCGGAACCAGTTGTCCGGCGATGCGAGGAATTCGCGGCCTTCATTCGCCATGTGCGACGCAAACGTCGGCCCGACAGGCGTGAGTTTGTCGCGATGAACCAGGTTGCCCGTCGGATCGCAGGCAAAAGCGTCACCGCGATACTCGGCTGGCAGAGCATCGCCTCGATAGATATGAACGCCACAAGCGGCGGTAAAGGTGCCGACATGTGAGTCGGCGGTCGTCACGTTGTCGCTGATTGAATAGAGGCGTGCTGCAAAGTTCTGATTCGCGCCATTGATGAGGTCGGTGACCATCCCCTCCGGCACGTTCTGCACTGTTTCCGAAAGCATTAGGTTCGGGTTGCGCGCCAGGTAGCGCGGCGCAATGACGGTGTGCTGAATGTGCACACGGTTCATGCAGTGGAAACGGTTCCCCGCGTCATCGAACGTTTGGCCAAACTGCCCGCGTCCGCCGACAGCCTCGATTTCAAGCGTAAATGGGTTAAAGCGCGAGTCGGTGCCAATCTCGACGGCGGGCCGCTCGGGATGCTCGGGCGAGGTAACTCTGCTGACGCCCGTGAGCCCGCTGGTGAGGTAAATCCAGCCGTCCGGGCCGAAGGTTGGATGACTGACTCGCAACTGGGTTGAGCCCTTGGTGTTAAAACCTGTCAGCAACACTTTGCGTACATCAGCCCGCCCACCACCATTTGTGTCTTTTAGAAACAGCACGTCCGGCGCGCAGGCGACGATGAGTCCGCCCTTCCAGGGCATGAGGCCGTTAGGAAAAGTCAGGTCGTCCGCGAAGACAATCCGCCGATCCATGCGCCCGTCGCCATCGGTGTCGTCCAGGCGCACGATGACGCCGACCGGCGGCTTGCCCAGCCCGGTACCGGTGGGATAGCCGCGATTCTCGGCGACGTACAGATGGCCTTCCGCGTCCCACGCTATTGCGCACGGCTGAAAAACAAGCGGCTCGGCCGCGACGAGCTCGACCTTCAGCCCAGGATCATGTTGAAACGCAGCCAGGGCCTGCAAAGGAGTCGCGGGACTGTCGAATGCGCACGCGGAAAAGGTAATCGCGGCCAGTGAGGCGATCGGCGCGAACAATGCCAGCTTGCGTTTCGCTGCCAGCCAAAATGGCTGGCAGGTATTCTGCCGCGTCCAGGGGTGGCTTATTTTCGTTCGCATTCGGTTGCCGAAACGTTCGGACGCTAAAACAACAGTCGAATCGCAACCAGACTATTTTGAATGCCTGTACTGTTTATATGTGCAATGGTTCTTGCACCAAGCGCGAATGTGGCGGAAATAGGATAGAAGGATGAAGTCGAAACTTGCCTTGGTCATCATGCTAGGCGTGGTCGGCGCCATAGTGGTGGGAAGTATCCTCCTCAGCCGACACCGCTCGCGTCCTGCTCTTACGGTGACGCTCCGACTTACAGTCATACCCAAAGAGCAATCGGACTTCGTCATCGCGCAGGCAAATTCGGCCAAGTTCAAGTACCTGGCAGGCAAAAAGTCTGGAGTAAAACCTGTCCTTGCCCAAAAACTCGTGGTCAAGCGGGCACCTAACTCACCGCTTGTCGAAGCGGAAATCGGCCTCTCGAGTAAAGATGAAGCCCAACGCTATGTGGAGAGTTTCGCGGAAACGCTTCAGGTCCAGTGCGCAGGTCAGGCGCAATTGGCGCTGGCGGAGCAATCCATCCGATAAGAAATGGAGTGACGGAGTATTGGAATGGTGGAGTGGGGGAGTGGGGGAGTGTTGGAATGATGGAATAGTGGAGTGATGGAGTAGTGGAGAATTGGGTGAGCGCCCTAATTTCATCACTCCAACATTCCATCATTCCAGCACTCCAATACTCCATTTCTTCGTCACCACAGGGCCCAGCAACCATCCTGCCCATACTGTTGCGAGCCGCGGCGCAGCTTCATCTTTTTGATTTTCTCCCAGGTGACCGAGCCGTCCAGCTTGCCCAGGTTCCCGCCGGTTGCACCCAGGTCAACCGAAGAAGCTCCATTTGCGCTTTCGTTGCTGAAATCGCCGACGGCCTGCGCCGGCCCGTTGCGGGTATGGGGAGCGACGGACCGGCCATAGCCCGGAGACCAGTCATTCATATCTGTAAGCAAAGGGGAGGTCGGGCCGATGTTCGTGGTGGACTCGGTCAGCTTTTGCGGCGAGAACCAGACTTCGCCGCCTGGCAGCAGTGGCCAGGGGGTGTTGGCGTGGCCTCCCAGGTAGTTGTAGCCGATGATGAACCCGTAGCCCTGCTCAACCCAGCCGGTCTCCGTATTGAAGGGTCGGCCCAGGTTCGGGCAACCCATAATCTGGTAACTGCCTGCGTAGTGAATCATTTGGGTACGCACGTTGCCGGAGAGCACCGGAATGGAGTCATCCAGAATGCCGTTAGGGGTCCGGCTGTCAGAAGCGCCGCTGGGGAGGCGTTGGTCGCTGTCGTTGGCATACATGTGCGCGGCCAGCAGGAACTGTCGGACATTGTTGATACAGCCGCTGCGTTTGGCGCGTTCTTTTGCGGCCACCAGCGTCGGCAATAACAAGGCCGCCAGAATCCCAATGATGGCGATGACCACCAGCAGCTCTATCAGGGTAAACGAATCGCGCAGTTGTTCTCTCTCTCCCCAAGGGGGACAGTTGGGCCGAGGGGCAAGAGCCTGTTCGATTGTCCGATAGCGTCGCATGAGATTGGTCCCCTAAGGCTGCTCAACAGCACGATAGAACTGGCGCGGCTGATTGACGCTGATTGTGTTTGTCATCCGAGCCAGACCATCGCCTGTCAACACAAGTTGGTTGGTCAGTTTGGGCCAGGTCGAGGGGGAAGATCCGAGAGTGTTGGTGGCTCGAACTTCGATCCTGGGCAGGCGATTAGCGTCGATCGGCGTTCCGTCGGCGGTACCCACGATGAGTTCCAATTGTGTGCTGTTGAGAAACTGCGGGGAAAGCAACTTGAGCGGCGACAGCGTCGGCACGGAAACATCCAGGCAAATGCCTCCACCGGTGCTGTGGGCGTAGATGCGTCCATTGCTGAACGCGGGGCTGATCCAGCATTTACCTGGCGCGCTGGAGCTGAACTGAAAGGCCTGATAACGGGCCAGCTCCCGGTAAGCGCTGGGGTCAGGCTGGACCAGGACCAACTGGCCATCCTCAGTGAGAACCAGAAGGTTTGTGTTCACTAGAATGAGGCCGCCCATGCCGAAGTTGTTGGTGGACCACTGCAGGTTGCCGGTGCTCAACTCGATGCAGTTGAGCGGCGGCCAGAGGTACGAGCTGTTATTTCCGCAGAGGGTATAAACATAGCCCTGGTAGCAAACTGGGCTCATCCAAATGCTCTCGTAATTGATACCGTTTGTATAGCTCTTGAAGTAAAGCGGAATGATTGTCCAGGCTCCGTTGTTCAAAGCAACCCGGGCGGCCGCAGTGCCCCGGCCATATGACGCCGTGCAATAGACCATGTTTGAATAAACTACCGGTGATGCACCCATGGAGGTGGAAATAGGCGAGAACGGGTAGGTGAACTTCCAGAGCAAAGTCCCCGTCGCGCGATCCAGCGAGACCAGCCCCGTCTGAGTGGCAAAAATAACCTGGCGCACCCCTTGAATTGTGGCAACCACCGGGGTGGCATGGGTGACGTTTTCATCTTGCGAACTCCAGGCCGTGCTCCCGTCCGCCATACGAAATGCCACCAGATTCTGGTTGTTTGTCGAGCTGTTGAGGTTGACAAAAATGAGGTCGTCGTCCAGGCAGGGCGACGCGGCGTTGTCCCAGCCAATGGTTGAGGCGCCATAGGCCGAAACCAATTCGTTGCTCCACAGAATCGAGCCGTTGGTCGCGTTCATGCACACCAAGTGAGACTCACCGAAGTACCTCCCGACGAGCGCAACCACCCGGCCATCTTTGACGGAGGGCGTAGTGCGCGGACCGTCACCCTTCCAGTAGGGAGCGCTGCCGGCGCCGCCGTCACCGGTGTCGCCGGGATCCCAAAACTCGGCGCCAATCGGTGTTGCCCAGATCTCGGCGCCTGTGGCCGCATCCACTGCGACGCAGTAATCCAGCAAATTCGCGCTGGCGTCGCGTCTCGAGATCAGAACGAAAGCTCGGCCCTGGCTGACCGCAAACGTGCTGAAGCCATTGGTGAGCGAGATGTTCGTCCAGACCACAGTCGGGCCGTTGACGGGCCAGTTCGTCGAAATCAAATCGGGAGAACTACCGTCAGTCAGGGGTCCGCGATATTGCGGCCAGTCCGCAGCCACCGCTTCGCTGCCCAAAAGTATCAAATACCAGGTTATGACCATCCACCAGCGCGAGCCGAAACCACGTGATGCGATGGCCGCCATAATGGTTCATTCTCAATCTCCACCAATTTCGTCGCGCGTCAATGGAAGAAGCATTGAGGATCGCGTGTTGAGCGATCATCGGACTTGTTTGTGCCACCCTTGAATAGCCGGCGCAAATTTGGCAGCCTGCATTGTTATGTCGTCGCTGTTGAATTCCGCTCTCGTCACGCTGACCTGGCTTGCTTTGACCTGTGGAGCGGCCGAACAGCCATTTCTCCACGCGCCGTCAGTTGACACGTACGCGCAGCACAATCCAAGCGGGCTGACCATTCTTTCGAGCGGGCGTCACCTCAAGCCGGTTGGCCGCCATATCCCCGTGGCCCGCTTCCCGTACGGCCTGGCCATGAGCCGGGAT
Organism: uncultured Verrucomicrobiota bacterium; assembly: GCA_964446585.1. Classification (GTDB taxonomy): domain Bacteria; phylum Verrucomicrobiota; class Verrucomicrobiia; order Limisphaerales; family UBA8199; genus CAYUPI01. Next base: position 26,101 of record CAYUPI010000020.1, read on the forward strand.
GGCAAGACTTTGTTCGTTGCCAGTGACGGCGTCGGCCAGATCATCACCGGTTGGCAGGATGCTGCGCCGTCAGTGGGGGTAATCAATCCTCCCGCCTTCAAGAGGAAAGGAAAAAAGGAACGACCCTCTAACGCCGGCGGCGCCGATTTCTCCCCCGATGGACGGACGCTTTACTGGAGCAGCGGCGAATCGGGCACCGTTTATTTCTTCGACGTGGCCTCCCGCGAAAAGATCGGTGAAGTGCCTTTGGACACCGAGGTGGCTGGTCGAAAATATCAGGACAGCTACGCCGTGGACGTGAAAGTGAGTGGCGATGGCGAGTACCTCTATTGCGCTGACGTGACCAATTTCCGCCTCGTGGTAATCGACGCAGAGCGGCGGCAAGTGGTCGGTTCTGTTCAAGTGGGGCGCTATCCCTACGCCCTGGCGGTGGATGGAGACCGTGTTTATGTTGCGAACATTGGACTGTTCGAGTACAGGCCGGTGCCGGCGCCGACGAGTTCACGATTCGATCCGCGCGGCCTTACGTTCCCACCCTACGGTTATCCCAGTAAAGAAGCGCGCGACGGGATCGAATCCGAAGGGCGGAAGATCCCTGGGCTGGGCGAGCCGAACGTGCCAGAGTCGTTTTCCGTTTGGGGTGTGGATGTTTCAAATCCGCAGACTCCAAAGGTTATTAGCCGACTAAAGACAGGTCTGCTCGTCGGCGCGCCTTCGGACAACGGCAAGACGGTGGGAGGCAGCGCCCCCAACTTTTTGGCGGTGAACGGCGACGCGCTGTTTGTCTCGAACGGCAACAACGACATAATCCAGCGGATTAACCTGGCGCGGAATGAAATTGCGGCGAAGCAGCGGCTCGTCCCTTCGCCGCTGGTCGCTCATGTGCGGGGTGTCAGTCCCGCGGGCATGGTTGTTTCGCCGGACGGCAAGCGTCTGTATGTCGCCGAGTTGGGCATCAACGGAATCGCCGTGCTCGATGCGGCGACATTGACCGTGCTCGGGCATGTCCCGACTGCGTGGTACCCGTATCGTCTCGGCGTTTCGCCGGATTGCCGGCAGCTTGTCTGCATCTGCTTCCGAGGGTTTGGGAACGGGCCGAACGCCGGCAAGGAAATTCCCCAGAGCGAGTTCCTGGGAATGCGCGGAGTCGTCAGCGTTATCGACGTCCCATCCGATGCCGACTTGAAGACGATGACCACAGATGTGCTGGCATGTAATGGCATGGTGGATCAGAGTGCCCACCGCGAAGCGATGTCCTCCCCTGTGATTCCAAGCGTGCCGGGAAAAGTTTCGAGGGAGATCAAGCATGTGGTTTTCATCACGAAAGAAAATCACACTTACGATACCATCTTCGATCACATCCCCGGCGCCCGGCACGATCCGAGTCTGTTGCGCTGGGGATTGCATCAGACGATTGAGGGGAAAGGCCAGCCAAGGCTCGAAGACGTGGCAGTGATGGTGAATCACAACTCGCTGGCGCGGCAGTTTTCGGTTAGCGACAACTTTTACATGGAGCCTGAGGCCTCCGGCGTCGGGCATCGCTGGCTGGTCGGCGTCCAGCCGAACAACCTGATGCAGATGACTTACTCGGTCGGCTGGTCCTTCAAGAAGGAAAGCAGCGCGCCGGGACGTCGCTATGCCATGGGGTCGAACGGCTCGCTCATCCCGGAGGATTACCCGGAAGCGGGTTCGATGTGGGAACACCTGGCGCGCGGCACCATCCGCTTTCGTAACTATGGCGAGGGCTTTGAATTTCCTGGCGTGGGCGAAGACGAGGATGAGCATCCCACAGGGGCGCGAGAGGTCGTCAATATTCCGATGCCGAAAGTTCTTTATGACAACACCTGCCGGGAGTTTCCGATCTTCAACATGAACATTACGGACCAGTACCGCGCCCACTGGTTCATGCGCGACGTCGAGAGACTCTTTCTGAATGGCAAGAAACCGTTCCCGCAATTCATCAACATCGCCATCTGCAACGACCATGGCACCGATCCCAAGCCAAACAAAGGCTATCCCTATCTCGCCTCGTGGATGGCGGACAACGACCTGGCGCTGGGCCGGATTGTCGAATTCCTTTCGCACACACCCTACTGGAAAAACATGGCGATCTTCGTGACCCAGGATGACTCCGGCGGCGAGCCTGACCACGTGGACGCTCTCCGCAGTGTTCTGATGGTGATCAGTCCATGGGCGAAACGGGGTTATGTCTCGCATCGGCACACGACTATTGTCAGCATGCACCGCACGCCCTACGAGATCTTCGGACTGCCACCGCTGAACATGTTCGATGCCCTCGCCAATAATTTCGCTGATTGCTTCACCACTACGCCGGACTACCGTCCCTTCCAGTGCCTCCCCGTGGACCCGCGCATCTTCGATCCCGAGAAGGCCAAAGACCCGAAAGACCCCGACTACGGCAAGGCGCGCAAGCTGCCTTCGGTTTCAATGGATGACCCGGATGAAATGGAGAACGTTTTGAAGCGTGGCGAACATGAGGTCAAACCGCGGTAAGGGGGCCCCGCTGTGGCCGCCGACGTCGGAGACTTGTGAAAACATTTCCGAGCTTGGACTGGGGCGGGACTCGCATTTCGGTTTGGAGCTAGATTTTCACTTTTTCTCCGATGTCAGCGACTCAAACATCCGTCTCTCACTTCGCTATACGAGCCGTTACAGCGCTGCCACAGGTTACCAGTGGTTATCACAGCCTACCACAGCCTACCACAGGCTACCAGGACCTACCGAGAGGCTTCCGGGACATGAGAATTTTTGATGCGTCAATAGCCGCCGATAGCCGCCGATAGGCGGGCGTGTTGCCCAAGCGCCAAAACCGCAAAACGTGGGGTATTTTTGCTTGGGAGGTTAAATCCGTGAGAAACGCCCGATGAAGATTACGATTAGGATTAAGATTTAGACTGGGAGGGGGAGCCACCCATTTGGGGTATTTGACCCGTCAGGCCGTCAGAACGTTGTAGCCACAATGAGTTGTGAAAATCGAAGCCGTCAGGCAAGCCGTCAGGAGGCGTCAGGGCGTCAGCCGGAAGTGAGGAGTTCAAAATGAAGAGTGGGTTCGCGTCAGCCGCGAATGTGTTCGACGAGATGCGGTGAGAACGGTTTTCAAATAAAATCGGGCGGCAACGCTTTTTTTCTGTGGACAAATGGCCCTAATGGCTGACCCCTCGTACGAACTCAAGGTTGAACCGCCTGAATGATCTGCTGGGCTGCTTCCAGCAATTGGGCGGCCAGGACAGGTTCTGGGTCCGCCAGGCGTTCTCGGACTCTGTCTTCAAAGTCCACCAGGTGAGCCACAGCCTGGCGGGTATGACCTTTGTCAAGAGCTCGCTCGGCGGATTCGAGCGGCTGTATGAGCCGCTTGACCGTCTTGCTGGCGATGCCCATCCGCTCAACAATTTCGATGAGCTCGGCTACTGCCCGGCTTGGGCTGATGACGGTGATGTTCAGCGGCTCCGAGATAGTGGAGGCGCCCAGGTTATCGGTCGCTATGGCGACCAATGCATAGCTACCGAGCGGAACATCGGGCCAGGAAATGGAATAGGGTGGTGTGGCGGAATGGCCGAGGAAGTTAGTTCCCGCAAGAAAGTCCACTCCGACGATTTCGGCATCACGGCTGGTCGCGGTCGCGGTAATCGTAAGATCCACCGGGGAAACGAAGATCGAGCCGTTGGTTGGGCTGGTGATGAAAACCGTCGGTGCCGAGCAGAGATCGCCCTGCAGCTTGACTGCGGTTGGATTGGTTCGGTTGATGAAGGTGCCGTCCCCTATTGCTCCCAAATAATTCAGCCCCCACGCATAAAGCTGGCAATTGTCCCCCAAAGCCAGGCTGTGCCAGTAGCCTGCGGCGATAACCTTCCAGCGCGTAACCGATTCGGGAAACGGGACTAGCCCGCCGGATAGTGTGCCAAGCCGACTATCGTGATTGTAGCCCAAGGCATAGAGTTTGCCATCCTCCGCCAAAGCGAGGACTTGAGAGAGGCCCGGTGCAACAGCGGCCCACGGCGCGCCAATCGGTGGAATCAGCGCCGCAACGGGCTGATGGTAACCCCATCCATAAAGGTTTCCATCATCCCCAAAAGCAAAGCTGTTATAGGCGCCCGCCGCGATTTTTCTCCAGCAATGAACGCCACTGGGCAACAGCACGGGCACCGGGTGCGAAACGCCAGAGCTGACCAGATTATTTCCGAGCTGGCCCTGCTCATTATCGCCCCAGGCGTAAATTGCGCCACTATCAGCCAGCGCCAGGGTGTGCTCGCCGCCCGCTGAAACATCCAACCAGTTCGTGACGCCGTCTGGGAATGGCACCAGGACGGGTGTGTACTGATAGACCGTGGAGCCAATCCCCAATTCTCCGTAATAATTTTCCCCCCATGCGTAGAGCCGGCCTCGATCATCTACGGCCACGCTGAACGCTCCTCCGGCCGATGCTTTCTTCCAGCCCGTCACCGCATCCGGCGTCAGAACCGGCACCGGCACGAAGCGACTCGTGGTGTTGGTGCCGCGCCCGATCCCGAGTTGGCCGCAGCAATTGTTCCCCCAAGCGTAAAGCCTGCCATTGTTGGCGATGGCCAGCGCGTGGTCACCGCCCGAAGCCTGCGTCCAGCCAGTCGCGCCCTGCGGCGGCGCGACTTGCATTGGAATGTTCTGCGCCGCTCCAGTTCCATCAGCTAATTGGCCAAACTCGCCGTCGCCCCATGCGTAGAGCGCTCCATTGCCGTCCAGGAAATGCGAGGAAAGAGAGTACGGTCCAACCGGCAGCGCTGCAGAAAGCGGAGGATTGGCCCCGCGGTTCAGCACTGTAAAGAGCACTGGGCCATTCGTAGCGCTCGCGCCAAATATATCCGTGACCTGAGCCGACACCAAGTGAGGCCCGGGCGGCACGTCAGGGAGTACGAGGCTGGCGAACTGGTTGGTCGAGGGCCACCCGGAAACATTGTTGCTGATACTTATTATCCCCAGCGAGAGGCCATCCAGAAAGAATTCCACCGACTGGAAATTTGCATCCGGATCAGACAGCCTGGCCCCCAGCGGAATATTTCTGGAGGAAGGGAAGCTGGTCCCATTCGGCGGCGTAATCAGTGAGATCGTCGGCGGGCGGTTGGGGTCGTTATCTTCGATGATGGTCACGGTGGCAGAATTGGATTGCCCGATGAGGTATGAATTTGGCGCACTGCGATCAATGATGACCGTCAAAACAACCGTCTGGTCGGGTTCTGCGCGTTCATCGTCAATCGGATAAACGAGCACCGTCACCGCGTTGGTTCCGGCAGGGACCGTGACATAGTAAGTGAAAGCAGCCCCTGGAATAAACAGCGGCGGCACCGTCAGGTAGTCCGCATAATAAAAGGCCGTGCCCCCTAGCGCGACCTGCACGTGAAGGCTTCTTGAGGTACTGCCGGTGCGCTCGATTCGGAACGCGCCGGCGTTGGTCGTGCCGTCCGGGTTGCGCGCTTCGGGCACTGTCGGTTTTGGGGCGCTGATGGTAACTACTGGACCTTGCCGAGTATCATGATCCGCCCTCACACAACGAAGCCCGATATCGTAGCCGGCGTCGGATGGGAGGAGGTCGTTGCGATGGGCGCACCGGGTGAAGCTGGCGACGCTGAGCCACGAGCCGCCCCGCAACTCACGGTAGCTCCCATACCAATCCCAACACCACTCCCAAACATTGCCGGCCATGTCATACAACCCGTACCCGTTCGCTGCAAAATAGCCCACCGGACTGGTGTAAGGCATAACCCCGTCGTTGAAGGTGGCATTGTAGCCACTTGGTCCAAGGTCGTAGATATAGCAATTCGTGCATCCATTGTAGTTGGCCTGGCTTTCGGAGATCGTCAGACCCCACGGAAACCTTTGCCCCCTCAAGCCGCCCCGCGCTGCCTTCTCCCATTCCGCTTCCGTCGGCAACCGATAGCCATTGGCGCTCCAATTCACGTAGGGGTCCACCTTCCCGTTTCGGTACACCGCCGTCAAACCGCTATCCGTGTAGTAGCACGGCGGCAGCCCCGCCTGCTCCGAGCGCGCGTTGCACCACTTCACCGCATCGTACCAGTCCACCGTCTGCACGGGGTGATTCTCGGCCTTGCCCGCACCGGCATTGTCAAAGGCATAGTGTTGGCTGGTGGCATAGGCATAAACCGCCTGCCATTGGCTGTAGCTCACCAGGTTGGTGTCCATGTAAAAAGCGGCCACGTAAATGCTCGTGGGGACGGGGTAGCCGTAAGGGTCCAGCGTGTCACCCATCGTGAACGACCCTGCCGGAATCAGCGCCATGCCGTCCGCCGAGGGCGGCACGAGGGACAGACGAAAGAAACGCGGTGATAAGGAGTTGGTAACAGAAACGGCGGTATATGGACCGTAGTTCACCGGCACTGCATCAGTGGCCGTTACCCAACTTGGCGAGGCAAGGCTGGCTGCGCTTTCCAATACGCCGTTTGTGCCGCTGGTTGTGGCAGGCCAAAACAGAGTGGCCTGGTGCCCGGCGCCCGCGATGCCCAGCGTCGGTTGCGCCGCACTGGGACGAACGCCGAGAAGTAGCGCCACGATCAACAGCGATGAGAGTTTGGCTTTCGTGATCTCGCTCCATTGGTTTTTGACCCGAGAATCGGACTATGAGGCGCTCCCGCGGCGACCATTATCACGTGCGTCGCTGCACCAGCGGCGGCAGCCTGCAGCACGAGAAAATACACCACGCAGGTTTTAAGGGGCGTCTGCGTAGGTCTCATGGGCACTTCACAGGTCAATCGCGAACTAGCTTTATCTGTGCCAAGACTGAAAACGCGCGTTTTGCTGGCATTTTGCAATGTTGCTGAGAACGGCGGGCAGGGAAAGGCGTGAATTTCACGCATCCAGGCGTGGAATTCACGGCTGCCTCTCCCTTCCCATCTGTCGTCGATCCATTTCATAATATGCGTTACGGACTTACAACAGCAATGTCGTCAATTAGGGTGGGGGCTAGCGATGGGCGTGAATGCAATTGAATTGCCGAGTAAGTCCGTATGAATAAGGGTCTGAGATCCTCCAATACCGGCGACGAAGTATTGTGATTGCCCATCAGCCGCCGTAGCCACTCCTGTTCCATGATAAAAACCCCATTTGATAATATCAATCACCAAGCCGCCGGGAACGGAGCCGCCCTTCGTCTGAGCGTTGTCACCAAAAGACTCACGATAAAGGGCCCCTGGACCGCCGACAGCGGACGCATCAATTCGGTCGTTTACTCTCGACCGAACGGCCCTGAGCCATACTATCCATGGGATGTAAGCCTTTATACGCATCCTGCTGCTGCTCTCGTAAACCGCGTTGCGGGAGAGCGCGCCGCCTTCATGGCTCCGGAAAAATGGCTCGGGTGCCTTGGCTCCGCCGCGTGCCAACCGGTATTGTCGCAACACCACTTGTTCCTTTCTGTTTTTGGAGGCCCAGCCTCCGGGCTGGGGACTCCAGACTCACAAGTGCATTCTGCTAAACAATTATGACTCCCGATATGACCACTTGGGGAACCACAAAACCTCCTGAGTTGAACTAAATGAGAAATGTGCCGACTGACGCCTTCCGGCGGCGGTTCACCATCTCTCACTTCTCCGACCCGCTTGGCAGGACGATATGCGGAGTGGTGACGGTGACGTTCCGCCAATCGGTCACCGAGAGATAGCAGACCAACGGGCGCTCGGGGGGAAGTTTGGCGGTGATCTTCCCATTGGCCATCTCGGCGGGAACAGTTTTCCACAATCGCTTCTGCCATTCACCACCGTCGCTGGTGTAGTTGAGCTCCGCCTTGGTCAGGCGGCCCTTGGAAGATACCGCGGCAGTGACTCGTCCATCCGTAACCTTCATCGGTTTCAGCTTCGGCGGCGGCTCGCCGTCTTTCAATACGCTGTCAACAAAGCAATCCACTTCGCGGAACGTCCAGATATGCCCGTGCGGCAAACGAACTTTTATCGACAACGCAATCGGATGTCTTACCTGTTCATAGGACTTCTGATAACTGTCCAGCGGATAGGCAAAATCGTTCGAGCCGTTCAGGAAGAGAATCGGGCAGTTGACCCCACCCAGGTATTTCGAGGGATCAAAATAATCCACCCAGCGTTTTCGTTGCGCGTCGCTCATTTTTTCGAAACGCGGCAGCCAGGCGCTGTTCTCATCCAGAAAACCGCAGCCATAAACCGGCACCGCCACTTTCAATCGGTCATCAATCCCGGCGATGATGCAGGTCAAATACCCGCCCCAACTAATGCCGGTGATGCCGATACGGTTGCGGTCCACTTCTTTTTGGGCGGCGAGCAGCGAATGGCCGCGAAGCACCGCGGCCACCGCGTGATACGTCCACATCTGGCTGGCGTCAGACTCGGAGAAGTCCCGGAACTTGTTCTCATCGTTTTGATCCGGGCCCCCATCCGACAGGCGACCCGCGGGGCCATTGCCTGCAAGATCCATGGCTAGCGCCACATAGCCGCGTTGAGCCCAGTGCTCCGCCCACTCACGAAACGCTTTCCCCCCGCCGCCATGCACCAGCAACATCGCCGGGAACGGTCCGCTGCCAGTCTCCGGACGGCTGTAATAGGCAAAGATGCGTGTTGGATGACCTTGGACCGATTCACCCTCGTAATAGACCTCCTGCGTCAGGTTTGTTCGCGGCGCAAGAGTCGCAGGCGGCACGCGGCGCAGCTCGGCCAGATTCCATGGCCCGGCAAAATGACTGGTTTTCGGCTCCGTCGCGCAACCGCCGACGAATGCCACCGCGACCAACCAAAAGAGGATCTTTCGATTAATCCGCGCGATATTGGCCATTTCGAGTGTCCATCTGACCGGACGGCCACCCTGCGGCATGGATACGGCTAAGGGACGGCTGCGGCTTTGGTCTCAAAATCGCCGGCGCTGACGATTACGAGCTTCTTCGGCTCGAAATGCTTTTGCACCGCCGCATGGACCTGGGCGGGAGTGAGTGCCGAGATGTTCTTCTCCAGATCCGCCTCGTAGGCCATGGTTCGATCCAAATGACGGAGATTCGACAGGATGCCCGCTACGGCCACGTCACTCGATCGGCCCACCTTCCGCGCTTGCAAATAGCCTTCTTTGGCTTTGGCCAATTCATCTTCCGTAACTCCTTCGGCCCGGAGGCGAGCCAACTCCTCCTGCACGTCCTGCTCGAGGTGCGTAATGTTCTGAGGATTGCAAATCGCCGTGATGACCAGGCTGGCTCGTTTGTCCTGAGAGGACGCGGTTAAACTCGAGGTCACTCCGTAGGACAGGCCGTCCTTCTGCCGAATACGGTTGCCGAGCCGCGAGGACAGCGTGCCGCCCCCCAGAATATAATTGCCAATCACCAGCGCCGGATAATCCGCGTCGTCATCGCGCAAAGCGAACTGGAGCCCGGAAGTGTAGGTGGCATTCGCCTTGTCCGGGGTGTTGATTTTATGCTCCGAGCTTACGGTCTCTGCGGTCAAGGGCGATGCGATGCGCGCATAGGGTTTGGCAGCCTTCCAGCCGCTCAAGGTTTCCTTGAGGATCGGCAGGCAGACCTTTGGATCAAAGTCACCGACGATGGTCAACTCGCCCACCTGCGAGCTAAGGTACTCATGATAGAGTTGGGCGACTTGATCGCACGTGACGTTCCGCAAGCGCTCGGTCGATTCTTCGATAGTCGGGACATAGCGAATATCGTCCTTGGGATATGGATTCAGTTGCCGCTGCAGGAGGCGGGGCGCGAGCATAGCCGGTTCCGTGCGCATTTGCTCGATCATGGCCAGCCTTTGTCGCTTCGCGATTTCGAATTGATCGGCCGGCAGGGCAGGTTCGCGCAAAACCTGCCGGAGCAGCTCCAGCACCTCGGGCAGCGTGTCCCGTTTGGCTTGAATCGAAAACGTCACCGCTCCGGCTGTTACCGCCGCGGGCGGTCCGCCGCGGCCCCGGCCACCGCGAAACCCGCCGCCAGCACCAGTGCTGAGCGTCGCTTTGAGCCGATCCAGCTCGTCCCGGAATTGCTGGTAGCTGAGTTTCTTCGTGCCACGCAACATCAGTTCCGGCAGGAAACCCGCCACAGACTCGAAGCCTTTCAGATTCTCTTCGTTGCCATAACGCAGCGTGAGCTGAAGATGAACTTCCTCACCCCGGGTTTTCTTCGGGAGGAGCGTGACCTTGACGCCTTCGGGCAGCTCCTCCCGTTGCACGCGCGAGTCGATATTCGCCGGGGTTGATTCGAAAGCTTCGCCCTCGGCCATAGGTGCCCGGCCTTTGTAATCGGCCAGCAACGCCGTTAGGTCCGGGGTCGAGGGAACGGCAATACGCTCGGCTTTTTCGCTCGGAATGAACAGGCCGACCGTGCGGTTATTGCGCTGCAAGTAGCGGGCCGCGACCGCCTGCACGCTTTCAGGCGTGACCTTCTCGATGCGGTCGCGGTGCAGGAAGTATAGCCGCCAATCCCCTTGTGCCGCCCACTCGCTGAGCGCGACGCCAATCTGAGCGGTTTGAGTCGCCGCCTGCTCGCGTTGTTTGAGAATTTGCTGCTTCGCCCGGTTCACTTCTTCAGCACTCACGCCCTTGACACCCACCTGCTCGATGGTGGAAATCAGCAGATCACGGACCGCCTCCAACGAACTATCGCCCGGCACCTCAGCGTCGGCGGACAGCAGGCCCGGGTCATGTTCGCCCCGGGCGAAAGCTGATGCACTGGCAGCTTTGTGTGTTTCGACCAGCGCCTTGTAAAGCCTTCCCGAGGGTTGCGTACTCAGGATGTTGGCCAGTACCTGCAGCGAGGCGGTGTCCTCGTGCGGGCCGGCCGGGATATGATAAGCCACTTCGACAGCGCTGACGTCCCCAACCCGGCGCAAAATCACCTGACGTTCGCCGTCCTGAGGCGGCTCCTCAGTCCAGGTGTTTTCCAGCTTGCGCGTGGGCCGCGGTACCGCGCCGAAATATTTCTGGATCCAGCCCAGGGCCTTCGCCTCCTCGAATTTCCCGGCAACGATCAGCACAATATTGTCCGGCTGATAAAACTTCTTGTAGAACGCCCGCAGGTTCTCGACCGGCACGCGTTCGATGTCGCTGCGATTGCCAATTGTCGGCTTGCCATAATTGTGCCAGTTGTAAGCCGCGGCCTCGATACGCTTGCTGAGGACACCGCCAGGCGAGTTTTCGCCACGCTCAAATTCGTTGCGCACGACCGTCATTTCTGATTCCAGGTCCTCTTTTTTGATATGACTGTTGACCATGCGGTCAGCTTCGAGTTCCAGGGCAAACTCGAGATTTTCGTCCGTGGCCGCCAGCGTTTCGAAATAATTGACACGGTCGCTGGAGGTGCTGCCATTGAACTGTGCGCCGTGATCCTGCAGTTCCTTCGGCACGTGCGGGTGTTTCGGGGTTCCTTTGAACACCATGTGCTCGAGTAAGTGGGCCATGCCAGTCTCGCCGTAGCCTTCCTGTCGAGAACCGACCAGCACTGTCATGTTCACGGTTACCTTGGATTGCGAGCTGTCCGGAAACAGCAGGACGCGCAGGCCATTGTCGAGGTGGTACTCCGCGATGCCCTCGACGGAAGTAATCTTCTTTGGCCCATCGGCGGCGATGCAGAATTGCGTTATGGCGAGCGAGACAACGGTGAACAGAATTTTGAGGCAGTTCATGCTTGAGCTTGCTCAGCAAGACCGGCAGGGTTCAAGCGTTTTCTTTCGGGCTCCCAAAATCCTCGCATAAGGAAAACAAGAAGGAGGCACAACCACTAATCGACACTAATGCACACTAATGAAGCCAGTGGGAGTGAACCCAAGACGCGTTACCTAACCGGTATAGAAATCGGAAAGAAAAGCTCCGGCTCGCCAGCCATCGTCAGGACGCAGAAATATTAGCGAGTCATTCGTACCCATAGGTGATTTCAATTCGGCGAGGCGAGGATCACGGGGCTCACCCCCCGCTCGCCTTGTTTTGATGTATCAGGAAATCTTTTGAAATTTGATCGAGGCTGGAAACTCCGGAGAGTGCCATGGTTAAGTCCAATTCGGCGAGCAGTCCCTGGAGAACGGCGCGCACTCCTGCAGGCCCAGCCAGTGCCAGTCCATAAACATAAGGGCGGCCAATCAATACCGCTCTGGCACCCAGTGCCAACGCTTTGAAAATATCGGAGCCTGTCCGGATGCCGCTGTCAAAGAGAACCGGCATGGTGCCAGCCGCTGCCACCACTGCAGGCAAAGCGTCCAGAGCGGCAATCGCGCCATCGACCTGCCGTCCTCCGTGATTGGAGACTATGAGGCCGTCCATCCCCATATCCCGTGCGCGGCGCCCATCGTCGTGATGGAGAATTCCTTTCAGCAGGAGCGGTAGGCGGGTGTTCCGGCGCAGGAATTCCAGGTCGTCCCACGTAACACCGGGATCGGAGAAGATTTTCGTCCAGTGCAGGACGGCCGCTTGGAGATCTTCCTGTGGCGGCCTGGCTAAAGCGGCGCTGAAGACTGGATCCGTCAGGTAATTAGCCAGTCCTTCTCCGTGAAGGAACGGGAGGAAGGTTTGTGCCAGATCGCGTGGGCGCCAGCCCAGGAGCCACGTATCGAGTGTGACCACGATGGCGCGATAGCCGCTTTGTTCGGCTCTCCGCAGGAGGCTCGCGGCGAGGTCGCGATCCTTCGGCCAATACAATTGAAACCAGCGCGGCGAGTTGGCCATAGCTCGGGCGATCTCCTCGAGAGTGTGTGAAGCGGCGGTGCTGACTACGAAAGTAAGGCCTAGCTCGGCCGCTGCGTGCGCTACGGCCAGTTCCGCTTGCGGATGAACGATGGAGAGCACCCCTACCGGAGCGAGCAGAACGGGCGCGGGCATTTCGGTGCCGAGCAGGTTTGTCCGCAAATCACGACGGGCTACATTGCGCATCATGCGCGGAACGATGCGCCAGCGAGCAAATGCCGCTCGATTGGCTCGCATTGTATCTTCAGCACCGGCACCTCCGGCGACGTAGCCGAAAGCGCCCGGAGTGAGTTTCTCGCGAGCCTTTTTTTCCAGTTCAGAAATGTCGAAAGGAACCGGTGAGCCGGAACCCGGGGGCTGTCCGTAGATCAGAAATTGATAATTGGCAAAAGGGTCAACGGCAGGAGTATGTCGCTCGCTCATGAGTAATGGTTTGCGGCTGGTTCTTTGAATCGCAGGCCATGCCAACTCGACGGAAGAGTTTCAAGGTGGCATGAGTTCGCCACAAGATCCTTTCGACAGAGAACTTGGCAAGCAATATTCTTGCTCACTGATGAGTCATCGGCGGCTGATTCCCCGCGCTGAGATTTCCGTTCGAGCGGACCGATGGTGAAATGAACTTGCCGACGCCTGGGCTGCAGGATTATTATGCGTTGCTCCGCTGCTTCGACATGGATATCCTTTTCCATCCTCAACAAACAGAACGCAATATGACAACGAAACACAAACTTGCTGTTTTCACCGCCATCGCCAGCTTGAGCGTCGCAGCCTCGGTGCGAGCTGGCGAGCCTCCTGCCGCCTCTGTTCCTGCTGATGCCGCGCTGGCCAGACTCAAGGGGAGCAATCTCCGATTTGCCACGAATGAGGTATCCCAGGCCAAGCCGACCGCGGCGCGCCGGACCCAGACGGCACAAGCGCAGTACCCGTTCGCCATCATCGTCGGCTGTGCCGATTCACGCACCGCTCCCGAACTTATCTTTGACAAGAACCTGGGTGACCTCTTTGTCATCCGCACGGCTGGCAACCTGGTCAACGATCATGCGCTAGGCAGCATCGAATACGCCGTTGAGCACCTTGGTGCGCGCTTGATCGTGGTTCTGGGTCATAACCGGTGCGGTGCAGTCAAGGCTGCGATCGCCAGCGACCACGCGCCTGGCCACATCGACGCATTGGTTCGAGATTTGCAGCCTGCGGTCAGAGCCGCCAAGGGCAAACCCGGCGGCGCGCTGGACGCGACCGTCAGTGAAAACGCGCGCCAGGTCGCGGCGCAGATCAAAGAAAAGGCAGTGCTGGGCGACCTGGCAAAGGAGGTTCGAATCGTTTCCGCCGTTTATGATCTGGATACGGGCAAGGTCGAATGGGCGAGAGACTAACCGGCCGAATGGCGATCCTGTAACAAGCAAACCTCCACAATGGACGAGGGCAGGGCCTCCTCTCGATGAGTCTTAGTAAACTTGCCTTGAGTATCAACGAGTTGCACATCTTGAAATTCAAGGGTTCGAAGTGCCAAAAATCCTTTCGGGGAGATCTCCCGAGCGCCCTTCTCCTGAGAAGGAGAGGGAAGCCCGCATTTGCTTTATAGGCGGGACAATTGCACCGCACTAAATAGCCGTCAGGGCGGCTCGGTCTGAGTCGTTCGTCATAGCTCCGCCTCTTCTGCTTGGATTTCCAGTCCTCAACAAACATAAACGAAATATGTCAACGAAACTCACACTGGCTGCTTTCTCTCCCGTAGCCAGCTTGAGCGTTGCTGATTTGGTCCTAGCCCGTGAGCCTCCTTCTATTCAACCGCCGATCCACTCTTACATCGTTGCAAATCCGGACCTCTTGCCCAGAATGAGTCTCACCATGGCCTTTGAAATCGCGCGTCGAACCTCGGTCGCTCGCGGCGAGGCGCCCGCCGCATCCACGGCCGAAATCATCGAGTTGCCGCTGGACTATGACACGGGCATAAAGGCCCAGGCAAGGGTAGGGCTCGCCGAGGAACTGGCGGCATTTCGTGAGTTCGGCCAGGCCACGCGAAAGCTCACCACAACCTTCCTGGCTCTGGACCAGCGAGCTCTCCAGGTGCCAACGTTTGTCAACGAGTTTTGGACGGCTAAACAGCGCCAAGCCCATTCCCTGCACGAGATTTCTTATCGCGCCTGCTTTAAACCACAGTTGCCACGATTCTTCATTGAGCGCCTCACGCAACCGGGCGATACGGTTTATGACCCGTTCATGGGCCGAGGCACGACCCTGCTGGAAGCGGCTTTGCTCGGACGGGTTCCTCTGGGATGCGACGTAAATCCTTTGAGCGCCATCCTGACGACGCCGCGGCTGCGTCCGCCACACCTGGAGGACGTGGCCGAGCGTCTGCGCCAAATTGATTTCCAGCAAGCCGGCAAGCTTCCAACGAACCTGCTGGCTTTTTACCATCCAGACACTCTGCGACAAATCGTGTCACTGAAGGAGTATCTTCTCGCCCGGCGCGAGGCTGGAACGCTCGACGGGATTGACGAATGGATTCGCCTAGTGGCGCTGAACCGTCTTACCGGCCACTCCGCCGGGTTCTTTTCGGTCTATACACTCCCACCTAACCAGGCTGTTTCCGTGAAGTCTCAGGAAAAGATCAACACACAACGGAAGCAGAAACCACCACCGCGCGATGTTCCGGGCCTGATTCTGAAAAAGACTCGGATTCTCTTCCGCGACTGTGGTCCCTCCGCCCGTTCGGTTTTGGCCAAGGCCACTTCTCAGGGCCTCCTCCTTACGAAGGCGGCTGCGGACACTCCCGAGATCCCCGCCAATTCCGTGTGCCTTGTGGTGACTTCGCCACCCTTCCTCAACGTAGTGGATTACGCGACCGACAACTGGTTGCGCTGCTGGTTCTGCGGGATTGATGCGAAATCCGTGAGGCTGACTGTACCAAAAAAAATTGAGCAATGGCAGACCGCGATGACTGAGGTATTTCAGGAACTGTATCGCGTCCTCGAGCCGAGCGGCCATGTCGCGTTTGAGGTTGGAGAAGTCCACGCCGGCAAGACCCGGCTCGAAGAGGCGGTTCTCCCCTGTGGACTTCACGCAGGCTTCGAACCGCTGCTGGTGCTCATCAACGACCAGAAGTTCACCAAAACGGCCAATTGCTGGGGCGTGGATAATATGGCCAAAGGCACGAACACGAATCGAATCGTCCTCTTCCGCAAACGGTAAATCGCTCCAACTTGCCAGTCCTGCCATCCGCACTTAACTTTCAGCCGCAATGTCAAAATCGTCCGCTGGATCAGTCATTCGCCTGCGCGGTGTCCGGCAAAATAACCTGAAGAATTTCGACCTCGACTTGCCGCTCAAGAAACTACTCGTGATTACCGGCTTGAGCGGCTCGGGCAAGAGCTCGCTTGCGTTCGATACGTTGTTCGCCGAGGGACAGCGCCGCTACGTCGAGACATTCTCCCCGTACGCCCGCCAGTTCTTTGACCGCATGGACAAGCCGCAGGTGGACAGCATCGAAGGCATCCTGCCGGCCATCGCCATCGAGCAACGAAATTCTGTCCGAACTACACGCTCAACCGTCGGCACGCTGACTGAGCTGTGCGATTACATGAAAATGTTGTGGCCGCACATTTCGCAATTGCATTGCCGGCAATGCGGCCAGCCGGTGCGGAAGGATTCTCCCCAAGCCATCTGGAACTCTCTCTGTACGGAACACGGAACACGGAACACGGAACTTGTCATCACCTTCGATTTGCCGCTGACCGAGAAGCTCTCTCTGCAGGAATCTCTCGCGCTCATTGCAAAACAGGGCTATCAGCATTTGCTGTTTGATGGCCGGATCTTGCGCCTCGGCGAATTTGATTCCCGCACCAGGTCACTGACAGTCGTTCAGGATCGCCTCCGCCTCACCTCGGCCAATCGCGCGCGCTTCATCGAAGCCTGCGAACAGGCGTACCACTTCGGCAAAGGCAAACTTGCCATTTACTTTTTCCAGCCGAGGGAAGGCCCGCAACCCACACCGACTGGGGCGTCTTCAAGAAATCCCTTCAAATTTAGGAGCCGACGTGAGGAGGCTCTAATCGAAAAATCCAAAATCCAAGATTCAAGATCCAAAATTGATCAGAGCCTCCTCACGTCGGCTCCTACAATTCCAATACACGCACTGAGTCCTCGACGCTTCAGCAATCGGATGCACTGCGCGGAATGCGATATCGAATATCGCGAGCCTTCGCCGGCGCTTTTCAGCTTCAACCACCCGCTTGGAGCCTGCCCGAATTGCCGCGGCTTTGGGCGGATCATCAGCATTGATTACCAGCGCGCCTTGCCGGACCGCACGAAAACGATTGCGGGCGGCGTGGTGAAGCCGTGGCAAGTCGGCCATGGCCTGGAATCTCAAAAGGATTTAATGCGGATGTGCCGCGCCCTTGAGATTCCAACCGATGTCCCTTTCCAAAAGCTATCGGAAAAGTGGCAGCGTTTTGTCATTGAGGGCGACCCGGACTATGGGAGCGACGAAGAGCATCAATGGCCGCGCGCATGGTATGGCGTCAAAGGCTACTTCCGCTGGTTGGAGACGAAGGCGTACAAAATGCACGTCCGCGTTTTGCTCTCGCGCTACCGCGCCTACACACCCTGCCCGACCTGCCGCGGCCGACGGTTCCAACCCGAAACCCTCCTCTACCGAATCGCTGTAGGAGCCGACATGAGGAGGCGGGATTTGCAGTCGTGCCTTGAGCGGTCAATGCTCGAAAATCAACCAGCACCCACGCATGTCCGCAAAGATCAATCCCTTACTCTCGCCGATTTTTATCAGCTTCCGATTCGGGACGCGTTGCAATTTATCAACGAGCTGGCTGAACGCCGTCCGGCAAAAACGCCCGATCCACTTGCCCTGGTGCTGAACGAGGTGCGTTCCCGGTTGGGTTACCTGGATGAAGTCGGCCTCGGATATTTAGCTTTGGATCGACCGACGAGGTCGCTCGCGGGCGGCGAGATTGAACGAGTGAGCTTGACGACTTGCCTCGGCTCGCGACTGGTCAACACATTGTTCGTGCTCGATGAGCCGAGCGTCGGTTTACACCCGCGCGATACCGAGCGCCTGGTGCGCATCCTGGAGCAACTTCGAAACGCTGGGAATACTGTGGTCGTGGTCGAACACGAAGCCAGCGTCATGCGCGCCGCCGACCAGATTATTGACCTCGGTCCTGGCCACGGCGCGATTGGTGGAGAGGTGGTGTTTCAGGGGACATTCGGAGCGATTCTCCGCAACTCCAGGTCGCTGACAGGAGCGTACCTTAGCGGCCAGAAATGCATTGAAATCCCAAAGCGAAGGCCGATAACCGTTAGCCGGGAAACATTTCGATTTGACGGCTTAAGGGGCCAGGCGTTAGGGGAGAGTCTATTCATGCTCAACGATGCGCCCGCGCCGCGCGGGAGCAGTCGCAACGCTTGTCCTGTGTTGAAAATAGCCCATGCGAGCAAACATAACCTCAAGGATCTGTCGGTCGAAATACCGCTGCAGCGATTCGTCTGTGTCACTGGCGTGAGTGGCTCGGGCAAGACGACGCTGATCCGCGAAGTCTTGCTGCCCGCGCTCCAAAGCAAACTCAACTCCTCCGTTTCGTTGGGCAAGAGTCCCGATCCGTTCGCGACAGAGCAAGCCAGCGAAGAGCAGGACGACGAGCCGTCTGGGAGGTTCGCTCCGGCCGTGCAGCTCGAAGGAAGCGAGTGGCTCGGTGCGGTCACACTGGTTGACCAGTCGATCCTCGGAAAAACGCCGCGCTCAAACCCGGCCGTTTATGTGGGCGCCTTTGATGACATACGCGAATTCTTCGCTCAGTCCGAGCCCGCCCGACAACGTGGACTCAACGCTAGCGCCTTCAGCTTCAATTCCGGCCAGGGCCAGTGCGAACGTTGCCGCGGCGCCGGGTTCGAAAAGATTGAGATGCAGTTCCTCAGTGACGTTTTCATCCGCTGTCCGGAATGCAATGGCCGCCGCTACCGCTGGCATATTCTCCAGGTAAAGGTGAGTCCAACGAGGGTCGAGGGCCGAGGGCCGAAGGTCGAGGGACGGAAACCAGTCAGCGCGCTCTCGCGCACTCGACACTCGCGCCCGCTCTCCATCGCCGACCTGCTCGATTCAACGGTGGAGGAGGCGGTCGAATTCCTGGCGGCATTCCCGGAATCGCGGCCGGCGCTCCGGGCCCTGCAAGGTCTGAAGCTATTGCAGGAAGTTGGCTTGGGTTATCTCAAGCTTGGGCAACCCATCAATACTCTCTCGGGCGGCGAAAGCCAGCGTTTGAAACTGGTCCGGCACCTAGCGGCTTCAAACGTCGATGTGTCCTCATCAGGACCGGATCCCTTATGTTCCGCGCACATCACGCATCACGCATCACGCATCACGTCTCAGCCTCCTTCCCCCTCTACTCTCTTTCTGTTTGACGAGCCGACCACCGGGCTTCATTTCGATGATGTCCGCGTCGTGCTGAAGGTCTTTCAGCGGCTCGTGGATGCCGGGCACTCGGTAGTGGTGATCGAACACAACCTCGATGTAATTAAGTCCGCTGATTGGATCATCGATCTCGGGCCCGAAGCCGGCGACCAGGGCGGTCAACTCATCGCTCAGGGAACCCCGGAAGATATCGCTCGTTGTCCCGCCAGCCATACAGGCCATGCCTTGAGGCAGGTTCTGAAAGAGAGATTACCCCCGTGCGAATTTCGGTCGGTCGCCGATGGTTTGGTAGCTCCAGAGAGCAAGGGACGCGGAGGGCGAAGTATGATTTCAGAGGCCCCGTGAGACACTAACCACGACCCCAACATGTCCTTTCGCTTCATCTTTCTCGGATCGGGCACTTCGCAAGGGGTCCCGATTATTGGCAAAGAATATCCGTCAGAGTTTCTGGCAAATCCAAAAAACCACCGCACGCGGCCTTCGATTTACGTCGCTACGGAAAAAACCAAGTTGGTGGTAGATACGACACCGGAATTCCGGGTGCAAATGCTCCGCGAAAACATTCGCTGGCTCGATGCGGTTCTTTTCACTCACTCACATGCGGACCATGTGATGGGCCTGGATGATTGCCGGCGATTTTGTGACCTGCGCGGCTTCAAGGGGCTGCCGATTTATGCCACCGAACCGACCATGAAGGATTTGAAGCGCGTTTTCGCTTATGCGTTTCATGACGGGCCCTGGCCCAAAGGCTACTTCATTCCTGAGCCGCACCTGATCAACGGCCCGTTTTCACTGGGCGACGTGGACATCGTGCCGTTGGCGCTCCCGCATGGGTCCAGCGCCACTTCTGGCTTTCTCTTCGTTCAAGACGGCAAGAAGCGATTGGCGTATATGAGCGACTGCAAGGAAGTGCCGCCGCCGGTTGTCGAACAAGTGCGGGGTGTACAGGTAGCCGTTTTGGACGCGCTGCGCCGCGCTCCCCATCCGACGCACATGTGCCTCGATGAGGCGCTGACGGCCGCCCGCCGCATCGGCGCTCAACGCACCTACTTCACGCACCTGACCCACGATTACGATCATGATGCCGCCCAGGCCGAGCTCCCGCCCGGCGTCGAGCTGGCGTATGATGGGTTGCAGGTGTCCATAAACGCGTAACCCGGATCCATAATCCCGTTTGCGAAAGCCATCCCTAATGCGGTGGCGCGGAGCTTGGGATTTGGAGCTACTCTGAATTTTGGTTCTTGGTGTTTGAGGCTTTCCCTCACGCTCCCATACCCTCTTCGAAGGAACCTGCCGCCAGCGGGAAACAGAGGTTGTCGCGCACGTACTGGATCGCATTGGCGCTGGTCGCATCCAGGTCGCGGTAAGCGCTTTCCGCCTCCACCACCAGGGGCGCCGTTTTTCTGCCCATCACCTGGCAATATCGTTGCGGATAGCCTGCATGAATCAGCAGCTCTACATACCGCGTCATGTTCAGCTCGCCCGACGGGATGTCCACGAACTGCATCGCGCGCTTCTGCCAATTTCCTTCCATCATGCGCAAAGAGAGGTTTGGACGGACGACATGGTTCTTAACATGGCAGGCGTAAACCCGCGGCGCGACCTTCATGAATCGCGTTTCCCATGACTCGCCCTCCCAGCAATGGGATGGATCGGCATTCACAGTCAGGCACTTATCTCCGTCGCAAGTCGCAACCAGCATGTTGAAATCCTCGGCGCACATAGCGGCTGTTCCGGGGTGGATTTCGTGGGCCAGAAACATGCCAAGCTGGTTAGCGTGTTTGCGGATTTTGGCTGTCTTCTTCACGAAGCGCTCCTCGCCTTCCTTGAGCAAATCAAAATCGCCACCTTTCCAGAAGCCCCACGGATAACCAGAGGCGAGCTCCCATCCGAAAGCCACGCCCCAGAACATCGGCACGATCTTGATGCCCAGCTCGGCGCAGAGATCCAGCAGACGCAGTAAATATTCCTCGGCCCATTTCTCGATTTGCTCGGGTGACTTTTTGGCCACGTCCGGCGGAATGAACGGGCGAATGCCCGTTGTGCCGGTCCACGCGCTGGTATGAACCCAGAAGGGGCAATGAGAAGAGACACCATCGAGGCTCAGGCGCGCCTTTGCGAACGCGTCTTTGATCTCCTTCGGGCTCTTGAATCCTTTGTCGCTCTGCAGCATGTAATTGGACGGTTGCGCCCCGGTCGCGCCTGATTTGCGGGCGTATTCCAGAAACTGAGCAAGATCTTTCGCGCCATGCTGCGCGCCTTCGATGCTGGGATGAAAACAAGCTTCGGCCATAGTTTATTGGAGGGTTAAATAGTTTGTTTCATTCGCAAACGCGGCAGAGCAATAGCGATGATCGCCATCGAAGGCAACAGCAATTGTGGGGTTTTAGCGTGCCGGATGGTGCCGGAGTGCGCCCGTCCCCGGGCGCAGCAACGCACGATGAAGGGCAGCAATCTAAGAATCTCAATGCGCGCGCTTGTTCGAGAATTGCTGCGCCCGGGGACGGGCGCACCCCGCCGCCTTCACTGAGGGGTTACTGGTTTTTCGCGTGCCTGGAGCCCGAGATTTTATTACGCTCATGCCATGAAGAGCAGGCGCTCCAACATACGCCCGCGGCAGCCGTCCCGGGCGCAAGCAGAGCTACTGAATCGGTAACGACCTTAGGACCGTCATTAAGGATGCCTCCATAAACTCCTTCCGCTTATGCCGCCAACCTTCTACGACACGCATGCACACCTGGATTATCCGGACTTTGCCGAGGAGCTACCCCAGGTGATCGCGCGGGCCGGGGCCGCAGGGATCTCCAAAATTATCAGTATCGGCACCGATTTGGAGAGCAGCCGGCGCGCGATCGAACTCGCGGAACAATTTCCGAATGTCTTCGCCGTCGTGGGCTGGCATCCGTCTCATGCCGGCGAAGCGCCGCCAGATTTTCGCCCGTCGCTTCGCGAATTGGCCCAACATCGCAAGGTCGTGGCCCTGGGCGAGACTGGGCTGGATTATCATCGGCTTCCATCGTCAAGTCCAGAGTCCAAAGTCCACCCGTCCTTCGTAGCAGTCCCACGGCAGCCGAAGTCATCGCTTGGGCAAATCATGCCTTTTGAGGACTCAGCCAGTACTACAGGACTGCGGAGGGTGGAAAGTCCAAAGTCGATGGCAGCGGAGGATGAGCGCTACAAGCAAAAGCAGGCGGAACTGTTTCGCCAGCATCTTGAAGTGGCCGCGGAACTGGGTCTAAACTGCGTCATTCACCAGCGCGATTCGCTCGAGGATACTATCGCGCAACTGCAGCCTTTTGCCGACCGCGTGCGCGGCGTGTTCCATTGTTTTGCCAACGATGCGGCGACAATGCGGCGCATCCTCACCCTCGGCTCGCTCGTTAGTTTCACGGGAATTGTGACGTTCAAGAATGGCCAAAATGTTCGCGACACGCTGGCGGCCACACCGATGGACCAATTCATGCTAGAAACCGATTGCCCCTATTTGGCGCCGGTTCCTTACCGCGGCAAGCGCTGCGAGCCCGCGCATGTGAAGGAGATTTCCGAGGTTGCGGCGACCGTTAAAGGATGCGCACTGGAAGATCTGAGCGAAAAGACGTGCGCGACGGCAAATCGATTTTTTCGCGGGCTATCTGAGTGATCGCGACTGGTCCCCATCGCTAGTGAACCGAGAGGTCAGGCCGCAGAGCCTCCTGCGCAGGCACGTTGCAGAAGCGTTTGGGCAAATTGTGAAGCTGGGTTATTTCTTTAGCCGACGGAGGAAGGCTGAGGCCGGGATGCCGGTCGCTTGGGGGTTTAAAGTCGCTACACCGCTACGAACCGCGTCGAAATCTACCTGGATGCCGAACGCTTCCCGTTAGCTCGCGGGCAATGCTCGCAAAGGTTCTCCGCTTATCGCAGACTCCCCGCGATGCTTATCGACCTCAGCCATACCATCGAGCACGGTATGATTACTTACAAAGGGTTGCCGGCTCCCCTGATCTGCGATTTCCTGAGCCGCGAGGCTTCGCGCGCCCGCTACGCTCCAGGGACCGAGTTTCAGATCGGGCGCATCGACATGGTGGCGAACACCGGAACTTACCTTGATAGCCCTTTCCACCGTTTTGCTGAGGGCAAAGACCTGGCAGAACTTCCGCTTGGTTCACTGGCCGGATTGGACGGCCTGCTCGTGCGAGCGCCTGCGGGCCGTCGCGAAATTGCCAGGGATGTGTTTGAGCGACTTCCATTGGCTGGAAAAGCCGTCCTGGTGCTCACAGGCTGGGATCGACACTGGCGAACCGACGCTTACTTCGAAGAGCATCCTTTCCTAACTTCGGATGCCGCGGAATACCTGCGCGAATCTGGCGTGAAACTTGTTGGAATTGATTCCTATAATATCGATGACACGGCGGATCTGCATCGGCCCGCTCACACCATCCTCCTCGGCAAGGAAATTCCCATTGTCGAGCACATGACAGGCCTGGACAAGCTGCCCGCCGACGGCTTCAAATTCTACGCCGTGCCTCCCAAGGTGCGCTCATTCGGCACGTTCCCTGTTCGCGCCTTTGCGGCGACTGCGGACGAACCGCAAACTCTTTCCGGCCGCTTTGTGTAATATGCCGGATTGGCTGGGTTAGGGGCATGTTCAAGCAAAGTGAGAACAACGTTTCGCACGATCCCCGGCTCGTTGCAGCCGCCGGGAAAGGCCGCGGGGTACTGCCTTGGGTGGTTGTCGTCGTCGTGATCTCCTGGGGAGGTGAGGGACAAATCCCCGCTACGTTTGAGTGGTTACAGTTACACTAACGCATCAGCGAGGACCTCGGCCATGTGCCGCGGCTTGGTCGGCGCGAGGTGCTCGATCTGGTGACGGCAACTGGCGCCGGAGGCGATGACCACCGTTCCAAAGGGCTGGACCCGGACTTTTCGCGCGAGCGGCTCGGCTACTTTCAAGGACAGCTCATATTTTTCCGACAATGCGCCGAACGCGCCCGCCATGCCGCAGCAACCGCTGTCGAGCAAAGTCACGTTCCGTTCGGGCAACCGTTTCGCGAGCCGGTCCATAAAGTCGGGCTTCATTAAGGCCTTAACGTGGCAATGGGCGTGGATTATCACATTGGCCGGCCTGGGTTTGAACTGGAGGGCGTTCGGTTCCTGCTCCAGCAGTTGTTCGATGAATTGATCGAACAGAAAACAGCGCCTCGTGACTGAGGCAAGTCCCTCCATGCCCAGCTCCGCATAATCCTCGGCAAACATCGAGTAACACGAAGGCTCCAGGAAAAGGATCGGGGCGCCATCGACGTCCGCGTTGAGCAAACTGACGTTGTGCTGGGCCAACTCTTTCGCTGCGTCCACGTTTCCTTGGCTGAAGGCAGGGCGGCCACAACACTTGCGGCCCAGCGCAAGTGTCACCTCAAAACCAGCCGCTTCGAGCACGCGCACGGCTGCCATCCCGATCTGCGGTTCATGGTAGCGCGTGAAAGTGTCGTCCCAAAGGATCACGCGACCGCGGCGGGATTCGGGGGCGCGGGCGGTGCGCCTGAACCATGAATCAAATCGCCGGCGCGCGTAGTGCGGCAGCGGGCGCTGCCACGCGATCCCCAGTGTCTTGGCGAGGAGGCTGCGAAAGAATAATGAATCGAGGACTGCATTGGCGACGCGCGGCATTCGGCAGCCGAGTTTTCCCAGGAAGTCCAATGAGCTGAATAAGCGCTGCCGCCACGAAAGGCCATCGCGCTGAATCCGCGCGTGAAGCAGCTCGGTCTTCAGCAATGCTAGGTTGACGTTCGACGGACACTCCGATGTGCAGGCTTTGCATGCCAGGCAGTTGCTCAGCGCGGCCTCCATTTCGGCGCTGTCCAGAGGGTCGTGTTGGCCCAGACCTCGCCCCTCGAGCGCAGCTCGAATCGCATTGGCGCGGCCGCGCGTGGACATGATTTCCTCTCCCGTCACGATGAAGGTCGGGCACATCGTCGGTGTCTCTTTGAGACAACCGCCACAACCGTTGCACTGCTGTAAATTGCCGACAAACGATTTGTCTTTGGCGGCGAAGGCCAGCTTCGGCGCAAACGGCAGCTTCAGCTCGTAACCGGCTCCGGCGCGCAGATCGGTATCGATCTTGAATTTGCCGTCCGGAATGATTTTGCCCGGGTTGAACAGGTTGTGCGGGTCGAAGGCCGATTTGATTTCCTTCATTATACTGAATAGCCCGTCGCCAACCTGTTCAGCCAGAAACTCAGTTCGCGCGATACCCACGCCGTGCTCGCCGGCGAGCGAGCCTTTGAACTGTCGCACCAGGGCCGAAACCTCATCGGCCAACTTCCGGAATTTTTTCAAGTCCTCGCCCGAGTGCAGGTCGAGCACGGGCCGGACATGAAGCAGTCCGGCCGCGGCGTGGCCATAGAAACAGGCTTCCAGGCCAAGCGGCGCCAGAAGCGATTGCACGGCGGCGACATAGCTGGGCAATTGCTCGGGACGGACCGCGACATCCTCGATACCGGTGACAGGTTTGGCGTCGCCGGGCCGGCCAGTCAGCAGCGAAAGCCCCGCCTTGCGGAGAGACCAGACCAGGTTGGCCTCGGCTTCGGTTCCGAGCATGGTTTTCCGCAAGCCGAGCTTGCGCCGCGCCAACGCCGCTATCCGCTCATCGGCCTCCTCAAAAAACTCCACGACCAAAACGGACTGACAGGGCTGATGATCGAGCTGGAGCAAATCGCGCGCGGGCTGGAACTCTAATTGGCCCCTGGTCTGGTCGAGCAACACATTATCCAGGTGCTCGATAGCGGCGGGTTTGAGGTCAAGCAGTTCTACGGTGGCCTGCATTGCATCGGCCACCGAGGAGAAAAACAGCAGGCCAACGCGTTTCTGCGCGGGCAAGGGAACAATCTTAAGTTCCGCGGAGGTGATGGCCGCGAGCGTTCCCTCACTGCCGCACAGGAGATGATTCAGATTGTTCGGCTCGGCGACGCAGCGGTCGATGGCGTAGCCAGGACGCCGCTTAAGCAGGCCGCCCGGCATGCGCTCTTCAATTTCCAAAGAGTGGAAATAGAACAGGTCCGAGAGCAGTCGTCTTTGTTTCCGGAGCGTGTCGTGTTGCGGTCCGACTGCAATGACACGGCCATCTGCCAGCACCACCTCCAACTCATTGAGGTGGTCCGCAGTCGTGCCATAAATCGGTGTATGCGCGCCGCTGGAATTATTGGCAATCATGCCGCCCAGTGTCGCGCGCGAGCTGGTCGCCACGTCCGGTCCGAAGCAAAATCCGTGCGGCCTAAGGAATCGGTTCAGTTGATCCAGTACCACACCTGGCCCGACCCGGACTGTGCGGCGCTCCAGGTCCAGGTCACTAATCTCGCGGTTGTAGCGCGAGAAATCGATCACCAGGCCGTCGCCAATCGCTCCGCCCACCAGGCCCGTACCCGCCCCTCGCGGGATGACACTGACGCCCGCCTGGGCGGCGGCGTCGATCAGGCTGCTGGCCTGGCGCGCGTTGCGTGGGAAAGCAACCGCGACCGGCTCGATCTGATAAATGGAAGCATCGGTAGCGTAGAGCTGCCGCGTAAGATTATCGAACGCAATCGGGCAGTTCGCTCCCGCCAACGTCGAAAGTTGTTGGGCTGAAGTCATCGAGCCGGGTCACAGCCGGTACCTCATATACTAGCAACCCGCTCAGATGGCCAGACCGGAGTCCGGCTTGTTCGATTGCCCTCGGCGCTGATACTTGCCCGAAACCTCCTGCAGGAATTTCCTTTCTTCAGGCGAGAGGCTGTCCATCCCGAGTTTGCTTACCTTATCCAAAAGGGTATCGATCTTCAAGACTTCGCGCTGGTAGGAGGGCACACCAGGAGACCTTGATTTTCTCATCGACCCTGACCCAAAAAACGAACGAACCGGCAGAAAGAGCGGGTTAATCCACAAATAAATCAGCAGCAGCGTGGAAGCGACGGCGACAATGAGAAAGATTTTCCAGTTCTCGCGGGCAATCCTGGGCTGCAACGCCGCCGCCACGAACAGCCCCACAATCGCTCCCCCCAAATGCGCGTCATGGCCGACATTGCCCCGATTGTTGTCCTTCATCGCCAGAAACGACCCGACCATGAACAAAATAGCGTAGAGCCAACCTGGGATTGCGATTGGCAGAGGAAACTGGGCGATGCTCGCTCCCGGGAAGAGAAGGATGTAGGCGAAGATCAGACCGCAGACACCGCCAGAGGCGCCGATCGAGCGGTACTCATGATGCCGGTGGACGTAAAGCGAGAGCAGGTCACCGCCGACCACACTACCAAAGTAAATCAGCAGGAATTGTTGGGGGCCGTAAACGGTTTCGAGTAGCGGGCCAAAGAAATAGAGGCTGACCATGTTCCACAGCAAGTGCCACGCGTTGGCGTGAAGGAACGCTGAGGTTACCAGACGGTAGTACTCTTTCCAGGCCAGAACCGCCCGGGGATCGAAAATGTATTTCTCCTCGACGGCGCGGCTTCTAAATCCGAGCCAGGAAACAAGGCAAGTCAGTCCGATAATCAGCCAGCTCCACAATGCAACCGGTCCATGCATCGCCATGATTGTTGACAGATCGGCAAGCGATTTGTAAACAAAAACCAGTGAAGGCATTCCTTGGTATTCCTAACTACCGGTTCACAATGCTGCTTCAAAGTTTGAGGACGGCCTTTACTCTCTTGAACTCCTGCCACCTGTTTTTCGCACGCTGGAATCTCCCACAGAGCCAGTGAAAGAAACCGAACTTAAGCCGATCCGCCCGGGCGCATACGTGCTGTGTGCTGTCAATACCTTTGCGCGTTTCCAAACCGGAACAAAGCCCGGCCGACTCGAGGCTGACTCTGCGAATCCAGGGTTGCCATGAGAAGTTTCTTGCGCTGGTTGTTGCGGCTGCTCTACCGGTTCCGCGCGTACAACGAGTCGGTGCTCAGCATTCCTGGTCCGGTTTTGCTGCTCCCTAACCACACTTCATGGTGGGACTGGCTGTTGATCGGGGCCTGTCTGGAGGAAGATTGGCGATTCGTGACGTCCCGGGAAGCGGCGGAGGTCAGTTGGCTGCATCGGCGCATCATGGTGAACCGCCGCACGTTTCCGGTGGACATGAATTCTCCTTATTCCGTCAAGCACATGGCGGAATATTTGCACAAAGGAGGACGGTTGGTGCTCTTCCCGGAGGGCCGTCTATCTCGCACCGGCTGGCTCATGAAGCTGTTCGATGGCACGGGGTTTTTGATCTTCAAGACGCGCGCCAAAGTTATCACCGCCTATGTCCGCGGCGCCAAGCGGCTGCCGCTCTCCCCAAATCCAGGTTTGAAACAATGGTTTCCACGATTATCTGTTCACTTCAGTCCAGTTTTGGACCCGCCCAGGCTCAGTCACATGAGCGTGAGCGAGTCGCGTGGCCGGCTGACCGAGTGGGTTTATGACCGGATGGTCCGCCAACAATTCGAAACGGAGATGGAATTTGGCGCCGCGACGATTCCTGCGGCCATCGAGGCAACGGCGCGCCGGAGGGCCAAGCGGGTAGCATTGCAAGACTCTACGATGCAGGCGCTGAGTTACCGGCGATTGTTGACGGCGGCGCGAGTGCTGGCCGCGCAGTGGTCGAAATGGCCGGCGACTGTCGAGCGCCGCGTAGGGGTTTTGCTGCCCAACGTCAACGCGATGCCGGCGACCCTGCTAAGCTTATGGGCGGCGAACAGAATACCTGCGGTCCTGAATTATTCGACGGGTCCAAGTGTCCTGCTCGAATGCGCGCAATTGGCTGGAGTGAAACGCATCATCACCTCGCGCGCATTTGTTGACCGGCTGGCACTTGATCTGGAGCCGTTTCGATCTGCCGGGATGGAGCCGGTATTCCTGGAAGACGTGCGTGCCGGCATTCCCCGGTGGCAGAAGGTGGCCGCGGCCGCGCGTACCTTCCTCAGACGGCCGTTGTGCGGTGGGCAATTGGCCTCGGAAGACACAGCGGTCATCCTGTTCACCAGTGGTTCGGAGGGCAGCCCAAAAGCCGTCGAGCTGTCGCACCGAAACGTCTTGGCCAATGTGCGGCAACTGCTCTCCGTCATGGACTTGCTCGAAACCGATCGTTTCTTCAACACCATGCCGCTGTTTCATAGTTTCGGCCTGTCCGCCGGGTTGCTTCTGCCACTGATTGAAGGTGCATTTGTCTTTCTCTACGTATCGCCGCTGCATTATCGCATCGTGCCTTCGGCCATTTACAATCTCAATTGCACGATTTTCTTCGGAACAAACTCCTTTCTGGCTGGCTACGCCCGGAAGGCGCATCCGTACGATTTCCGCGCTTTGCGCTATCTGTTTGCCGGTGCCGAAAAACTTCAGGAATCCACGGCGACAATTTGGCAGCAGAGATTCGGCGTCCGGATTTTGGAAGGCTACGGCGCCACCGAATGCAGCCCGGGCGTAAGCCTGAGCACGCCGATGCGGCAGCGGGCGGGCTCGACGGGCCAATTGCTGCCCGGTATCGAGCACCGGCTCGAGCCGGTCGAAGGCATTGATCAGGAGTTCGCGGCGGAAGGCCGGAAGTCACAAGTCGGTCGGCTATTTGTGCGCGGACCGAACATCATGCGTGGTTACTTGAATCCGGGCCCCAACGCAGCCTTCCAGGCCCTCGGCGGATGGTACGACACGGGAGACATTGCCCGGGTGGATGCCGATGGCTACGTTTATATTCTCGGCCGGCTGAAGCGCTTTGCCAAGATAAGCGGCGAGATGGTGAGCCTGACGGCGGTGGAGGACGCGTTGGGGAGTGCATTTCCACAATACGGTCTGAAATTTTCCGCAGCCGTCATCGCCAGGCCGGATGAAGCGAGGGGCGAAAAGTTGATCGCTGTCACGAACGAAGCGAAACTTACTTTGGACCAGGTGCGCGAGGCTATTCGAACGCGCGGCCTGAGCAACCTGGCGGCCCCGCGCGAAGTCAAATTCCTGCACGAGCTTCCGCGTCTCGGCTCGGGCAAGATCAATCATCGCGAACTGGAGAAGATGGTTTGATTCAGCCGCATTCTCAGACCTCATCCTCACCGCTCGTGTCAATGTCTGAAGATGTGCGAGTTCGAGTCCACGGCCCAGACTCGCTGCCGACGCTGATTTACCTGCCTGGCATCCACGGGAATTGGATGCTTATTGGCGGATTCCGGCGCGCGCTGGCCAATCGCGTTCGATTCGTCGAGGTCGGCTACCCAAGCACGTTCACCTGGTCCCTGGATGATCACGCGGCGGCGGTGGAGGCGGCGCTGGAAAGACACGGAGTCAGCAGTGGCTGGCTCCTTGGAGAGTCCTTCAGTTCGCAGGTGCTCTGGCCCATGGTCGCCCGCGGCAAATTTCAGGTTCATGGCATCGTTCTCGCCGGCGGATTCGTCCAACATCCTCTTCGCTGGGAGGTGCGCGTGGCACAAAAAATCAGCGATGACATTTCGTTTTCCCTACTCACGCGCATCCTTTTAGGTTATGCTCGCGTCAGCCGGTTCCGATTCCGCCGCTCGCCTGAGACCTATCGCGAAATTCGGGATTTCGTCGATGGGTTGACCCGGCAAGACCTGGACGCTGCCAAGCATCGCCTGCGCTTGATTGCAAGGAACGATCCGTCCACAGTTGTGCGGCAACTGGCGGTGCCCGTTTATGCGTTGACTGGATTGTTTGACCCAGTCGTGCCCTGGTTTTTCGTTCGCGGCTGGCTGAAACGTAATTGCCCAGCCCTGCGGGAGTACCGGATTATCTGGCGCGCCGATCACAACGTCCTAGGTACCGCGCCGGATTTGGCGGCAAAGCACGTTCTGAGATGGATGAACCAGGCGCGACCGAAACTCGAATGACGGATTCGCATTATTTCGAGTTTCGTCATTCATCACTGGTGATTACCCCTCTACCTCCTCCGCGGTTGCCGCGGGAGCGCTTCGCGGTATAATGAGGCGATATGACACGCCAGCAGGTTCTGGATCTTTACTTCATGGACGCCCGCAGCAAGCTGATCGATCTGGCCGCCTTTATCGACCGCGTCGAGCGCGCCGGGGGAAAAGAAGATTTCAGGATGGCCGCCTTGCGCCGGGCCCTCCCGCGTCTGGAGCAGGCTAAACCAGACAAAGCCAAGCAAGTGTTAGTAATCCTGAGCGATCCCACATCCGATCCGATCCCGAGTGCAACGACCAAAGCGGCGTGTGGCGCCTGGCCTGGCCATGAGTGATTCGAACGGATCACGCATCACGCATCACGTATTACGCCTCGCGCCATGAAATACATCGAGCCGCACGCGCACATGGTCAGTCGCGTCACAGACGATTATCTGAAACTTGCGATGGCCGGATGCCAGGCCGTGTGCGAGCCGGCATTCTGGGCCGGGTTCGACCGAAGTTCGGTGGCGGGTTTTTACGATTACTTTTGTCAGCTCACCGAGCACGAACCCAAGCGCGCCGCGAAGTTCGGTTTGGCGCATTTTTGCTGGCTGTGCATCAATCCGAAAGAATCCGAGGACGTGAAGCTGGCGGAAGAAGTTATCGAAATCATTCCCAAGTTCCTGGGCCGTCCGAACGTCCTGGGCATTGGCGAGATCGGTCTGAACAAGAACTCACGAAACGAACTGAAAGTCCTCGAACGCCACGTTGATTTGGCGGCGCGCCACAACCAACTGATCCTGGTCCACACCCCCCACTTGGAAGATAAGCTAAAAGGCACACGCCTGATCCGCGACGTCCTCAAGGACGATAAACGAATTCGTCCGGAACGCGTGATCATCGATCATGTCGAGGAACACACGATTGAGCTGGTGCTCGAGGCCGGGTTTTGGGCGGGCATGACACTTTATCCAGAATCCAAGTGCACGCCTGCGCGAGCAATCGATATGGTCGAGCGTTACGGGCCGGAGCGGCTCTGGATGAACAGCGCCTGCGATTGGGGAGTCAGCGATCCGCTAGCGGTGCCGAAAACCGTGCTCGAAATGGCGAAGCGCGGTCATCCGACCGAGGCCATCGAGAAGCTCGTGTTCCAAAACCCGCGAGGGTTTCTCGGCCAGTGCCCCAATTTCAGGCTTGCTTGAGCCTTTCTCCAGGTCTAGCCGGCTCCGTTACCGGACTATAGCGCCGTTGGCTGCCGGAACGGCCTTCGGCCGTAGCACGCGACCGTACTCACACGATAGCAGCGGTTCGGAAGGGTGGAGCGCGTCGGGCTGGGAGACGGGTGCCCGGAATTTCCACAGCTTTCTAGGCGGAACGCCGATCAAGCAATCCGAAGTGCTTCCAACCGGCAATCCAGCTTGTCCGTAGAGAATAAATTCGATGCGCACCCAATCCAAATGCTTGGAGGATTTGTTTTCCACCACTCCCTCCAGAAGGCGCGCGCCATAGGAACTCATGGCCCACTTGGTTTCCCGGGCCTCCAACACGTATTGATCCTCGGAGTACGGCGCTTGCAGCCCGGGGATGAACAGGACCGTCTCCATGCCACAGCTAAAACAATTCACGGCCTCGCCGGCGCGCTCGATGTGAAAGCGAAGAGGGGTGCCACAAAAATTACAATAACAGTTCATGCCCGGCGGTTGCATAACCACTAATCTTCTCTGCTTTGCCTCACCATTTTCCGTCGTGGCGCGCGCTCTGCCGGAAGAGGTCTCCCGTTAAGGCGTGCCAATTATGTTTTACTCGGAAGAAGAAAAACTCGCAACCGGGGCGTGCCTGAAAGTAGTCCCGGGGAAATCCTGATCCGGCGACTTCTGGCCCTTCATTAACAGCGGGTCCCGAAGATCCCTTAGAGTATGATCGCCAGGGTGGGTTGCCGGGCTCAGGGCCCAGAGCTACTCACGCTTCACGAGATGGGCTCCTACAACAGGCAGCGGCTGGCCGGCGCATTGACATTTCGGCACACGACACTCAGACTCTGCCGATGGGTCAAAAAATTTCGTTCATGCAATTTCTCCGCCGGACTCTGAGCGTCTCGGGCCTGATTTGCCTGACCGCCGCGGGCGTCGCGGCTGAGACCAATCAACCGCCTGCGCGGAAGTATTCCAACGTCGAGCGGCTCGCATTGCGACGGCTCAAGGCTACGCACGAAGAGGTGATGAAATTGCGCGCGCAGCGCGCTCGGATCGCATCGCTGCCCGGCTTGCACGACTACCGTTGCATTCTTCACGCGCACGCCGAGGATTCCGATCACACCGGCGGCACGCTGCCTGAAATGCTCGCGGACGCGAAAAAGGCCGGTATTAGCGCCATTCTGCTCACCGATCATTTCCGGCCGCCGCGTGATTTCATTGATGGCCGCTGGCGAGGGCTCAAAGATGGTGTGCTGTTCATTCCAGGTTCTGAAATCCGCGGCTGCCTCCTCTATCCGGAAAAGTCCGTTCTCGACAAAATGGAGAAGCCATTCCCGGAATTATTGAAGGCAGTGACCGTCGGCGACGGAATGATCTTTCTATCGCACGTTGAAGAGCGCGTTGACCATCCCATGGATGGTTTGACCGGGCTGGAAATCTGCAATCGCCACTACGACGCGAAAAAGGACATGGCTTCGCTCTTCGCGCTGGCGGGAAAGCTGACCGACCCGAAACAACTGCCCGACCTCGAGGAAGCGGTGCGGCTCTACCCCGACGAGCTGCTTGCCTTTCAATGCGGCTACCCGCAGGTCTATATGGACAAGTGGGATGCGGGAACGAAAATGTTCCGGCTGACGGGTGTCGCGGCAAACGATTGTCACCACAACCAGGTTTTCATCGTGAAAATGGCGGACGAGGAGACGGTCCTGCTGGGCACGGTCGTGGACAAAGATGAGGGGATGCGCAAGGTCACCGCCGGCTCGCGACCCCGTATCAAAGAAATGACCAAGGGCCACAAGTCGGGCGACATCCTGGTACGAGTGGACATTGATCCGTATGAACGCTCCTTCTGGGACAGCAGCACCCACGTTCTCGCGCCCAAACTTGATGAGCCGACGATTCGCGCCGCTCTCAAAGCTGGGCACGCTTACGTCGCATTTGATTGGATGTGCGAAGCGACCGGCTTCCGGTTTGAAGCACTCGGCGCGAATGGCAAGTCATCCGGGATCATGGGTGACGAAGTGAAATATGTAGATGGCCTGAAGCTCACCGCGCAATTCCCGGTGCCCTGCCAGACCCGCCTACTCCGCCACGGTGTGCAAGTGGCGGAAACCGCAGGCAAGGATCGCGCTGAATTCTCCGTCAAAGAACCCGGCGTGTATCGCCTCGAAGCCTGGCTGAAGCTGGACGATGAACCGCGACCGTGGATTTTTGCAAACCCTATCTATGTCCGTTAGCTTTGCGAATCGCGGGCTGGCCTTCTCTCCCGCGCTTCTGCTGCTGTGCTCTTTGACGGCGGCAGAGATCACGCCGCTTCCGGAAACAGTCGTTCCAGTGATCACAGACCGTCAGGATTTTCAAGTACCGGATCGAACGCACCTGACGGGATGGCTCGGCCAGAGGATTCAGTTCAATGAAGCCAACCGGTTGGTGAAGCTCGACGCGGAGCGATTGTTGGAAGGCTACCGTAAGCGCCCGGGCCGCCAGTCGTGGGACGGAGAGCACGTCGGCAAATGGCTCCACGCGGCTACGCTGGCCTGGGTCAACACTGGGGATCCAGCGCTGCGCCAGAAACTAGATTACGTCGCTGCGGAGCTGGTCAATTGCCAGATGGACGACGGCTATCTGGGGACCTACGTCGAGAAGAACCGCTGGCGATCGTGGGATGTTTGGGCGCACAAATACAATCTCATCGGCCTCATTACCTATGCGCGTTACACCGGGAACATGGCGCCGCTGGACTGTTGCCGCCGGATGGCCGATTTGCTCTGCAAAACGCTGGGTGATGAAGCAGACAAGCGTGATATTATCAAGTCTGGCCCGATCGAAGGAATGGCGCCGACGAGTGTGCTCGAGCCGATGGTCCTGCTCTACCGCCTTACCGGTGAGCCACGCTACCTCGAGTTCTGCAGGTACATCTTGCGCGCCTGGGAACAACCGAATGGACCGAAGATCATTTCGACGCTGCTGACCTCCAAGCGCGTCGATAAGGTCGCCAGCGGCAAAGCCTACGAGATGCTCTCCTGCCTCAACGGCGCTTTGGAGTATTACCGGACCACGGGCGAACTGCGTCTTCTGCAGGCGTGTCTGAACGCCTGGCAGGACATCGTCGATAACCGTCTCTACCTAACCGGCGCCGCGAGTTACTGGGAGGTGTTCCATGGAGATTACGATTTTCCGAACGTCAACAATGTGGGTGAGACCTGTGTCACGGTGACGTGGCTCCAATTCAACGCTCAATTGCTGCGGTTAACCGGCGAGGCTCGCTTTGCCGACCAAATTGAGCATGTCGTCTTAAATCAACTTCTGGGCGCCCAGCGGTGTGATGGCGCGGCCTGGGGTTATTATGTCCAGATGGAAGGCCGCAAGCCCTACACTTCTAACCTGGATGGCCAGTGCTGTCTCTCCAGTGGCCCGCGAGGAATCGCGCTGATTCCTACGTTCGCCGTGACCACGGACGCCGAGGGCGTTGTTATTAATCTATACGATGCCGGAACATCTCACCTCAAACTGCGCGACCAGACAGCCGTTGCCGTTAGGACAGAGACGCAGTATCCGAGCCAGGAGCAAATTCGGATTACCCTCGAGCCGGCAGAGCCGAGGAGATTCGCCGTCAGAGTGCGAATGCCAGGCTGGTGTCACCATGGGGTGGTTGAAGTGAACGGCCACAAATTGCCCGTTCATACGGATTTCCACGGTTACGTGGCCATTCACCGTAAATGGGAGAAGGGCGACCTGATATCTCTGCGATTGAAGCTCGAACCTCACCTCATTACCGGCGACCACATGAACCAGGGAAAGGTGGCTCTGATGTTTGGTCCACTGGTCCTGGCTGCGGATGAAGCGCTGCTCCCAAAGCCCTCCTCTTCCGCCATCGTCCCGCCCGCGGCCGGACGATGGCGCGACAAGCCGCGGCCCTCTTCTCCAATCGAGGAGAGGGTGAGCGCAACCGGGCGCTGGCCCATCAATGCCGTCGGCGTGGCATCTCCAAAGCTGGCAGCGCTCCAATTCAAAACAGAGCCCGCTCCGGACGAGTTCAGGACGTGGCCGGGAGCGCAGATCTTTCGAATCCGCGGCGTGACAAGGAAACCAATGCCCGGAATCAAAATTGGGACTCTGGTGTCCCTCGGGCTAGTACCGTTCGCGGATGCAGGGAGCTCCGGCGCGCGGTACAAGGTCTGGCTGCCGCTGCCGCTTGACCTGTACCGCGGCAATCTCCTCCTGGACGGCGTGGTGAGCCGTTCACGTCGCGGCAGCCTTAGTGATTCGATCACAGATGAAGATTTCGAAACTGTCATGAGTACCAATGACGGCAGGCTGGCGGCGGAGGACTGGTTTGCCGTGCAGCTCAACGAACCGGTGGTTGTAAAGCGTGTGCTCTATGCTCACGGCAAAACGTTCCCCGACGGCGGCTGGTTCGATGCCAGCGCGGGCAAGCCCCGCATCCAGGTCAAGCGCTCGAAGGATGGCGTGTGGGAAACGGTGGCGGAAGTTACTGATTATCCCGCGACGACGGCGAAAGACTCCGCGGAAATGGACGGCAGCGAGTCCTTCTTCTGCACGCTGCCCAAACCGGTTAAAGTCTGGGCAATCCGCGTCACTGGCAAACCTGCCTCGGGCAAAAATCCCCAACAAGCCTTTTCCTCCTGCGCCGAGCTGCAGGCATTCAATGAGTGAAGGAAAGCTTGTTCCTCCTTGTCGGCATTCGCAAACACCGCATACTCTGCCCGAAGCTGAACCGAAGTTTCCGAGTCATGATTGCTTTCTGTTCGATCAATTGAACAGCCGTTCCTCGACATGAATCGGCGAGACTTTCTGCATGCGACGGCTCTCGGCGCGCTGCCTATGACAGTCGCTCCCTCCATTCTGCAGGCATCCACGCCCTCTTGGTCATCGGCCGCTCGATATCACCCCAAGTCGTTCGCGTGGGAGGAGGCTACAATCGTTCAGCTTCAAGCGGCAATGAGAACCGGCAAAGCAACCGCCGCATCAATCGTTAAAAAGTACCTCAAGCGAATCGAGGAGATCGATCGCGGCGGTGCGGCTATTAATTCAATCATCGAGTTGAATCCCGACGCCCTGGCGATTGCCCGCGAGCTGGACAAGGAGCGCAAAGGCCGGGGGGCGCGCGGTCCGCTGCACGGGATACCGGTGCTGATCAAGGACAACATTGACACGCATGACCGCATGATGACGACCGCAGGCTCGCTGGCTTTGTTAGGTTCAATTGCCCAGCGCGACTCATTCGTGGCGCAAAAACTTCGTGAGGCCGGGGCTGTCATCCTTGGCAAAACGAATCCGAGCGAATGGGCAAACTTCCGCTCGACGCGCTCGACCAGTGGCTGGAGCGGTCGCGGCGGCCTGACAAAGAATCCGTATGCGCTCGATCGCAACCCGGGTGGGTCCAGCTCCGGCACGGGGGCAGCGGTGGCGGCGAACCTTTGCGCCGTGGGCATCGGCACTGAGACCGACGGCTCGATCACGTGTCCGTCCGCATTCAACGGCCTGGCGGGACTGAAGCCAACTGTAGGGCTTGTGAGCCGCGCCGGTATCATTCCCATCGCGCACAGTCAGGATACCGCCGGGCCGATGACACGCACAGTCACCGACACGGCTATCCTCCTAGGCGCTTTGACCGGCGTAGATCCCTGCGACGCGGCCACTGAGGGAAGCGCCCGGAAATTTTTTTCGGATTACACCCAGTTTCTCGATCCGCACGGACTGCGCGGAGCGCGGCTCGGCGTGGCGCGCCAATTCTTTGACCTTCAGCCCGTAGCCGCAAAGGTTGCCGAGGCAGCGATCAACGAACTCAACCGGTGCGGCGCGATCCTCATCGATCCGGCCAATATCCCAACGTCCAAGCAACTCGGCGAAGGGGAAAGCCTCGTGCTCCATTACGAATTCAAAACAGACTTAAACGCCTATCTTGCTGGGCTTGGGCCAGGTGCACCGGTGTCAACACTTCAAGACATTATCGAGTTCAACGAGCGCAACCGCGACACGGAAATGCCGTTCTTCGGCCAGGAGCATTTCCTGACGGCGCAGGAAAAGGGACCACTGACGGACAAAGCTTATGTCGAGGCGCTGGAAAGAAACCACCGGCTATCGCGCGACGAAGGCATTGACGCGGTGATGAACGACCACAAGCTGGATGCGCTGGTGGCGCCGACGATGGGTCCGGCACACCTGACGGATTTGGTCTATGGCGATCGGCGCACCGGCGGTTGTTCTACGCCGGCGGCGATGGCGGGTTATCCGCACATCACTGTTCCGATGGGAGATGTATTTGGATTGCCTGTCGGGCTCTCGTTTTTCGGTCGGGCTTACAGCGAGCCGACACTTTTGAAGCTGGCCTTTGCATTCGAGCAGGCAACTATGGCGCGCAAAGCACCGCGCTTTCTGGCGACGATTCCTGAAAGTGGCGCAAACAATAAGAGCCGGACGAAAACAGTTTGAGTTCGCCTGGTTCTGAATAGCATAAGCCAGAAATCCGAAGACCGAAACTCGAAGCCCGACCCGCTGCGACGGCGCGACAGCGCGGCGAGAAGAAGCCCGAATTCCCAAATGCAAATGCGCGACAGCAACGTTTCCGAATTGGGGGCTGCTGACCGCGGGCCTGGCCTTCGACTTTCGGAATTATCAAACCTCATTCGTCGCTGTACGAGGAAGCTGACGGGCATGCTGGTGTCCGTGGTGGTGATTTTTGGCGGTTTTGCCGTGGTGGCCGCGCCTGATTATATTTCCGATCATCCTGAGCTAATTCTCTCCTCTGAACAAAGTTGGGGGGTACTCGGCTTCGACACCGCGGCTCACGCGACCGACAAAGCGGGTGAGCCCCTGCAGATCGGCACCCGCCGCTTTGCAAAGGGGCTTGGGCATCACGCCAACGGCGTCATCACACTTCTGCTTGCTGGCCAATATGAAAGCTTCGAAGCGGACGTCGGCCTGCAGCCCTGCACCGGAGGCACTGTACTTTTCCGCGTGCTTGTGGACGGCCAGCAGCGCTTCGAGAGTGGCGTGATGCGAAGCGGCGACGGGCCGAGAGCGGTCCGTGTCTCCGTGGGCGGCGCTCAGGAGGTGCGATTGGAAGCCTCTGACGCGGGCGACGGCATCAACTGCGATATGGCGAACTGGGCCGAAGCACGGCTGATACCTTCGGCAAATGCCGCCAAGGCCAGCACCGTTGTTCCCGCCGTGGACATGGCGCCGTTCGCTCGCGTCGCGACGTGGGACCCGGCGCGGATGGACGGCGCCCGAGCGAGTCGGGTTGAAGAATTTCGAGCGGAGGACTTGTTCACGGAAACAGAACTCAAACCGAATCGTGACGGCAGCTACGCTGTGCCGGCTTGGACGAACGGTGTCGGTTGTATCGGCCTGCAATGGCTGAACCGCCGAGCATTGCGCGAACTGGCGCTGGAGTTCGGAGTCTCGTCGCCCATCCCGGCGGCGACCTCCGTAAGGGTCGAAGGCTGGTTCGGTGAATCTGCATGGCAGGGGAAATGGCAATCGCTCGCTGGCAAATGCCGGGTTGAGAGAAGACGCTTGATATTTCTAATCGCATCCAAGGCGGGCATCGTTCAAACGCAAAAGATCCGTTGGGTTCTACCGGGTTCGCGCGAACCGGTTTTGGCGCGTCTCCTGGCGTTTACGCGCTCGACCTGGGCCACGACAAACCTTTTCATGCAGATCGAGAAGCCCGTGGGCGGCTCGCGCGGGGCACTGGTTGTTTGGAATGGGGAGACGGTAGCCAAATCCGAGAACCGAAATCCGAAATCCGAAATATCGTGGGACCTCTCACAGCCGCTTCATCTTACGGTCCGCTATGCGCGACCGTCGTCATTCAAGTCGGATCCGACGGTGCTACACTTCCATTTGCCGACCGGCAAGGTTGGCGTCGCGATCGAAGAGCTGCTGGCGAATGAATGCGTCTATTTGCCCGACCATGGGTTGTTCATCGCGCGTGAGCCGCTGCCGCTGACTTTGGCCGATTACAAGCGTCGGACTGCCGGCCGGAAGAGAATTCTGCAAGAAGTTCGTGAAATGCCAGACCAAACACTCGCCCAGGCGATGGACAAGACACACCACGAATTCCAAAACGAAGGCCCGGTCATGCTCTCACTCGCCTGCGACAACTCGAAGTTTGTTGTTGAACGGGATGGCACAGTGCGTTTTCAGTCGCAGACAAACGCCACTCTCGACTGGTTCCCCCAGGCGGGTGAGCTGCGGCCTAAGTTCGGTGACGGCAGCCAATTGACCCTGACGCGAAGACTTGAGAACGGTTGGTTGCCGATCCCTGTTATCACAAAGGAGAGCGACGGGGTCATCTGCCGCCAGCGAAGTTTCGTCGCGCCTTGCGATCAAGCCGGCCAGGATGGGGCGCGGTTCAACCGGCCTTCGGTTTGCGTGGTGGAGTTCAGTCTTACGAACACGCTTGCTCAGCCGACGCAAGTAACCCTCTCGCTCAACTTCCTGGTCAACAGCAGGCAGAAGAGGCCAGCGAGTCTGGCGCGTTGTTCGCGTGGATGGCTGGCCCGAAGCGAGGAAATCGAACTCGCCTTGGCCTCCACCGTTTCGGCGGCGTCACTACAAGTTGTAGCAACCAACGGCCTGCTTGCGTTGGCCGGCACGCTCCAGCCCAACCAGGCCGAATCGTTTGCTGTCTTTTTGCCGGCGCAGCGCACCGAACTGCTCGCGCTGCCCGACGTCGCCTCCTTGCGCGCAGCCACTGAGACGTATTGGAAAGGTGAACTCGCTCCGGCAACTCAAATCGAGACACCGGAGCCGCTTTTGAACAACCTCATCCGGTCTTCCCAGGTGCGCTGCCTGATCGCGGCTCGAAACGAAGCCGACGGCGTGCGCATTGCCCCGTGGATTTCCGCCATGAGTTATGGCCCGCTCGAGAGCGAGGCGCACTCCCCCATCCGCGGCATGGACTTCATGGGCCATGCAGATTTTGCCCGGCGCAGTCTCGACTATTTCGTTCATCGTTACAACACGAATGGGTTTCTTACGACCGGTTACACGACCTTTGGCACAGCCTGGCACCTGTGGACGCTCGCGGAGCATTACGAGCTTGGGCGCGACAAGAACTGGCTTCGTCAAGTCGCGCCGGAAGTTGTGCGTGCAGGCGAGTGGATTATCCGGCAGACGGAGAAGACCAGGCGAGGTGATGCGCGCGGCCAGCCGATTCCCGAATTCGGGTTGATGCCACCCGGAGTGCTGGCCGACTGGAATGCCTTCGCCTACCACTTCGCAATGAACGCCTATTACTATGCGGCGCTGCGCGGCCTGGGTGATGCACTGGGTGACCTTGGCCATCCAGCCGCCGCTCGATTTCGGCGGAAGGCCGCCGAACTGCGCGCTAACACATTGCGCGCCTATGCCTGGACTCAGGCGCGCTCGCCCGCGTTGGCGTTACGGGACGGCACGTGGATTCCGCACTACCCGTCGCAGGTCCACAGTCCCGGAAAGCTTGCGGATTTCTTTCCGGGGCAGGACGCGGGCCGGAGCTGGTGCTACGACGTAGAGCTCGGCGCGCATCAGCTCGCGCCCGCCGCTGTGCTTGACGCGAACAGCCACGAGGTCGAGCGGATGCTGGACCACATGGAGGACGTACAATTCCTCGCGGAGGGCTGGTTCGATTATTCGGCAGCGGTGAACCGAGCCGACTGGTTTAACCTTGGTGGTTTCTCGAAAGTACAGCCTTACTACACCCGTAACTGCGAAATCTATGCGTTGCGGGACGACGTGAAACCATTTGTCCGCTCCTACTTCAACACCCTGGCCGCGATGCTCAACCCCGAGGTTCAAACTATGTGGGAGCATTTCCACCACAGCGGCGCGTGGGACAAAACCCACGAGACCGGATATTTCCTGCACCAGACGCGGACGATGTTCGTGCAGGAGCGGGGCGACGGGCTCTGGCTGGCACCTTTTATCACCAGCAACTGGTTGCGCGAGGGGCAACGCGTCTCAGTCATGAACGCGCCGACACGGTTCGGCAGTGTGAGCTACGAAATCAACTCTCACGTTGCGCGCGGGTTCATCGAAGCAGCGATCGAACCGCCGAACCGAAATCAAGTCGGACATATCGTAGTGCGCTTACGACACCCTGACGGACAGCGAATCCGAGCCGTAACGGTGAACGGCAGGCGCCACCGTGCGTTTAACCCTGTGCGAGAGACGATCACCATCAAGCCAGATGCTCCTAGGCTCGCAGTGCGCGCGGAATTTTAAGTTAGAATAATGAACCTGACGGACCCGCCGCCCCGGATCATCCGAAAGCGCCGGCCCGTCCTCCGTAGCAAAACTGCGGAGGGTGGACAAGCCGGAGCGCACTCCAAACGCTTCGCACACCCGGGGGGGGTCGCCCCGATGCCGCGACAGTGTTTGGAGTGCGGGGAGCTTGCTCCCGCTTTCCTGCGCTTCTGGGCGTCCGAACGCGGCTGCGGGCTGGTCGCGCCATTCTTTTCGCGACGCGCTGAGTCTTTGAATTGACTCACTTCAAGGAAGTTCGGCCCTTGGCACGGTCAAATTGCCGCGTACGAGACGGATAGATCCGTCTGGTTTCTGCGCAGACACTGGACACGCTTGAGCGGCTCAGCTCATCCATTCCGGATGATGCGCCGTGGCGTCGAAGTGGGAGGTGATTTTGAATTGCTCGTATTTGCCGGACTTGGAAGCTTCGACGGTCCGGCTTAGCAGGGCCGACACCTCTGCGGATTTCATTGGCTGGAAAGTGCGCGCGGCCTCCAGTGCCTGATCCAGCAGTTCCATACGGTCGATTCCGGTAATCACCGTCGAGGTCGGCAGGTTCAGGGCGTAATGCAGGCATTCGATGGCCGTGACGGTTTTGCTCTGCAGAATGGCTCCGCTGCCAAGCGGTTTCATCCCCAGCACGCCAATCTCCTCCTTAACCAGCACTGGCAGCACCTTTTGTGCGAAGCTGCGAAAATGCGCGTCCATGACATTTAGCGGCATCTGCACGGCATCAAATCGGAACTTGTGCTCCGCAGCGACTTCGAGCATGCGGAGATGGATGAGCGGATCCTTGTGGCCGGTGAAACCGATGAACCTGACCTTGCCGGACCTCTGGGCCTCGCGCATGGCGTCCATCCCCCCTTCGTTGAAAATGCGGTCCGCATCTTCGAGACGGACGACCTCATGAAACTGCATCAGGTCCACGTGGTCCGTCTCCAATCGGCTGAGTGATTCGTCGATCTGCCGGGCGACCAGCACGCGGCTGCGGCCGTCGATCTTGGTCATCAGAAACACGCGCTTGCGATAGCCGTCCCGCAGGGCTTTGCCCATGCGCAACTCGCTTCCGCCGTCGTGATAATCCCAGCAGTTGTCCAGAAAATTGATTCCATGATCGATCGCTGAACGGATGATGCGGATGCCCTCCTGCTCATCCTTGGGCACGCCGATGTGATAGCCACCCAAACCGATCATCGAAATTTTTTCACCCGTTCTTCCCAACGTGCGGCGGGGCATCTCGCTCGCCGCTTCGCCAGCCCAGGCGTGCGTGGCGGCGCCTGCGACGATACTGGCAGTGATGGTTGTGGTAATGAACTCGCGGCGGCTTACTCCGGCGTGGGCAACGCGCTGGAACTTTTCTTCCGCCATCGAACTTCCGAAATCTGCCTGGCTCTTTGTTTCATTCATAAGAACTCCTTCACTCTGCTACTTATCTTCGGCGCTCAGGGCGCGCCGTTCAAACTCTATTTCTCAGTCACGGTGACCCAGACTAAAGGCGGCGGAGAGCGCCCGTCCCCGGGCGCAGCAATTCTCCTGTAAACGTGCGCATTAAGAATCTTCTGGTGCAGCGGGTTCTCGTGCGTAGCTGCGCCCGGGGACGGGCGCACTCCTGCACATCCGGCTCGCTTTCAGTCACGCGCTACCGATCGTGAGGACTTGGCAAAAGCGAAGTCCTCCACTATATGGCCGTGGATCAAATGTTCCTGGATGATTCGTTCCAGCACTGCCGGCCTGCAGGAGTGATACCATACAGCTTCTGGATAAACCACGGCAATCGGTCCGTGCATGCAGATGCGGAGGCAGTTGGCCTTTGTACGATAAACAAGCGGTTCCGGACCGACGAGGTTCAATTCCTTCAACCGCCGCTTCAAATATTCCCAGGACTCGAGCCCAATCTCTTTGGCGGCGCACTTCGGCTCGGTCTGATCGGCGCAGAGAAAAATATGTCGTTTGTATTTTTCCAATCCCAGCGCCTCGACGACACGGTTCAGCTCGTCAGCCATACAATGAATTCGCGATCAGATGCGACAGTGCCCAGTTGCTGAAGGATTCCTGTGTTGTTTCGCCCACCACGCGCAGCCAGGCCAATCCGACGAGCCGCACAACACAGGCGCTACCCGATTCCGCGCCGCCAAACCGAGACGCAGCGAATCACTTCGGCAGAGACTTTTTCAGATCATCGGCTGCTTTGCTGGCTCCAGAGGCGGCTTGGCCCGCGGCATCGGTCAAGGCTTTCTGCACCTGGGACATAACATCCTTGATGGCTTGTTGCTGTTCGGAAGTGAGCTT
The DNA here is from genome assembly GCA_964446585.1 of uncultured Verrucomicrobiota bacterium. Lineage (GTDB taxonomy): Bacteria > Verrucomicrobiota > Verrucomicrobiia > Limisphaerales > UBA8199 > CAYUPI01. Next base: position 70,770 of record CAYUPI010000020.1, read on the forward strand.
GGCCTTGCCCGCGAGAGTTTTTAATTCGGCCAAGGCGCCCGAATAATCGGCCGATTTGATGGAGGCAACTGCTTTGTCGGCACTGCTCTTGGTAGTCGCGTCAGCCGAACTAAAGCTCGTTTCAATTGGCGTCGTATCCACACTGCTTTTCTTGCCGCAGCCGACTATCATCAGGCTGGTGGCCGCGATTGCGGCCAGGATGCATGCGTAGGATTTCATAGTATGACCTTTCTCTTGAGGTTGATTTTCACCGGTTCAGTGAAGCCGAGAATCATCGATTCCCGCGAGTGAGTCAACGCTGCTTGGGTGTCACAAGCAATAATGGCGAGCGTTCCCGTCATGGTTTGCTTCACTTTCTTCCAACCCGGATTTACGATGCGCCGGATGAAGCGCAGCCTCCGGAACAAATCCGTTGCGAGTGTCCAGTTGGTTTGCAGTAGGGGACAGAGATGATCGATTTCACGCCGCTCCCGAGAGACTTTTACCGACCGTCAGCCAGGATCGTGGCGCCTCGGCTGTTGGGGCACTGGCTGGTCCGCGACACGCCGGCGGGTCCGTGCGGCGGGGCAATTGTCGAGACCGAGGCCTATTTGACGGATGACCCGGCCTGTCATGGTTTTCCGGGCGAAACTGCACGCAACCGGGTGATGTTCGGTGAACCGGGGCACGGCTATGTCTATTTCATCTACGGATGCCACTTCTGCGTCAATGCCGTCTGCCAGCCAAGAGGGATCGGCGAGGCCGTGCTTATCCGGGCACTCGATCCTGAGTTTGGGGAGGAGCTGCTGCACAAAAGACGCCACGTCCACCACCGCCGGGAACTGACCAATGGCCCGGCCAAATTGTGCGAGGCGATGAGCATTGATCGTCGGCTGAACGGGATTGATTTATGTGGCCCGAATTCACCCCTGTCGATCGCGCGGAATCCGGATGTTGCGAGGCTTCGCAGAGAGACTGGACCAGTTGTTTCGAGCGCGCGCATCGGGATTACGAAAGCGGCAGCATTGCCTTTGCGGTTTTATCTGGAGAAAAGCCCTTTTGTGTCGAGGAGAGGGGGGGCGGGTCTCCGAGATCCAAATGACGAATGTCAAATGACGAAAGAGTGACGAATGACGAGAAAGCTGCGCTTTCGGAGCATTTTTAGGATTTAGTCTTTAGGGTTTCTCTAGGCGTTCGACCTTCCACATGCGTCATTTGCAACAGGTGTTACTCTGTCAATTCGGCAGCGCGCCAAAGATACCATGCGGCGATGGTGCGGTAGGGCCGCCATTTCTCGCCGTGTTGCACCAACTCTTTCGGCGTTGGCAATGTCTTGAGGCCGTAGGCTCGCGCGAAACCTGTGCGCACTCCGTAATCTGTCACCGGCCAGACATCGAGCCGGCCCAGACTAAAAATGAGAAGCATCTCGGCGGTCCAGGGCCCGATGCCGCGCACCGTCGTAAGGCGCTCCACAATTTCGGCGTCAGTCAATTTGCAAATGGCTCGGGAAGTAGGGACCACGCCAGAGATCGTATTCCTGGCAAGATCCTTGATGGCCGCGACTTTCGCCCTCGAGAGTCCGGCAGAGCGCAGGCGCTCGTCCGGCGTCGCCAGCACCTCCGCCGGCCGGGCGAATCGCCGACCGGGGTAAAGTGCTTTCACGCGTCCGAAAATCGTGGCGGCGGCTGTGCCATTCAATTGCTGGTAGGTGATCGATTCAACCAGTACCCGAAATGGGCTGCGATGACTCTTCACCTTGAAACTGCAACGCCCAATCTTCCGGATAAGCCGCCTTAGAGCTTTGTCGCTGCGGCTCAGATGAGCAAGGGCATCGGTAAAATCAGTCATAAGGATAAATCCGAAGGCAAAACCGGAACTCTCTGGTCAATGTCGCGCAGAGCCGAAAGTGTCCTGACCGTCTCCAATCGGTAGATTCGCCAGCGACCTTCGGCTTTATTTAGCTTCAATTTCAGTTCCTGAATAAAGGGATCGCGTTCGACGGCGATCCTGGCCTTGAGCGTGAGGTTGGCCTCGGCGGTGGCCTTGTCCGGCGTGAGCGCCACGATAATGTCGTAAAATTCGACCTGCAGTCCACCTACTGCGGACCGGAGTTGCATGGCGGCTTGGGCCAGATTGTCACGCCCGTTGAGCACCTGCTGTGAGCGGCCAGGCACATCCATGTAGATCTCCACATCCGCCGTGAAGAAACCAGCAACTTTCTGAGAGTTCAGCAGCACCGCCATTGGAGCCTCATTGTGGCCGAAACTTGCGGACCTGGCCAGCTCGGTCAGGTACTTCCGGATGACCCGCTCCGGGCTTGGAAAGAGGACCGTCCAAAGCCAGATGGCCACTGCGAGGAGTCCTCCGAACAGAATCGCGCGCGCGAGCCACCTCCTCATAGCAGGACCTTGCCAACGATGCGCGCCCGCGACGCGACTCCCATCGTATGATCTTTGGCCGGCATGGAACGATTATCGCCGACGAGAAAGTATTCGTTAGGTCCTAACCGGCGGGGAGGGAGCTCCCAATCGCAACTGTACTTGATGTAAGGTTCCTCGAGGATTTTTCCGTCGATTTGAGCTTTGCCGCCATGGAAGGCGACAGTTTCGCCGGGCAGCCCGACAACGCGTTTCATGTACATGATACTAATCCCCGAGGTGCGAATGGCCACGACGTCTCCACGCCGCGGGTCGTGGAAATGGTAGATCAGTCGATTGACGAAATTGACGCGGTGATCTTTGTAAGTGGGCATCATGCTCTGGCCCTCAACTCGAATTGGAACGAGCACGAATCTGTTGAAGACGATTAAGCAGACGACGACGAGGATGATGATCCGAACGGTGGTGCGTTTTGGATTTCGTCCGATCAAGACTTTCTGAACCCAAGTGGGCGAGGGAGTTCCTTCCGCGTCGACAGCCATAGTCGTCATTATCAAAGGGAGCAGAACTACAAACAAGGAGCAACTGTTCGGCATGAAACTTGCAGTTGCATCCTCGTCCCTGTCGTTCATTCCGGCCTGGGGAAAGCAGGGCGCCGGAAGTTTCGCCGAACGAAAGTTAAACGTGAAGGCAGCGAATAAGCATAAATCGCAGATCAGTGGATCCTGTCCAGCGACAGGACGCGATGTCCACGTCCGTTTGTCCGCTAACAAGTCACAACCAACAACCATGAAGACCACCATCCTGCCCGAACCGAGCTCAACTTCCGGCAAGCGCAACGGTTTCCACGTGATTAAGCGCGCGCCACGCATGCCGAGAGCGTTGAACGGTGAATCCGAGTCGTTAGTTGGCTTGAGCGGCCTTGTGCGCTCCCTGCTCGGTACCGGGCGCGGTCCGAGCGTGACTTTTGTCTATCAGGACGACCAGACCCACACATGGGCCAAGGCGGTGTCGCAAAAGATTGCGAAGCTCACAGGTGAAGAAGGCGTGCGCGAAACCTGGTGGAAGGTCGGCGACCTGGACGCCCCTGGAATTCTTGCTGGTGCCGTTTCGAGTGCCTTACGAGCGGATCTGATCATCGTGGCGACTCACGGGGAGGGTATGCCGTTGCCATTTTACGTGTGGATAAACTTATGGTGGCCCCATCGGGAGGAGGTCTCAGGCGGATTGGTGGCTCTGGTGGGCGCGCCGCAGCCTGCCGCCGCGCAGGCGGGCAGGGTAGGGGACTACCTCAGGGAAGTAGCCCAGCAAGCCCGGATGGAGTACTTCAGCGCCGAGAAATTGCTGCGCTGCGAGACTCAAAACCTTAACGGCAAGGCCCACACCAGCTTGAACGGCGTGAACGGCTCCCACCGATCTGGCTTCGAGCGCCGGACGAATTCTCACGGCTAAACCGTGGGTGTAGCCTTCGAAGACGCGGCTTCCAAGCTTGAGTTACGCGTCACTGTTCGCTGATTCCTGCTCACTGATTACCCGTCACTGCTTACGCTTCACCACCGTGGGCGGTCACTGTGAATCCGTGATCGCTCTCTCCAATTTTTCGCGCAAATCATTTTCGAAACTTGTTCACCAGGGGTGCCGCGACTGGGTTTTTCCTGTGAACAATTTCCGGGAGCACCGCGACAAAAGCATTGAGTTCATTGGTCGCTCTGAGTTGTTCACAGCCTGTTCACCGAGGGTTTTCCGTGAATAAGTTGTGGATAAGAAATCGTTGTCAGATCGAGAAACTTTGATAAGGTGTCCGCAGTTCATTGAAAGAACTGAGATGGGCGGCGGCGGTCAACAGATTGAAGCTGAACGTCTCAAGGATAATCCCAGGTGACTGGGGAAAGGTTGAGTCAGGCTGGTTGGCTCATCCCCTCTCAAGCCGGACTGCAAGGTTCGGGAGCGGAGGCAGAATTCACCAGTTCCTCTGGCGACGTTCGCGCGTCGTCAGTAAACGCGAAAAAGGGACTGAGCGATGAGGAGCGATGAGAAACCGTTCCGAATCGAGTCAAGTAGCCCGGGAGAGTTTCGGGCCTGGGCGAATCGCAGTTACCAGAGGTATCCGGTTGCTACTGTGTATCAGCACGGTCGGGCGAGTCTGGCCCTGAAAACGTTCGGGGCTGGCGGTTTCGGAAACGAGATCAGCTAAATGAAAGACGCCGAAAGGCGGGACAAAGTGAACGCCCGAGCCGGGAAGGACACGTGGTCTAGGCAGGATCCGTGAAAACCTTCCGGAGCGTCAGCGATGGTAAAAACGCTACCGCTGACCTGTGATCGAAAAGCAACCTGAGAGTTAAGAGGCGAGACCCGTGGCACCGGGCAAACGCGCTGTCAGAAGCGGCGGCTGACCCGGAGCTAAGTGGTTAAGACGCGGAGAGGCAGTCATAGACGTGTCTTGACCTGGTTCGCAAGCCGGTGGCGCAACCATCGGTCCAAGCGAGCTGAAAAGCCTCACTCAATAATTCAGTGCGCCCGCAAAAACGGGCCGCTGGACGGCCCTGCTACGAGGCCGGAGACTCCGCTTGCCGTGGAGAATGGCGTCGGGAAGCTGGCAGCCCCAGAAATGAGGCGCCCAATAGCCAGCACGGGAAAGAGAGCCTGGCGAACTCCCATCCCCCAATTTGTCCCTGTCGGGCCGCAAGGCCGGGCAGGGACATTTTGTTTCGTCTGAACTGCCGACAGGAAATGAGATTGAAAACCGTACCGACGCACAACAGATTCAGGAATGATCAATTACAAAGAGATTGCGTTTGTTGCTTATCCGGTTACTGACATCCCACGCGCACGCAAGTTTTACGAGGGCGTGCTCAACCTCATGCCGAACGCGGCTCTAAAAACCGAAGACCAGCATTGGATCGAATATGATGTTGGCACAGGGACGCTCGGTATCGGTTGTTCACCGCAATGGCTGCCATCGCAAGACGGTCCTTCAGTCGCCTTGGAAGTTGGAGATTTTGAATCGGCCCTGGCCTCTTTGCGGCAGCACAATATACCGTTCCTCATTGGACCCTTGGACCTTCCGTCCTGCCGAATGGTCGCAGTTCGTGATCCCGATGGGAACAAACTCACGCTTCATCAGCGCAAAACGCGCTAGGGCAACTTCGTTTATTGCTCCTGGTATCGATACGGAACCTCTTTGAGACTTGAATCCTGCTCCTCCGCGCTTGCTCTCAGACCTGCTCTCCGCCGTGGCAAACCGCCTGCCGGATAAAGAGGCCCTGGTTTTCAATGATGAGCGCGTTTCATGGGCCAAGTTCGATCAGCGCGTCGATTACCTGGCCAAGGCGTTTCTGGAGCTGGGTATTCGACGCGGCGATCGCATCGGCATCATTTGCACGACTCGGCCGGAGTATGTTTACACCTACCTGGCCGCCGCCCGGATTGGCGCGATCCTCGTAGGTTTTAGCGTCCTCTACACTTCTCCTGAAGTGATGCGTCTGGCGCAGTTGACCAAGCCAACCGCCCTCATTGTCCTGGGCCAGGTAAAGGACAAGAAGCTTGCGGAGACGTTGAAACCGTTGGTGAAATCGCTTCCTTTCATTAGACATTTCATTGTTATCGGAGGCGGCTGCCCATCGAGCGGGCTCGCGTTCGAGGAGTTAATCGCGGCGGATCGACCTGCTCAGACTGCTGCGCTAGCTTCGCGCAAAGCCGAGCTGGACGAGAATGACGGCGTGCTGATCGTCTTTACTTCGGGCTCGACCGGATTGCCCAAGGGCGCGGTTCTAACTCACAAGAACATCATCGACAACATCACCGTTCAGACACGCCAATTCGGCGCGCGCGAAATCGACCGCAGCCTGCTGCACATGCCGATGAACCATGTCGCCGGAGCGACCGAGGGCGTGGTCCCCGCCCTTATGATCGGCGCAACGCTGGTCTGCATGGATCATTTTCATCCCGTGCACACGCTGCAAATGGTAGAGCGCGAACGCATCACCGGCTTGGGCCAGGTTCCTACCATGTTTATTATGGAGTTGGGTCTTCCGAACTTCACCGACTTCAATCTCACCTCTTTGCGCCGAGTGATCGTCGGCGGCGCCGCGACGCCTCCCGCCGTGATGGAAAAGATCCAAAACATAGCGCCCGATCTCACCGTGCTCACCGGCTATGGGATGACCGAAACGACCGGCTTTATTACCTACACCTCCCCCGAGGATGATCTCGATACTGTCAGCCGGACGGTCGGCAAAGCAGCGCCCGAGTTTCAGCTCCGCATCGTGGACGACCAGCGCCGCCTAGTGGCCAAAGGCGAGGTCGGTGAGGTCGCCATTCGCGGCACGTGCGTCATGAAGGAATATTTTGAAAACCCGTTAGAGACCGCGGCGGCGATCGATGCCGACGGTTGGTTTTACACCGGCGATCAGGGTTGGCTGGACCGCCGCGACTACCTCACCCTGGTAGGCCGCAAGAAGGAAATGTTCATCACGGGCGGCTATAATGTTTATCCGCGCGAAATCGAGGAACACATCAGCGCCCATCCTAAAGTCGCCATCGTGGCAGTCCTTGGTACCAAGGACGATATTCTGGGCGAAGTTGGCACGGCGCACATCGTCCCACGAACAAGTGCACGACTCAGCGTCGAAGAGCTGAAGACACATTGCCAACAGGGGCTGGCGGAATACAAAATTCCCCGGCACTTCGTGTTTCGAGAGCAACTGCCGCTCACTCTGATTGGCAAGGTGGACAAGATGAAGCTTCGCAACGAACTGGGAGGAAAACTCGAGAGCTGATGAAGAATCTTGAACTGCAAATCAAAGGCCCCGCCGCCTGGGTTTGGTTGAATCGGCCTCAGAAGTTGAATGTGATCGATCCAACGACTTTGCAGGGAATTCGGCAGGCGATTGATGCTGCGGATAGGAATGAGTCCATTCGCGTTATCGTTCTTGCCGGTCGCGGTCGTGTGTTCTGCGCCGGCTTTGACGTATCTTCAATGCTCGAACTGACGCCGCATGCCGTCGCCCATGACCTCGACGATGTGGGCGCAGTTTTCGACGCAATCGAAACGTGCCCCAAACCGGTGATTGCGGCCATCGATGGGCCGGCGATGGGCGGCGGGTTGTTGCTGGCGCTGCTGTCCGATTTTCGGCTGGCGTCCCCCCGGGCAAGCTTCGGCGCGCCGGAGGTCAAGATTGGAATCTTTCCTTCGTTGGATTTGATCCCGCGGCTGGAGCGTCTTGTCGGCCTCGGCGCCGCCAAGAGCCTGGTGCTCACAGGTGAACCGATAGATGCCGTCGAAGCGCACCGGCTCGGGCTGGTCTCCCGCATTAGCCCACCCGAGATGTTGTATGCCGAGGCAGAAAAACTCGTCGAGCGACTGGCCGCTTTACCACCTCTCGCACTGAGACTTTGCAAGGCGGCGCTTTACGCTGAGCGATTTCCTAATTATTCGGCTTGGGAGAAGGAGCAATTTATTGCCTGCTGGGCGTCGCCTGAACGGGAAGCGGCCATGCGTGCTTTCTTGAAGTCCAGGTGAAGGGGGAATCAAGTTCATGAAGCCGCAGCCGCCGGCATCAAAAATGCCTCGTCGCCTTGTGAAAACTTCATAAGGCTCAGAATGGGATCAACGCCGATGGCGACATCGCGCGCAATGATGCCATTCTCATCAACCAGGTAAGCGATAGGAGTCGCGAACATGGCGTAGAGCCGTGAGATTTCCCATTGCTGCTGCAAGATGATGGGGAAGGTCAGCCTGTGCTCTTGCACCTTGGCTCGGTTTTCCTTCGGCTCGCCACGGCTGATCATCACCACTTGAGTCCCGGAATGCGCTCGGTGGAATTCCTCCAGTTCCGGCGCCAGGGCCTGACACGGACCACAATTCGGATCAGAGAACGCGAGCAGCAATCGTTTGCCTCTCAAGTCGGACAGTGCCAGTTCGCCGCGCCCGTCCAACCGTGGCAAACGAAACTCGGGTGCTGGAGTGCCGGCCTTCAGACCGTCGCGCTTGATCTTGCTGCGCGCCACCGAGCGGTTGCTGAAACGACCGGCTCGACTATCGAGTTCGCTGATGTCGGCAACCGAAGCATTCCGCTCCATTTCTGCTTTCTGCTTTCTACTTTCTCTTTTTCCCTCCGCCAGCGCCAACAACGCGTCAGCACCAACAGCAAGTCCGCTGGCGATCTTTCCATTAGCATCAATCAGGTAGCCGGTTGGGGTGCCATTAGCTTGATAAGCCGACGCGACCTCCATCTCCTTCTGGAGGAGTATCGGACCAGCCACCTTGTTTTCAATGAAGAAACGCCGATTTTTCTCGGCGTCGCCGGTGGTGAGGATGATGAGGCGCGGAAACTCATCCGATGATGCACCGCCCGCACCTTGGAGTGCGCCGGCGATGACGGCGCTTTTCACTAGACCTCCACTTCCCCCCTCGAGATCCAACGCGGCGCCGCGCTCCGCTTGTCGCCGCACTCCATAAACCGCCACCAGCTTCGGCGCCAGGTCACGACAAAAGCCGCACTCCGGATTGAAGAAGAGCAAAAGCACCGGCTGGCCAAGGAATTGCGACAGCGACTTATGTTCACCGGTTAGATCGGGCAACTCAAATGCCGGCGCTTCGCTGCCGATTGGCAAACCTTCAGGCTCGTCCGTTTTCCAGAACTCCAGCTCATTGAGTCGTTTTTCGAGTTCATCCAAGCGCAGGAGAATGCGCCCGTTCTGACGCAAAAGTTGCCAGCCGAGCCAGCAGCCAATGGCGATGAACACGCCAAGCAAGGCGATGGCAATCAAAACCGACGTGGTCACGGGCGGAGTATCCTCAAGTACATTACGAAAACCAACCGGATTCTGACACCCGCTATGGAGGTGCCAATGCTTCTTTTCGTGTGCATTTGGCTTGTGGTTGCCTCGACCGCGGATTGCACGCGTTCCCCGTCTTATCCGTGGAACGTTTGCACACTTTTACGCTCCGTCGCGCGAACGGCCATTCATCCGTGTCATCTCAGCAATCCGTGGTTCCATGCGCTTTTCTCAGTGTCCTGTCTCCGTTTTCTTTGTTTCCTTCTGTTACGGCATTCTGCGCTCTTGTTTGTTGTTCAATACCCGCAGTGGAACGAACAATATTCATAACAACTCACGTAATCGAGGTAGCGCGAACAGCCATAGCCAACCAACTTGCACTTACAATTGTAATGCCGGTTGCCGGCCTTCGCGTCGTTGGCCAGCCCTAAAGAGGCCAGCGCCAACCCGACGAGACCGACTCCGAACCTCTGCAGCGCGCCGCGGCGCGTGACGGATTGCGCCATTCCTCTGGCCAGTTCATCGAATTTGTCGTTCTAGCTTCCTCTTAGTCTTGGCTCTCTATCATATTCTTGCCTTCATGCCTGAGAAAGAAACAGGGATTGCTCCGTCAGTCACAGCCTGGACTGTTCAGGTGGCCCACCATCTCGGTGGCGGAGTTGAGCAGTGGTTCAGCCTCCGATAAATTGAGTATCCTGGCTTGAGTCAGAGCTCCTACTTCGTTGAGGAACGCGTGCAAAATATTGGCGGGGGTCATGCTATCCCCTCGGTTCAATTGCCGGTTTGCGGCATCCAGCTTGACCTTTAGCGAATTGCCCAAACCCGGGCGGAGCGCCTGAGCTGCAACCAAACCGTCCACACGACCCAACAACAGCTCGAGCGATTGCGCCGGCGTGACAACGGTCCAGGACAACTGCGCCGGAGTGGGGTCCGGGTTGCCCGCGTTGTCGATCGCGCGTGCTCGACAGACGTGCTCTCCGAGGGCAAGGTGGGAAAAGGTCACAGAGCTCGAGCAAGGCAGAAAGGTGCCGTCATCCAGGCTGTATTCGAACCCGGCGATACCAGATTCATCGGTGCCTGCGAACCTAAGCGTAATAGACTTCGAAAGCGTCGTGGTGCCAGCGGAGATCGTTTCACCGGCGCAGCCGGTGGCGGAGAGGATGGTAGTGTCAGGCGGGACAACCTCGATCTCAATGACGTAGCCACGAATGTAAAAATCGGGAAAACCAATTGATACGACATCAGAATCATTCCAACCTCGAAAAGGGAACCTTCCGATCACCAGGTAGTTCTCCTCGTCGTTTTCAATCCCAGTTGATGGATAATCATTTGGCTCTCCTGGGGCCCAACCGGCGTACCCATTGCCGCCGTTAGTACCGGGAATCGGACCTTCGTTATTCACCCACATCCAGCCATCTCCGGGCCGCAGTTGATTCGGGAGCTGGAATCCACCAACCCAGAACTGGTTGACTCGAAAAGGCGAGAACCCAATGTCCGGAACGAACGGCCCTCTAAGATTGTCCAGAAAGGTGTCTTCAGCCGCTGAAGCAATTGTTGCCAGGTGAGCGGGTTGCCCGTAGAAGACAGCGCTCTCGGTCAACGTTCGAGCCGCCTCCCATTCAATCCGCTCAGCGGCGACGAATCCGTACAGGTTACCCGTGGGCCCGCGCACTAACTGTCTTGCCAACGGCACAGCAGACGCCACGACCAGGCGGCCCGGTCCACTCACAACCGCGCCGCTGGAGTTTTCTACAGCTACTGCGTAGCTAGCCCCCGAATCGTTTGCTGTGAGCGCAGGAGTGCGGTACGTCGAATTGGTCGCCCCGCCGATCGCGCTCCCCTCTTTGAGCCACTGATACGTAAGCGCCTCCGCTGTGGGTTCGGTTAGAACGAAGAACAGAGCTGAGCTTCCGATCTCAACGAACGTATCCACCGGCGGTTGTCGAATCCGTGGCGCGTCGCCTGCAAAAGCCGCGTTCGCGACTCCCAGCAAGCTCAAGGCGGTTATCGCGAGGCCGACGCCGAATTTCTTCAGCGCCCCGCGGCGCGTGATGGATTGGGCCAAACCTTTGGCCAGTTCATCGAATTTATCGTTCATGACTTTCCTTTCGTACTGGTTCATGTGTTACGGAAGTTTCTTTCGTGTCGAGACGTAGAGATCGTTGCCTCCGAAACCGCCCGGCCGGTCGGAGATGAGAATCAGAGTCAAACCGTCGTCCGATAGATAAGGGGCGCGATCGTTGAACTGCGTATTGATAGTGGCCCCCAGATTGACTGGCACGCACCATCTATCGCTCGTCGTTGGACGAGTAGAAACCCACAGATCAACTCCACCCAGGGAACCGGGCCGATCAGATACGAAGATCACTTCGAGCCCATCGCGGCGGAGTGTGGGATGTGTCTCGCGGTAGCGCGTGTCGAGCTCCGCGACTGTCACGGCGTCGCCGAACGCACCGTCCGCCCCCTGTGTGCTCTGGTAGATGTTCCAATCATCGCCGTCCCGGTCGAGTCTGGCGAAATATAGTGTGATGACGCCCGTTTGGGGGTCAATGAACATTGATGGATCGCCAGTATAATGGCTGGAGTTGACGCCTGGGCCCAGGTTCATCGGCAAGCTCCACCCGAAGTTGTTGTTGATGTCGCTTCGGAAGGCCGCATAGATCTGGAGGTGCTTGTCCCCGGACAGCCCGAGGCTGGAATACAACAAAGCGTGTCCATCCGGCGAGAGTTCCGGAGTGAATTCGGCGGAAGACGTGTTGATGTTCGGGCCAAGATTCCGAGCCGGTGCCCAGTCAGAATTTCGATTTGGCCGTTGCGCAACCCACAGGTCATAATCGCCGAAGCCGCGCGGTCGGTCGGAGACGAAGAAGATCGTCAAAAGATCGGCTGAAATGGCGGCGTGCCACTCATTGTTGGTCGTGTTGATCGATGGCCCCATGTTGACTGGCGTGGACCAGGCCGAGAATTGCTGGGCCTCAGTGGGACCGCACGTGAGCCAGATCGTAAGGGCTGCCGCACAAAGGGCGGCTGTGTAGTTATCGCTCAGTTCATCGAATTGGTCGTTCATAACTTTCCTTTCGCTTTGTCTTGTCCTGCTTCCGGCTCGCTGCATCAAAATCCGCCTGGGGAGGAGCAGGCACTTAAGCACAAGCTCGAGCAATTATCCACGCAAGCTGCGGTCGTGCAGCCGAAGGGCGGGGCACAACCGCCGCACATGAGCTTGGCTTGCTTGCAGGCTTTTTTCCTGCTTCCGTTTCCGCTGCCGGCCTCTGCGCTGTCAGTAAGACCCAGTGCGGCCAAGGCGATCCCGGCAAGGCCGACACCGAATTTCTTCAGCGCCCCGCGGCGCGTGACGGATTGAGCCAGACCCTTGGCCAGTTCATCGAATTTGTCATTCGTAATTCTCCTCTTCTTGTGGATTGGTTTTCAACTTATGGTCGCCTCCACCTAACGCAAACGCCGTAGAGGCACCTGTACTCTTGTTTCACACCGCCGGGGCAGTCAGCGTCCGAGGAACAGCGCCGGCCCGCTTCTGCCTTGTTCGCCAGCCCGAGCGAGGCCAGAGAGAGGCCCGCGAGGCCGACGCCGAACTTCTTCAACGCCCCGCGGCGCGTGACGGATCGGGCCAAGCCTTTGGCTAGTTCATCGAATTTGTCGTTCACAACTTTCCTTTTGTGGTGTTGCTTTAATCCTAGAATCCGTCCGGGCAACTGGCGGTGCAACCGGCCACGCAGCCGTACCAGTCGCTAGTGCCTTTGCCATAGATCTTGGCGCAGGAATTTTCGCACTTTTTGACGCACCCGCGGTGTCCAAAGCCTGCCTCAGCCCTATTCGCCAGTCCGAAGCAGGCCAGTGTGATGCCCGCGAGGCCGAGGCCGAATTTCTTCAGCGCACCGCGGCGCGTAACCGATTGGGCCAGGCCCTTGGCCAGTTCATCGAATTTGTCGTTCATAACTTTCCCTTCGATTTTGGTTCCAGGTTAATGGTTGCGCTTCTTGCGCTCCCTACTTTGCTACCGGAAACCGAGCCCGCGATTACAATAAATGGGCACTTTTTTTCTCAAGGCGTTAAAGGACCTCGAAGGCGAGAGATGCCAGACGACCAGTGCCAGCGAGTTCCGTCCTGAACCAGGGATCCAGCCCCTGGCAGGCGGGTTGGCATGCGAAATTGGTGCAAAGTGGTGCAAGGTAGTGCAAACCACCGCAAACTGGTTGCGAGTTCAGCCTGAAGTGGCGAAGCTCCAGCGTGTCCAGGGGAACCGCATTTCAAAGCTTGTTCTTTCACGAGGAAATGTTCGACCCATCGAAGTAAGAAATCTTCCTCATGAATTCACGTTTTTATTAGGAAGCCCATCCGTTTCCTCTGGTTTCTCCGGTAGAGCGTCGCTTCCATGGTCTCGACTTCATCTCGTCGGCCAGATTCTCAGTTCCGCGCGCCGCGGCGTGTGACCGATTGGGCCAATCCCTTGGCCAGTCCATCGAATTTGTTGCTCATAGTTTTCCTTTCGCTTTCGGTTCGTTTTCGTTTTGGTGTTCGAGGAACCCGAGCGCTCCCCGAACTGGCCAAACCCTTCACGCTCTGCGGAAACGGCCGCAAGGCTTCGTGGGGTCGTAAGGGGTATAGCAATGGGCTGCGTCCGCGACCACGCTTCCCACTTGGCCCGCACAATCGGGGCTATATACTGTAGGACAGTTGCCTGGATCCGGACCACTTGCGAGACCGACGCACCCACCCGTAAACGAGCGGGTGGACAGATCCACTTGGCAGTAGCCCTTGTACCAGCGAGGCGCCGCCGTGGCGGTGCTGGGGCGCATCAGTCCCAGGGCCGCCAGCAGAAGCCCGGTCCCGCCGACGCAGAAGCGCCGCAGCGCCTGTCGCCGCGTGACGGATTGGGCCATTCCTTTGGCCAATTCATCGAAGTTGTCGTTCATACTCTTTCCTTTCGTTTGTTTGGTTTTCCGGTTTCGGTTGTTTGACCGTTGCCCGTAGCCCGAAAGGGCCGGACGGCCGGCACAACGCTGCTTTCTCTCCGCTCGGTCCCAATCATCTCCGCGGCGGATGCAACCGGTCACTGACACCGGCAGATCGTGATGTGACCGCAGACGTCGCCGGTGGTGCAGGGGACTTTGTAGCGCGTGCATCTGCATCTCTGACCTTGGGGGCAGCCTCCGCATTGGTCGGCTCTTGCCTTATTCGCCAGTCCGAAGCAGGCAATGGCGACACCCGCCAGGCCAACGCCGAATCGCTTCAGCGCCCCACGGCGCGTGACGGATTGGGCCCAGCCCTTCGCCAATTCATCGAATTTTTCGTTCATAGCTTTCCTTTCGTTAGCAACAGCCAGGGAAACAATGGAAACAAAGGGTTGCGCAGTAATCTATGCAACTGGAGTCGCTGCAACCGTAAGGAGCCACACAGCCGCTGCAGATTTTTTTGACCTTGCCGCATCCGGGCATGTGGGTAACTCCCTGGGCATGTGCCTGCCTCACCAGGCCCAGCGAGGCCAGCGCGAGGCCCGCCAGGCCGACGCCGAACTTCTTCAGCGCACCGCGGCGTGTAACCGATTGGGCGAGGCCCTTTGTCAGTTCATCGAATTGGTCGTTCATACATTTCCTTTCGTTTTGGTTTATTCGTTTTTCGATTCGCGCTTTTAGATTACGAGCGTGGTGCGTAACGATCGGCACGTGCGCGCGAGCACCCTCTGTCGCGTGGCCAGACTCCTGTTGTTAAAAGCCGCCGGGCCCGTTGCAATAGCCATAGCAGGTGTAATAGCAGTCACCGGGTCCGTACGGGTAAACACAGTGGTTGCAATTGCCACAGCCCTTTGGGGGACGTTTCCGCCCTCCTCCGGCAGCTGCTCTGTTCACCATCCCCAGGGATACCAGCGCTACCCCCACCAGGCCGACGCCGAATTTCTTCAACGCCCCGCGCCGCGTGACGGATTGGGCCAGGCCCTTGGCCAGTTCATCGAATTGGTGGTTCATGGTTTTCCTTTCGTTTTGTCCGTGGCGACCCTGCTCGGTTAATAGCCGCCGCCCGGGTTGCACTTATTATTACAGTAGTTATAGCACGTGACATAGTTCGGATCGTTGAGAGAGCAACCATAGTTGGTGGCCTGGTTACAGTGATCGCACTTAAACCCCGGAGGTTTCCTGCCGGCGGGGCCCGCTTGCGCTTTGTTCGCCAGCCCCAGCGAAGCCAGCGCCACACCCGCCAGACCGACGCCGAATTTCTTTAGCGCCCCGCGGCGCGTGACGGATTGGGCCAAGTTCTTAGCCAATTGATCGAATCGAGTTTGCATGGTTTTCCTTTCGTTCTCGGGTTTTGGTTTTGGTTTGCGTTTTCAGGTTCACCGTTAGCGGGTTCTCATGGCGTCACTGCGCGATAGAATCTCCGGTTGAAATTCGGCGCGGCGGGATCTGTGAATTGGTTGGTGCCGGTGGTGCTGACGACATTGGTCAGGGCGATCCAGTTCACCAGATTCGAAGAGGCCTGGATGGTGTAGCTGCCTCCGGCTTCGCCCAGGAGCGTGAAGCGGAATTGGCCGCCGGGCATGTTCGTGACCGCGGTCAAGCGCGGCGCGGTTGGCACTATTGGCGTCAGCAGCAACGCGCGAATTTGAGCAGCTGCGTTTACGCCCGCGCCGACAATCTGCCCTTTGTCGTTGATTGCGTTGGCGGAGAATAAATGCCAGCCAGAGTTGGCTGGGAGCAGACTGTCGAGATCGCTCAGCCCGTAGTTCGTGTCCCACAGAAACGCGCCACTGCTCAGATATCCGGTGGGCTGCGGATAGACACCGATGACCTGGCCATTATTGTTCACGTCTGTCGGCTGCAGCGACCCGTTGGTTGATCCAGGCATCGGGCCTAGAGATTGCCTTGAGATGACGGTCCCAGCATCGTCGATCAGAAACATGAACGCGTGGAGGGGATAACTTCCACGGCCAACCCCTATGACCTGGCCATTCTCGATTCCCGTCGCCTCACTACTGGTATCGGCTGGGAGAGTGCCGAGGTCCTTTGTCGCGCCATTCTGCCAAACGGCGCAGCAGCCGACCACTTGCCCGCGGCTATTAATCGCGCGGGCGGCGAAGCCAATGTTGGTGACGGCGCCGCGCTGCCAAAGAAAGGGTTCATTGTTGATCACAAGCTGGCCGGCGTCATTCAAAGCCCTGGCTGAGACTGATGTTACCCAAAAACTGAACGGGTAGGGCATGGTTCCCCCGCTCAACCAGAACGCCCCGAACCCAGAGGCAGTCAGGTCAATCATGCTGCCCGCCGCTCCGTTCGGTTGTGAGGGTTCCCACAGAAATGGATGCGACTCGTAGTACTCGTAGTGGCAATCGTAGAGTCCTATCGAGTACAAAATGGTGCTGGTGTTAACCGCTCCCACAATTCGCCCCTGTTCGTTGATACTCCAGGCTACCCCGCTCGGGCCGCCCAAGGTGCCCAGATCGACCATCGTTCCGGTAGTGCCATTGGGCGTCGCTGGCGTCCAAAGAAATGGACGCTGCCTTTCAAAGGTGATCTGGCCGTCGATGCAATGTTGGTCAAATCCTCCAAACTGTTTGAGGTTATATGAATGGCCATCGCCCGCGATCCCGACCACCTGTCCGCGGTTATTGATGCCGTATGCGGCGCTGAACCTACCGCGAGTCCCGAGCGTGCCAAGATCGGTGATCGTGTAGGTCTGGGCCAAAGCGCAATCCAGAGCAGACAAACCGGAGACGGCCACCATCAGACGCACAAGGTTGGGGGTGACGAAGGTGATGGTTCGGCTTGCAACGAACCGAACAGGATTAAGCAATGACCTTTGCATCAGCTTTGGCATTATTTGCGTTCACTTACGGCTGCAAGCATCCGCTGCAATACTTGAGGCAGGCTTTGAAGTTCCCTTTGTCCGCGTATCGCTCGCATCCCAGATACGGGGAGCTGCAATCGCATTGGTATGGTGGCTTCGCTTGCACCTGATTTGCAAATCCCAGCGCCGCCAGCGCAAAGCCCGCCAAGCCGACGCCGAATTGCTTCAGCGCCGCGCGCCGCGTGACGGATTGGGCCAGGCTCTTGGTCAGATTATCGAATTGGTTGTTCATAACTTTCCTTTCGTTTTTGTTTTGATTTCATATCGGCATTTGTGCGGCGTGGACCCCTGAAGGTCTCCGGTGCTCCTTGCGTGTGACAGACTGAACAAGGGCATTGGCGACATCGGGCCTTCGTGGTAGTTGCCCGTGCCTCCGTCCAACATGATCCCCGAATTTGGCTTCGCCCTACGGCCCGCAAAGGCTGGCGCATTCCGTATAGCAGGGATAGTCATATTTGCTCCTGCATCCATAGAACGGCTTCTTGCAATTACAATGGATGAAGCCCGGTCGGGCAGAGGCCTTGCTTGCCATTCCAAGTAGGGCCAGCGCCAGGCCCGCGAGGCCGACGCCGAATTTCTTGAACGCGCCGCGGCGGGTGACGGATTGGGCTAGGCCCTTTGCCAGTTCATCGAATTGGTTGTTCATACTTTTACTTTCGCTTTTGGTTTGTCGCTGTTGTCACCACGGGTCACGCGGATGACACGGATGTTGGTTGCTCCTCATCCGTGACCATCCGTGTAATCCGTGGTTAGTCATGACTTTGTCTCGTGCGCGGCGATTGCCGCGTTAGCCAGCCCATACGGCGCTTGCATGAAGCCGGCGCAGCCACTATGGAATTTCGATACACTGTGGCGGGGCATGTTTTCATCGGTAAAGCATCCGCTTGCTAACAACACCCACTGCAGTAGCCGCAATCCACGATCCCAATCTTTACGCAGCGGTGTCCGGGTTTTCCACCACCGCAAACGTAAAGAGTGAGGCTGCCTACGTATGTCTGACAGTACCAAGCCAGGCACCTGTTATTGCCTCGTGCTTCGGCATTCATTGCCAGCCCGAAGCAGGCCAGCGCAATACCGGCGAGGCCGACGCCGAATTTCTTCAGCGCCCCGCGGCGGGTGACAGACTGGGCCATTTCTTTGGCCATTTCATCGAATCGGTTGCTCATGACTTTTTTTGCTTTTTATTGTTATGTTTCGTTGTGTTCGCTCGTTACGAAAATAAGCCGCACATAGGTAAATGGGACTAAGGCTGCAGGCAACCGCTGCAATACTTTAAGCAGGCCTTCAAGTTCCCTTTGCCCAGGTAGCGCTCGCATCCAAGAAGTGGGGAGCTGCAGTCGCATTGATAAGGGGGGCGTGCCTGGGCGTTGGTTGCGAGCCCCAGCGAGGCCAGCGCGATGCCGACGAGGCCGACGCCGAATTTCTTCAGCGCCCCGCGTCGCGTGACGGATTGGGCCAACCCCTTGGCCAATTCATCGAATTTGTCGTTCATAGCTTTCCTTTCGTTTCTGCTCCTTTTATTCAACCGCGGATTGCGTTGATTACGCGGATAGCTCCGTGAAGGATTCGACGCTCACACGCTCTGACGCTCAAAACGGCGATTCTTCCGTGTTATCCGTGCCATCCGCGGTTCAACTTTGATAGTCCTGCTGGTCTTCCTGCTCGCAGCCGGGTCTTTGCTTTCAGGCGCCGCAAAGCGAGTTGCAGTAGAGGATGCAGCCCGATTGCTGGCTCGGCGGAAGCTTGTCACACCCATAAGGATAGCGGCAGTGATTGCACGCCTTGCCTCCTGGCAGTTTGTGCTTGGCCTCCGCTCTATGCGTCAACCCCATTGCGGCCAGGGCGATACCAGCGAGGCCGACGCCGAATTTCTTCAGCGCCCCGCGGCGCGTAACGGATTGGGCCATGCTCTTGGCCAGTTCATCGAATTGGTTGTTCATACTTTTCCTTTCGCTTTGGATTTCAGATCTGGTTTTCGCCTTTCTGTTTTTCGTGCGGGCGCAGAGCGATTTGCCGATTCGGTCTGCGCCGGAATTCGTCGATCGTTTTGATGCTAATGGCACGCCCCCATAGCAATGAGTTGCTGGCAAGTCGCTACGCAGCCCATGTAGGCGCTGGAACCGACTGGATACAACTTCGCACAGCCTTTCTCGGGATTATGGCAGTTAGGGCACGGCGAGGATGGTTTGGTCTGCGGGCGGGCCGCCTGAGCCCGCCCTAATGCCGCCAGCGTAAGTGCCACGAGCCCGACGCCGAATTTCTTTAGCGCCCCGCGGCGAGTGACGGATCGGGCCATGCGCTTAGCCAATTCATGGAATTTGTAATTCATAAATTTCCTGCTGTTTTGGATTTCAGATTTGGTTTTCGCCTTTCTGTTTTTCGTGCGGGCGCAGAGCGATTTGCCGATTCGGTCTGCGCCGGAATTCGTCGATCGTTTTGATGCTAATGGCACGCCCCCATAGCAATGAGTTGCTGGCAAGTCGCTACGCAGCCCATGTAGGCGCTGGAACCGACTGGATACAACTTCGCACAGCCTTTCTCGGGATTATGGCAGTTAGGGCACGGCGAGGAGGGTTTGATCTGCGGCTGGGCCGCCCTCGCCCGCCCTAACGAAGCCAGCGTAAGTGCCACGAGGCCGCCGCCGAACTTCTTCAGAGCACTGCGGCGCGTGACGGATTGGGCCAGCCCTTTGGCCAGTTCATCGAATTTGTCGTTCATGGCTTTCCTTTCGTTTTGGTTTTGTGTCTGTTTCGAAGGAAACCGAGACAAGAGCGAGCGTGAACTCTCACGGCCCGTTACAGATCGATGAACAGTTCGCGATGCAGGTCGCCTGCTGATCGAGTGGCAGTGATTCACAGCCGAAGGTCACATCTCTACAATTACACCTGAAAGGCTTGGGTTTCCTCCCTTTCATTACTGTGCTGCGCGTGTCCCCTACGCTGTCAGGAGGAATTCCGCCACAGCGGGCGCTGTTCGCCATGCCCAGCGTGGCGAGCACGAGCCCCGCGAGGCCGCCACCGAATTTCCTCATCGCCGCTCGGCGCGTAACGGATTGAGCCATTCCTTTGGCCAGTTCATCGAATTGGTAGTTCATAGGTGTTCTCCCCACTTTGAGCTAAACGCGCGTCCTGCTGCCCCCCGAACAGTTGCTCAGGCAGAACTCGAAGCATTTTTTAAATTTGCCGGGGGGCCGAAGGTCACATCCGAAATTTGGATAAGCGAAGCAATCGCAGTTGAAGACGACAGGGTGCGAGGCGGCTTCTGCCTTGTTCGCCAAGCCCAGCGATGCGAGAACGACTCCCGCGAGGCCAATGCCGAAGCGTCGTAACGCCTGCCGCCGTGTGACGGATTGGGCCAGACTCTTGGCCAGTTCATCGAATTTGTCGTTCATAGGCTTCCTTCCATTTTGGATTTGTGTATAAACACAGGTGCCGCGGCATCCCCGCCCACTCGCTACCCTGTGCAGCCGCAGCAATAATTCAGGCAGCCCTCAATGCACGCCCCATCGGTCGGATCGCAGCCGAAGTTTGGGCCGATGCAGCGGTTGCACCTCTTGCCGCGCTTGTTGCCGCCTCTGCCGGCGTGCGCCTGGCTGGTAAAGCCCAGCGTGGCCAGCACGACGCCCGCGAGGCCGAGGCCGAATCTCCTCAACACGGCGCGCCGCGTCACCGATTGGGCCAGGCCCTTGGCCAGTTCATCGAATTGGTTGTTCATAATCTTCCCTTCGCTTTCGTGTTGTTAGTTCAGCTTTGCTTCCGCCCTTTGCTACCGAAAATGGGCCTCTGGATTACAAGGAATGCTCATAATTTCTGGGGTCTCACCTGTTTACGGAACGAAAACGGGTGCAAGGTTGCAGAAAATCTGAGGTTATTTTCTTCGGACGTGTTTTCTCCGCGGTCCGAAGCCGGAGCGGGCCAGACTTCGAACAGGAGGCAAATCGAGAATACGAGGAGGAAGCCTAACTAACTAGAGCCTCCTGCAAGCGCAGCGATCTAGCCGAGCGCCGAAATCCCGAAGACGTAGGTCGAAACGAACTCAAATGACGAAATACGAAACAGCGATTGGATTTGGCTCGTTTTCATCATTCGGATTTCGCATCGGCGCCCCCAAGGACTGTTACCGTGATCGGTCCCTTGAATTGGTTGGTGCCAGGCGGGGATAGCGGGGGCAGGTCCCAATCCAGCTTCATTCCAGCCAGTTGCTGGCGGATCGAGCGCAGATCCCACAAGTGTATCGCATCCCACGAGACCGCTGCCAAAAGGCTACCGTCGGGACTGAAACGCAGGTCAAGCAGCTCGCTTGAGTCCGGCGGCTCCAAGGCCGCCAACTCGCGCCAAGTGGCGCTTTCCAGCAGCCGAACCACCCGGCGCGAGTAGGCGACGGCCACCATTCGGCAGTCCTTGGAAATTGCAACTGGGCCGGGCAAATCCGCTGCGCCATGACGCTCGAACGAGTGCAGACAATTCCACGAGCCAACCTCCCAAATTGAGCATTCTGTGCCGATGCTGGCAACCAGCCACTTGTTGTCTGGGCTAAACGCGCCAAATCCGCACCTCGATCCTGACAGTTGTCGCGCGACTTTCGCGTTGCGAATGTCCCAGATCCGGTTGCCGCGGCCGTCAGCCCACCTTCCGGTTAGACCCCACTTGCCATCCGGGCTGATAGCCAGGTAGTAAGGGTTTGAATCTTCGCTCAGCGTCGCTATCACCTGCGAGCTCGCCGCATCAAGCACATGGACGGCGTTCGAGTGGAAGAAAGCCAGCGTAGTTCCGTCAGCGCTCAGCGCGGCGCGGCTCCATCCACCGGCCGGGGCGAAACGACGTGCCGGCCCGATTTGCAAGTGCGTTCTCTCTCCCCCGTCTCGGTATTCCATCGGCCATTGCTCCACGCCCCTCTCTTCCCCGGAGGAGATCAACTCCTTTCCACTAGGAGCAAAGATCACCGACCAGTTAGTCCTACCCGGCAGCCGGGAGATTTCCTTGGCTGTGGCGAGATCCCAGAGGCGGACTCCGTCACGATGGCCGGAGGCAAGCAATCTCCCGTCGGGACTGAAGTCGCAGCTAAAAGGGGCTCGGCCCTTTTCCAAAGCCCAGTCCAACAGGCGACATTCATGGGCGCTGGCCAGCTCCATCAGAGCTACGCTTGGCCCATCGACATAGCAACTGAACCCGCGATCGTCCGCGCTGAAGTGGTAAAATCCTCCAGTGGAGGGCATGCTAATCAGCGTTCGTCCTGTCAGGGCATTCCAGAGGCGCACATCACCGTCCCAACTGGAGCTCGCCAGCAGGTCGCCGGCGTGAGTGAACCCGACTGCGACGACCTCGCGTGAGTGGCCTGAGAAGACGGCTTTTTCCTCGCCCGTCGTAGTGTCCCAGACATGCACCAGGCTGTCCCGACAAGCGGTGGCTAGCAGACGTCCGTCCGGGTGCCAAGTCAGGTTGAAGATCGGGTTATTGGTATGCGGAAACGCTAAAACCACCTTCCCAGTTTCCAGGTCCCGGACCTCTAGTATTTTGCCCCACGCATTGCCAATCGCGAGTTTGGGAGAAGTAGGATGGAATTGGATTGCCCAAGCCGCAACCGGCGGTGCCAGCGGCGTTAGAGTCTTTCGGGAGATCAGGTCATAGGTGATTACGGCCCCCTCCTTCGTGGTTACAGCAATAGTGCTGCTATCCGGGCTGAATGCCAGGTTTCTTGGGTCCAGGTCTGCCGGCGTCGGGATTTCCTCATTTCGAGCCCAGTCCCACACTTTCAGAATGTTGCGCTCTTTGCCAAAGGTCACTGCGAGATACTTGGCGTCTGGGCTGAACCAAAGGCTATGGACCGGAGGTTCGCAACCCGACAGATGCCTCAGTTCTGCCCCGTCGGCCGCGCGGCGCACGATTATCTTCCCCTCGGGATCAGGTCTGGCGTAACGCTGATAACCACTGTCGAAAGCTGCCCCCGGCCCTCCGTGTCGGAGATCCAGCAGCTCCTTGCTCACTCGCAAATCAACCAACGCCATGCAGGCGATGGCTTCATTGCGCAGTTCAAGCGTGGGTCGAATGTCAGCAGCTTTCCTGATTGCCTCCAGACTGTCGAAGCGCCGCCCAGGCCTACCGGTAAAGCGATTCGCGCGGGCCTGCGCCAGGTAGGAGTCCCATAGCTTCTCGGTGGCTTGCTTCTCGCTTTGTTGCGCTCGTTGGCGGGCGCGGTTGATCCGAAATGCGGCGATGGGCGAACCGATGGTGACGATTAAGATCAAGATTAAGATTAGGAGGAAGGAAGAAGCCAGTGCAGGCTTGCGGCGGGACCAGCGCCAGACCTTCCCCGCCGTCCCGACCGGCCGCGCCTGCACCGGCTCGCCTTGGAGGAATCTGGTCAGCTCGTCAGCCACCTCGTGTGCGCTACTGTAACGTCGCTCCGGTTCCTTGGTCAGGCATTTCAGGCAAATCGTCTCCAAGTCACGCGGCACGCCCGGGTTCAAAATCCTCGGCGGTACCGGTTCGCTGTGCAACACCTGCTGCAATGTCTGAGTTAAGCTGTCGGCCGCGAAAGGAGGACGGCCTGTCAGCAGGAAATAAAGAACCGCGCCCAACGAATATATGTCACTGGCGACCGTTGTCGCGTGCCGCTGGCCCAGCGCTTGTTCGGGCGACATGTAATTGGGTGATCCCATTACCTGCCCGGTCATCGTCAAGTCCGAATCCCCGCTCAGCCGTTTGGCCAGGCCGAAATCAGCAAGGCGCGGTTGGTCCAAGGCATCAATCAGCACGTTGGAAGGCTTGAGGTCCCGATGCAAAATACCGCGTTGGTGAGCGTAGTGAACCGCTTCCGCGATCTTCTTCAGGTAGTCCGCCGCCAATTCCGGTGGCAGCGGGTTGTTGAGCGCTCGCTCAGCCAGCGTCTGGCCCTCGACATAATCCATCGTGTAGAAGTGCTCGCCCTCGTGCACACCCACCTCGTGAATGGCGACGATGTTGGGGTGCTGGAGCCCGGCCGCCGCTTCGGCCTCCAGATGAAAGCGCTGCACAAACTCCGGGCTGGCCAGTACGCCGGACGTGATCCTCTTCAGCGCCACTTGCCGGTTTAGGCTCACCTGCCTGGCCCGATACACCACCCCCATCCCGCCGCGGGCGATTTCTTCCAGCAGCTCGTAATCGCCAAAACGCTTCAGGGCGGAGGGCGGAGTGTGGAGTGCGAAATGTTCGTCAAGTCTGAGCCGCGCCAGAGCCATCAGGCAACTGGGACAATTGCCCGCTGGCGCATCGCGTGGGAGTAGCGCGCCACACAACGCGCAGGTGCTGTCGGCTACCATAAGCGCCTTACGGTTTGACCGTTAACTAATATGGACTCAAATCACCCGCAAAGTCGCAAGCCCCATCCGACCATAGCCCCCGAGGTAACGAGGCGGAACCCGTTTCTGCATCGAAATGGCAAAATCCGCCTCGGAACCTCGGCGGTTACAAGTTATCCGCGCAACGCCGCAGTCAAATGGCCCAGCTCCTGCTCGAGTTCAAGCGGACTGTTCACAGTTTGTGCGATGTGCTGGCGGACAAGCTCCCCGTACCGCGCACGCAGCCGATGGGCGGCCGATTTGACCGCGCCTTCGCTCAGATCGAGCCTCGTCGCGATCTCTGCATAAGGCGCCTCGGCGCTGTCACCACACAGGACCGGACTTAACTCCGCGAATAAGGCGTCCTTGCTAGAGGCGCGACATTCGCTGCGCAGAGCCTCGAGCGCTTGCTCCAGGACCGTCATCGCCCAGCGCCGGTCGTAGATTTTCTCCGCGGTCATTTCCTCGACCGGTTCGAGTTGATAGCGCTTTTCAGGGCTGACTTCATCCAGCGAAATGAAAGTGAACTGGCCGCCGCGCTTTTGCCGATGCGCACGATTCCACTCGGCGGCCAGGAAATGTTCCAGGGCCGACAACAGGAAAGACCGGAATCTGCCCTCTCCGCGGACCTGGCGAAGCGAGTGCCGCTCCAGAAGTTGGGCGAAGAAGCCTTGCGTCAAATCCTGAGCGTCCTCTGGGCTGTGTCCTTTGCGCCGGACGTAAGCGTACAGAGGATACCAGTAAGTGCGGCAAAGCTTTTCCAGCGCCTCTTGGGCCTCGAGGGACGATTTGTCGCCGGCGGCGATGACAACGCTCCAATGGGTCGTCGCAAACAATTGCGGCCCGGCGGTTGCCGATCTCTCCTGGTCGCCCGCTGGCATAGCTCAATAAGGTGAACTCGCCTCGGAACTTTATCGCATGGAACTAGTCCCAGAATATCGCTGCGGGCTGATTTTGGCAAGCAGGGACGAACTGGCACTCTGCGGGTGGCGTAAGAGTTCTTGTGTAAAAGCGTAGAGAGCGGGTGTATCGGGGTTTAA
>CAYUPI010000021.1:0-92018 GCA_964446585.1 uncultured Verrucomicrobiota bacterium
AACCGCTGAGCAATCTCGGGCCGCGTGCCCTCATCATTGTCGTAAGCCGCAAGGATCCGTTCACGCAGATCGAGGGAAGTGGTTCGCATGCACAGAGCCTAGCACACCCCCTCCAAAATGGCTATAGTTTTTATTGAAGCGCTCTAGTGCGAGCAAAGGTTCTTACTCGGAGGATTGGCGCGTAGAATACGCACCTGCCAGAAGCGATAGATGAACTCGCTTAGCCTCGCAATCGCGAGACGAATCGTCAGATTCGGGCGCCTCGCCTTGAACATGAATCGCTGAATATTTTTTCCGACTGCTGCTGCGCTTGCCTTGCTGTTGTCCCTGTCAGTGCGGGCAGGGGATTGGCCGCAGTTCCGCGGGCCTCTCGGGAATGGTGTCGCTCAAGAGTACAAAGCGCCGCTCCATTGGGGACCGACGAATAACGTCCGATGGAAAGCGACACTCCCAGGTCCGGGTAACAGCAGCCCCATCGTTTCGCATGGGCGCGTCTTTGTCACTTGTGCGGAAGACTCGGGCAAGAAGCGAAACCTGTACTGCTTCGACCGACGGACGGGCAAACAACTTTGGATGCAGACCGTTGAGTTTCCCATCGTTGAACCAACGCATCAATCGAATCCCTACTGCGGGTCAACTCCCGTCGCGGACGGCGCGCGCGTGGTGGTCTGGCATGGCTCGGCCGGTGTCTTTTGCTACGACTTCGACGGCAAAGAGCTTTGGAAAAAGGACCTCGGTGAAGTGCGCAATGAATGGGGCTACGGCTCCTCCCCGATCCTCCATCGTGGGAAGGTCATCTTGAACTTCGGTCCGGGCGACCGGGCCTTTCTGACCGCGCTTGACTTGAAGACCGGCAAACTGCTCTGGAAATACGACGAACCCGGCGGTCCGAAAACCCTCCTCAAAGGAAATTGGGGCTCGTGGTGCACGCCCATCGTCGCCAAGGTCGGCGGCAAGGATCAGATCCTTTGCAGCATGCTCACGCAGGTCGTCGCCTGCGATCCGAAGACCGGCGCCAGGTTATGGTTCGTCGAGGGATTGGCCGAACCGCTGACTGATCTGGTCTATCCTTCGCCGGTCGTCTCCGGCGACATCGGCGTCGCGTTCACAGGATCAAACGGTGGACCGACGTTTGGCTTCAAATTGGGCGGGTCCGGTGACGTGACCACTTCCAACCGGCTGTGGCTGGAGAAGCAGACTCAGCGGATTGGCTCGGGTGTGGTCGTTGATGGATTCGTCTTCATAGTCAACGCCGGACCAGGGACCGCTCAATGTATGGAATGCCAGACCGGAAAAATCCGGTGGACCGAGCGGCTCGACGGCGGAGAAAGCTGGGGTTCGGTCGTGATGGCAGCCGGGCGGTTGTATGTCACGAGCCGAAGAGGCGTCACCACCGTTTTTCGGCCCGATCCGGAGAAGTTCGAACTTTTGGCCATGAATGACCTGGGCGAGCCGAGCAACGCGACGCCAGCCATTTCCGACGGTCAGATTTTCCTCCGCACCGACGGGCACCTCTACTGCATCGCGGAGAACTAAGATTAGAGTATTTGGCGTCGCCGAGTAATGGCGAAATAATTTCTGATGCACTGCCAATATAATTTGTTTGTCGTTGATTGCCTATCGTTCTTAACTCAAAGAATTGATTCTATTTATTCCTCAAACAAGTAGCATGCGCTGCATCAAAGCAATCTTGTTAGTAATGATGCCATTTACGCCGAGTGCGAGCAGGTCGCGGGCGAGGCGGGAGTCGTTGATCGTATAAATCCAAACTCTTAGTCCTCGTTGCTGAGCGGCCTGAACCGCCCGCTTCGAGACCCGCCGATTCCAGACAACGATGCGCGCTCCTGTTTTCGCCAATTCATCAAGCCAACGGGTGTCGAGCTTTTTGGAAATGCGCGGCGGTTTTTTGCCGTCAGCGAAGCGCGTGGGCGGTCCGAGCGCGCCGAGCACCTGGTCGGGCTCCAACTCGTGGAACTGGCGTAGGAACTCCCAGTCAAATGACTGAACAACCACGTGATTGATAAGGTGCTTTTCGCGCAGCAGTCTGCTGAGATCGGCCGGGCTGCCGGCTTTGCGCTCAATCAGCGTAATGCTCTTGGCCTGAATTGTCTCGAGCGCCTCGGACAGGAGCGGGATTTTGGTGCCCGCAAACTTTTGATCGAACCAGCTCCCGGCATCGAGGCTTTGAAGCTCCGTGGCCGGCCGTGACTGAACAGGTACGTGGCGCTGTTTCCAGCGTCGGCGGGAGTCGGTGGTGCGGTCCAGCTCACGATCGTGGATAACCACAAGGATGCCATCGCGGCTGGGGCGGCAGTCCAACTCAATCAAGTCCGCGCCGGCGGCCAGCGCTAACTCGAATGAGGGCAGCGTGTTTTCCGGCGCCAGATGGCAATAGCCGCGGTGCCCAATGACCAACAGGCGTCGGCCCGACAGGAGATTCAGGGCCGGCAATTGCGTTTCAACGACGTCCATTTTTGCTGGTTCCAAGGATAATGGCTATGGGTAGAATAGAGATGAAAAATGTGAAGAAACCGAACGCTTCATCTGGAATCTTGTGTGTCGGCTGCACGCCTGCGGTGCAGCGGGTGATGATTTTTCGCGAGCTGAAGTTGGATGCCGTGAACCGAGCGCTAACGACCCTGGATGGAGCTGCCGGCAAGTCGGTGAATGTGGCGAAAGTGCTGAAAGCGCTCGGCGCAAAACCTCTCGCGCTCGGATTTTTGGGGGGCGAGCGTGGGCGCTATCTTAGGGCCGTCCTGGACGACAGAGGAATCGAACATGCATTTGTGGAGGTCGCAGCGCGTACCCGACAGTGTGTGACCGTGATTGATGAGTCCGCCGGTGCGATTACTGAGTTGGTCGAAGAGAGTCCGCCGGTGGCTGCCGCGGACTATGACGTATTGCTGGCGACTCTGCGAAGGCGTATCAAGGGCTGTCGGGCCGTGGTTATGTCCGGGACGCTCACGCCGGGCGGTCCGGCGGATTTCTATTTTCATTGCACCCGCCTGGCGAAGGCTGTGGGCGCCGTGTCGGTCGTAGATGCGCAAGGGGCAGCGCTGCTCGAAGCGCTCGAAGCGCAGCCGGGCGTGGTGAAGCCGAATCGCCTGGAGTTGGCGGCGACGGTGGGCAGGTCTCTGCCGCACGAGCGCGCGCGAATGTCGGCGATGCGCGAGCTGCACGAGCGCGGTGCGCAGCGACTGGTCGTCACGGCTGGGGCGGAGCCAACGTTGGCATTTGATGGTCAGAGTTTTTGGCGCATTCGTGCCCCGCGAGTCGCGGCGATGAACCCGATTGGTTCAGGCGATTCATTTGCTGCAGCGCTGACCTGGCGGTTGTTGCGCGAGGAGGACCTAGGCGAAGCGTGCCGTTGGGCGAGTGCAGCGGGCGCGGCCAATGCGCTGACGACCTTGGCGGGAGAGGTGAGCCTCAAGGATGTGAAGCGGTTGGCAAGCAAGGTAGTCGTTGAAAGGGTTAATTGAGTTAACTGCGAGTCCGAAGCTCAACGCGGCACAGGCATCTGGGCGCCGACCTCCTTAAGCCAGGCAGAGAGCCGGTTCGATAACCGGCGTGCCTTCTGCGGTTGTGCCGCGGCCAGATCGTGTTGCTCGCTCGGGTCGTCATGCAGGTTGTAAAGCTCCTCTCTGTCATTCTCGTAGAACCGAATCAATTTCCAGTCGCTCATTCGCACGACACTATAAGGCGTGACCGGCACGGCGCCCTTGCCGTTCCAATAATGCGGGTAGTGCCAGAAGAGTTCGCTGCGTCCCAGCTTTGACTTGCCTTGCAGCAGAGGCACGAGACTGACTCCGTCCTGCGCTGTTCGGCTCGCGGTTTTCTCCGCGCCAACCAACTCCAGGAGCGTCGGGAAGAAATCTTGGCTGATGACCGGCACATCGCTGATGCTTCCGGCCCGCGTCAGGCCGGGGACCTTGACCAGCAGCGGAACCCGCAAGCCGCCTTCATAGGCGTACCCTTTCCCCATGCGCAGCAGGGCGTTGCACGTGGCCGGTGGTTTGCCGAAATGCACCGCGCCGCCGTTGTCCGAAGTGAAGACAACGATAGTATGATCGGCAAGGCGCAATTCCTCCAGCTTCCTCAAAATACGGCCGACACTCTCATCAACGCTCTGGACCATGGCGGCGTACACTGTATTGCTCTGACCATTGGCGCCGGGGCGATGCGCGTATTCCTCAACCAACGCCTCTTTCCCCATCAGCGGGGCATGGACGGCGTAATGGGCCAAATAGAGGAAGAACGGTTGGCGCTGGTTCGATTCGATAAACCTCAGGGACTCGGCAGTGAGACGGTCGGTTAGATACTCGCCCTCGTGACCTCCGCTCTCGGCCAGACCCTTCACTCGATGCGAATTTCCCGTGGGCCCATACGGCCAGAAATAGGAGGCAGGACTACCAATGTCACTACCCGCAATGTTCACGTCGAAACCCTGATGTTCCGGATAGAAATTCGTGCCGCCCAGGTGCCACTTGCCGATGCAGGCGCTGACATAGCCCAATGGCTTGAGCGCTTCGGCCAGCGTGACTTCCTCGAGCGGAAGCTGCTTTTGCCATGGCGGCAGCCGGAACCGGCTGTTGGGAGGCGTCGGCTCACCCGGAATCCAGTCAGTGAGATGCAGCCGGGCAGGGTATTTGCCGGTCATAATCGCCGAGCGAGTGGGTGAACAGACGGCACACGACGCATAAGCCTGCGTGAAACGCATGCCCTCAGCCGCCAGGTGGTCGATGTTGGGCGTGCGGTAGAACTTGCTGCCAAAGCAACCGCCGTCCGCCCAGCCCATGTCATCGATCAAAATAAAGATGATGTTGGGAGGCCGGCGCGGTTGGCCAGCCGCGTATGCGCCCACCAGGCACAAGGAACACAGACCGCCAAAGATCAGCCGTCGCTTCATAGTTCACTTTCTCTAGAGATTTCTTTAACGCCAGCCGTAGCCGGTTGAGGCTTAAGTATTCGCAAGATCGCTTGCGCGGCGCGCCGGCTCGCACCGGGCTGTCCTAACTGGGCCACGATGGTGGCCAGTTTCGTTTTCATGTCAGCCCGGCGCTTTTCATCACGCAGCAACTCGACGCCGGCGCGTGCAATGTTTTCGGCAGTTGCAGAGTCTTGGATGAACTCCGGAAAAACTTCTTCCCGCCCCAGCAAATTAGGCATCGCCAAATACTGTACATGGCTAATGCGCCGGGCGATTTGATAATCGGCCCAACCGGCTCTATAAATGGCTACCGTCGGGACCCCGAAGCATGCGCACTCCAATGTCACCGTCCCAGTTGAGGCGATGGCCAGATCCGCATTGGCCAGCGCTTGGGACAACCCGCCGATCTCCACTTCCAAATTGGAGGGCAGTCCGATCGCTTTCGCATGCGCGACCAAAGTATCGTAGGGAAAAACCATTCGCGCCTTCAGCGCCGGAATCGCGGCTCGCATCCGGTCCCAGGCACCCAACAACATCGGCAGGTGGCGCCTTATCTCCTTCACGCGGCTGCCTGGCAGCAACAAGACCATTGGCGACGACGAATCGTGGGAGCCAAGGCGTAGCGTCGCCACCTGCCTAGCATCCGGATGTCGGTCAATGATTGGATGTCCGACAAATTCGACCCGAATCTGCGGCACGCGCTTGGCGTACCACTCTTTCTCGAACGGCAGAATGCTCAACAAGAGATCATAATCCCGGGCCATTTGGTAGGCCCGGCCTTCCCTTGAGGCCCAGACCTGGGGCGAGACGTACTGCACAATTTTTGGGTCCCAGTCGTGGAACCAGTCGAGTCGCGCGCGTACATATTGTTTGATGGCACGCGCAAACCGGCGATTAAACCCGGAGAAATCGACGCAAATGATGGCATCCGGTTCGGATTCCACCGCAAGGCGGAAAAGCTGGTGAAACAGGCGGCGAAATTTGAAATAACTTTTCACCACGTCTGCCAATCCGATAACGGTATGCTCCGTCATATCGAATGCCAGGCGGACACCTGCCGCCGCCATACGTGGACCGCCGGCGCCAAAAAAGCGCGGCTCGAGACTGGCCTGGAGCGGCTGATAATCCCAGGTCGGAGTCACCTCAGCGCGAGTGAACTCCTCGCGCAGGGCCTGGATCAGTTCTCCCGCCAGCAAATCTCCGCTGGCCTCTCCGGCGATCACCATGAATGAAGCTGGTTTCAAAAAATCGCGTGATGTGACTTGCAACTTGTAACGGACAGGCTGGACTGGAACAAGAGGCCTCCTCTCCCAAGCCCTCTCCTCCAGAGAAGGAGAGGGGAAACTACCTGCTCCGACTCAAGGATTAGCGCGTACTCAATGCTCCGCATGCCCTCCTGTGTACCTTGGGCGGTTTGCTGCGTAAAGTGGGTCCTTGCTCGCGCAAAGCCGACAGATACGTTCAGATTGGTATTTTTCACTGAGCATGTCGCAGCTTCCAGAGCTTTGCAGTGCCGCGACCGAATTTCGCGAAGTGTTTGGAGTGCGGCCAGCTTGCTGGCGCTTTTGCACAGAACACATCCGCCTTAAAGCTGGAGCAAGCTCCGAGCACTCCAAACGCTTCGCGAGCACCAATCGAGTTCAGAATCTTCTCAGCCTGCGAGCAAACGGAGCTCCATCGCCATGGACATCGCCGCGCGTTTAGCGCCGCCGTTGGTGTCCCCGCGTGGCTTTTCCCCGCCTTCAAAGCCGGGCGACTCGACCCGATCCAGGCCTTGAGGTATGAATGACTTCAGTTCTTGAGCAGCCACACCTCGCTCACGCGCGATTGTCGCCGCCAGTTGAGATGCGCCTCCTCCGGGAGTGGGTCAAATGTCAGTAGCAGTTTTCCTTCCTTGAGCAGTTCCACGGGCACGGGGAATTCCTTGAACTCACCGATCTCTTTGCCGTTCACGCTCGGAGTCAACGGTTGACCATTTGCCCGCAGCTTCGCCTGTCCATAGCCGGTCATGCGCACGCGATACGAGCCATTAGAGTCGAGATGATGATAGGCCAGCCCGAGCGGCCAATCCATGCTGGTTTGCCACGAAAGGCGCTTGCGGCTCGAGCCTTCGTCCCACCACCAGAAGGTGGGGCTTGGATTTTTCTCCATCAACGGATCGGTGTTCAGACCCTCGCCGTGGACTACGTGCGGCGACTTGGCGACGTTGCCGACTTCGTCGTAAAAGCTGCCTGGCCCTGGATTTTCCCATGTGCGTAGCAACTCTAGATTTTTGAGCTTCTCGGTTTCGGAGGGAAGCTTGCGGATGCGCGCGAACTCGTCTTCGAGCCACCAACGGTTGTTGAGTGGGTGGTCCACAAAATCGAGAATTGCGCCGCGCTCGTAGCCGGCGGCTTTATAAAGCGGAACGCTGGTCTGGAGTTTTACCGATTTGAACAGATCGGCGCACAGTTGGCTGATTCGTGTGGGCCATTCTGGTCTAATCGGCTGGGAAGCTGTGCGTTGTAAAATCGCTCGGGCTTTGTCCATCGAGTCCTCAGCGCCATTAACCGGGGCGCCGGCAAGGGCCTCGTTCGCTTCGCGTTCCAGTTCCGTCTCGTAGAGCAACCGATGCCGGGTATAAACATCATAATAAGCGCGGAGCATGCAAAGTTGCCAGCGCCAGTTCTGCCGCAATTGAGGCGCCTGACGTTCGAGTTGGTGCCAGAACGCGAAAGTGGCGTCCACCCCTCCGTTTCCCGCCAGTTGGCCTTCCCAGTTTTTCTCGAACGCGAGGATGCCATCAGCCGCAGATTCAGCGAGCTCGGAACCAAAAAAGAACCGTGCATATTCGACGAGGATCTCCCGCGGTCGGGCTTCGGGATTCCATGCCAATTGGCTCCAGATCGTTTTGTTTACGTCATCGTGCACGCCGTCCGAGTAGGAAATGAAACCGGTGGTATATGGGCCGAGAAAGTTTTGCAGAAGTTTGAAGAAACCCGGGCGCGGGTTCGGGGACTCGCGACCCAGGGTGAACGCAAAGGCCGGGTCCCAAAATGGGGCCTCGTACTGGCTCCGGACTGTGTGGGTAATATCCGGATAGTCACGCAGGCCGTAGCGCTGCGGCAGCCGGGCGCGGGTGTCCTGCAGAGGCGGGCTGCTCGGCCCGCCGACGAGGCCGCCCAGCCAGTCCGGCAACTTTTCGTTGATCCAGTTATGGACGAAATCGACCCTCGCTTTGTTGAAGCCCTGCATCGAAAGCCAGATCTTCGACCGCGGATGGTATTTGGCCAGGAGCCGGGCGAGATCCTCCAGATACGGCATCAACAGCTCGGGTGGGTTGCTTCCTGGGTCGCCGCCCGGGAAGAAAACACCGTCAAGTCGAGGGCAATCGCGAAACAGAACCTCGTGCTTTTCCAGGAACTGGGCTCGCTTTGCCGTGTCTTTGAGATCAAAATCGGTCGGCGTCCAAATCCAATAGTCCAATTCGTAATTGGCGCAGATCTCGCTGAGCCGCCGGTTCATAACGTCTCGGGGCAGGGGCATGTGCGGGCTTTTTCTCTCGTCGTGAAACGGGATGCCCTCGATGCTGTTGGCGCCGAACAAGGCCAGCTCCCGAATGTACTGTTCGAACTGCTTGTCGTCCCAGCCATCATAGGAGTTGGCCGTTTCGCGATAGCCCAGTTGATGACCTCGAATCGGGTAAGCCGGAGCAGTCGCGACGTCCATGTCGGCAGGGATGCTTGCAGCGTGCTTGGCCCAGTTCAGCAAGCGCAGGAACTGGCCGACGCCAAACAGCGCCCCGCGCGAATCTGCACCCTGAATCCAAACCATGGTCGCATCCTCGCCACCCCCTTTAGCGGCGAGACGAAATCCCTCGGGCCGATTTTCGGGCTGGTTGGTCCCCTCGCGTGGTGCGAGACTCTTGGGCCAACTCGGATCTGCACCCGAGCAAATGGCGATGACGCTGCCACGAAGAGGCCAGGTGCTGCTGATCGGCCAGGTGAGGCCAGTCCGCTTCCTTACTTCATCCACCAACACCACGGCTGCGGTATGCTCGGCGGGCGGAACCGTTCCCGAACGAACCACGACTGTGGTTTTGGACAGGTCGAGCATGGTTGAAGCGCCGCTGATAGCGGCCTGGTCCAGCAATGTCGTCAGAATTATCAACAGAGCAGTGTGAAGCTCTATGCGGGCGAAACGGAGTAGCGTCATGGGCGGCAACCTCTGTAAGGTTCCGGCGGTTGACGCAAGACAAATGTGCGCGCCCTGCGCTGCGGAAGACATACCAACAT
The DNA here is from genome assembly GCA_964446585.1 of uncultured Verrucomicrobiota bacterium. GTDB lineage: Bacteria > Verrucomicrobiota > Verrucomicrobiia > Limisphaerales > UBA8199 > CAYUPI01. The sequence goes on from CAYUPI010000021.1 coordinate 9,202, forward strand.
CACAAACAACCCTTATGCCGTAATCTCATTCTCCAATGCCACATAAAGATCAATGAGTTCGTCGGCGATGCGTGTGTTGAATTCGTCCCAACCCGCCCAGGGCCGGCGCATGACCGAGGTCCGAAAGATGCCTTTTCGAACGAGCAGTCGTTTGAAGAAAGCGATGGAGACGCCGATCTCCTGATTCGTGAAGGTCGGAACCGGAACCAGTCGGCGAAACAGGCGCAGGGCTTTGGGTCGGTCGCCGCTGGAGTGCGCGCGATGGATGGCCGAATACACTGCCACAATCGAGCTTTCGGGCATTAGCGCGTCCACTCCCCGATCCAGCGCCTCAATCATTTGAGGAATTGCCCAACCTGCCGAAATGTAGCAATCCTTGCCCAACGCGCGTCGCACCGCCGTGTACTTGGGGCCCGCTGGAACCGTCTCGATTTTTACACCGGCCAAGGTGGGAATCCGCTGCTTGAGCTGCGAGAGAACCGGAACTGGCAAACCCGGACCATTCCATTGCAGATCCTGGATGATCAAGGGCACGTTGCTGCCTTGGGCCACGGATTGGAAGAAACCTGGCACCTCCTCCAGTCGGCCAAAGAAAGACTGTGGCACGGCCACCACGTAGGCGGCGGCGGCCACTTGTTCCGCCAACTGCGCAAAATGCCAACAAACCTCCGAGTCGTCGCTCGAGGCGCCCACAATGAACGGGACACGACCAGCCACATTATTTGCGACGAGTCGGATGATTTCCTCCCGCTCCTCGCGAGAAAGGAAATCCACCTCGCTCGCAACCGCCGGTGCAAGAAAACCACTCACGCCGCCGCGCAGCGCGCTTTCGATTAGGTTGACCAAACTGTCCTCATCCACCGCGCCATCATTCGTAAAGGGCGTTTGCAGGACGGAAACAATGCCGCGCGGCAGGTGGTTTGGCATGGATGGCATTGGGGTCAGTTGATCAAACGTTGTTGGTATGTGGATGAGGCGCTCGCCTCAACTGATAAAACCAGAGCCCTGCAGGGCAGACGAGAACCCTTTTGCTGGGTTAGCCGCCGACAAATGAGCACGACCCCGAACCTGGCGGCATTTTCCGCTCGATCCGGCGGATTTCAGAAATACCATCGGAGCGGGAAAACCAAATCGAATGCGATACCTGGATTTAAGTAGAGACTTCCGCACTTTGAGATTGGCTTTACGTAAAGGAACGCTCCTCGCCCTGTTTGCGTTTGCCTGGATTCTGTGGCCTTTACAAGCCCTCCCCGCCGCGACGAACGTCGCCCTCTGGGATACCTCCACGCATCTGGCAGCCCCCCTGAACATCGAGGATCGGATCGCCTGGAAGCCAGTGCCGACAGACTTAATGGTACTGGAGTCGAACCCTCGCAAGGCCAGTTCTGATCCGGGCTATTACGGGAGAGAATACGCCTTCCAAGGCGACGCCGTCGTCGAGAACAATCATCTGCTTGCCGTGTTTTGCTCGACGCAGGGACGCGTGGTCTTGTTCTTGAAGGCCAATTCCTCGCAGTCGCCAATGAGTCACCTCGGCCAAAAACTCGCCGAAATCATGCCGTTTGCGACTGGAACCCAACCTACGATGATTCGCCAGGTCGAAATCGTGCGGAATGCCGCGGACCAGGTGGTTTTGGCGGTCACTTTTTCGGCAAGGGGCGCGGATGAAGTCTCCGCACTCTTTGCTTTCGACAACACTGGTTTGTTGGAGATCAAGCCGGATCAGCATTTAAAGACACTTTGTGTCCAAGGCCGCATCGAGTATGGAATCGTGCCGAGCTTCATCGGTGATGATCTGATCTATGGGCGCGCCGAGTACCCAGGGAGCAGTCCTTTGTGTCTTCCCTCTGAGAATTTTCTTGTTGGCCTGCTGGAAGGGCAGGGTAATGAGTTGATCATGACGTGGCCCAAGGCCGGGCAGCAATTGAGACTGTTACCGACCGTTCAGGAGCACGGAACGAACCTATTTCAATCAATCGAGTTGGACCCCGGCGGCCAGAGCGTCTATTTAGCCGGCTTGAGCGCTCCTGGGATTTGGCACAAGGAGGCGTTGCTTCCGGCTTTTCTGGAGAAGGATGTGGCCATCGAGTGGAAGAGGCCGTTCCCTGCCAAATGGAGAACGCAGCTATCTGAAGCAGGAGTGAAGACCACGTTTGCCTTCCGTCCATCCAAGGGCGAAATCTGGCGCGGCGTTCCCGGTTCCTACAATTATCCCGTTTGGTTCGATGAAGATCGCGCCTTATTTCACTTGAGCAAAAAGGTGCCGCCGAAAGGAGACGCGATCATTTATTTCCTCGAGGGGCAGGATACGCCGGCTGCGATCGCGACGCCGGTGGACTTCCTGAAAGTTGCCTTGGGCCGGCCCATGTCCGAGCCCATCCTGGACATCGCCGGCCGCAAGCTGCGCACGCATCATCGCCGGGGCGGCCAAGGGGTGCGACGCGCCTGCACCTGTGGCTGCACGGAAATGATCCAGGCCATTTTTGAGTCCGGCGATGAGGTCGCCCGGCAAGCCGAGATCAAGGAGGCCGTGGAGGACATGGTTTACTTCGTTCATCATCATGTTGATCGAATAGAGGAATACCGGCGCTTCGCCGATAACTTGATCAAGTTTCTCCACGTGCAGGCAATTTCTGGGCCCGAGCTCAAGCCCTACACCGAAAACCTCGAGCCCATCGCCGCTCAAATTGGGCAGGAATTTGAGGTGCAGCGAGAGAACATGAAATCATTTGCCTACGCTGATGAACTGACGCGTCAAACGCTCGCTCTCACCAGCCGGCAAACGTCCACGAATTTGACCGCTTACCGGGACCTGGGCAAAGCCTGGCGAGCTATGGGTGGCGCACAGGACTACGTCCTCGCGCAGTGCCATACGATCACTCGGAAACTGGCGCAGCAAGCCGGTTATGATTGTGTGGCGCAGCCGAAGTCCGCCGCTCTGGCCCAGGAAATCCGCGCGCGTTGCCGCCAGTGCCTGCGAAATCCGGATGGCTATGAGATTTGGGCTGATTACTGACCGCCAAAGCCGGAGAGTAGCCAGCAGTGTTGCCCTCCTCGCGGCGGTTGCCCTTGGGTTGCTTACCGCCTGTGAACGAAGAAGTCCCGTACCTCCGGCGCAAACCAACCCGACCCCGGTCGCGGCTTCGGCTCAAGCCGCCACCGACTCGACGGACAACATGGTCAGACTTCCCGCCGGCCGGTTTCTGATGGGCGATGCGAACGAAATCGACGCCTCAGTTCACGAAGTTTCCATCAGCGCATTCTACATCGATAAATACCTCGTGACCCAGGAACAGTACGAGCGAGTGATGAAGGGCAATCCTTCGCGCTGGAAAGGGACCAACAATCCGGTCGAGCAGGTGCGGTGGTCGGATGCGGTGCGATTCTGCAATGCCCGTTCGCAATTGGGAGGACTCCAGCCGTGTTATGACCTTAAGACATGGACGTGCAATTTCGAGGCCAACGGCTACCGCCTGCCGACCGAGGCGGAATGGGAGTACGCCTGCCGCGCCGGAGCGACCACCGCGTACTTTTTTGGCGATGACCCTTCAAAGCTTGGCGAGTACGCCTGGTTCGAGAAAAATGCCGGTGGCCGACCACGGCCCGTCGGTCTGAAACGACCTAATGCCTGGGGCCTGTTTGATATGTGCGGCAACGTCTGGGAATGGGCCAACGATTTCTACGGCGTCGACTATTACCCGGCCAGCCCGCGGCTAGACCCCAGAGGCCCCGACCAAGGCAAGACCAAAGTGGTACGCGGCGGCGCTTTTAGATTCAGTGCCGACAACCTGCGCTGTGGGTATCGGTACAACGAAAATCCGGGATACTCAGATGTCTGTTTTGGGTACGACATCTATGGCTTTCGCTGCGTGCGAAAGGACCCTTCGCCCTGACCCACTTTGTCCGGACCTATGTTTCGCCTCGGAGGTTTTGGAGAATTGATCGCGATGGCCGGCAGCGGACTGATGTTCGTTCAGGTCGCGCATGGACAGTCACCAACGAACGGGTTCTCATTTCAGGAGTACCTTTTGGCGCCGGTGCGCGTTCATTTGTTGTCTGCCAAAGACTCGCCTGCCATCCAGACAACACTGATGGAATCCGACATCACACGCATTCTGGGGAAATTGAATGGCGTCTGGTCGCAAGCCGGTCTGCATTTCTATCTTGAATCACTCGTGCGTGAGGAAGCAAACCAGTCAGGAACCTACAGCCAGCCGGCAGGGCCAGACGACCGCTCGGTGTTGCTGGGGCTGCGTCCGAGAGCGTCTCTAGCCACGAATGTCTTTCACATTTACTACCTCAAGAAACTCGTTATGAACGGCATCTGTTTTTCGGAAGGCATTTTTGTGAAAGACACCGCGTCGCTACAGCCGGTCGCGGGCGGACTGGACGAACCCATTCCACGTGTCACTTCGCATGAGCTCGGCCATACCTTGGGTCTTAGCCACCGTCAAAACACGACGAACCTGATGGCTTCTGGAACCACCGGCACCTGGCTCAATGAAGCGGAAATCAACCAGGTCCGTGCAGCTGCAAGAAAGCTTAGTTGGATTAATCCAGCACCCGAACTACTGAAAAAAGCCGACGTACTGTTCCGTGCAAAGAAAATGATAGAAGCGGCGATCTTATATTCAGGCTTGGCCACCATACCCTTGGCAGCCCAGCAAGTGGACCTGGCAAAGAAGCGCTCTGCGCAGGCAACTCGGATCGATTCAAACTCGAAAACCGCGCAAGGACCGCGCGTCGAGTTCCGTCCCCAATGGGTTCGAACCAATGGAGTTTACGGGGTCGAATACTGGTCTGGGCCGCAACTTGTTGGTTCAGCGACGCCGGCCGCGCCGGCGGGCATCGAGGTTCGTCTGCCAGGCGAGCCGTTCCAGCCGGTCGAGTTTCGGGAGAAAAGGGAGCGCGGCAGCGTGCTCGAACTTGGCCCCGTAAACATGGGTTCACTGACACTCCGCTTGCGGCTCGAACGCATCAATCCTTCCCTGGTTCGCCGAACTCTCATGGTCACTGCCGCGAAAGCGCAGCAGTTTGCGGCGCGATTTGATTTCTTTCCGGCGTTCGAGGGAGGCAGCTTCGCCGTTTTCAGCGGAACCGAATCAAATGCCAAGACCTACGACACGCTCGGTGGCGGTCCGGAGTATCCCAATACCGCAGGACAGACTTTTCCGATGGCAGCGGTTCGGCACGATGGCCACGTTTTTGGCGTGGTGGCGGATTCGCCTGGGCAGTGGGAGAATCGTTGTTTGGTGCTCGTCGATCCGACCGAGCGGAAACTGGCGTTGATGAACGGCGATGGGCGGGACCCTTACCCGCTCAGTATCAAATACGACGCGAAAGATACTTACAGCTATCAGATGGATGGCTGGCAATCGCTGGCCGCGGATGAGACCCGGAGTTACGTGACCTGGCTGTTCACGGACAGAGCGGACTCGCAATACGACGTTCAATTGGCTGCGCATCTGGCGCTGGCCAACGCCAAAGGTTGGAATCACTCGGCGCTCGAGGCCATACTCCGCAATACGTCGTACCTGCTGTGTCGGCGGAATCTAATGCGCAACGAGGGCCGTTACATCTTCATCTCCGGAATCGGCTACGGTTGGAAACAATGGGTCACGGACGGTTTCTACCTGGCGCAAGGGCTGGCGGATCCGGAAAAAATGACCGAAGCCTATCGCAGCATTTTTGCCAACCGGATCACGTACGAGGACAACGCGCAATATTATCTGATCTGGTCGGCATTGGCCAAACGGGCGGGTGGCAAACTCAAGGATGACCTGGTCCGGCTGGCGTATGAGTTCATCCGGACTAACGAGAGGGACGGGACCTATTACCCTCCGCGCCTTGCCGGCTCTTCTGTCCCCAAGGGGTTCAAGACATACATGGATGTGTTGCCGTACGAGGATGACGACCCGCCCGCGAGCAATCAGGGATTTCATTGCGGCGCGCTGCTGGCGGCTCGCGAGCTCGGTTTTCCGGTCACGGATGACGATATTGAGCGAGCGGTGGCCGGTTACCGGCGAATGTATAACGCCCGAGAAGGGTTCATGCCGACCAGTTTGAAACAACCCGACCTAATCGGCCAGGACGCGCTTTACGGCGAAGCGCTCACGTATGCGGTGTTTGGCGGAAAGCTGCTGACTGATGACCAGGTGACTGCGCACATGCGCACGACCTTGAAAATCCAGTCGCCCTACGGGATGCGCGTCATTTCGAAAGCCGATGGCGCGTTAATGCCGGGGCACAGCGGCGAGTATGTCTATGGTGGGTCGTGGTTCCTCTGCGACGCGGCCAATTATCTGGTGGCCGGACTGCACGGTATGTCGGCTGACGACGTGGACCGACATTTGATCTGGCGGATCGCGAAAGAAATCGCCTACGTCCCGGCGTTCAACGAATCGATCAGCACCGTGACCGGGAAGCCGCACGGCCACATTCTTTACTCGTGGAATTCCGGCTATTGGTGGTTGCGGCGCGAGTTTCGGAAACGCCTGAACCAAAAAGGCCCTGATCCCGTCGAAACCGCCATCGACCAGAAATTGGGAGTAGTTCGCGACCGGTATGGGTTGCGGCTCGAGCCGGCGCAGGCAACGTTGCGTCCGAGAGATTAGACCGGCGGAAGTTGCAATTCTCACTATAGTACGGCACGGCTGTCTGCAGCCCGGCGGAGCGGCCGGCCCCGACATGAACTGACAAACCTCACCTCCCGTTCCCACTCCCCATCGAATAGCTTGTCATCACCCGCATCTCTGACCCCTGCTATGAGGACGCCTATTGGTTGCCTGCAACTCAAATCACGTCCTTGAAAATGAACAGTTCGTCATGATCAATTTCGTACCGCTTTAGAAATTGCAGGTATTCTTCGCGGAATGACTTGCGCGCATGGTGCTTCTCCTGGTCACGAATTTAGCGAATGATCCCAGTCAGTTGCGAGTGTCCATACGAGAAGGCGCCGAAGCCCTCCTGCCATGAAAACCGGCCCAAAACCCATCTCTTGCCGTTGACAAAATTCGACGGGGCATTCTTCACGTCCCGCACCAGGTCAGAGAGGCTAATCGAGGGCCTCAGCCCAACCAGTAGATGAGTGTGATCGGGCATGGAGTGGACGGCGAGAAGCTTTTGTCCGCGTTCGTTGACGATTCCCGTGACGTATTTGTGGAGCTCCTCTTTGTTTTGCTTTCGGATCAGACATTGGCGCGCCGCAACCGCAAAAACCACCTGGATGTAGATTTGAGAATAAGTGTTGGCCATGGATTGGAAGATTTGATGGCCCGAAAAGAAACGCAACCAGAGAATTTTAGTCTTTAGGAGCAGTCGGCCCGCAAACTGCGGTTTCTTCAGCCCGGACGGCGGCGTGCTGTAACCCCCGTAGGGGGTGGCCTGTTTATAGCAGACGATGCCCTGCGCCCTTTCCCTTTTTGTTTTTCGGCGGCGCGGTGCGCGAACCAATTCCGCACGAAGGGCGTAGCTGAATCTTGGCATTCTGGTGGGGATCCCGTTTGCTTCCGCCGCGCCGCCGAAAAACAAAAACAATCATCGTGGAGGCGCGGTCAGCTATAAACAGGCCACCCCTCCGGGGTTTGAAGCCGTCAATACGGTGGCCGGACGAGTGCGACAGGCTAAGACTTGGATCAACCTTTGACAAGAAGCTCATCCGAAATTGTGGGTGATGCTGAGATCCAATGTGGAGGGGGCCAGGGGGAAAGGTCGAAGGCGCCCGGAGATTGGATGAGAAGAACCCTTATTCAGCGAGCAGCCGCGCGACTTTCCTGGCCAGGGCCGGCTCGGCCTGCATTCGCTCCCGTGCCAATTGATTGCGATGCCGTGTGGTGTCTTCCTGCAGAGCCGCGAAATCCGATTCCTCATGGGGCACGACCATCAGGCTGATGCTGCCCATCTCGTCCTTCGATTCCTCTCCCCAAGTCACCCGAACCGGGGGGCTCGAAGGATTGCGCGGGTTCTCCGCCGAGTTGTCCCAATGGATTTCTACCTCGAGGCGAGTGCCGCGAGGCAGGGGCACCAGTTGCTGGTAGAAATATCTGTCCTGCCAGGCAAAATCCCAATCCTTGATCAACAGCAGAGTCTTCGCTTCGCCGCCAGGTAGAGTCGCTGTCATGTTCATTCGCTTGCCGAGGTAATGCGCGTGGGCGCCGACGCCGACCGCGTCCACCGCCACCGGCAGGGTAAAGGAATCACGAATTACGAAATCTTTTTCGCCGGCCGGGATGTCAAGTCCCGAGAAGAGCGAGTAGGTCGGCGGCATCTGGATTCGGGCGAGAGTTCGTTCAGGCGCTTTTTTCGCGAAATAAAGTGCGATCAGGGACTTTTCCGCTTCCGGCTTGCCCGTCGGATGGAAATGATATTGGACCACCAGATCGGAGCCGTTGGGCAGCTTCAAGGCAAGTCCCTCGGGAAAAAAGTGAGGTTGCGTGCCGACCGCCCATCCTCCCAGGGAGATGGTAGCACCGCCCGCGCGCATTCCGGCGAAACCCGGCTCGGTCCCCTGTTGCGGCTTCTCGTGGGCGCGTCCGTTCGGATCGGCGAAGTACAGGACGTGATGCACGACGGCTCGCGCCGAAGGCCGCATGTCGATGGCGGTGATCCACTTGTCCTCCGTCAACCCGAGCGGAACGGCGATGTTGCGATAAATGTCGGGACCATCCGCCGGCACATGATACGCAGCGGGCATTTCCACGACCAGGTCGGGTTCGCCCAACCGCCAACCGGAAGCGAACTTCGGCGCTTCGGGTCGTTCGGCGGCGTTCCCCTCGGGCATCCCCTGGTTCACCCAGGCTTGTATTAGCGCGATGTCGTCCTCGGCCAGCCGCCTTTCGTCGCGATAGGGATACGAGGCCGGCTCAGCCTTCCACGGCGGCATGAGGTGTGAGGCGGTGACCTTCGAGATCATCTTTCCCTTTTTCACTGCGTCCTGGTACGACAAGAGCGCGAAAGGAGCCGCTTCCCCCGGACGGTGGCAGGCCGAGCAATTGCGATAGATGATTGGTGCAATCTGACGATTAAACGTCACTCGGGTGCTCGCCGTTGCGCCGCGCGCGGCGAACGGCAGCACAATCAGGAAGACAAGAAGCAGTTTCATAACGCGATTGTGCAGAAAACGGAACGATGCGCCAGCAAAATGAAGACGAGCCAGGCATCTCCAGCCACATGGCGAGATTTCAGCAGCGCGCGGTGAAGCGCATCCCGACCATCCTTGGCAGTAGCTACTTTTTTTCGAGACAGCACTTAGCGGGGCTGATCTACGGAGAGAAAAGGCGTGGACAAGGTCGGCCCAGTTGGTTCAGAATCGCGGCAGCGACCGAACGCACCTGAAAATTCATAGGAAGCAAAATGAAGAATTTTATGACCATCCCACGCGAAAACGTCCGCAGAGTCGAAGCTGGCATCAATTCAGCGGGAGTTCAGTACAGCCGGCGACGATTTCTTAAAACTGCGCTCCAAGCGGGCGCGCTGCTGGCGGCGCCGCAGGTCGTGCCGGCCGCGGTGCTGGGCAAGGACGGTAATGTGGCTCCGAGCGAGCGCATTGTGATGGGCGGCATCGGCATCGGCAACCGGGGCACGTATGACCTCGGCTGCTTCCTGCAAGAACCGGATGTCCAGTTCGTCGCCATTTGCGACGTCAAAGCCGCTCGTCGAGAAGCCGTCAAGCGGCGAGCAGATGAAAAGTACGGCAACCAGGATTGCGCCATGTACCGCGACCTGCGGGAGTTGCTGGCCCGAGACGACATTGATGCGGTGCTCATTGCTACTGGTCCCAACTGGCACGCAACCGCTGCGATCATGTCGGCCAACGCCGGAAAAGACGTCTATTGCGAGAAGCCCTGCACGAAGAATATTGCTCAAAGTCTGGCTCTGGCCGAGACCTTCCGCCGCACGGGGCGGGTTTTTCAGGCGGGGACCCAGCGGCGCAGTCTCCCCAATTTTGCATTCGTGGTGGATCTGGCGCGGCGCGGAAAGCTGGGCAAACTCCTCACGCTTTACGCGCATCCAGCCGGGTTGAAAACGGTTAGCAGCGGTTGGGCCACGTCGGAGACCGAACCGGACAAGGAAAAAGTGGATTGGGACATGTATCTCGGTCCCGCAGCCTGGCGGCCGTACAACAAAACGTTGCTGGACGGCTTCAACTTCGAGAAAGGCGGCGGCCTGGTCGGTGGCGGCTGCCTCGAATGGGGTTCGCATTGTGTGGACCTTTGCCAATGGGCCAATAATGCCGATGGGACCGCGCCGGTCGAGTACGAGCCAAAGGGAAAGGAACTACACGCTCGCTACGCCAACGGGGTGAAGCTGATCTTACGCGATGACGGCTGGCTCAAACTGGGGTCATGCCCAGTGCGATTTGAAGGTGACACTGGCTGGGTCGAGACTGGGGACGACGCGGAAATTGTCGCGAGTTCGCCGGCCTTGCTCGTCGGAAAGGGCGCCAAAGTCGCCGGCTACCCGGCGAATTTCCACGTGCGCGACTTTCTGGATTGCGTCAAGTCGCGGGCGCTGACCCGGGCCAACGCCGAGGCCGCCTGCTACTCGCATATCACGTGTCACGCCTCCAACATCTCGCTGTTCCTGGATCGCAAGGTCCGCTACGACCCCCGGAAAAACGAGTTCATTGGGGACGAACAAGCCAACCGTTTGCGCTCCGAGGCGCTGCGCGAACCGTGGAGGATTTAAAATGAAAGGCTCACGTATCAAGAAAGCAGGGGTCTTCGCCAGCCATGCACGAGCGCTCGTGTGGGCCTTTGGCCTGGCGTTCGCAGCGGGCCTCGGGCTGGGATTTCAAAACGGTTTGGCTGCTGAATCCGCGCGCGGCGAATCCGCGACAGAGAAAGAGCGCCGCCTCATCGCGGTCCTCAAATCCGACGCCCCGCCGCAGGACAAAGCAATTCCGTGCAAACAACTGGCCATCTATGGCACGAAAGAGGCCGTGCCGGCGCTGGGCGCGCTGTTGTCGAACGCCGATCTCGCGTCGTGGGCGCGGATTGCTTTGGAGGCGATTCCAGATCCAGCCGCCGACGCCGCCTTGCGCGATGCGGTTCCAAAGCTGCAAGGCAAGCTGCTGATCGGGACAATCAATTCGATTGGATATCGTCGCGACCCGAAGGCCGTAGATCGACTCGCGGAGAAACTCAACGGTAGCGACGCCGAGGTGGCAAGCGCCGCGGCTTATGCCTTAGGCCGTATCGGCAATGCCAGAGCCGCCAAGGCATTGAAAGGGTCGCTACCAAACGCGGCAGACGGGCTGCGCCCGGCGGTGGCGGGCGGCTGCATTTTGTGCGCCGAGAGATTCCTCGCTCAGGGTAAGAATGCGGACGCTGTGAAATTGTATGACCTGGTTCGCGCCGCGAACGTTCCGCGGCAGAAGCGGTTGGAGGCTACGCGTGGTGCAATTTTGGCGCGCGGGCCATCGCTCGGATTGCCATTGTTGCTCGAACAACTGAGATCTCCGGACAAAGCCTGGCTGAGTATCGGATTAAGCACGGCTCGGGAACTGCCGGGCCAGAACGTGACCGAGGCGCTGGCCGCGGAGATACGCCGCAGCAGCCCTGAGCGGCAGCCGTTCCTATTGCTGGCGTTGGCGGACCGCCACGATGCCGCTGTTTTGCCCGCGGTTCTGGACGCGGCCCGCTCCGGCGCGCCGGGGCTTCGACTCGCGGCTGTGGGTGCGTTGGAACGCCTCGGGAATGTTACATCCGTGCCGGTCCTGTTGGAGGCCGCAGCGCAGGGGGAGCCGAAACTGTCGCAGAAGGCGCTCGGGGCGCTGGCGCGTTTGCCCGGAAATGAGATCGACAAAGATCTTCTGGCCCGATGGCCCGCCTCAACGGGCAAGACGCGACAGGCTTTGGTTGAGGTGATGGGCCGGCGCCGGACCGACGGAGCTCTGCCGTTGCTCGTGCAAGCATCGGAGGATGCCGATGCCGGGGTCCGCAGTGCCGCCGTGCAAGCCATCGGTACCCTGGGCGAAGAGCCACAACTAGCCCAACTCGTGAGGCTCATGGGCAAGACCAAGGATTCGAAAGAACGCGCGGACCTCGAAGGGGCGCTGATTGCGATCAGCAGCCGCAGCGGTGCACGTTGCGTGCCTAGCTTGCTGCCGCTGGCGCGAAGCGGGGACAGCGCCCTGCGGACAAGCGCGTTGCAGGCACTGGCCGCTGCTGGTGGGCCGGAAGCTTTGGCGGCGGTGAATGCTGCAGCGCAGGATCAGGATGAAAGTGTGCAGGACGAGGCGGTGCGCACATTATCCACCTGGGCTAACAACTGGCCGGAGGATGGTGGCGTCGCGGAGCCGTTGCTCACTCTGGCCAAGTCGGGAAAGAAAACATCTCACCAGGTCTTAGGACTGCGCGGTTACCTGCAATATCTCCAGGCAAACAAAAAGCTCAGCAACGACGAGAAGGCGAGCCGGGTCAAGGAACTCTTGCCGTTAATCCAGAGGCCGGAGGAGAAGCGGCTGGCGATCGGGACCATTGACGCAATTCCGACGGCCGGCACACTCGAGTTGCTGACGAGTTTCGCCGCCGAGCCGGCGATTGCCGACGACGCGTGCTCCGCAATCGTTAAGCTCGCCAGTGGAAAGCTGTCGGGGGTTTCGGGCGAGCAACGACAGAAAGCGTTGCAAACCGTGGTAGAAAAATCGGAGACCGACTCGATCCGCAAAAGAGCCGAAGACCTGCTTAAGGCCACCCACTAGCCCGCATAGTTCACCTACATCCCGACAAATTCACATTAACACCGGGGCTAAAGCCCCGGTGTTAATGTGAGGCTCACTGGTAGTGTGAAATATCCGGGCTGGGGACTACTGCCCTGATGCGAGTCGGCGCAGTTCCTCCTCGGAGAGCGCGCGGGCCCACAATCCAAAATCGGCAAACGTTGCGGCCAGGAACTCGTTGCCGCTGAAATGCGGGTTGCCGCCCAGGGCACAGTCGCGCGCGGTCGTGGTCCTGAACTCGGGCGCCGCACAAGAACCGGCAGTTTTGCCATCCACAAAGAGGCTAAGCGTCGCCCCGCGTTTCACTGCGGCTACGTCATGCCAGCGCCCGGCTTCAATCGGAATGCCGAGCGTTCCGAAGCCGCCGCCGGATTCAACGCGGGCAAAGAGTTTGCCATGATCCACAACCAACCGGAGCGGATCGTCCATTCCGGCCGCCCACGCGCTGAAGATCTGGCCAATTCGTCCTTCGGGCATTTCGTCAATCCGGACGCGAACAGCCACAGTGAAATCCTCCTTGGGCCAGGCCGGTACTGAATAAACCAACATTTGGTCCCGCCCGTTGATCTGCGTTCCTTCCACGTTACGGTTCGTGAACTTCGCCGAAAGCTGCTCGCCAAATTTCGGACGCTCGTCGCCCCTAAGCGAATGAAGAATCAGTTCGCCCTTCGGGCCGAGCTTGAGCTCCGGCGGCAGCGCTTGTGGGGGCGCGTTCACGTCCAGCACAAAGCTCGCGGGCGGAACGTCGGGGACGGTTTCCCCATTTGCATTGACTGATACCACGCGCCACCAGCGCTTCGCGCGTGAGGTACCAGGAGGAGCACCAAAATCGACACTCGAGCGGTCGCCGGCGATGCCATTAGTGCTAAAAAGAATATTTCTGAAATCGGGGTCGGGGCCAATTTCGACGCGGTAGGTGACGTCCGATGGTCGCCGCGCTCCACGCCATTGAAACTGAGCGGGCCCGGGCCGCAATCGCTGGCCATCACGCGGATATTGACTGAAGGCTGGCGGAGGGAGAGGTTTGACAACAGGTAACCAGGAGCGATAACGCGTGCCCGCCGCTCCGGCGCTGGCAAAATCGATCAAGCGCACGATAGTGCCGTCATCCGCCGGCAGTTCCACCTTGAGCCACGGCTCGGTCTGGAGCGGGAGCCGATTCCTGCCCGGCGGAACGACGCGCGTTGCTGCAAGCCTTGCCAGACTCAGCGCGGGAATTTTCTCTTCATCGAACTCGTTTTGGGACTGGTCGTAGGCCAGCAACAAAGGTCCACGGTAGAGCGAGACCTTCCCGGCAGCCTCGTTGGCGCCGGCGACGGCCCGCAAGCCGAAGTCAAACTGTACGACGATCTCGTCGCCAGCTTTCCACCGGCGGCGAATTTCCAAGTACGAACCACCTGGAGCCTGGCTGGGAGCTCCAGAGAAGTTCGCTTGAATTCTGGCACGAGGAGACCAGGCAGGGATGCGCAAGCGCAGCGTCCATTCGGTTTCACCGGTGCCCTCTATGACGACTCTCTGTGAATCGGTCAGCGGATAGTCGCGGCTCAGCGCCAGGCGGATGTCGTGCCCGGCGTGAGGGAGCGTAAATGTCCCGGGCAGGTAACTGTTTAAGACTACGCCGTCGGCCACTGGTATCGCCGCCCATTCACTCAGCAAGCCCAGCACACGCGGGCCGTTGACTGAACAGCAGTTGAGCTCGGGCGTACCGGCTCGTGCCTGAAACACGATCGTGTGCGCGCTGGCCTCGCGGACGCCGTCCATTGGGGTGTTGTAGGTCCACCATCGCCCGCTGGGATGTTGGGCGCCGAGGCCGCCGTTGAGGGTGGCCAATTCCAGGTCGTCGGCGGCGTGAGGATCACCGGTGAGCCGCAGATAATCCGCCGTCAGTGTCATCCACGCTACGGTGCAGCAGGTTTCGATGGCTGTGGGCGCAAACGGATTGCCGGTCGCCTGTTCGCCGGAACTGAAGGCGCCGGTGTTGCGTCGGTCCCACCGGCGGATGCTGCGCCAGTGATGCACGAAGGAGTCGCGATACTTCAGCTCACCAGTGATGCGCCAAAGCTCAACCAGGCCTTGCAGGTCGTGCAGACTTTCCCACCGCGGCCGCGGCGTCTGGAAATATTCGCGTCCATCCAACCCGGCGCGGAAGTAATCGCCGGCGCGCTCCCAGTCCTTTTCCACTTCGCGGGCCATCTGGAGGTAGCGCGGTTCGCCCGTGAGCCGATAGAGCATCGCCAGACCAGTGAGAATCGTCATGTTCATCTCCGGGTCGCCCGCGTCGAGCACCCGCCGGCCTTTCTCGAGATAAGTCTTGCAGACCAGGTCGGCCGCCTTGCGCGCGGCGGCTAGCGCGGCTGAATCGCCGGTATGTTGGTGCCAAAGCACCAGTCCACAAATGGCATGGTAATGGCCCCACAGATCCCAGTTCTTCAACAGCCGAACGTCCTGGGCAAAAGGCCCGAGATAGCCGTCCTCCGCCTGTGTGGCGATGAAGGCGGCGACTACGTTGGAAACTTGCTTATTTAGGCGCGGGTCATCAGTCATCCGCAAGGCCTGAACGGCGGAGATGAGATACTTGCCGACAAATTCCCCCGCCCAGGGAACGAGCAGCGGCGTTGGCTGACGATCGCGCAGTCGGAACATTTCGAGCATGCCCGGGTTCGACTGGGGCGCTCGCAACAGCCAATTGTCCACGTTGGCGGTAATGCGATCACCGACCGGGCCGGTAAATCTGAAATGTGCGCCGGGGAGTGGATCAAAGGCAAGCGCCTCACGCTCCGGCGGCTGCTGTGGGAGTGCTGCATGTTGGAGCGCTGGCAGAAGGAGCGCAATCGCTGCGAGCGCGCTGTGGGGTCGTGTTCTTGGTTTGATTGTGGACAGAGTTGTCCCGGTTAGACTTCCTCCAAAGCGGCGGAGGCGTCGCCGAATTTTGGCAGGCGGAGATTCATTTTGTCCATCATGGACAAGTAGAGGCGGCACATCTGGCGCTCGGGCTTGCCAGCGTAATCAAGGACCCGGCCGCCCTGGATGCGTCCGCCGGCGCCGCCGAGTAGAACGACGGGGAGTTGGTCGGCGTTGTGATTGCCGGTCTGCATGCTCGAGCAGAAAAGGAGCATGGAATTATCCAGCAGCGTGCGCGAGCCTTCCTGGATGGCGTCGAGCTTCCGGGCAATGTAGGCGACTTGCTCGAGGAAGAACTGATTGACTTTCAGCCAGTCCGCGGTGTCGGAATGCGAGAGCAGATGATGGATCATGTAGTCCACGCCGAGGTTCGGAAAGCGGAGCGATGAATGGTCGTTGTTGAGTTTCAGGGTGGTGATGCGCGTCGTATCGGTTTGGAAGCCGAGGACGAGAATGTCGGCCATCAGCCGCATGTGCTCGGCGATGTCCTGGGGAATGCCGTCCGGTGGCCGCGGAATGTTGGGTTTGGTCAGCGAAGGCCGCCAGCCTTGCAACTCGCCCTTCATGCCGGCGTTTTCGATGCGCCGCTCGACGTCGCGCACCGATTCGAGGTATTCGTCGAGCTTGACCTGGTCCGAAGCGCTGATACGCCGCCGCAGGTCACCGGCGTCAGCCAGCACCGCGTCCAAAACACTTTTGTCGCCGCGGCCCACTGCGTCTTTGAACAATCGGTCGAAGGCGAGCGCGGGATAAATCTCCAAAGGCGTCGGAGTCGTTGGCGAGCTCCACGATATATGCGAGCTGTAAAGCATCGAATAATTCTTGTGGACCGACGGGTTCGATTTTTCGCAGCCCAGCACCAGGCTGGGCACTTTGGTCGAATTGCCGGAGCGCTTCGCCAGCAACTGGTCGATGCTGGTGCCGGAGCGAATTTCTCCGCCCGAAGCCAGCGGCGCGCCCGAGAGCAGGTTGCCTGTCTGCGAGCTGTGGATGTTGCCCTTGAGCGCCTCGGCATTGAAGAGCCCGCGAATGAAGAGCATCTTTTGCCGAAAATCGGCCAACGGAGTGAGCACTTGGCCCAGTTCCATGTCTTTGCCCTCGCCCTTCGCCCACCATTCCTTGCTGTGGAACCCGTTGCCGGCAAAGAGCACCGCCAGGCGGACAGGCGCCTCGCTCGCCGGCGGGCTGGTAAGAGGCTCATCGCCCCAGACGTTGAAGGATTCCATCCACGGCAGCGCCATGGTGACTCCGAGGCCGCGCAGGAACGCGCGCCGGGAAAGCTCGTGAGAAGATAGCCTTTTCCAAGGTCGCGATTCCGGTGACATCGAGCTAAGTATAAGCGAGAATCGTGCCCGAGCAAGTCACTAAAAATAGCTACACGGAGCGTTTGCTCACGGCCCGGGTTGCTGCTATAGTCTGAAGGTAGCCATGAAAAAATCCATTGCGCTGTCCGTTCTGACCACAATCCTCTGCGAATTGTGCTTCGCTCAACCCACACAGTTGGGAATTGATCGCAACGCGGGTCCCGCCCGCATCACCCTCCAGGGTGAAATGAGCCGCGACTACACGCTCCAAGCCAGCGACTTGACGTCCACTAACTGGTTTTTTCTTTCCACGCTGAGCCTTTACAGCTTGTCCCAATCCTGGTTCGATTCGGACTCCGCTAACGCGCCCCGGCGGTTTTACCGGGCGTTGAAGCTGGACAGCTCCACCCAACCAGAATACGCGGATGACTTCCGCCTGATCGATCACCAGGGAGTCTCCCGATCCTTACACTATCTCGAGTTCGATTCCACTGTCAAAGGAGTGGTGTTGATTTTCACCGGCAACGGTTGCACGAGCGTGGCGCAAATGGTCCCGACCATCAAATCGTTGCGTGACCAGTTCACGCCTCAGGGAATCGTTTTCTGGATGGTCGATGGCAATGCGGCGGACAACCGCTCGAACATCGTCGCCGAGGCCAACGCGCTCGGAATTGACCTTCCGATTCTCCATGACCGGTCACAGCTTGTCGCCAACGCTTTTCATGCCTCGACAACTCCGGAGGTGGTCTGCATCGACAAAGCGGGGTGGCCCATCTTTTATCGCGGCACCATTGATGATCGGATTGGCAGCACGACGGTCCCGACCACGCAGAATTATCTCTCGAACGCCTTGACCAGTTTTTTGGCCGGTGGAACGGTATCGCCGCGTGAGGCGCATACCAATGGCTGCGCCATCACGCTGAATTCCATCCCGACCCCTGACTATTCCACAAACATCGCTCCTCTCCTCCAATCCAAGTGCATCGGCTGTCACAGCCCGGGGAATCTTGCACCTTTCGCCTTGACCAATTATGCCTCCGTGACGAGCAATATGGTCAAAATGCGGTTGGAGCTCCTGAAGGGCACCATGCCGCCGTGGCACGCCGATTATAATTTCCAATCATTCACGAATGATTTTTCGTTATCTTCAAGCCAGGCGGCCACGCTAGTGCGCTGGATCGACCTCGGCGGACCGCGCGGGACAGGAGCCGATCCCCTGACCAATCCTCCTCCGGCGATTGATTATCCCTTTGCCTGGCCATCTGCCTTGGGGGCACCCGACATTGTCATCCCTGTCGGAAGTCAAGTTGTTACCAACACTGGTACGATCCCCTATAAGTATGTGAATTACAATTATACTGGGCCGACGGTTTGGTTGCGGGCAGCCGTGATGCGGCCCGGCACCGTGCCGGTGGTCCACCACATCCTTGCCTATGTTGGCACGTCTTCGAGTATGACAATCCAAACTTTCATGACCGGTTATGTCCCGGGCGCCTATCTTGGGGCTTTTCCCGAAGGGACTGGCAAGTTGCTGACCAATAATTCGCCGATCCAATTCCAATTGCATTACAAAGCAAACGGTACCCTCACGAACGATTCCAGCCTGCTTGGACTATACACCATGCCTGGCCCGCCTACTAATTCTCTGGGCTTTACCAACGAGTTAATCGAGACGTCGTCCTACTCCGGACTCTTCTGCGTCACCACTAACTCAAATGATTATCAATATGTGGCTGACACCACCACCCTCTACCAGGTTGCCTTCCAGGCTCCGACAAACATCCGGCTTTACGAGTTCAGCCCACATCTGCACGCCCGTGGCAAATCGTTCATGTATGAAGCAGTTTATCCGAACGGCCATGTCCCCGCGAGCGAGGTCCTGCTATCGGTTCCGTACTATGAATTCAACTGGCAGACGGCTTACCGCCTGGCGACGCCCAAAGATTTGCCCGCGGGCACGGTAATCAGAGTCACGTCGCATTGGGACAACTCGATCCAGAATGCAGACCTGATGGAACTCTATAATGAAAGAAGCGGCACTAACCCCAATTGGGCCCTGTATTCACCCACCTACGTTAATCATCCGTCCACATGTCCTAACGGCATAATATTCGACCAACAAACGTGGGACGAAATGTTTATCGGCTACTTTAATTACATCGTACTGCATTGAACGGCCGATCATCGTTCTTCTGCTGTTATTCGTTGTTTAGGGGATAGTGAGACTCAAAAGTACCATTCTGCTCATTGGGCCACTCGCAGGGATTTGCCTCGCGAGCGGCTGTGCCACAAACCACAAGCCTGTCGCCGCCGCCTCGTGCTGCGCCACCAACCTCCAATCCGTCGCTGCGCAGGTCCCGATGCTGCCCGACAAATCGATTTATCAAATCGATGCGACCTGGACTACTGATGCTGGCCAACCGTTCAAGCTCTCGGGATTGAGCGGGCGGCCCCAGCTCGTGGCCATGTTTTTTACTAGCTGCCAAGGCGCCTGCCCCATCACCGTCACGGATATGAAGCGCATCGAGGCGGCCCTCCCGGAAGCGTTACGGGGGCGAGTTGGATTTACATTGGTTTCGTTTGATCCCGAGCGCGATACGGTGTCAGCTTTGCACGCCTATCGCCTTCGACGCGGTTTGGATCCGGCCCAATGGACAATGTTGCGTGGCGAACCGGCCGACGTCGCCGAGTTGGCAGCGAGGTTGGGAATGAAGTGGAGGCCCGGTGCTCGCGGGCAGTTCAGCCATTCCAATATTATCACGCTGTTAAACCCCACCGGCGAAATTGTCCGCCAGCAAGTCGGACTCAACCAGAGCATCGAGCAAACCGTTGTCATGGTTCAGGAAATGGCCGCGCGGTGATTCCGCCAGCTCCCACAGACCGCGCAGACATTTATTCGTGCCCGGCGATGGGATGAGGCACGTATGGTCGTTCCAAGGCTGAGATTTCCGCACTGGTTAGCTTCATCTTGAGTGCCGCCAGAGCATCCTCGAGGTGATGTGGCTTGGACACGCCCACGATCGGCGCGGCGATCCCCGGCTGATGAAGCAGCCAGGCCAGCGCGATCCGGGCTGTCGGCACGCCGTGCGCCGCAGCGACGGTTCGCACCTGGGCGAGGATCGCTTCATCCGACGCCGCGACTCCGGCATATAGCTTTCGGGCATACTCGTCCGTCCGAGAGCGAACGGTGCCGCCGGGCCGCTCGGCCAGGAGCCCGCGCGCCAGTGGGCTCCAAGGAATGATGCCGATGCCCTCAGCGCGGCAAAGAGGGATCATTTCCCGTTCTTCCTCTCGATAGAGGAGGTTGTAATGGTTTTGCATCGTGACAAACCGCGGCCAGCCATGGCCCTCGGCCATGCGCAGCATCGTGGCAAATTGCCACGCCCACATGGACGAGGCGCCCACGTAGAGCGCCTTGCCGGCGCGAACGACGTCGTGCAAGGCTTCGAGCGTCTCTTCGATGGGCGTTTCCCGATCAAACCTGTGGATCTGGTAGAGGTCCACGTAGTCAGTCCCCAATCTCCGTAAGCTATCGTCGATCGCGTGAAAAATATGTTTCCTCGACAGGCCGCGCTGGTTGGGATCGTCCCCCATCGCGTTGAACACCTTGGTGCCGATCACGACCTGGTCGCGGCCCGGCCCAAAATCTCAGAGGGCGCGTCCGAGGATTTCTTCGCTCGCGCCGAGAGAATACATGTCGGCCGTATCGAAGAAGTTGATACCGGCTTCGATCGCCTGGCGAATCAGTGGCCGGCTCTGTTCCTCTTCGAGGATCCATTCGCGCCATTTCTTCGAGCCATAAGTCATCGTGCCCAGGCAAATGCGCGAAACCTTCAAACCAGTCGAACCGAGATTCACATATTCCATAGGCCCAACAACCTAGGGCAGAAGTCTGCGCGGTCAAGCAGACGGAGACTTGTAGCCGCTGACGTGAGGAGGCGGAACTCGGTTGCGAGCAAGGAAAATCCGCCTCCTCACCTCGGCGGCTACTGCCACTTGCGTGCGTTCTGGAACTGGTCCTGCGTCACGCCCGGCTTTGTCTTTAGTCTGGCGTCGCGCGCTCTATCCGGCTTCATTGTCCGCCCTATGCCAGCTTACATTATCGCCCGAGTGGAGGTGACTGTTTGGAGTCGTTACCGCGAATACACGAAAGCCACACCAGCGGTCATTGAACAATTCGGGGGAAGATTCATAGTACGCGGCGGCGAGACGGTCACGCTCGAAGGGCCGGAAGACACGCGCCGAGTTGTAATTATTGAGTTTCCGAGCCTCGATCAGGCGAAGGCGTTTTGGCACTCAAAGGAGTATTCGCAAGTCAGGAAACTGAGGGAAGGTGCGGCCGTCGGTCAGTTTATGGCGATCGAAGGGTACGCAGCTTTAACTGAAGCGGAGTAGTCAGTCCTCGTAAGCCATTTCTTTTCCTCGAATTTCGCGGAATTGATGGCTCAGGACGATGGCTTCAACCAGAGCGCCGATTCGACAACCGTTCGTATTCATTTGCGCGCGCATTTCCTTCAACAGCGGTTCATCGGACAATTGCACGGCGCGACCCAGGGCGTAACCCAAAAGTTTGCGGCAAAACTGCCGCAGGAAGGCGTCGCGGCGCTGCGTCAGCAGATATTCGCGCAGCCCGCTGATGTCCTCGAACTGGGTGCCGTCCATCGCTTTTGCCCTTGAATCGATAGGGCGGCCGCCGAGGTCGTGCTCTCGGCGGCGGCCGATGGCATCGAATCCTTCAAGGGCAAAGCCGAAGGCGTCGATGCGCCGGTGGCACACAAAACAGCGGGGGTCGGTGTCGTGTTTCTCGGTCAATTGCCGAACGGTAAGATTTTCCGTGGCTTCGTCCTCGGGCAGTCGGGGAACGTCCTTGGGTGGCTTGGGCAGTTTGTCTCCGAGGAGCGCTTCGGCCACCCAGTTGCCTCGCAGAATAGGACTGGTCCGCGAGGCCCCGGATTGTTTGGCCAGCGTGCTTGCCTGGCCGAGGATGCCGCCGCGCGCGAATTTCCTGACGCCCTCCACGCGCCGCCATTCCGATCCTTTCACGCCGGAAATGCCATAATGTTCCGCCAGCGATTGATTGAGGAAGGTGTAATCGGCATCGAGAATATCTAGAACTGACTCGTTTCTCCGGAACAAATCGGTGAAGAACAAAATCGATTCCTCGTACATTGCGGCTCGCAGGCCGCCGAAGGTGGGAAAGTGGCGCTCGCTCTTTTCGTCGAGGGTGTCGAAGTCGTGGATATGCAGCCACTGGCAAGCGAACTCGATCGCCAGCCGCCGCACGCGCGCGTCGGCCAGCATCCGCCGGGTTTGCCCCGCCAGGATTTCCGGCTTGTGCAGTTTACCCGCCGCGGCGTTCGCAGCCAGCTCGGGGTCAGGCATCGAGGACCAGAGGAAGTAGCTCAGCCGGTTCGCAAGTTCCCAGTCGTTAACGGCCACCTGGGCCACGCCGGGGCCTGGATTTTCAGCACGATACAGAAACGCTGGCGCCACCAAAACGCGCGCCAACAGGAGGTGGATAGCTTCATCGTGAGCGACCTCCTGCTCGCGAAGCCGACGATAAAGGCCTTGCAGATCCTCCTGTTCACTGGCGCTTAGGGGGCGTCGGTAGGCCCGATTGGCGAAATCGAGTGCTGCCCGAACATGCCTCGGCTCTGTATCAATGAGCCGCTGCCGGAAGGCCGCAGCGCGTTCCTGGATGGGCTTGCGCAACGGCTCGAACACCTTCGGGTCGGCATCCTGGGTCGCGTATTGCCAGAGTTGCTCGAAGGCATCGACTAGTTGCGGAGCGTCGTGGCTGATGTAGTGGAGTTGATCCCACATGCGGTCGAGCTTCGCCTTCTGCTCATCATCGAGCATCAGGCGCGCAAGCTGGTCGTCTTCACGATAATACAAGGTCAAAGTGACTGCTTCATCGACCGGAACGATTTTGGTGTAACACAGCGCCGTAGGGAACCATAGCCGGAATTCCTCGAAGGCGGCCTCGAACCGCTGTCGGACCTGGCTGTGCTCGTTCACGACAACCGGTGTGGCCAGGGCGATCCTTCGATTGTCAGACGTCCACGGTCCATTGGCTTGAGTTGCCGTGACCGTGGCAGGTAAAAGCCCAGAATCGCGGTCAGGTTTGGTGGTAAGGACCTGAAGCTGCACGCTGCCTTCAGCGCCCACCTCGGATTCGAGCATGCCGGTGGTGACGAACTCACAGCCTGCCGCCAGGTCGGCGGGGAGGCGAAATTCGATCACTGAAGGGGCGTGGACGTAGAGGCTGGCGGGGTCGATCTCATGCGTGATGCGTGCGTCGTTAGTCTGCTCGTTTGGGTGCAGGCCGAAGAGCGCGGGATCGAGTCCCCAGCCAGAGTCTTGCGCGTCAGGTGTGGTCTTCGGGAGCTGTTTGCGATGAGCCGTCGCGTGGGAAGTTGGTGCGTTGGTAGAGTCCGCCTCCTCACGTCGGCGGCTACCTGGTTTGAGGTTGAACAAAGGTCCTCTGAGCGAGGCGAGTTGTTGATATAACTTAACATCAGGACTGTCCTTCGCACCCAGCGGCCCGGATGTGAGTAAATTCTGCAACTCGTCAGCCAGCTTCCGTTTCTCTTGAACCTTCGACGCCGATTGCCACCTGGCGAGGAGCGAGCCGGCAGGAATTGATACGGCGACACCGTTGCCGCCGTTATCCGGCTCGGTGTAGAAGTGCCACACGCCTTCATTGCCGAAGCGGTCTGCGTGAGGATTTCCGGCGAGCACGTCGGTGGATACGTCGGCAGCCAAGTCCCATGTCAGTGAGTTCGAGGATGCGTTTGGCGGAGTGCGCCCGTCCTCGGGCGCAGCATGCCCTGTCGGGGCCGGATCGCTGGATTCTCGTGATGCCTTTGGCGACTGGGAAATTGCTGCGCCCGAGGACGGGCGCACTCCGGCGAGAGGGAGAGTGGTAAGCACAAGATCAACCGCCGTCAGGTCGCAGGCGTGATTGCCATCTCGCGGTCCGATGAGCACGGAAACAAGGTCTCCTTTACTGAGGGCGAGATCCTCGAAGGGACCGATCTTGACTTCCTTATTTCCCTGAGCGGTGCCCGAAGCCAGGCGTTGGCGCGTGACGCCGCGCCGCAGTTCGAGCGACCAGGTGATGCCATTGCCGCACTCCGGATGCGCGTGAGTGACCCTAGCCTGGACCTGCGCCGTGATGTCCGTCGGGCAGCGCCAGCCGACAGCGGCTTGCAGCGTCGGGGAGGGGTGCACTGCCACGCCGTGCGGCTTCATGTTGCCGGGGATCCGCACGTGCTGGTCGGATGAGTTCGCAAAGAGGCTTGGCGTATCGGGACTGCCCCAGCCGTTGATGAAATCATAGTTTGAGACCTTAGTCATTTTGTTCGTAAACCATGAATCAATCTTGAGGGCGTCGCCGGCCCCGATGCCGAGAAAGTCCAGCCAGGCGACGAGCGCCTCGGCATCGATGTCGTGCTTGCGAGCAAGCTCAGCAATATTAGTAGCGTAATGAGACGCGTCTGCCTCCGCCGCCACGTTTAAGCACTTGGCCGCGCTGGCGAAAATTCGCTCGCGACGCTGGACCAGCTCACGGCTGACTTCGCGCACATCGCGCAGCCACAAATCCGGTCGGCCGGGCGCCACCAGCCGCGGTTTTTCCCAGACCACAAAATCGTTCTCATTTCCATCTCCAGCATCGGACGCGACGAGGTAAAGCGTAACTTCCTTTTCTTCAGGCGCGGCCGGAACTTTGAGCCGCACTTCTTGCTTCGCAATGAGCGGGTTGACCGGCTCCATCCAGGCCTTTGGTCCACCGAGCTTCCCGATATGGCCAACCGTGTTGAATTTCCATAAGGCTTTCTGCCACTGCGCTACCTCCGCCGCGAGCTCGGCGGCCTCGTCCGGTTTTGCCTTGCGCCAGCGTGCGCGCAACTTGTCGAGCAGGAGCGACGGCTCGCCTGCGGAGAGTGTTGCGCTCAGGGCTCGCAGGTACCTGGCGTTCAAGCCGCGCTCGCGCGCGAAGGCGTCGAGACCCTGATTGTCTTTGGCAGCCACGCCCCGCATGGCGAGTGTCGCCGCGAGGTATTTCTCCACCGGCAATCGGCCGCCTTCGTTGGTTTCAAACACAATTCCTTGAAGGTTCACCTTGTCGCCGCCGCGCGGGTCAGTGAATTGCCGATAGAACGCGCGAATCTCCTGCAGAATTTCCTCGGTCCAATCGCGTCTGGTCGTTTTCGGCGAGAAACGGATGCCGTCCGGCAACAGCACCGCGTGACTGGCGATTTCCTTGCCCGCGTCGAAATACTTCGTCAGGAGCGAGGGAGACATGACCAGCGCCTGGCCGGTGTTCATGAAGCCCTCGCCGGCGGCGCCATCGACGGGAAACTCGCGCGCGGGTTGCAGGGACTCGACGTCCGTCAGGTCCTGAATGGTGTAAGTGTATTCCGCGTTGGAGAGCCGCCGCAGCACGACCGGTCCGGGATCGCCGGCTCGCTCCTGGGCCACGGCGTCGAGCACCGCGACCACCCAATGCGAAAGTCGTTCCCGTTCGGCCGCCGATGGCTGCGGCTTTTCCTCCGGCGGCATCTCATGATTTGCCAATTTCTCAGCAACCTCCTGCCACACTTTCGGATGCCGTTTGATCTCTGCGACTGACGAGAATCGCTCCATGTCAAAGTCACCCTTGTGCTTTTCCGAGGAATGACAGGGGAAGCAGTACTGCTTCAACAGCGGTCGGAGGGTGTGGTCGAAGTATCCTGGCGACGTCACGGCTGCGCCCCGTGCCAACGTGAAACTCAGCGAGCAGAGCAGCGCGGCAGGAGCGATCCAACCGGAAGAGGACATGTCGAGAAGATGCGACAACCAGGAGAAGCGGTCAATTCGCAAGCAGTGGCTCGCACGGGGACACCGCCCTCATTTTTGCAACCAGGCCGCGAACTCAGGTTTGGTCTCGAGCAGGACTTCCAACACCGCCTGTCGTTCCTGTGGTTTCAAAGTCGCGTAAGTTGCGGTCTGGTCCTGGCCAGTGAGAATCTGCTCAAGGCGGCCCCACAAATAGGCTTTCATCTCTTTTGGCAAAGCGTCGAACGCAGGTGAGTAAACCAGGAAGCTGCAAGGGTACCTAAGCAGACGCTTCTGAAGGTCGAGCTGGCGCAGGGACCGGCCTTTGGAATCTCGCGGCCCACGGCGCTCAAACTCTGTCGCGAAGCTCGAAGTGCCGGTAACTCGTCCTTTCAGCGACGCCTCGTTTCTACAGAGCATGTATTCCAGAAGCGACTCGCCCGCCAGCTTGATGCACTGCTGGGCCCAGTCTGACCGGTTTCCTCCGGCCACTCCTGTTTCCGCACGGATAGCCGACCGCGAGGCCACGAACCTGGCATCTGCAGCCGACGCAATCCCTGCGGCAGGTGCCTTCTGGTCCAAAGCGGCTCGCGTCTCATAATTTGCCCACGTCAGAAGGTTTTGCATTCGCACCTGATGTTCCAGAACCAGCAACGCCACCAGATCGCTGTGCGGCGAGGGATACGGCGACGTGTCGAACCGATCGCACAAATTGGTGACGTTCGCGCCGGCCGCGAGGTCCAGTTGCTCCGGATGGTCTCGGTTAGTGGCGCGAAGGTTTCCCAGGTGGAGAGAGCCAGTGTGTGTGCCCGTCACATACCAGCCGCCCCACCTTTGTTCGAGCGGCGAGTTGTGCCCATTGACGAACCCATCCACCTTCGCAAGCGGCATTCCGTCGGGCGCGGTATAGACCGACTTGACGAGCAGCCCCGGCACATTTAGCGTCTTGGGCCCCAGATGACATTGCCGGCAATCTGTGCGCCGGGTGAACTTTGGCGGCGAACTGGAGCTTTGCTCCAGCGTGTAGAATATGGGACCGCGATTCGGATCCACGGCCGCCAAATCGATGACGGAAGCGCCAGGCACGAAGCCGACGGAAACGTCATCCGAAAAATAGATGGCCCGCGGAGTCCTGGGACAGGTTTGGTCCCGCTGTGAACTGGTTTTTGAGAACACTAACGATTGGGACGAAACGGGCACTCCCAATGCTTCCAGCAGGGACGAAAGATAACCGCGGCCGGCTTCGAACTTGAGTTTTGCAGTTCCGCCGGCCAGCCCCTGTTGCAGCCGGGCCACAGGATCCGCGAAGGTCGCCGCTGGGTCATCGTGAAACAATTGATCCTCGGCTTCTTCAGCCGCCTCCTGCCCGAACAACGCTCCGGAACAAAGCCAGCCTCCGAGAATCAGGAAAATTGCCAGTCTCAT
This sequence comes from uncultured Verrucomicrobiota bacterium, assembly GCA_964446585.1. Classification (GTDB taxonomy): domain Bacteria; phylum Verrucomicrobiota; class Verrucomicrobiia; order Limisphaerales; family UBA8199; genus CAYUPI01. The sequence goes on from CAYUPI010000021.1 coordinate 36,373, forward strand.
TCTAATCCTTTGGGCCACACCCGGCTCGACCGGGGAGACTCATAGACGTTGACAGTTCCCGGTGTCACTCCGGGCACGAGATAAGACTGGGTCCCGTTTCCCCTCACCCCAGCCCTCTCCGCAAGGGAGAGGGAGAATCGCCGCCTGGCCGTCTGTGAACCTAACATCGTTTGAACTGCCGAAGCGCTGGAAAGAATTCCCCCTCTCCCTTGCGGAGAGGGCCGGGGTGAGGGGGAAGGAAACAGTCGGAGCAGGTATCTCTTCCGCGTCGAGCAAAGGCTCAGCTCCATGACCGAAAGGTTCAAAGGCATAGAGTTGTTCATCATCTCAACTCAAGGCGAGCGGACGCGGTAAAACCGCTGCACGATGTTGTTGGTTTCGGAATCCACAAACTGGAATTGACCGGGGACAGTTTCAGTGGCCAAACCGAGTACAATCCAATTACTCTGAGGCACCACCAGATTCCCCGCACAGATCACAGTAAATGGCGCTCCGCTGATGTTAGTGAAGTTCAACTGATAGCCGCCATTGCTCAGCACGGCTGGTCCAATTAGGTACGGCGGCGTCGGGATAAGGCTCCCAGCGCTTGACGCGAAAATCGTGTCGGAAGCGTAACTCGCCGTAACGGAGTGGCTGGCGCCACCCAGATTTGTTGCGGTGAAGGTAGAGCGTCCGCTGCCGTTGAGCGGGACTTGGGCGAGGAAGGACGAGCCATCCCAAAACGAAACCATCCCCGAAGGTGTTCCGGCACCCGGCAGGCTGGAGGCTACGGTCGCGGTAAACGTGACGGAGTTGCCGAAGTTGGAGGAGACAAGGGAGGTTGTGGAAGCGCTGGCATGTACCTTTTGGATGAGCGTCGCGGCGGCGGCCTGAAACGAGGAGTCTCCGCTGTAGGTGGCTGAAATGAAATGGTTGCCAAGATATGTGGAATTGGTTGCCGCGCTCAGTGCGGAGGTGGTTACGGCTGCGACTCCGTTCACCAGCGGTACATTGGCTGCCAGCGTGTTGGTTTCGGCGTTCAGATTGTGATAGGTCAGATCCAGGAAAGTGACAGTGCCGGTCGGGGCTGGGCCGAGGGAGTCCAGGTTGGTGACAATCGCAGTGAACGTCACTGGTTGCCCTACAACACAGTTGCGAAGGTCCGGAATGGAGGAAGTGATTGATATGCTGACGTTTGTCAGACCGCCCAGCGTGAAGAAAGTTCCGCCATTGAGCGTATAGATGGCCCCGTCGGGACCAATGACCGTCGGCACGTAGGGATCGTCAAACCCCGCAGTCAATCTGAACGTCTCAACGAGCGAATTGAGCGCCAGGTTCCAGCGGTAAATGTGGCCGTCCTCACTCGGCGCGAAGATGCTTTTGGTGGCGGGGTTGACGGCCGCGGTATTGATGCACCATTCACGGACGGCATAGGGAAAGGATACGCTTTGGTGGTTCGTGTCCGGCGTGCAGCCGATTACCGTCATCACTTCGCGCATTTCCACCAACCCGGGGGCCGACGGATGCGGATCGATCTGAGTGGCGTTCGGATCGAGTAAGGCGAGGCGATTGATTCCGTCGCCATCGCCGCTATTAGCATAGTTATTATACTTGCTGAAAAGGAGGTAAGGGGAGGCTCCGGTGTAGGAAGGAACCATGTTCGTCGGCACGATCGCCCCAGTGTAGTCCCAGCCGAATCCGGAGGGAGTCTTTTGGGTTTGAAGATCCGCGCTCAGATGCAGCGTAAACCCTCGCGAGCCGTCAGGCGAATTGAAGTTGCCGCGAACTCCAAAGAACACGTCGCCGTCGGGGGCCACCATCGGAGAGGCCGTGGCGTCGTCCGGGACGCCCGCGTAGTTGCCATTGCGCGGATCCAGCAGCAGCCGGCGGTATTTAGTGGCGAGTGCGGCGCTGTCCAAGCCGAGAAGATACGCATAATAGGCGTTGGCGCCTTTCACAGCCACGTACAACGTGTTGCCATCGTTGCTCAGCGCCGGCGCACAGTTGTGGGAGTCGCGGTAGATCAGATTGTCGGCCGCCGCCGTACCTGCCAACACGTAAATTGCGTTGCCGGCGTAATCCATTCGAACGAAACCGCTGTTGGTCGTGTTCAGTGGAGTGGGAGCCGTGCCTTGCGTGCGAAACCCGAAGAAGACGACGCCGTTTGTGTCGGCGGTAAATGGTGTGTTAATGAAAATGGTGCCATTGAAAGCGGCGGCGTTCGAGCTGTAATTATTTATGTTCGTGTAGAAACATTCATGTACTGGAGCGCCAGGCGTATCGGAATCGAGATTATCGATGTGATAAACCGTGCCGCCGGCGCCGGCGTAGTAAAGTCGCAAGCCGGAGGGGCCGGCCGCGAGCCCCGGCTGATACGCCGGTATCCAGCCATTGCCATAAGGGGCGATCATATAGTCGGTAGTGAGCGTGTACTTCAACCGGCCCGTGGCTCCTTCGAACGCGCTCACCTGAAAAGCAATCTGGACACCGTTGGTCGTTTTTATCGGGACGATTACGGTGTTGGCCGGCGTAATCAAAGGAGCGCCGTAATGCGCGTCCACGCCAGAGTTGTCCAGATTAATCGCTGTGGTCCAGCGCGCTCGAGCCAAAGGCTGGGCGGGCGTGCTGTAGAGGGCTGTGTGTTGGGCATTGCCGGCGAAAGTGGCGGGCTGCGCGCCGGCGCGCTCAACACCGGCCAGGGCAATCATTGCGCTGGCTACTGACAGGCGGGCGGATTTGGCAAGCCGCAGACCGAGCTGTGAGGCGGAGCGAAAATGTGGGAACATTTGGTGGAAGATTGCAAACTGTTTGGCCGTAGCGCGTGACCAACGGCCGTTATGATGGACCTGCATTCGATGAGGCTCTTTCTGGCTCGATAATAGACAGAATAAGGCCGAATTTCAAGCCCAAAAGCCGAGGTCCGGAACTGGGGGCTCATCCTGACAGCGCCACAAATAGGGGCGGGGACAGCTTGTCCCCGGCCTTGCTCAAGAGTCCTCGTATGGTGACGACGCCGACCCTGCTCCATTGCTCTCACGAACTTGCCCTGAGATGCGCCATTTCGCACTGACTTTGATGTTAGCCCATCCCATCAGAACCAATGCTCAACCCCGCCCTTCGTTCCATGGCCGCTCCACGCTGCAACCCCAACGATCACGCTTCACTCGACGCCGCGTGCGCGCTCTGTTTCAATACCTGGCGTGACTGGCCCGGCAAGGTTTTGAGTTGACGTGCGACACGAAAAAGCAACCCGATGAGCAAAGAGCAGACAGAAGATTTGTTGAAGTTCCTTAAGCCGTTTTCCAACGACATGAAGGAAAGGGCTTTATGGTTGAGAGATTTCATCTGGGACTTGTACCCGGATTGCAATGAGCTCATTTACGACAATTACAACGCTCTGGCAGTTGGCTGGTCGCCCACGGATCGTGTTGGACACACCTTTTGTTCGATCGCGCTTGGGCGAAGCAGCGGGAACGTGCATTTTGGTTTTTACTGGGGCGCGGAGCTTGCGGATCCGAAGGAAATTCTGCTTGGGGAGGGAAATCAGTACCGATACATCCTCGTCAAGAACAAGGGCGATTTTCCGAAGGCGTACATGAAGAGACTAATGAGAGAAGCGCACGCAAACTCCCTCGCGAAGGTGAAAGACAAAAAGCAAATCATGCATGGCGCGACGATCACAAAATCCATTTCACACGTAAAAAGGCCTGCGTCGCGTGCTCTGAAAAAACTGAGAAAGTAGACAACCAGCGAGTTTTGGTGGCTTCGCTCCAATTGTAGGAGCCGACATCAGGGCGTGTTGCCCAAATGGCGTGAGGTCTGAAAGGTAGGGCGCGCTCGCCTCAGGCCGGCGGAGCCGGCACCAAAGCAGCTAAGGCGCGACGTTATTAAGGGGGCTAACCGCGGCCGAACCACGCGAAGCGTTTGGAGTGCGCGGAGCTTGCTCCCGCTTTGGCGCGGTCCCCGACGGTCGAAAGCGCCGGCAAGCCGGACGCACTCCATACGCCTCGCGAAGCACGTGGCAGATCCCTTTATTGGCATCCTCACTTGCAGATGCCACACTGGAAATCTGTGCGAAAATGACAGATTTTCGGATATATGTATCCAGCGGGCCGACGAATACGGAGGAACCTGAGCAAAATCCTAGGTTGGGACTGCGTCGCGATGGCCCGGGGACAGCGTCCTACCTTTAGTCGGCTTGAGCGAGACATCCTTGAGGAAGCTCCTGCAATTCTGACTTACGCGAGCAGCGCGCGGCACGCGGCGCGGAGCTGTTTCAAGTGCGCCGCAGATTTGGCCTCCAGATAGCAGCGGATGAGCAGTTCAGTCCCGCTGGCGCGAAAAGCCACCCATTCGTTCTGTGGCAGCAAATACTTGAAGCCGTCCGTCGTGATAAATTTTTCGACCTTGAAAGGCCCGATGGTTGGCAGACCTGAACCGAGGCGCTTGAGCAGTGCCTCTTTGGCTTCCGGCAGAATCGCGACGTTAATGCGTTGGGTGTGAAACTGGCCGATCTGTCGCTCGAGATCTTTCAAAATTCGGCCCAAGGACTTTCGTTCAGCGGCGACCAACTCAGCCATTAGCAGGCACGCCAAAATGCCATCCTTTTCTGGCACATGGCCTTTGACGCTTAGTCCGCCGGATTCCTCGCCACCGACAATGATCGGTTCGCTTTCCATCAAAGCGCCGATGTATTTGAAGCCGACCGGTGTTTCGCGAACCTCCACACCAAGCAGAGCGGCGACAGCGTCCACCTGATGGCTGGTCGGGACCGTGCGCACCACGGCGCCCGTCCAGCCACGGTTTTTCTTCAAATGATAAAGCGTCAAAGCCAGGACCTGGTTCGGCGTCAGCCAGGTGCCGTCCGCGTCCACAATCCCGAACCGATCCGCGTCGCCGTCCAACCCGAGTCCGAGCTGCGCCTTGCCGCGGCGGACGAATCGGCTGACCTCAGCCATGCCCTCGGCATTCGGCTCCGGATGATGGCCGCCAAAGAGCGGATCCAATTCGTTGTGAAAGGCGGTGACTTTCGCGTCAGCTCCCTCAAGCAATTTGTCCAGATATCCGCGTCCCGTGCCGTACATGAATTCGACTGCCACCTTGAGCTTCGCCTTCTTAACGGCTGCGAAATCCACGAGCTTGCGCAATTGTCTGAAGTAGTCCGGCTGCGGATCGAAGATCTTGCATTGGTAGGTGCCGATAATTTCCCCATCAAACGTCCAATTCTCCGCCAGCCGGCGCGTCACGTTTTCTTCGATCTCTCTCGTTACTTCCGGGTGCGCGGGTGCGCCATTGGACGTGGAAAACTTCAGTCCCTGATATTCCGCGGGATTGTGACTGGCGGTCATGTTGATCCCGCCGAGCGCCTTGCGGGCGCGGATCGAATGAGCGATTACTGGTGTCGGCGCGTCGCGCTGGCAGAGCAGGGGAGCCAATCCGTTTCGCGCCAGCACTTCGGCGGCTGCCAGCGAAAACTCGCGTCCGAGAAATCTCGTGTCGTAACCGACGATCACCTCCTTTGACTTTGGGTATTCGATCCCAGCCAGATAATCAGCGATGGCTTGCGTGGCCAGTCGCACATTTTCGAAGGTGAAATCGCGGGCGATGAGCCCGCGCCAGCCGCTGGTGCCAAACTTTATCATATCGAGATGCGCGATGCGCCAAGACCGGGAAACGCCCACAAAAAAATCCGCGCTCCCGGTATTACGACTTCCAGTCAAACGCCCCCTTTTTGAGCGCGTAAACGTAGCCGACGAGCAGCACCGCCAGGAAGGTGAGCATCGAGCCCAGAATCAGGCCGGGACTTTCCTTGAGCATCGATTTGTAAACCACAGCCCAGGGATAGAGGAACACCACCTCGATGTCGAAAAGGATGAACAGCATTGCAACCAGGTAGAACTTTACCGAGAGCCGCGTGCTGCCTTCGCCGATCGGGAGCATGCCGCATTCGTAGGGAGTGTCTTTGATCGGCGTGCGCTTGCCTTTTTTCCCCAGCAGGACCGACAGGATCAACATGCCAAAAGAAAAGGCCACTGCCAGCAGGCCGAGCATGAGCACTGGCAAGTATTCTCTGAGTTGAGAATCGTCCACGGCGCGAATTTAGAAGGAGCGCGAGCACAGGCAAGCGGAATCTGAGTCAAATATCCGAAATCCAACATCCACAATCCAAAATCCAGTCACCGCCTACTTACCTCGGCGGCTACATTGCATCGTCCTGCCAACTCCCTGCTTGCCACCCAGCGGGCAAATCTATTTCTTCGGCGCCGCCATCTGAACAACATGAAACCGGCGCACCTGATTCTGCTCCTGGCAATGAACTTTTTCTGGGGCGCTGTGTTCTCGGCCTACAAAGCGCTCGGCCCAGCGGTTTCGAGCGGCAGCATTGTGACACTTCGTTTCGGCCTGGCAGCCATCTCGTTGCTGGTCGCTTGGCCCTGGTTGCCCGGAATCTCGCCTCGCGGCAACGATCTGGTCCGGTCCTGCTTCATGGGGCTGATGCTATACGTTCTCGGACAACGGTTGCAGGTGTACGGCAATCAATTGGAGACCGCGGGCAATTCGGCGGTGCTGATGGCGCTGGAGCCACTAGTGACTTCAGTAGTAGCGGCCCTCTTTCTGGGTGAGCATATCGGGCCGCGCCGGCTGCTGGGATTTGCTTTGGGCATGCTCGGAGTCGGCTTGCTCAATGGCATTTGGCGGGCGGATTTCCAGTGGACGGGACTGACGGCGAGCTTGATCTTCATCTCGTCGTTCTTGTGCGAAGCGGCCTATACGGTCATGGGCAAACCGATCGTCATGCGGGCCAGTGCAATGAAGATGCTGGCGATTTCGCTGGCGGTGGGCACGGCGGCAAATCTGGTGATCGATGGCCCGGCGACGCTTCACGTTGCCGCATCGCTGCCCGCCCTCTCCTGGCTCCTGCTGGCTGCTCTCGGAGTTGTTTGCACTTCCGTCGGCTACACTGTTTGGTTTCTGGTGATTCGTGATTGTCCGATCAGTGTCGCGGCATTGACGATCTTCGCCCAGGCGGTTTTCGGGGTCGCCGTCGCGGCGCTGTGGCTGGGCGAGAAACTGCACTGGGGACACTTCTTGGGAAGCCTCGCGATTGCCGCCGGCCTGGCCGTTGGTCTGTTGAGTCAGGTTCGTAAGACAGAGGTTGAATCGTCGAAGCGGTGAAGCCTGTAGCCGCCGACGTGAGTCGGCGGATTTCGTTCAACGGATACTCGACTTCCGCCGACTGACGTCGGCGGCTACACAATCCGAAGGTAAGGCTTTTCGCGCTTTAACTTTTTACAGGCTTATCCCTTAATCCCGCCAACTCCATGCGTTTGGCCGTTTCCCGATAAGCTTCGGTCACCCATTCGACGACTCTGGAGGGATCGGGCGCGTACTCGAGCTCGATGGAAATGACGCCATCCATCTTTAGCTCCTTGATGGCCTGCAAATAAGGCCCGAACTTCACGACTCCCCGGCCCGGCGGCAGATCGCCGTGCACCTTGCCATCGCAATCGCTGAGATGGACGTGGATCGCTTTGCCTTTGAGCTTCTTTATTTCGCCGGGGCCAACGTCAGACAAAACGAGGTGGCTGATGTCGACATTGGCCCGCACACGCGGATGGCGGCACTCGTTCACGAACCGGACCATAGTGTCCACGCTATTGAGCAGGCTGAGGCGGAATGGCTCCAACTCCAGGGCGATATCAATTCCCTTCTTGTCCGCATAATCGCCCAACCGGCGGCAGCTTTCCAGTCCCCATTGCCATTGCCGCTCAGGCGGGATGACTTCGCGTTGCCAGATATATTCGCCCAGCACAACCAGGATGTTTTTCCCGCTCCAGGTTCGCGCCAGATCGATGAACCGCTTGCATCGTTCGATGTGAAATTCGCGCACCGGTTTCTGAAAATCGATTAAGCCCGAGGCTGTGAACGGCAACGAAATGACGGGCAAGCCCAGCCGTTCGGTCGCCCGCGCCACCCGACGCACCTCCGCTCGCGAGATGCCCACCGCCTCCGTGGCGATATCGACGCAATCGAAACCGATGCGAGCGATGTGGTTCAGACCGGTGACGGTGGGCACACCAGCCTGGTAAAAGGCGCTGTTGATGAGGCCGAGTTTCATGGGGCGTGATGCGTGAAACGTGAAACGTGAAACGTGATGCGTGATGCGTGATGCGTGACGAGTGGATGGCTATTTGCCGAAATTTGGGTCGAGTTCTTTGAGGATTTCCTGGCGCGTGGTTTCCGGGTTCACGCCAAATGTTTTCAGGGCCCGAGCAGCCAGCCCTTCGTCCTCTTGAAGCAGCCCCAGCAGGATGTGTTCGGTTCCGATGTAGGTGTGGTGTAGTGCCTTGGCTTCCTTTGCTGCCAGCGCGAGGACTTTCTTGACGCGAGGTGTGAAGGGGACATTGCCGATTATCTTCTGGTCTGGCGCAACGCCGACCTCTTTTCTCACCGCGGCCCTGACCGATTCGAGGTCGAGACCGAGCTTCAAGAGCACGTTGACCGCGACGCCTTGGCCCAAGCTGATCAACCCTAACAGGAGATGTTCCGTCCCAACAAAGTGGTGGTTCAGTCGATCGGCTTCCTTGCGTGCTAGAACCAATACCTGCTGCGCCCTGGGAGTGAAGCTGTTCAGACATTCATCAGAGATCGATGCACTCCGTGATTGGCCGACCGCAATTTCCGGTGGCGAAAACAATCGGCTGAAGAACCCTTGGCGTCTTAGTTCGGGCCGCACCGGCACGCCTTTGGCGGCCAATATCGTGCTCAGTTCAACCGATCTGAACTGTGCGGCGCTCAGATAGGCAGCCTCGACCAGTGCCATCGTTTTCAAATTATCGCGGCCGCTGATGGCTGGTTCGGTTACGGTTTCCAGGGCGACAAGCAGTTGCGCCATCGTCCCAATGAACGCGTCCGGAAACCAACTCTCAGGCCAGACCGGGCATTGGAATGTCGTCTGGCCCCGGGCGGCATAGCGAATCGTGGAAGGTGTCGTGTAAGGGTCTTTGCACCAGCCGATGTCGCCGATGGCCAGGCCATTTAATCCCTCGATGCGCCATCTAATATAATTCTCGCTCGGACAATCTTCCTTTGCCGGGCCGGTCCAGGTGTCGTCAATGCCAACGCACCGCAGGCCCTTGCTGAACTCCAGGATGTAGGTGCAGATCCCATCCTGGTGTTGGAACCTGGTGCGCGGATCGGGCCGGACGCTGCAATAAATTCCTTCCGGTTCGCCGAACCAATATCGGAATGTGTCCAGGTGATGTATCGACATTATGCGGAGCGTCAGCCAGCCGAGATCCTTGTGCCAATCCATCCAGTGAGGAATACCGCGCATTTCGATCGTTGCAAGAACCGGTTCACCGATTGTGCCATTGTCCAGAAGGGTCTTGGCGGCGCGCACGGAATGGTCGTAGCGCATGTTTTGGTTCACGGCGAGGGTGATGCCGGCGGCTTCGCACGCTGCGACGGCTTCTTCGGCCTCGGCATAGTTCATGCCCAGCGGTTTCTGCGCCAGTATGCCTTTGACCGTTTTCCGGGCACACGCGGTTTTGATAAAGCCCAGTTGCGCCTGAGGCGGCACCGCCACGTCCAACACTTCGATACCGGGATCATCCAGCAGTTGATCATAGGTATCATAGACTTTGGGAACTTGATGCCAGTTGGCTACCTGCTCGGCACGAGCGCGAGTTCGGGAAGCAATCGCCACCGGGTTGAAACCTGCTTTGCGGTAGGCGACCAGGTGACAGTCATTGACGATGAACCCGCTGCCGAGGATGCCGATTCGAAAATCCTTCCGCTGCGGCAGCGGAGCATAAATGTTGAGTTCCATCTAAAAATCCAGGCCGAGGATATCGTCTCATGCTAGCGGGACAAGAGCATGTTCGTTCCCGAAATTGTAGGAGCCGACGTCAGGAGGCTCTGGCCGAAGGATCAATCCAAAATTCAAAATTGATCAGAGCCTCCTGACGTCGGCTCCTACAATTTTGAGAGAGCTTCGGTGAAATATCCCTGCGACCTAGCCGCGAGCCTGCCGGGAGAGAGTGGCGATGGGGACAGGACAGGGCACAACCTTATTCCATGCCGGGTCTAGAAATTCAACGACAACTTGAAAGTAGGTGAGTTCGGTGCGATGAGCGAAATCAAGCGCCCGCTCGGAGTGGCGGAAATCGTAGGCCGCCTTGGGGTTTGAGGTCCAGGCCCCCAATAGGCTGAAGTAGAGCTTGGTGTGGAGGTTCTGCAACAGGATCTTCATATGTGCGGCGTCATCGGTTTCGCCTGCCCAGCGTGGTGGGAGCGCAACTCTTCCTACTGCTTCAAAGATAATCGCTCGCGGAACGCGCGCAACTTTTCGACGCGCCAAAGATTACGGACCCTCCCGGGAGAATCCCCGGTAGCCAAAACCGGGGTCAGCCCAGGAGATGTTGGAAGATCGTCAGGGCCGTGCGCCGCACGTGCTCAGATTGAGCTTCGAGGAGCCTATAATCCTCGAACCAACTCGCTTTCGCTTGATGGCGCTCGCGCCAAAGCGCTTTGAGAACTCGTTCGGTGCGCTCGACCTGTTGCAACGCCGAAGCCACCGACTCGCGCCCTTCCGGCAGGTCGGAAATATTACCAACAAAAAACCGGCTAATGCGCTTCTTTGCGAAAACCGCCTGCAACAGCATCACCACGGTCTGCTCATAGGCATACCAGCGTTGCGCCAGTACTTCCCGCAAGAAATTGTGGCCCAGGGCGAAAAACTCCGACCGCGGCCGCTCGGTAAACTGTCGTATCTCTTCCGCTTCGGTCGGAAACCAATTGTAGAGCAAGGCGAAGGTTCCATAAGTGTCGATGAGCTGTTTTGGGTTGTTATGATCGGCCTCGATTTCGCCGATGCAGAGGTCCTCGCCCAATTCCAGGATGATCTCCGGCAGATTATGCAGCCGACCTAACACGTCATTGCCCACCGCCGTGCCGTAGTTAAAATCGCCCGGAATCAACCAGTACACGTCGTTGTTCTTGCCACGTTCAAAGGCCATTCCAAGGCCGGAGTACCACATTTGGCATGTATCGACGCACCACGCGTCCAGGATTTCCGAATGCTTCGCCACCACGTCTCTGCGGAAATCGTGAAACGCCTTGTCCCCGTTCATCGCGAAATGTGTCTTGCGGTCCATCACGGTTATCGGGCGAGCGTAGAAGCCTGGCTCTGCTTCCAGCCGGGCGACCAATTCGTAAAGCGCTTGCAGGTCAGAAAAATCGCCGGGTTGCCTGAACGGATAAATAATCACCGGATGAATTTTGCCGGTCGGACTCGTCCCGGCTGGCTTCCCCGGTGGCGTGCCTTTGGTCTTCTTGTCGATTGCAGCAGTCTTTTTCATAGGCTAATCCATGGCTACCAGCCGGCGGGCCTGCTTTTTGGCGGACTGATGTAATTTATCGGCCAGCATTCGCAGTTTAGCGCGGCGATTGCGGCGCCGTTTCTGACGTCGAATTTTCTCACGTGCGGCGCGCTCGGCCGCGACAACTCCGGTCTGATGCCGCTCCACTTTATCGAGCAGTAAGCGGCGAGCGAGGAACCGATTCAGGCCCTGTTGGCGAGTGGACTGGCATTTGACTTGCAACCCGCTCGGCCGGTGCAGCAGCATCACGCAAGTGGCGCTCTTGTTCACATTCTGGCCGCCGTGGCCGCCGGACCGGACAAAAGTTTCCTCGATGTCGGACTCCCTCACGCCCAGAGCGGCCATGCGCTCCGCCAGTTGGCTTTCCTTGTCGGGGCCCACGGCGAATGTGCTCATGAACGCAACTTACTCACGGCAGCCGAGTCGGGGAAGCCAATAATGGTAAGAACAACCGGTACGAGGCGGATCCAAGATGTAGCCGACGAGGTAAGGAGGCACTGACTGAAAAGTCCAACCTGCTACCTCCAAAACTGATCAGCGCCTCCTTACGTCGGCGGCTACGGTCCTTTCCGCGTCGAATCGACCCTGAACCGGTCAACCCTTCTTCGCGGGAGGTTTTACCTGTAATGTTGAAATGACTTCGGTCACACCGTCAGTCTCCATTGCCAGCAGCATCGCTTTGCTGATGGCCTCCGGAGAGGGAACCGTTCCCGACAATGTCACAACACCGCCGGTCGTATTAACGGAGATGCTTAAGGCCGAGAGTTCCAGGTTCGCCACCAGCTTGGCTTTGATAGCCGCGGTCACACGAGCATCGGCAGTTGCGTCCGCAATCGCCTGACCGGTTTCACGCGCCTTGCGCCGGACTACCCGGCCGGTCTTGGCAAGATCCTCCCGCACTTGCTCGGGCCGCAGCTCCAGGACGCGGATCTTCTCCTGCACGGCGTCCCGGGCGGACTTGCCGGCGCTGACAATCTCCTCGCCGGCGGCCTGGACGGCCGACTTGCCGCGGCCGGTGTGATAAAACCAAACGGCGGCAGCTCCCACGAGAATGCCCACGAGCAATGCGAGAAACACTTTCATGCTCCAGACCCCATCCTATGCCGCCGAAGTCGAAAGTCAAACTCTGCGGCCGTAGTCGTCGACGTCAGTTGGCGCATGCTGTCCGATATCCAGACCAGCGCCGAATCACGTCGGCGGCTACACGGTATGAAGCTGTTAACTAGGTGCGCGTTGCATGAGGAAAACGCTCAGCAACACCAGCAGTCCTCCGACGGCAGTCGTTGCTCGGACAGGTTCATTCAATAAGAGCACTGCCGCGATTAGTGTCACAATCGGTTCAACATAAAGAAAGGCCGCCACGCGCGACACTTCAATGCGTTCCAGCGCTCCGTACCAAAAGAGATAGCCCAGGCCGGAGCACCCGATTCCGAGGAAAAAGACGGCGCCCCAACCACCAGGAGAGACGTGGGGCAATTCCTGCCAGCCTCGATTCAAAATGAACAACGGGGCCAGCATCCCCCAGCCGAAGAGCATCGCACCGGCCGTCGCGCGAGTTGGCCCAAGCCGCCTGATGGTGGCATGGCCAAGGATGGAATAAACGGCCCAATTAACCGTGCTCAGGAGAATCAAAAAATCACCTCGCGTCGCAGGCATTTGCAAGGTTTGCTGACTGAACTGGCCTCTGGAAATCACGAGCATCGCGCCCACAAAGCCGCCGAGTAGGCCGGCCAGTTTTAGTCCACCAAAGCGCTCATGGAGCAGCACTGCGGAGAGCAAGGCCGACCAGATCGGGATCAGGCCGATCAACCAACCAGTGTGGACTGCCGTTGTCACCGTCAGCCCGAAGGCCTGGAGCATCTGATGAACTAAGACGCCGAAAAAGCCCATGACCGCCAGCTCCCGCCAGTCCGAGCGCGGCGGCAGGGGATTCACGCCCCGACCCCGGAGGAGGAGGAGCAAGAAGCCTACCCCAAGCGCGAAACGAGTGAAAATCAGCGTTAGAGGCGACAATTCGTGCAGCGCCGCTTTGGTGGCCACGAAAGAAAGTCCCCAGAGGATGACCGCTGAGAGCGCGGCGGCACGCGGTGGAACGGTGAAGTTCAAGTGGCCACCTTTTATCGAGAAACGCGAGTTTGAGGCGAGCCGAATCCGCGGAACACCGTTCCGCCCGGCCTTGCCGCCGCACGGTCCGAGCTCTATCCTGCAGCTATGACGTTTCCCTGGATAAACCTTTATGGACCTATGTCTGTTCGCTGGCCCCGGCTCGTGGTTGCCTCGCTCGCTCTCACCGCCACTTCCGTCTGTTGCGCCGAATCTCAGTTCGACCAGAACTGCGCCAGGCTGGCTGCCAGGAAGGGAAACGACGCTCAGCGGCTGCACGAGCTATTTACGCTGGATTGGGAGCACACCATGCGTGAAAGCCCGGAATTTGCCACCATGGTTGGCTATCCGGGCCAGAACGATCGCTGGAGCGATGTTTCGCTGGAAGCGATCGATCGCCGAAAACACGAGCTGCAAGCGCCGATGCGCGTCCTCCGGTCGATCGATTGGTCGAAGCTCAGCGCGAGTGATCAGTTGAACTACGACCTGTTCCTGAGAAATCAGCAGGACACAATCGATGGGGCGCGCTTCAAGGGGGAGCTAATGCCGATCAATCAAATGGTCGGCGTGCAGCAGGAGGTAGCACGCGTGCTGGAGTTTTCACCGCGAAAACGCGTGAAGGACTACGAGGATTTGCTCGCCCGCCTGAACTCGGCGCCCGCCCTCATCGACCAGACTATTTCGCTGCTGTCGAAGGGGCTTGAGGCGGGAATCACGCCGCCGCGAATCACGCTCCGGGACGTGCCGCAGCAGATCAAGAATCAGATGACCGAGGAGCTGGACAAAAACGCAATGTTCGGCCCATTTCGCGAGTTTCCCAGCGAAGTGCCAAAAGCCGAACAAGAGCGGTTGCGAAAAATGGCCGAGACCGCCCTGCGACAAAATGTCATTCCAGCATTTGCAAAGCTCTACGAGTTTTTTGAGAAGACGTATCTGCCGAAGACGCGCGAAACGATCGCGATGAGTGATTTGCCCGATGGCAAAGCCTGGTATGCGCACAACGTCCGAACTTCAACAACGACCACGCTGACACCAAAAGAAATCCATGAGCTTGGTCTCGCCGAAGTGAAACGCATTCGCCAGGAAATGGACGTGCTGATCGCGCAAATAGGATTCAAAGGTGGCTTCGCAGATTTCTGCAAATATCTGCGCACCGATTCGAAATTTTACTATTCCGACGCGGACAGTCTGGTGCGCGATTACCGCGACATCGCCAAACGCGCTGACCCGGAGCTGGCCCACCTCTTCGGAAAACTCCCGCGCTTGCCGTTCGGCGTCAGAGTCGTTCCCAGCTATGCAGAAAAATCACAGACAACAGCTTATTACGAGCCCGGTGCTCCTCAGTCGGGCCGGCCCGGATGGTACATGGTGAACACGTACGCGCTCAACACACGGCCCAAGTGGGAGATGGAGGCGCTGAGCTTGCATGAGGCTGTGCCCGGTCATCACTTGCAAATCGCGCTGGCACAGGAGATGGAAGACGCGCCGGAGTTTCGCAAGCATGGCGGTTACATCGCGTTTGTCGAAGGGTGGGGCCTTTACTCGGAGAGCCTTGGGCCGGAAATGGGATTTTACACCGATCCGTACATGAAATTTGGCCAGCTTACTTATGAGATGTGGCGCGCCATCCGCCTGGTAGTGGACACTGGGATGCATTCAATGGGATGGAGCCGGCAGCAGGCGATTGCCTATTTCCAGGCCAATGCCAGCAAGACCGAGCATGACATCACGGTCGAAGTGGATCGCTACATTGTCTGGCCGGGGCAGGCGCTGGCCTACAAAATCGGTGAACTTAAGTTAAAAGAGTTGCGGGCCTTTGCAGCAAAAGAATTGGGCGACAGGTTTGATATCCGCCAATTCCATGACCAGGTGCTCGACAACGGCGCGCTGCCGCTGGAGGTCCTTGAGAAGCGAGTCAGGGAGTGGGTCGTCGAGCGAAAAAGTGTTCAATAATTGAGCCACTGAAAGGCTCGAAAATTTTGCCAGACTCACTCAGTTATCATCGCTTCCGGCCCAACTGGCGGAGAGATCGTCCGGCGTGCGTCCGTTGGCTCGAAGTGCCCGGAGGCTGAGAGCGTCGTGGCGCTTGGCCAGTCGGGTGCCTTTATCATCGAGCAGCAGCGGGCAATGAAAGAATTCCGGAGGCTCCAACCCAAGTGCGCGGTAAATGAGCAATTGTCGAGCGGTGGATTTCAGCAGGTCGGCACCCCGTACGACTTCCGTGATCTGCATGGCGGCATCATCCACGACCACGGCGAGTTGGTAAGCGGGCGCATCGTCCTGACGCCACACAACAAAATCGCCGAAATCCACGCCGGCGATAAATTGCTGCGAACCGAAATGCCCGTCGAGGAACGAAATCACTTCTCCATCCGGAACACGGAAGCGCCAGTTGTGGCGAAGTGCCGAGGGTTGAGAGGCGAGGGTCGAGGGAGAGGAGCTGGAGGGCCGGCAAGTGCCGGGGTAAATCGGCTCGTCCTCGCCTCCGTGTGGGGCCTGGAGCGACCGCAAGACATCCTGGCGCGAACACGCACAAGGATAGAGGAAACCTCCCGTACCCAGTTTATCGAACGCCGCCACATACATTGCGTGGCGTTCACTTTGTGAATAGGGCCCAAACGCGCCCCCGCAATCCGGTCCTTCCTGCCAGAGAAAACCAAACCAGCGCAGGTCATCAAGCAGGGCCGCAGCGAATTCCGGCTTGCAACGGGCACGATCGAGGTCTTCGTTTCGCAAGATCAACGTACCGCCCGCAGTCCACGCGCGCGTCTGCGCGGTCCAAAACGTGCGCGCGTGGCCCAGGTGGAGCAAACCGGTAGGTGAAGGCGCCAGGCGGCCCCGGTAGTTTTTCCGTGTGGCGGGCTCGGTCTGCACGCGGTCAACCACTCAATCCACAAGACGCCTTGTCAGATCTGCGTACGCGTCGATGCGTCGATCGCGCAGGAAAGGCCAGTGTGTCCGCGTCAGCTCGACGTTCCGGATATCGATCGGAACAATCAACACCTGTTCATCCCGGGCGCCAGCTTTAGCCAAAATTTCACCTGAGGTGCCCGCCACGAAACTCTGGCCCCAAAACTCGATGCCTTCGCCGGAGAGTTGTTCGTGTCCGACACGGTTAGCGACCGCGACGAAACAACCGTTGGCGATCGCGTGGCCGCGCTGGATGGTTTCCCAGGCGCTATGCTGCCGCTCGCCGTGCTCCGCTTTTTCGCAGGGATGCCACCCGATGGCGGTTGGATAAAAAAGAATCTCGGCGCCTTGCAGTGCGGTTAGCCGCGCTGCTTCGGGATACCATTGGTCCCAACAGATCAATACACCGATTTTGGCATAGCGCGTTCGCCAGGCGCGGAAGCCCAGATCTCCCGGCGTGAAATAAAATTTTTCGTAATACAGCGGATCGTCAGGAATGTGCATCTTACGGAATCGCCCGAGCACTGAGCCGTCCGCGTCAATGATCACCGCGGCATTGTGATAGACACCGGCGGCGCGCTTCTCGAAGATCGAGGCAACGACGACCACTTCCTTGGCGCTGGCCAATTTTTGAAACGCTTCCGTCGTCGGACCCGGAATTGGCTCCGCGAGCTTGAAGAATTTGTGATCCTCGGTCTGACAGAAGTATTGAGAGCAGAACAACTCCTGGGTGCAAATGATTTGCGCACCGCCCGCAGCAGCGCGCTCGGCGCAATCGAGAGCTTTCGCCAGGTTCACCGCGGGGTCGGCCGAACAGGCGGTTTGTATGAGTCCAAGGCGCAAGACGGAATTGGGCCCGGCGGAGCTCATAATGGAAGGCGCTGGATTCTGGCCAGCCAGTCGTGCGGCGGCGGTCGATCAGGTTCCGACGTAAAGTCGCTCGGTGTGCTCCTGGATCTGGGAGGCGCTTTTGGGAGCAGCCGGCGGAACCGTCTGTCCGAAAAGCTCGCGAATGAACTTTCCGAGTGTCTCATTCGTCGGCCCGTAGCCGGAATGATAGATGTAATGCTCCAAATCATAGAGCAATTCGTCGCCGCTCGCATGGCGCTTGTCAACCTCACGCATGAGGGCACGCTGCAGAATCTCGTTGAGCCGCGCATCGATCCGCTCATCGAGCGTGGAAAAGTCCGGGATCGGCATATTCATCATGCGCTGCCGCGATTCCTCCGGCGAGGCGCCCTTGAAAATGTTTTTACCCAAAAGCAAGTGAGCGAGGACCACGCCAGCGGAGAACAGGTCCGACCTTTTGTCGGTTATTTGGAAATTTGCCTGCTCCGGGCTCATGTAATCGGCCTTGCCGGCCACCACCTCCCCTTCATTATCCACCAAAAAACCTCGGGCCTTGGCGATTCCGAAATCGGTCAGCTTCACGTCTCCCTCAAATGCGATCATGATGTTCTTGAAACTCACGTCGCGATGGACGATTCCAAGGGGTTTGCCGTCTTTGTCGGTCTTGGCGTGGGCGTAAGCCAGGCCGCGCGCCACGCGGCTGACGATAAACACGGCCAGTTCCTTGGGCAACACGCGGCGCTTATCCGTTAACTGCTGCGCAAACTGCTCCAGGTTCACCCCTCGGATCAACTCCATCGCGATGAAGTAAACCCCTCGGGTCTCGCCCAGGTGATACGTCTGGACGATATTCGTGTGGATGAGGTCGGCGACCAGTTTGGCTTCACCAATGAAGTTGTCGATGAACTGTTTCTGGGTCGCGTAATTCTGGCGAATGACTTTGATGGCGAGGCGCTTGACGAAGCCGCGCGCGCCGAGCTGCTCGGCTTCG
Source organism: uncultured Verrucomicrobiota bacterium (assembly GCA_964446585.1). Classification (GTDB taxonomy): domain Bacteria; phylum Verrucomicrobiota; class Verrucomicrobiia; order Limisphaerales; family UBA8199; genus CAYUPI01. Next base: position 54,589 of record CAYUPI010000021.1, read on the forward strand.
TACACGACACCCATGCCGCCTTCAAAGATCTTGCGGACGATCTCGTACTGAAACTCGTTTTGGATCGAGAAGAGGGCCACGACCAGATAATGGGGCAACGAGCAGCGATGTCAAGCCCGACGGGAGATCGTGTGCCGGCGGTCAGCGAACTCACGCCGCGCGTACTCCACCTGGTCGTCTGTACGGCCTTGTGTCGATGCCGAAAAAGACCCGAATTTTGTTGATGATTTTTCGCATTTTCTACTTGCGCGGTGAGCGCGAACGGCTTTAATACGAACTCAAGTCAAACGACTTGAAGTCCGAAACCGAACAACAACAACACACAATATTATGTCGAAAGCACTCTCCAAATCACAAGTCGCCGCCGCAATTGCAGAGAAGAATGGGCTCACGAAGAAGCAAACCGTTGAGATCATCGACAGCATCGTTCAGTTGGCTTACAAGCAAGCTAAGAATACTTTCACCCTGCCGGGCCTCGGGAAACTGGTTCTGGTCAATCGCGCCGCCCGCATCGGACGCAACCCCGCCACCGGCGAGCAGATTCAAATTCCGGCTAAGCGCGTTGTTAAATTCCGCGTCGCCAAAGCTGCCAAGGACGCCATCCTCGGGGCCAAGTAAGGTCGATTTCTCACAAGGCACTCTGACGAGTTCAGAGTGCCTTTTTTGCTGACTGCGCGTTGAAGGGTTGGAGTGCCGGAGTTGTAGCTAACCTGCATTTCGGCACTGCGAATTGCCCTCACTTCGGCATTTGGTTCTGGCTTGAAAATCGCGGTTGTTGGCTGCGGCGCCGTCGGCAGTTTTTACGGCGCCAAACTCGCCCACGCAGGCGAAGAGGTCCATTTTCTTCTCCGCTCGGATTATGAAGTCGTTCGCCGCCATGGCGTGCTAATCCGCAGTACGCAAGGCGATATTCGCGTCCGGCCGAAATGCGCGATCGCGCCCGAACAAATCGGCCGTTGCCACCTGGTTCTCATCGGGCTGAAGACGACGGCGAACGCGGAGTACGCGCGATTGTTGCTGCCGCTGGCGGGGCCGGCTACGGCGATCATGACGCTGCAGAACGGCCTAGGGAACGAGGAGCATCTCGCTCGGCTCTTTCAGGCCGAGCAGATTCTGGCGGGCTTGTGCTTCGTGTGCTTGAATCGCATCGAGCCGGGACTCATCCATCATTTGGACCACGGCCTGGTTGTGGTCGGAGAATTCCAAAGATTTCCAGAGCCTCGCACCCATGATATCGCTTCGATGTTTCGTAACGCAGGAGTGCCGTGCAAAGTGACCGATAACCTCGCGCGGGCGCATTGGGAGAAGTTGATGTGGAATATTCCGTTTAATGGTCTTGGGGTGGCGAGCGCAGCGGGTTACGAAGCGGTGGTGTCAGGCCGCTTCGACACAGACCCTGGCCTTCGGCATGGTCCCTGTCTTACTACCGACCAACTGCTGGCTGACGCGAAATGGGAGCAGCTTGTCCGTGAGTTGATGAATGAAGTTTTCGCCACTGCGCGCGCGCTTGGTTTCAATATCGCTGCGGCGCTGGCAGACAAACAAATCGAGAGCACGCGAACGATGGGCGCTTACAAAGCCTCCACTTTGATCGATTTCGAGCGAGGACGACCGCTCGAACTGGACAGCCTTTTTCGGGAGCCTCTCCGCCAGGCACAAAATGCCAGCGTTGCCGTGCCTCGCCTCACTGCGCTGTGCGAGATCTTGACCGTGCTCGATGCAAGGCGTGCAGGATTGACGAGCGCCAACCCCTCGCCGGAATCCTCTTCCGCGTTTTAATTCTTCGACCACTCTGTATGCTGTTTCCATGAAACCGCGCCTTCGATTCGCGCCCAGTCCGACCGGATACCTGCACATTGGCGGTGCGCGGACGGCCTTGTTCAATTGGCTCTACGCCCGTCACACCGGCGGAACCTTCATTCTGCGCATAGAAGATACGGATGTCGCGCGCAACACGCAGGAGGCCGTCAACGTCATCCTGAACGGCCTAAGGTGGCTTGGCTTGGATTGGGACGAAGGGCCTCTGACCGGGGATGCGACTGCTCCGGGCAAGGGTGAGTACGGCCCGTATTTTCAAAGCCAGCGCAAGAAAAACTACCAGCAAAGGGTTGAGGGACTACTCTCTCGCGGACTGGCGTACGAACAGGACGGCGCGGTAAAGTTCAGGATGAGCCGCGAGCCAATCTTGATTCAGGATCTGGTCGTTGGCGCTGTGCTTCGCGAATTAACCGACCGCGAACAGGCGGATCCGGATTTCATCATTGTTCGCTCCGACGGCCAGCCGGTGTTTCACATGGTGAACGTCGTGGACGATCTTGAGATGAAAATCACCCACGTCATCCGCGGCGAGGACCATTTGAGTAATACAGCGAAGCACCTGGCACTGTTTCGCGCCTTCGGAGAAGAGCCGCCTCATTACGCCCACATCCCCCTGATTTTGAACAGCAACGGCACCAAGATGAGCAAGCGCGACCAGGGCGCTTCCCTCACTACCTACATGGAGCAAGGCTATATCGCGGAAGCGCTGGTGAACTACCTGGCCTTGCTAGGCTGGTCTCCTAAAGGCAATCGCGAGAGGCTGCCATTAACGGAGCTCATCAAATTATTTGAGTTGACAGGAATCCTGCGCCACAACGCCCGCTTTGACATAGCCAAGCTGGCTTGGCTCAACGGCGAGTACTTGCGCGAGATAGAAAGCGAACGATTCTATGAGCTCTCTGTTCAGGCGCTGCGCCGTGCCGGCCGCCCCGTGGACAAATTCCCTTCGGAATACGTCAAGGCAGCCCTCGACACTTGCAAAGGCAAGGTGAAATTATTTAGCGAGCTGCCTGCGTACGCGGGATTCTATTTCACGGATGAAGTCGTGTACGACCCAGAAGCCAGCACGCGCGAGCTGACGCCGGAAAACAAACCGCGCTTGCTGAAACTTCGCAGCGCACTGGAGAAACTTGAGCTTTTCAACCCTGATGCTATCGGCAGCACTCTAAAAGCAGTTGCAGAGGAACTTGGAGTGAAGCCTGCCGTTTTGGTGCACCCGACGCGGCTGGCGTGCTGCGGAAACCCGGCCGGGCCCAGCCTGTATCATCTCCTCGCCATTCTTGGAAAGGAGCGCGTGTTCCAACGATTGGACCGGGCTTTAGCGCGGATTGGGTAAGGTATTTGCTACATGGCCGCAAATGCCCTTTCCACTCACTTGCCCAGATTTCGGTTTTTCGCTCGAGAATCCGAGGCGAGTCGGGCTTTGAATTTCAGCAGGCCGGTCCAGAGATCCGCGTTGCCCACTGCCAGTACTTGGACTGCAAGGAGCCCTGCATTGCGCCCGCCGCCGATCGCCACGGTCGCAACGGGAATCCCGCTTGGCATTTGGACAATGGAGAGCAGCGAGTCAATCCCTTTCAATGACTTGCTCTCAATGGGAACACCGATCACTGGTAACGGAGTCATCGCGGCCGTCACGCCGGGCAGATGTGCCGCACCTCCCGCGCCAGCGATAATCACGCGCAAGCCTCGTTTGAAAGCGCTGCTGGCATACCGGGAAAGATCCTGCGGAGTGCGGTGCGCGGAAATAACGCGTGTTTCGCACGCTACGCCGAACTCGGCACAGGCCTCAGCGGCGGCCTTCATCACCGGCCAATCTGAATCGCTTCCCATGATAATCCCGACCAGCGGGGCAACAGTTGCTTTCTTTTTCAGGTTCAATGTGCGGCCATCCTACACACGGTAAAGCTGGAATGCAAAACCGTCCTTTCGAGTCTCGTGATTGAATTCAAGGACATGTTTCGAATCAGCGAACAGGGAGCAAAGGCCAACTGCGGGTTCTATTTTCGCGCCCACCCGCCCGCGGAAAATGTCGATGGCTTCCCTCGCGGGTACGAAGCACAGATGTGCAATAAAACGGAGGCCTACACAGGGTGGCTGTGGAAACCCGGCAAACCGACCGGCAAAGCGACTGAATTGCTTACTAAGGACGGCGAGTGGTTCACATACCGCATTCGGGCCGTGGGCGAACATATTCAGTTCTGGATCAATGACAAACCGGTGATGACGTATGAGGATGGTGAATACAAGACCGGCCATTTTGCCATCCCGGGCCATAACCCCGGGATGAAGTTCGAAGCCAAGGAATTGTATTACCGTGATCTGACCAAGTAACCTTGCGCGCGTAATCGCGCAAAGCGTCGTTCTGTCGCGCTAGCTTACCTCGACGTCCTTGAATTCTTCGTGGTATCGGATCTGGAGCGCGTTATTAAACCGGTTCAGCATGGTTATGAAACCAATCAGGAATGTAAGCTCGACGATTTCGGATTGGTTAAACGCGGTCAGAAGTTCGTTGAAGAATTCGTCTGGAATGGCGTTGGAATCGCGTGTGACCAATTCTGCGAATCGCAGTGCAAGACGCTCCCTCGGGGTGTGCCCGGTGTCCGCCGAAACATCCGCGCTCACACCAAGCTTCTGCATAATCGTCAGGTGAGAATTGACGCAAAATTGGCATTCATGGAGTTGGGATACACGCAGGATCACTTTCTCCAGAATGTCCCGTTCCAGATTTCCGTTCGGATACACCCTTTCGAAACCAGCGAAGGCTCGCAGGACGTTTTCGTTTATCGCGAACGCTTGAATCATTTCGGCGATCGGCAGGCCTTGCGCAAAGAGCTGTGCGCTTTCTTGCAAAGACGAATTCGTCGAAAACTTATCAAATGTTTTTGCGACCTGCTCCGGATCAATCGTAATGCGCATAAATCAACATACTGAATTGCTGAAGTCCTTGTGAAAAGCTACTGCTCTCGATGGAATCCGCTGGACTCTTCGGTCGCGCGGAATCGGAACGATTTGAACAATTTCCGCCCAACCAGCGCGGCGCATTGTTTCGCATTGACCCAAATCGCATCCGGCATCCGTTGTCGTTCGAGGATCAAATGACATTCTTTGAGTGAACCCAGCATCCCCAGCCATCCCAACTGCAGGTCTTCAGTCAGATGGACGTCCAGCTTGGCAATTTCCGCATCCTCATCGTCTACCCAAATGCGCCCGGCCAACCGGTTGTAGATGCGATCAGGTATTGTTTTTTCCGGATTCGATGATTTCGGCCTAAAGTCCAGCACCCAGGTCTTTCGGTCCTGATACAAATCCTTGCGTAGGACCTCGAAGTTGTATCGAGCGATTAACTCGGGCGTGATCGTCGCCGTCACTCTCTCCGACTTCCCGCTCAGGTCCCGGCCAGCAATCTTACTGTTGAATTCCTGCTCTCTTTTGTCCTCCTTCCGAATTTCCGCTTCTGACAACTCCTTGCCCTGAATTTTGATTAGCCGGGAAAAAGTCCACCCGCGAACGACGATGACTTTGTAGAGCTTTTCGGTCGAGCGACTGACTTCAGATTCGGAATTCAGCTCCTCAAGAACAGCGCGCTTTTCATGAGTGTATGTTCCACTCTTGCTATCTTTGGCAACGTTTGCCGCCCGCGCAACTATTCGAGCCAACAGATTCGAACTCGAAGGCAGCCCCGGTGAAGCCGCGTACGCGCTGCCAACTGCGTGCAGGAACAGAATTCCAATCAGGTACCCTAGAACTTCTGCGTAATGTCGGCCTCTCATGTTTTCTCTTATCGGTGGTCGTTGCCGGGCGGGATGTCAAGCGGCAGATAAGGTTCAATCGGAAGAGCAGGGGAGTGATTTTGGGGATTTTTGGATGAGCGCTCACAACGCGCAGGCCACCTCGGCGCTTGCGCCGCTCTTAAGCCGGATTAGACTCCAGCGCGCGATAAGCAATTTGCAACACTAACGATATGCGGCCTGTCTATATGGTTTCGGGCGGAGACCGGTCGTGCACAGCGCCAGAAAAGGCTTCATCGCAACTGCCCACTGCCAAACTAACTTGCGCACCAGGATGCCTGGCCTTGCTCATTGTCTCCTGCGCCCTGGTTTGCGGATGCCGTTCCATTCCACCGCCGGGCACTGCAAGCCCGCCTTCGATTACGAGTGGACACGTTTCTTCTACGAATTCATTCGCCGATGTTGCCATTCATTTCCCAAAGGACCGTGCTCGCTTCAGCGCAGGCCAAAAACTGAACCCGGTGTGGTGGTTCGGTAACGCCGACGAGCCTGTGGCCCCTGATTGGTACCGTCCGGGCAAGCATTGCCGAAATCTCTGGTGGCACTTGCGCAATCCTTGTCACAACTTCAATTGCTACGTGATCGGGATATCTGACAAGGCCTTCACCCGTGTAGGCCGCTACCCGTCCAGAGCATTCAACCCCTGGGGCGGCTGGAATTGGGCCGTGTGCCGCTACAAGTGCATTCGGCTTCCTTTCCTCTCCTATAATCACGGCCGTTTCCAATGCTATTGCGGTTGGCGCACGGTGGGGGACTTCGGCCTGGAGTTGAAGCTGGCGGCGAAGGAGAATTAGCTGAGCGGCGCGCCTGTAGCTTGACGAGGCCGAGCGCCTGCGTGATTCTTGGCGCAGCGATGCAACCCAGCTACGCTCACGGAACTTCCGAGGTGCCCCTCATCGGCCAAACGATTGGTGACCTGCTGGACAAAGTCGCCAACTGGGCGCCCGACAACGAGGCCTTGGTCAGTGTGGTTGAAAAGCGGCGATTCAGTTACGCCGCACTTCGCACTGCAGTTGACCGCCTCGCTCGCGCCTTGCTTTCGCTGAACGTGCAAAAGGGCGACCGTGTTGGCATCTGGTCCACGAACTGCACAGCCTGGGTGCTCTCTCAATTTGCGACCGCCAAGATCGGTGCGATCCTCGTCACGATCAATCCCGCCTACCGGGTTCATGAGCTGGAATTCGCGCTGCGCCAATCCGAGTGCAACGTGCTGATCAGCGGAGCTGGGTTTAAGGTGGACGATTACGCCGGGATGCTTCTTGAATTGATTCCTGAATTGGCCGCCGCCGGCTCGGGCGGGCTCGACTCGAAACGATTCCCACACTTGCGGAGCCTCATTTTCCTTGGTGCGCCTGTCCCGAGCGGCATGCGCGGTTGGGAAGAGGTGATGTCCCGCGTTGACCAGGTCCCGCCCAGCGCGCTGGCCGACCGACAGCACGCGCTCGATTGCGATGAGGTCATCAACATCCAGTACACCTCCGGCACGACCGGCTTTCCCAAGGGTGCGATGCTGACGCACCACAACATCCTCAACAACGCTTTCTGGACCGGGAACCGCTTGCGCCTGACGCCGCGCGACCGGGTTTGCATTCCCGTGCCATTTTACCACTGCTTCGGCATGGTCCTGGGAAACCTGGCTTGCGTTGCGCATGGAGCAACGATGGTCCTGCCCGCGCCCCATTTCAGCCCGCTGCAAACGCTGGAAGCCGTCGCCCAGGAGCGTTGCACTGCCCTCTATGGTGTTCCGACGATGTTTATTGCCGAACTGGATCACCCCCGCTTCCGCGAGTTTGATCTTTCGAGCCTTCGCACCGGCATCATGGCGGGAGCGCCGTGTCCAGTGGAAGTGATGAAGCGCGTCATCTCGGAAATGCATTGTCCCGAGATCACCATAGCTTGCGGTATGACCGAAACTTCACCGGTTTGCAACATGACCGAAATCGATGACTCGATTGAAGTGCGCTGCGGCACCGTTGGCAAGGTGATGCCGCACCAGGAACAAAAGATAGTCGAGCCGGCCACGGGCCGCACGCTGCCGCGGGGTGAACACGGCGAGCTTTGCTATCGCGGTTACCACGTCATGCGCGGTTATTACAACAATCCTCAGGCCACGCGCGAGGTGATCGATTCCGCCGGCTGGCTGCACGGCGGTGACCTGGCGGTCATGGATGAGAAGGGCTATGTGCAAATCACGGGCCGCCTCAAAGACATGATCTGCCGCGGTGGCGAGAAAATTTTCCCGCGTGAGGTCGAGGAATTTCTCTACACCCATCCAAACATCGCTGAGGCCTACGTAATCGGTGTTCCCGATGCCTACTATGGCGAGCAGGTCATGGCCTGGGCAAAACTGAAACCCGGTCAAAGCATGACCGAGGAGGGCCTGAAAGCGTTTTGCCAAGGCCGAATCATGAATTATAAGATCCCGCGCTTTGTGAAATTCGTGGACGATTTCCCCAAGACCGTCACCGGCAAAGTGCAGAAGTTCCGCATGCGAGAAATCAGCGCGGAGGAGTTAGGATTGGCGCAGACCAGGTCCAAGGCGGCGTGAGGGGCGGACTCATTTATGCCGGAAGATGTTCCCGCTCATTTCAACTTCGCACGCGACGCGGTCGAGCGTTGGGCGCTCGAGCGACCCGAGAGCCTGGCGCTCTGGTGCGTGAACGAACGCGGCGGTCCTGAACAGAAAATCACCTTCCGTCAACTCGGTGAGAAACTCAGGCGCGCTGCCGGGTTTTTTCATCAACTGGGTCTGAACCGGGGAGATCGCGTCCTGCTGGTCACTCCCCGAGTGCCGGATTGGTGGATCGCGATGCTGGGCCTAATCCGCCTGGGGGTAGTGCCGATTCCGGGTACGCCGCTGCTGACCACGCGGGATATCAAGTATCGCGTGGAAACATCGGGGGCCGTGGCGCTGATCACTGATCAGGAAGGCGCCGGCAAGACAGATGGATTGGCGTTGAAGCAGCGCATTTGTATCGAGGGTGAGCGCCCTGGGTGGACGAGCTTCGAGCAGGGGGCGCGTCAAGCGGATCCCAAGTTCGATCCCGAACCGACTCTTAGCGATGAACCCGGAATCATCTATTTTACGAGCGGCACGACCGGCCCCCCCAAGATGGTGCTGCACACACAAGCCAGCTACGGGTTGGGACACCGCGTCACCGGTGAATTCTGGCTCGATCTCAAATCCAGCGATATTCACTGGTGCATCACCGATACAGGTTGGGCCAAGGCCGCATGGTCGTGTCTGTTCGGGCCGTGGCAGATGGGCGCTTGCGTCTTCGCGGTAGATTCGCGCGGCAAATTCGATCCGGTTGCGGCGCTGCAGACCCTGGCTCGGCATCCGATTACAACTTGGTGCGCGCCGCCAACCGCGCTGCGTTTGATGGTGCGCGAGGATCTGTCCAAGTACCGCTTCCCGACGCTGCGTCACTGCGTCAGCGCAGGCGAGCCACTGAACCCGGAAGTGTTCGCCGCCTGGAAAGCCGCCACCGGCCTGAGCATCTACGACGGTTACGGCCAGACTGAAACCATCATTCTAATCGGAAATTTTCGCTCGCGCGGCGACGAGATCCGGCCCGGCTCGATGGGCAAGCCGTCGCCGGGCTTCACGATCGGTTTGCTTGATGATCAATTGAATGAAGTTTCCGTCGGACAGGAGGGCGAAATCGCGGTGCGCGTGAAGCCCCAACGGCCACTCGGTCTGTTCCGCGAATATTGGCGGCACCCACCGGAAAACGCGTTGCGCTTTCAAGGCGACTGGTACCTGACAGGCGACCGCGCGCGGCGTGATGAGGCAGGCTATTTCTGGTTCGTGGCGCGCGGCGACGATGTTATCAAGAGCGCCGGCTACCGCATCGGGCCGTTTGAAGTCGAAAGCGCCTTGCTCGAACACCCGACGGTGCTCGAGGCGGCCGTGGTCGGCAAACCCGACCCGACGCGTGGCCTGTTGGTCAAAGCTTTCGTCGTGCTGCGCCGGGGCTGCTCGCCCAGCGATCATTTGCGGATCGAGCTTCAGGAACATTGCAAGCGCGTTACCGCGCCCTACAAATACCCGCGCGAGATCGAGTTTTTGGAGGAGCTGCCGAAAACTATCAGCGGCAAGATTCGACGCGTGGAGCTTCGCGCACGGGCTTAGCGAGGAAATATCCTAACGCGTATGGAAGGGCATCCGATCGTAGCCGCCGACGCAAGGAGGCGGGGCTTTGAGAACTTTCCATTTTTGCAACAGCCTTTAACTAACGGGATCACAAACTCCACCCGGAGCGGTATTGACGTCGGAGGAAGCGGTTCGCCTCGTGCAGGTTCGTAAATTTCAGGTTCGCGGAATCCCAGACCAGCCGGTACAAGGTAAGTTCCTCGCGCAATTGGACGCGCAACGCGACATTTCCCAGCAGCACCGACTCGGCAAGCGGTCCCGCCCAGTCGAAATTTGATCCCGCGGGTTTGGCGCCTTTGGCTGCCTGGATCCATTCCTGGTAGTGATTCTCGGAGTGCGGGATCGTTCGTGGCACCTCAGTGGCTGCTTTGGCGCAGTCAGTCGGAAAGACGCCGTCCTGCCTGCTTCCCAGGATGAATCCCTTGTCGCCGACGAGCAGGCGGCCGTTGTCGCCCATCTTTCTTCCTTCCGGCAATCCTTCGGGCCGTGGCGGACGCAGGCCGCCGTCGTACCACACGACTTTGCACGGTGGCATCTCGAGGCCGCCTGCCAATGCGCCAGTTTGTCCGGCGACATGGCGGTTAGTCTGTTGGGGCGCCGAGTCCCGCGCCGGGAATTGGTAGGTCACGATCGAGCCAAGCGGAAACGTCTCGTCATTCACGCGCGTCGAGCAGGCCTGGACACTCACCGGAGCGCTGAGTTTGAGGGCCCGGAAAACTGGATCCATCGCGTGGCAACCGATGTCGCCCAGCGCGCCGGTGCCGAAGTCCCACCATCCACGCCACTTAAAAGGCAAGTAGGCTGGATGATAAGGGCGCTGTGGGGCCGGGCCGAGCCACAGATCCCAATCCAGCGACACCGGCACCTCGGGCGTTTCTTTGGGTCGGCCGACACCTTGAGGCCAATACTCGTTGAACAGTCCTTGCGAGGGGCGGTCGGTCCAAATATGGGCCTCGCGCACCTGACCAATAACGCCGGACCAGACCAACTCGCACAGCCGCCGCGTCGGTTCCGAGGCCTGACCCTGGTTACCCATTTGCGTGGCCACTTTGGCAGCGCGCGCCGCTTGCGCAAGCCGCCGTGCTTCCCAGACGGAGTGCGTCAGGGGCTTTTCGCAATAGACGTGCTTGCCGCGCTTGATGGCTTCCATCGAAGCGAAGGCATGATGATGGTCCGGGGTGCCCACCACGACGCCGTCGATCTCCTTCACTTCATCAAGCATCTTTCGGTAATCCGTGAACTGCTTTGCCTGCGGATACTTCTTGAAGGTGTGGGCGGCGTGATTCTTGTCCACGTCGCACAGGGCGATAATGTTCTCGCTTTCCATTTGGGCGAGGTCATGACCGCCCTGGCCGCCGATGCCGATGCCGGCCAGATTCAATTTGTCGCTCGGCGGCGTGGCGCCGTTCAACCCGAGCACTGTGCCGGGCACGATCATGAAACTGGCGCCCGAAACAGCAGTGCGGGACAGGAACTGACGGCGGGTGAGTTTTGTTTCGTTCGCTGTTGATTCCTTTTTCATAAATATTGAGCAGTGAAGATCTGCTGCACCGCGCTTCCATCTGAACATCGAAAGAAGAGAAAACGCAAGGGCGAATTGGCAACTTTGACGACAAGGCGCAGCATTCCCTCCTTTGAACACCCCCCATTCTTTTTTGCTCGGTTAGGTTCGGATAGGTTGGGATAGGCTCGGATAGCCTCGGATCTGGGAGAAAGCAACATGAGGAAGAGGGAGAGACAGAATTGCTGCAATTGTAATCGTACAACTGGTTGGTCAGAAGTTTCATTCTAGTAAGGGCTTGTCGTGGTGAATGGAATTGGCCGTTGGCGCCCGATGATCAAAATCCTCAGATTTAGTCAGATGGGGCTCCTTTGGGGCAAAAGCTGAAACACTTAAACCTGAAATGCGGTGTTCATGAATTTTGGTGCTAGCAGGTGCTAGTGGGGCGGACCGGATACTCGATTCTGATGCTGGAGACTGGATTCTCGATAATAGATGCCGGATGGGATGGGAGGGAGCCGAACATCGGACTTTTTCATAGCAACATTGATTATGTGGTTCTTCTGCTCGGGCGCATGCGCCTCTACTAATGGGAGAAGTGTCAAAATTAGGGAGAGGGTGTCGTCGGAAGCTGTTGCGCGGGAGAAGGTTGGTGGGAATTGACAGTGTCAAAAAGGTGTCAGCGCGACATGAAGTTGCAACGTTTACTGCTTAATATGAACAGTTCCTAATCGAGATTAAGCCCTGTGTTTCGCCACAGGTATTCTACGGAAGCAGGCACCGGACGCGCTGCGTCTCGGGGTCTGAAGCCTTCCGGACAATGGAGCCCACCTGGAAGTCTCAATCCGGGGCAGGCGCTAGAATCGGATGAGATGGTCAAAACCAAATGAATGCTCGCAAGCACCGTAAGTTTGAACAAGCCAAAGAGACTGACAGGCTTGGGCCAAAAGGCACGCAGTCCGGTTCGGGTTGTTGACAGTGGCCCGACGCGAACCTCGCACTGCCGGTGTATAGAGCGGACCTAAATCATCTCGTGAACATTGCAGAACATGGAAACGCTGCCACCTCGCTGGGTTCGCGACCCAGCAGACCTCACCGCAAGGCGGGTCAGGAGGCGCAGCATTGGGAGGACCGAAAAAGCCAACGCCAGCGGTAACGCGCTGGATAGGCCCACGTCGGTCTGGTCAATCCTTGCAAGAACCTTGTAGAACCACCGTGATAGAAAGAAAGCAAATGACGACCCCGAAAGCATTCAGGGCCGATGCGTCTTTCACCTCCACGCTCACAGACTGGAGAGCCATCGATTGGCCCGAAGTCCAGCAGGAGGTTCGGCGGCTGCAAATGCGTATTGCAAAGGCAACACAAGCAGGACAACACCGCAAGGTCCAAGCCTTGCAATGGCTCCTGACTCACTCGCGCTCGGCCAAATTTTTAGCCGTGCGCCGAGTAACGACGAACCGGGGCGCTCGCACGCCCGGTGTAGATAACATCCTCTGGCGAACTGGAAAACAGAAACTCCAGGCTGCCTTCAACCTCAAACGTCACGGATACAAACCCAAACCCCTGCGCCGACTCTACATCCCCAAGCCCAACGGCAAACTCCGACCCTTGAGCATCCCCACCCTGCACGACCGCGCCCTGCAAGCGCTCTACGCGCTGGCACTCGCACCCGTAGCCGAAACTCTGGCCGACAGATACTCCTACGGATTCCGCGAAGGCCGCCGGTGTGCCGATGCTCTGGAACGGTGCTTCAACCTGCTCGCCCGCAAAGTCTCCGCCCCCTGGATACTCGAAGGCGACATCCGGGCTTGTTTCGATGAAATCGCCCACGCGTGGTTGCTAAAGCATGTCCCGATGGACAAACAAATGCTGCGCGCGTGGCTGCAAGCCGGTTACTGGGAAAAGGGACAATTGTTTCCCACCCTGGCGGGCACTCCGCAAGGGGGCCTGATTTCGCCACTGCTGTCCAACTTTGCGTTGGACGGCATGCAACAGGCCATCCAAGCGGCCACCCGCCGGGGAGACAAAGTCAACTTCGTGCGTTACGCCGATGACTTTGTCGTGACGGGCGCAACCCGGGAATTACTCGAACAGAAAGTCAAACCCGCCCTGACGGCCTTCCTCGCCCAACGAGGTCTGGCGCTCTCAGAGCAAAAGACCGTCATCACCCACATCCAAGAGGGCTTCAACTTTCTGGGGCACACCGTGCGCAAATTTGGGGATAAACTGCTGATCACCCCCGCCAAGAGCAAAGTGCAGGCGGTGCGGCTCAAGATCAGTCAGAAGCTTCAATCCGCTCTGGGCCGGACCACCGAGTGGCTCCTGCGCCACCTCAACCCGCTGCTGCGGGGCTGGGCCAACTACTTCCGCAACGGAGCCGCCAAGCGGACCTTTAGCAAGCTGGACCGATATGTTTTCTGGAAACTCTGGTGCTGGATCACCCGACGGCATCCCACCAAATCTGGCCGGTGGAAAAAGCGAAAGTACTTTTCCGCCGCCGGACCTAGTGGGGCTTTTAGTGTGCGGGTCCAACTACGGAAAGGGGGGAGTCAAATCCTCCAGATTTACCGATTGGCCAGCACCACCATCGAACGCCACATCAAGGTCAGAGGGGCGGCCAATCCCTTTGACCCCGCATACACCGAGTACTTCCGGCGACGCCGCTGCTTTGTGTGGCGCGTCCGTCAGACCGCAGGAGCTGCCCGTAAGACGCTCCAGCCCGGCTGACGAGGAAGGCACTCTCTCGTCGTTAGATTGCCGCCGGTGCCCACTATGAGTTGCACCGGTTGGAATGGCTCGAGCCGTATGAAGGGAAACTTTCACGTACGGTTCTTAGAGGGGGGCGGGCTGGCAACAGCCCGCCTCCACTCGACATTTTAGTTGACGTGCGGGAGGGGGGAGCTGAGAAGCTGAATTGGTAAGACGCTGAAGTGCTGAAGTTGGGCACCAGCCATTGGCATTGGCTCTTCGCTATTCCACCCACATCCGTCAACCGTCAATTCCCGCAGATAATTGATCTTGGCCTGAGGACGGTCTGATGGTGGCGGGGCGGGGACGGCCTCGTCAGACGGCCTCGTCCCCTCAGTGTTGAACCCTTCGCCTAAAAACCGGGGACCAGCGGTCCCCACTCCTATCGGTAGGGGTTTCAAAAATGCGCCGCCATCAGGGCGTTCAGGAATTTTTTTGTGCTGCAAATTTGGCTGGAGGCGATTACAATTAGCCTGGATGGCACTTCGAATTGGCAGGTTCATGTTCGCGGCCTGGCTGGCCAGTTCTGGCGTGGTGCCGGCTGCCGTAATGACGTCTGAACAGGTCGCGCAATTGCCTCCGGCCGCGTCTCACGCGATCGACTTCTCCAGGGAAATCAGACCAATCTTTGAATCGAGCTGCATCAAATGCCACGGGCGCGGGCGAACCAAAGGCGGTTTCCGACTGGACACGCGCGAAACCTTCCTGAAGGGCGGTGATTCCGGTCCGGCAGCAACTCCTGGCAAGAGTGCCGAAAGTCGTCTCATCGCTTTGGTCCAGGGGGTTGATCCGGAGAGCGTCATGCCTAAGAAAGGCTCACGGCTAACCGCCGCGCAAATCAGCGTCCTGCGAGCGTGGATCGATCAAGGGGTGCCGTGGGAGAATGGCTTCACCTTTGGCCGTCTGGAACCGATCAATCTTAAACCTCGCCTGCCTGAAGTCCCACCTGGCCGCGAATCCGCCAATCCCGTTGATCGGCTATTAGGAAAGTACTTCACCCAGCACCAGACCAAGCCGCCGCCACCGGTCAGCGATCGGCGCTTCGCGCGCCGTGCCTACCTGGACCTCATCGGGCTCTTGCCAGAGCCGGCTGAATTGGCGGAATTCGTCGTGGACAAACGCGCCGACAAACGGGAACGGCTGGTGGCGCGTTTGCTGGGCCGGGACCGCGATTACGCCGAACATTGGCTGAGTTTCTGGAACGATTTGCTTCGGAATGATTACAAGGGCACGGGCTATATCGATGGCGGGCGAAAGCAGATTACCGCCTGGCTGTATTCAGCGCTACTCACCAACCTGGCATATGACAAATTCGTTGCTCAGCTAATCGAGGCCGCGCCAGGGTCCGAAGGGTTCACCAAAGGCATCGTGTGGCGGGGAGTCGTCAATGCCAGTCAAACTCCGCAGATGCAGGCGGCCCAGAACATTTCCCAGGTGTTCATGGGGGTGAATTTGAAGTGCGCCTCGTGCCACGACAGCCTGGTGAACGATTTCACACTGGCCGATGCATATGGGTTGGCCGGTATTTATGCCGACGAACCGCTGGAAATGGTGCAGTGCGACAAACCAACCGGCCATACGGCCGAGCTGAAGTTCATTTACCCCGAATTGGGCGCGATAGATCCTCATGCTGACAAACCTGCGCGGCTGAGGCGATTGGCGGAAATCATTACCGAACGGCAGGATGGCCGGCTGACGCGGACCCTGGTCAACCGGCTCTGGCAGAGACTGCTCGGTCGAGGGCTGGTCGAACCGGTGGATGAAATGGAAAAATCGGCTTGGAATCCGGATCTGCTGGACTGGCTGGCGGAGGATTTTGCGAGCCATAGCTACGACGTGAAGCACCTTCTCCAACGGATAGTCACTTCGCGCGCCTATCAACTGCCGGCAGTCAACCTCGGCGAATTGAGCACGCAGGATTTCGTTTTTCGGGGTCCGGCAGTACGCCGGTTGAGCGCCGAGCAGTTTCGCGATGCTCTCACCTCGCTCACCGGTATCGGCTATGCCGCGCCGGCCACGGAAGCCAGCAAGGAATATCCCTTGCTGAAGACGTCGCTAGCTTCCGTGGGCAAGACGCGCGCGTCGGTCGTCGCAGCCGATCCTCTGATGGTGGCGTTGGGGCGCCCCAATCGGGAGCGGGTGGTCACCACCCGGCCGGCGGCAGCGACGACCTTGCAAGCGCTGGAAATGACCAATGGCGAAACACTGGCCGACATTTTGAAGCGCGGAGCCATGAACTTGATGGCCGAATCGGGCGCGAACACGCGCAAGTTGGTGGATTCGATCTACCAGAAGGCGCTGGGACGGAACCCCACTCGCCGAGAGCTGCCGTTGGCATGCACGATGGTGGGCGAGCCGCCCCGGCCCGAGGGCGTCGATGATCTGTTGTGGGCCGTGATCATGCTGCCCGAATTTCAACTGATCTATTGAAACGATGAATACGAATGGTCAATTCAGCCGCCGTGATTTCCTGAAGACCGCGAGCGCCGCCACGCTCTCGGCGCTGGCCGCCGGGTTCCCCCGTCAGGTGGCCGGCGCCGCGGAAGAAAAGATTAGCCCGACTGCGGACACCGTCATCGTCCTCTGGATGGCCGGCGGCATGGCGTCCACCGAGACTTTCGATCCCAAACGCTATACGGCGTTCGAGCGGGGCCTGAAACCCGAACAAGTGCTGAGCACCTTTCCGCAGATCGACACGGTGGTGGACAACATCAAGCTCACCGAGGGCCTGGAGAACATCGCGAAGGTCATGGACCGCGCCACGCTCATCCGCTCCTACACGGCAGGTGACCTCGGATTCATTCTGCATTCGCGCCATCAATATCAGTGGCACACTGACTACGCCCCGCCGCAGACCGTCGCCGCGCCGCATATCGGATCGGTGATCGCCCGGACGCTGGGCCCGCGGGAACCGGCGGTGCCGGCGTTTATCGACATCGGCCAACGGTTCGATGTGGGCGAAGGCGAAGAATTAAAGGCGTTCCACACCGCGGGTTTCCTGGGAAGCGAGCATGGGCCGTTTATCATCGCCAATCCGGAAGACGCCGCCAAGAGCGTGCGGCCACCTGAGGGAATGAGTCCCTCCCGGTTCGAGCGGCGCGATAGCTATTATCGCAAGCTGGCGGCGCAGACCCCAATTGGCCAACTGGGGAGCGATTTTCAAAAAGAATCACTGCTGCGCTCGCTGGACAACGCCCATCGGCTGCTGAGCTCGCCCGCAGCCAAGGCCTTTGATTTGTCGCTCGAACCCCAAAAAACCTACGACCGCTACAACACCGGCAGGTTCGGCCTTGGTTGTCTGCTGGCGCGGCGACTTACCGAGGCGGGCGCCCGGTTCATCGAAGTAACCTCGGAATACATACCGTTCCAGTACTGGGACACGCACGAAAACGGCCATACCCGCACGGTGGACTTGAAGAAATCTATTGACGCGCCCGTAGCTCAACTGGTGCTCGACCTGGAAGAGCGCGGCCTGCTCAACCGGACGCTGATCGTGCTGGCCAGCGAATTCAGCCGGGACATGCTCATCGAGGGTCGGCCGGAGAAAAAGGTGAAGGACCAGGTGACTGTGCCCGAGGTGATCGATGAGATGAAGCATTATGGCATGCACCGGCATTTCACCGATGCCGGCAGCGTCCTGCTCGTTGGCGGCGGCGTGAAGCGAGGTTATCTCCACGGCCGGACAGCCGATGAACGGCCCTGCAAGACCTTGGAAAGACGCGTCATCATCGAAGACCTGCACGCCTCGATTTACCGCGCGTTGGGAATCTCGCCGCGGCTGAGCTACGAGATCGAGAAGCGCCCCTTCTACGTCACCCGCGACGGCTTGGGCAAACCGATTATGGATTTGTTTGTCTGATGACATAGAAGCGCGGACGCCCTCGTCCGCGTCATTTTTTTGCTCGGCGTGGCTCCGGCACCGCTACCGAAGGTGATTGGCGGACGAGGGCGTCCGCGCTCCTATCGTTTTTTCGCTTCCCTGTTGGCCTCCGTCTGCCCACCTTGCATCCACCATGAGCGCTTACGTCCGCTGGCTGGTAGCGCAAAAGCGGCAGTGGCATCATCCGTTGGAGCCGGAGGAAAGCTCGCTCGGATTTCGTGGCTGGCACACGCGCGGCTACCTGCCACACTTCGACATTCCAGGTGCCCAGCAGATGCTTAATTTCCGCCTCGCTGACGCCCTGCCGCAGGAGCGTCAGCATGAATGGGCCAGTCTGCTTCGCATCAAGGACGAGCGCGAGCGGCGGATTGGCCTCGAAGGTTATTGCGACCAGGGGTACGGCGCATGTGAACTGGCAGTCCCGGCGGTCGCGCAACGCATGGAGAAAATTCTCCTGCAGGATCACGACCGACGCTGCCGAATGCTGACTTGGGTGATTATGCCCAATCACGTCCACCTGCTCGTCGAGGTCTGGACCACTCCCCTGAGCAAGCTTATTCAGGACTGGAAAAGCGTCTCTTCCCATTACGTGAAGCAGGCATTGCAGCGGCCAGGCAATTGGTGGCAGGAAGATTACTTCGATCGATACATTCGCGATGATGCCCACTTTCACAAGGCCGTTCACTACATTGAGAATAACCCGGTCAAGGCGGGCCTGGTTAAGGAGGCGAAAGCCTGGCCCTGGAGCAGTGCCAAGTGGCGTCCCGAAGGATTTGGCTTGCAACCTGTGCAGCCGCCTAAAGCATAGGCGCGCCGCCGGGCCGGGTTTGGAGCGCGAGCCATACGTCGAGCAAAAGAACGGCGAAGACGCGGACGAGGGCGTCCGCGCTCCTGACGCAGTGGAGCCGCCGCGCTCTGACGCAGTGGAGCTGCGCTTACTCTGGCCGCAGTCCAGGTGTGGAGGCAGCGCCTTGATTTGCAGACCGGGCCGTCAGCGCCAGAAAACCGATCAACCCCAGCCCGAGAGCGATCGCTGCCAGGGTAACGTACAGTCCAGTGATCGGCGGCTCGAACCGGAACTCGATTCGATGCTCGCCCGCCGGCACCTGAACGCCGCGCATGATGTAGTTGCACCGGAGCAACGTCTCGGGCTTTCCATCCAGCATCACCTTCCAGTTGGCATCGTATTTGTCGTTCAGCAGCAGGACCGCCGGCGAAATGGCTTTGGCCTGGAGGACGATTCGCTTCGGGGCGTAACCGATGAACTCGACCATCCCGGCCAGTGCATTGGTTTCGGAGAGAGGAGAGCTGTGGGAGGAGAGAGGCGAAGAAACAAGGACGGTTTTTTCAGGATCGAAGCTCGGGCTGGTGAGTTGCTCAAGCGTGGCCTGGTCATTCGTGTTTACCTGCCAGCGCGAGTAAAGCTTTGATCGCGGCAGCGCGCCGCTAAACGAGAAGATCGCGTATGCCCCATTTGTGCTGCTTACAGCCGTGAGTTGTTCGAAGCTCTGGATTTCGGTCTCTCCCGGCTTCGGGACCAGATCAAAACGCTGAGCTATTTCAAACCGATGCCGGCCGGGATCGATTTGCTGGTTGAGCACGTCCAGGTACGCGGCCGGGCCCAACAGATAACGGGTGTTGGTAAGTTGCCAGCGCCGTGTCAGACGTTGCACTTTGTTCGAATTGCCGTCGAATTCCAGCGCGCCTTCGTACGCCATGTAATCCCTGGTCATTCGCGGCATTTGGACGATGTCCAGCGATTGAATGTTGTAAAATTGAAAATGGTGCTGGGCCCACTCGATGCGATAGACGTCGTTGAGCAAGGAGAGTTGTTGCGGTGGCCGGAACGGCAGGACGGCGACGCGGTGCTCGTGGGGCTTCTCGCGGAGAAACTCAATCACCGGGTTCGTGGCGTACTTGTATTTGTAATCCCAATAGATGATCCAGGGGAGGTTGGCCCGGCTCAGATCCACGACGAGCAAAGTGCCAAGCAGGATACCGCCCCACCGGGCCCGCCGGCCTGCGAACCAGCCGCTGAAAATCAACGCCAGCAGCCCCAGCGACAGCACCAGGAAGACAATGTAGAATCCAACTTCCCGAATGCTGAACGCGGCGATTCGGGCCGCCAGTGTCGGGTCGGGAAAGCCCACGTCTCGCAAGTGCTGCTCAAGGCCGGCCTTTGAGGAAGCATAAATGAGCCAAGCGAGCAGGCTCGCCGCAATGGCGAAGACTGAGCCTCTGGTCCATTTCTTTTCGAACGCGTCCGCCCTGACCCACCAATTTTTCAGATGTGCCCGCAGACCGACCGGATTTTCCCTCACCCCGGCCCTCTCCCCCGGGGAGAGGGGGACCCGGCGCTCCGGCTTTTTCCCCTTCTCGTCCTTTGGAGGAGAGGATTGGGCAGAGGAGGCCTCCTGTATGGTTCTTCCGCCCGCCGCTGCTTGCGCTCCGAATGACAGGAAACCTACGCCTCCCAAGTATCGTCGGCACAACCCATGCACGCCATAAGCGAACAGGATGACCAACGACCAGTGGAACGGATGCATGAACTTGGCGGGATTCCGGATCGTCGAGAAATACGGCAGCATGTAAACCAACCGGTAAAACGGCGCGTAACGGCCAAATGCGAACAGCAGCGAAATGAAAGCCGCTCCAGCCCAGAACCAGATAAATTTCCGCTGCGCGAGGCTGAACACCGAATCCTTTTTGCGCAACGATTGCAGCACGGCCCAGAGTGCGACAGCCACCACCAGCACGCCGGCATATTCGCCACCGCCGGAGAACCGAGGGGTATTTCCATGCGTGGCGACCCAGTTCGGGTCGTTATGATTCTCCGACCAGCCGGGGGTCTCGCCCACCTTACCCCAATAGACGCCCCCGTCGAACCAGCTCGGCAACGCGCACATATTCTTGGGCGTGTCCATTCGGTAGCCGAACAGGCCGGGTATGAGGATGCGGGGCACTTCGTCCTTGGGAATGCTCCACTGCGTGGCGAAATCCCACCGCGCCGCCTTGGCTTCGGGCGTTTGTTCGGTGCCGGCGACGCCTTTGATTTGCGTGCCGACCAGAACGAGGATCGCATGGGCGGCGAGAAAGCCAGCCAATAGAGCCACGACAGCAACGTGGGTGACGCCCCGGA
Source organism: uncultured Verrucomicrobiota bacterium (assembly GCA_964446585.1). GTDB lineage: Bacteria > Verrucomicrobiota > Verrucomicrobiia > Limisphaerales > UBA8199 > CAYUPI01. The sequence goes on from CAYUPI010000021.1 coordinate 75,622, forward strand.
ACAAGCGGGCTACCGTGCTCGCTTCGCGCGTCAGCCATGTTTGATATAACACGAAAGCAGCGACATAGAGGCTGAAGATCGCCCCAATATCGTAACCTTCCATGACCCCCATGCCCACCGCCATGCCCGCGAGTATAAGCTTCGCCCATGGGGCGAAAGCCTGTTTGGAAGATGGAAGCATGGAATGCAAGGGGGCTGCCGCTACACCACCAACGAGGCCTACGGCTACAAACATCATTCCCGCACAGATGACCTGCGATGCCACGCCCCAACAAGCGGTCGAAAAGAAGTGCGAACTGAGAGCGGCGGCCAGTCCACCGACCGCACACGCCAGAGGCGAAAGCATCCATTGTCGGAAACAAAACCAGCCGCAGAGTCCAAAAGCAAGAAGGGAAAACGGATAAAACCACTTGGAAAAACCGAGTGGATTTGTCACAAGGCGGAGTCCGCTGGACACAGTGGGCGACGGGCTTGGCGAAGGCGCACCCACCCAGTTCAGGTCCTGCCAAAGCCCTGAGATGATTCCGGGCAAGCGATTCTGCTGAGCCTCCATGCTGCCGAGCGGCCCGTCGTTTGAGGCTGGCACCTCAGGAGGAAAAAAACTGCGGCAGAACAAAATACCCAGGATGGCGACCAGCAACAACGCTGGGAGAGCCATATAGTGTTGCCTTTTTGGCGGTTGAGTACCCACAGGTTCGTTCACTAACATAGGTTCTATCGAGATGAAAGTTCAAAAGCGCTTCGGCGCGGGCCTCGCATCATACTGCACACCGAACAGACCGGTGTTCGGGTCTGGTGCACTTAATAGCAACGCAGGAAATCGCCTCGCCCAGCTGTCTGTTTATTTGATTCCTAACAGCCGAGCTGGCGTGCGTCCAAATGCAGAGAGACGGGAGGAATAATGGAGTCTGCTTCAAATCAAATACGCACAACAACGCGTCCGCGTTGTTTTCTTTGCGGCACCGAAGGGAAGCTCCTGTACCACGGGCTGCGTGATCCCTCATTCAATGCGCCTGGCAATTGGGACTTCAAACAATGTCCCGAGCCGACTTGTTGTCTGACTTGGCTCGATCCGAGTCCGTTGGCGGAAGATCTTCCCGTTGCTTACCAGAATTACTTCACACATGGCTTCAGCAATGGCAAGTCGAGCCTAGGGTCGAGGATGAGAAACCTGCTCTGTGAGTGTTACCAAGCGGCCGGGGTTCTTCCGGGCGTCCTGATTGGGTTGCACAGGGCCAAAAGGCGGATGACCACAATGTTCATCGATGATCTTCGGCCCGGGAGTCTTTTGGACGTAGGCTGTGGAGATGGTCGGTTTCTCAGTCGGATGCGGAAGGCCGGTTGGGTGGTGGACGGCGTCGATTTCGACTTAAAAGCCATCAAGACCGCCGAAGTAAAATATGGGTTACGGCTTCATCATGGCGAGCTGTCAACCGCTGCCTTCGCCGAAAAGACGTTCGATGCAGTGACAATGAGCCACGTCATTGAGCATGTGCCCGATCCGGTTGCATTGCTAGTGGAGATCCGAAGGGTCTTGAAGCCTCAGGGACGGCTTGTGCTTACTACCCCCAACACTCAGAGCCTGGGTCACCAACTTTTCCGGGCACATTGGTTCGGCTTGGATCCGCCCCGCCATCTTCATTTGTTTTCCGCCAACTCGTTACGGGAACTTGCCCGACGCGCCGGGTTCGAATTGCAGAATATCAACAGCACTGCTGCTAATGCTGACGTTTTCATTGGAGCTAGCAGTTCCATCTCCAGGGCTGGGGGCCAGCGGGAAACTCATCATCCGCCACCGGCTTTGTTTCGGACATTGCGGGCGGTTTGGTGGCAGTATCGAGAATTCATTGGCCTGCGCTCTCATCCCGAATGGGGCGAGGAATCCATCCTGATCTGCGCTCGCCCCTGAGAGCGATGAGACGAACGGCGAGCCAGGTAACGACCCTCGATGTAGGGGAGGCCCTACAATGAGCAGACCACGCGTCGGCGTTGTTATCGTAAATTGGAACCTGAAAGATTCGTTGCGCGAAACGCTCCAATCTTTCCGGAAGGTCAATTATCCGAATTTGCAGATAGTGGTGTCGGACAACGCCTCGACCGACGGCTCTCCGGAAATGGTCCGCACGGAATTCCCGGAAGTGAAATTGTTAACGCGTGAAAAGGGCTTGGGTTATGCCAAAGGAGCCAGCCTGGGTCTGGCGGCAGTTGCGGACACGACGAAGTACATCTTCAGCACCACAAATGATGTCATCGTTGATCCGGGGATGATCATTGTGCTGGTGGAATATGCGGAGTCGCATCCGGAAGCTGGGGTGATGGGCTGCAAGATTTACTATCACGGGAAGGACAAGCTGCTGTGGAGCGCGGGCGGGCGCATTCACCCGCTGCACGGCCACAGCTATCATTTCGGTTGGAATCGGAAAGACCTCCCGCGCTATAACCGGATTCGCGAGTGCGACTTCGTGACTGGATGCGGGTTCCTGTTGCGCTCCGATGTCGTGAAGAAGGTCAATTATTTCAACGCCGATCTGGTGTTTTATTCTGAGGACGCGGATTTGTGCTACCGGATCAGAGAGCAGGGCTACAAGATCGTTTACATCCCGGGCGCCATCATGTGGCATAAGACTTCGACGACGCTGGTCAAGGATCGGCCAGTGCAGCTCCGTTACAGCACGCGCAATAGTCTTTATCTAATCCAACGTCATAGAATTGGTTATTATCCGCTTTCACTCTGGGTGAGTTTGTTCGTTGTGTGTCCGTTCAAGATGGCGCTCTTCGCGCTGGTGGGCTATTGGAGGAACTCGGTCGGCATCTGGCGGGGCATCCAGGACTGGAGGAAGGACAAGTACGGATGGATTGAAAGTTCAGAGGTGTCAACCCGAATATGAACGCTATTTGTGTGGTACATCTGGTCCGTGCCAAGAACGGCTGGGCGCCGTTCGAGGCTTTTGCCACGTCCTACCGGATGCATGCAGCAGGCATGGCTCACGATCTGTTGATCGTGCTGAAAGGGTTCAGCGGCGACGATGCAGTCCAGCCCTTCCTGCAGGAGGCTGGGGCGCTCGGCGCACGGACGTTCGCCATATCCGATTTAGGTTTTGATCTTCGCGCTTACCATTTGGCGGCCCAGTTTTTTGATTATTCGTATTTTTGCTTTCTTAATTCGTTCAGCGAAATTCTGGGGGATGATTGGCTTGCCAAGATGTATGCGGTCATTCAAACCCAGGGCGTGGGTCTCGTTGGTGCCACAGCCTCTTGCGAGAGCATGTACACCAACGTCCTTGTGGAAAAAGCGAGCCAGACAGAGGCATCGCTGCTGCGGCGTCTGGCGACAGCCGTCCGAAGTGGTTATTGTCGGCTCTGCTTTGATCCATTTCCGAACTACCATATCCGAACGAACGCGTTCCTGATTCCGAGAAGCGTCATGCTCAGGGTCTGGCCGCAGTGGATGCCGGCCAAACGCGGCGCGTATCTACTTGAGGCCGGGAGAAACAATCTTACCAAACGTATCAACCGTTCGGGCTTGAGCGCAATGGTGGTGGGGAACGATGGCCAGGCGTATGAACGAGAGCAGTGGACGGCCAGCCGGACGTTTCGACAGCAGCACCAGGAAAACTTGCTCATTGCCGATAATCAAACGCGCGAATATGCCAACGCCACACCGGCAATTCGCCGGCATTTGACGCTGCTGGCGTGGGGGAATAAAGCGCAGGCCCGGGAGATCCAGTCGGATTCCATGCAATGACAGACTCTGATTGACATCAAGTGGGTGAGGTGTCAGATTAGTTCTGCTATGGGGGAAAGCGATCAAATTGCTTCGCCTGTGTGTCGAGCACTGGCGCCGGAAGGCGGGGTTCATTCGGTATGTTTCTCGACCGCAATCGACCCGGCCCAACGAGATTGATGAACTGCGCAGGTTGCAGGCTGCGATCCCGGGATCGTGAGCGACGAGCGGGTGTCGCTGTCGTGGTCTAAGAGCACGATTAGTCAGAGGTTATATCTCTCATCGGCTTTTCCAGAAGTGTGGAAATCTACGAAAATTGCCAGGCCGACGACAAGAAATGACTAGGCCGCAACCTACGCAATAGTACGGACATTCCCAGCTTAATATCAGAGAAATCAGTAAGCGTGTTCAGCCAAAAAACTACTTGCTATCGCCTTGAGCGCTCTGGTAGAAACAAACGCGCGGGCGGCTACTCTAATCCGCCAGCGATGAATTTGTCCGTCCGCTAAAGCACAAACGAGGACAGGAGTCACTATGTACGCGACTGTGAAACCTCTGGCGAAGACCAGATTGCTTTGTAAGGTTCTAACAATTTCCTCCGTTGCTGGTCTCGGAGCGGGCGGCGCCCTTCCGTTCGCTGTGCAGGCGCAGACAAACTGTGCGGCAGCGCCTTCGGGTTTGGTGAGTTGGTGGAAAGCGGAGAGCAATGGCAATGATTCGGCTGGCACCAATAACGCCGTGCTTAGCGGCGTTGGTTTTGCGAGTGGCGAGGTGGGCCAGGCTTTCAGTTTCGTAAATACCACCGGCGCGCCGGTAAGAGTGCCGGCCTCTGCGACACTGGACGTTGGGGCCGCGAACGGTTTGACATTGGAGGCGTGGATCAATCCTGCTGACGTGAATGTTGGCCATCCGGTCATCGATTTTAACTCCGGCTCTTACGGCGTCTGCCTGTGGGTTGCGAACTGGGGCCAGAGCTCGGTGCCGGGATCACTTTATGCCGATGTTAAAGACACGAGCCTCAACGATCACGCGTTCCAATCGGCTGGCGGCTTGCTGGTGACCAATAGCTTCCAGCATGTGGCGCTGACTTATGACAAAACCTCGGGCGCGGCGGCGCTGTACATCAATGGCCTGGTGGTGACGCAAAAGAATCTCGGTACGTTCCGGCCGTTCACTACGTCAGACATGTACATTGGTTATAGGCCGTACGACGGAGGAGCGGGCAGCCGATTTGTCGGCCAAATCGATGAGGCATCTATCTACAGCCGTGCGCTGGCGAGTAACGCGATTGCGGCGATCTACAGCGCCGGCAGCGCCGGAAAGTGTACGCCGACTCCATCAACAAATTGTGTCCCGCCCCCTTCGGGGCTTGTGAGCTGGTGGCGGGGCGAAGGTGACCCTTCCGATCAGATTGGCGTTAATAACGGCGCATTAATAGGAGGCACAGCCTTCTCCGCGGGCCGAGTCGGGCAATGTTTCCTTTTCGGCGGGAACGGAGACGCCGTCATGCTTGGGAACTCTCCGAACTTGCAGTTGCAAGACTTCACAATCGAGGCCTGGATCAAACGAGCTAGCGCGACTGTCAGTTCCAAGGTTACGCCCGACGCTGAGTTTCTCTCGTATGGCAGCGGTGGGTTCGGGTTTGGGATGTGGAGTGATGGCCGCCTGTTCCTGACGAAGCTTGACGCGGACAATCTCACTACGACCACCGGCATCACGGACACGAATTTTCACCATGTAGCGGTGACCAAGTCCGGCAGCACGGTAGTATTTTATATCGACGCGTCGGCGCTTACGGTTCCGGCGTACAACTCCGTTTTCACATTTTCTTCCCCGATCGCAATCGGGGCGCGCGGGGACAATCTAAACAACAGTTTCTACGGATCGATCGATGAGTTAACGGTTTACAGTCGAGCGTTATCCGGCCCAGAGGTCGGGGCCATATATAACGCCGCTGGCATTGGTAAGTGCCTGACCTCGGCCCCACCTTTTATCATTTCGCAACCAGTGGGTCAGACCGTTAATGTGGGGGCGTTCGTGGCCTTCAGTGTTGTGGCCGGAGGCACAGCGCCGGTGACTTATCAGTGGCGGTTGAACGGCACGAATCTGAATGGCGCCACGACGAGTCGCCTGTTGCTCACAAACGTGCAGTTTGCCAATGCGGGGAACTATTCCGTTGCCCTCACAAACGCCGCGGGAAGGACGAACAGCTCTGACGCCCTCTTGAATGTCAATCCAAGCCCGCCATGTACTCCCTTGCCTTCGGGTCTCGTCAGTTGGTGGAAGGCCGAGGGCAATACGCTGGATGAAGTGGGGACGAATCAGGGGACGCTAACAGGCAATACCGCTTTCGGGGCTGGAGAAGTTGGACAGGCCTTCTTCTTTGATGGAAACAGTGACGCGGTCCAATTGAACAATTCTGCAACCCTGCAATTGCAGAGCTTCACGATAGAGGCATGGATAAAACGCCGAAGCACATCGGCCAGCAGCCTCGTTACACCTGACGCCGCGATCCTTGGTTTCGGCAGCGGCGGATATGGGTTCGGCTTATTCAGCGACGGCAGGCTCTTCCTGACCAAGTGGGACACTGATAACGTTACGAGCACGATTGTCGTCAGCGACACTAATTTCCATCATGTGGCCGTCACGAAGAATAACAGCTCTGTGGTGTTTTATATTGATGGAGCAGCACAGTCTGTTGCGGCCTATAGCTCCGTGTTTTCCTTCACGACTCCAGCAGCTATAGGGGCGCGCGGCGATAACCTGAACAATGGCTTTTATGGGACGGTTGACGAACTTGCTGTGTACAACCGCGCGCTTGCGGCAAACGAAATAGCGTCGATTTACAATGCGGGCACCGGGGGCAAGTGTTCGTCAGGTGCCCCGCAGACTAACTGCGTTCCGGCAGCTTCTGGCTTGGTTAGTTGGTGGCGGGCCGAAGGCAATGCGAATGACAGCGCCGACAGCAATAATGGCGTGCTCCAAGGCGGCACTGCGTTTGCCCCGGGCAAGGTAGGCCAGGCCTTCAGTTTTGACGGCACGAGTGCCTTCGTCCAGGTGGCTGATGCGCCAACGCTGCGGTTCACGACGGCTATGACCATCGAGGCGTGGATCTACCCGCATCGGTCTGGCGGTCAATATCGTGAAATCGTCTCGAAATGGGAAGGCGGCAGCAACCAGCGCAGCTATACTTGTAACATCAATCCAGATGGGCGATTCAACTGCGGCATCAGCATTGATGGAATTAACGCGACGGGCGCTCCGAGCACCAATACAATTCCGACCAACGCCTGGACGCATGTGGCCGCGGTCTTCGATGGCTCTTCGTTGGCTGTTTATGTCAATGGTCAGTTCAACAATTCAGTGGCGCAAACCCACTCAATTTTCCCCGGCACAGCGCCGCTGATTATTGGTTCGACTTTGGTGTCGGGCTCTTATTTCGACGGTTTGATTGATGAGCCGACGGTCTATAATCGCGCGCTGACGGCCACTGAAATCGCGGCGATTTACAATGCCGGGACGGCGGGAAAGTGCGGAGCCGCGCTGCCGAACAACTGTGTACCGACTGCCTCTGGTCTTGTAAGCTGGTGGGCGGCAGAGGGCAATGCCAGCGATGCAGCCGATAGCAACAACGGCACGTTGCAGGGCGGTATCAGTTTTGCCCCGGGCAAAGTTGGCCAGGCATTCAGCTTGAACGGTTCGAATGCGTACGTTTCTTTTGCAGCCAGCTCGAATCTGAATGTGGGTGTTGGCAGCGGATTGACCATTGAGGGTTGGATCAATCCGGCGGACATTTCATCGACGCATATGATTGCCGAGTGGAACAACGGCTCGGGGGGTATTGGCGTGCATTTATTCTACTCGGATCCTGGAAATGGTGGCATTGGAGCACTCTCGGCCGACGTGATAAGTACAGGTGGCGTTGATCACAGGGTAAGTTCGCCTGCTAACTTGATTACGGCTGGTAATTTCCAGCATATCGCGCTAACCTACGACAAGAGCAGCGGAAGTGGAAAACTGTATCGGAACGGCGTAGAGGTGGCGACGCAAAGTTTGGGTGTATTTACGCCACAGACGACGTATGGGTTGAATTTGGGTGCGCGGGTATCCGGAGGTCCGTCTCAGGCGATCTTCTACAAGGGACTGCTGGATGAGCTGAGCCTTTATGGCCGGGCACTATCAGCGAGTGAGATCGCAGCAATCTACTCTGCGGGCAGCGCAGGAAAATGCGGCAGCGGAATCCGTCCGTCGATTGTTACGCAGCCGCAAGATATAGCTGTTAACGCAGGGGCGGACGTGACATTCAATGTGACGGTCAGCGGCACATCGCCTTTGAGCTACCAATGGCGCAAAAACGCCTCGGATATACCGAACGCGACGAGTAGTGCTTACGTCATTCTAAATGCGCAAATCGTTGACGCGGGAAATTACTCCGTGTTCGTGACGAATGCTTTCGGGTCGGTGGTCAGTTCCAACGTGGCTTTGACTGTCACCAGCAATTGTGTTACGCCGCCTTCTGGTCTTGTGAGCTGGTGGGCGGGCGAGGGCAACGCGAATGACAGCGGCGACGGCAACAATGGCATGCTCCAGGGCGGGACGAGCTTCGCCGTGGGCAAAGTTGGCCAGGCATTCAGCTTGAACGGTTCGAATGCGTACGTTTCTTTTGCAGCCAGCTCGAATCTGAATGTGGGTGTTGGCAGCGGATTGACCATTGAGGGTTGGATCAATCCGGCGGACATTTCATCGACGCATATGATTGCCGAGTGGAACAACGGCTCGGGGGGTATTGGCGTGCATTTATTCTACTCGGATCCTGGAAATGGTGGCATTGGAGCACTCTCGGCCGACGTGATAAGTACAGGTGGCGTTGATCACAGGGTAAGTTCGCCTGCTAACTTGATTACGGCTGGTAATTTCCAGCATATCGCGCTAACCTACGACAAGAGCAGCGGAAGTGGAAAACTGTATCGGAACGGCGTAGAGGTGGCGACGCAAAGTTTGGGTGTATTTACGCCACAGACGACGTATGGGTTGAATTTGGGTGCGCGGGTATCCGGAGGTCCGTCTCAGGCGATCTTCTACAAGGGACTGCTGGATGAGCTGAGCCTTTATGGCCGGGCACTATCAGCGAGTGAGATCGCAGCAATCTATAACGCTGCAGGCGTAGGGAAGTGCACGCAACCAGCGACGAATTGCTTGCCACCTGCTTCCGGGATAGTGAGCATGTGGAAAGCCGAGGGTGATGCGAACGACGGCGTCGACAGCAATAACGGTGTCTTGCAAGGCGGCGCTACCTTCGCGCCGGGCAAGGTTGGGCAAGCCTTCAGTTTCAACGGCACGAGCGCCTCGGTCCAGGTGGCGGACGCGGCCAATCTCCACTTCGCGACTACAATGACGCTGGAGGCTTGGGTTAACCCGCGTCGCTGGGGCGATCATATTCGAGAAATCATCTCCAAATGGGAAGGGGGGACTGAACAGCGGAGCTTCACCTGCAAACTTCTTACAGACGGACGATTCGACGTCGGCATAAGCATTGGCGGGTCAGCCAGCGCGATAGATGCATATAGCACAGGGGCGATTCCGACCAATAGTTGGACACATATCGCGGCGGTCTGTGATACCAATTCGCTGTCGGTGTACGTCAACGGGCAGCTCAATAGTAGAGTTTCCCTGACTACTGGTATTTTCCCGGGCACAGCGCCGTTGATCATCGGCTCGACCTTGGTGTCGGGTTCGTTTTTTGATGGGCTGATTGATGAGGCTAGCCTTTATAGTCAGGCGCTCTCGAGCAACGAGATTGCGGCGATTTACAACGCCGGCAGCGCGGGCAAGTGCGCGACTCAGAGCGCGCCGTTCGTCGTGGCTCAGCCGCAGAATCAGACCGTGACCGTCGGGGCGAGTGCCAGCTTCATCGTCGGGGCGGGTGGAACACCGCCGTTGACTTACCAATGGAAATTCAATGGCGGCGATATCAGCGGCGCGACAGGATCTTCGTTCACGATTGTCAATGCGCAACCGACGAATGCCGGCCTGTACTCAGTGGCCATTACGAACACGGTCGGATTCGCGATCAGCAGCAATGCCGTGCTGACCGTGAATCCCGGACCGTCATTGCTGCGGGTGGCCAATGCGAGCGTGGCCTCAGGTGGAACGGTCACCGTCCCGGTTCTCTTGACCGCTAATGGGAACGAAAACGCCTTGAGCTTTAGCATAAGCTTTTCGACGAACCGGCTGACGTACGTCAATGCGCTGCTGGCCAACGGCGCAGGCGCCACACTTTTCCTCAATGAAAGCCAGACTGCGACGGGCCGGCTGGGAGCAGTGCTGGGCTTGCCGGCGGGCCAGACCTTCCCGCCGGGAGCGCAGGAATTGATCGAAATCGAATTCACCGCTGCGATCGTGACGAACGCAACTACGACGCCGATCACATTCGGTGACCAGCCGATCGTGCGGCAGGTTTCCGATGTCGCGGGACAGGTGTTGTCGGCGACATATACGGCGGGAAGCGTCGCCATCGCCGCGGTGCAATACGAAGCTGATGTCTCGCCGCGGCCGAACGGAGACAAGGCCGTCACCGTGACGGACTGGGTTCTCATCGGGCGGTTTGCGGCGGGGCTGGATTTCCCAACCAATGCGACCGAGTTTCAACGCGCCGATTGCGCGCCACGCGCCACTTTGGGGAATGGTCGCATCTCGATTACCGACTGGGTCCAGGCGGGACGCTACGCCGCCGGATTGGACCCGCTTACACCTGTAGGCGGACCCACTTCTCCCGCGCCCGCTGTTGCAGTAAGCTCCGCTTCGAGGCCGATTGGCCCCAGGCCGCTCACGAGTCGGCAAGTCAACGCCTCAGGTTCGGCTTTCGACCAGGGCCAGAGCGGCAGCATCTCGATCAGCCTGCAATCACAAGGTAATGAAAATGCCTTGGGATTCAGCCTGCTATTTGACCCGACAAGTATGAGCTACACCGGCGCAACCCTGGGCAGCGGCGCTGCCGGCGCAAACCTGAACGTGAATACTGATGAAGTTGGCTCCGGCCGGGTCGGGTTCGCGCTGGCTCTGGGCAGCGGGGCAAATTTTGCTCCCGGTTCGGATGAGCTGGTGAAGGTGACCTTCCAAGCAGCGCCTAACGCTCCCGCCAATGTCCCCATCAGTTTCGCCGATGACCCGATTTATCGTGAGGTATCCGATGCCGGAGCCAGCGTGCTGACGGCCGATTACGTTGGAACTGCAATCACGGTCAATCCGGTGCCATCTTTGAGCATCAACCAGACAGGGCAGGGCATTTTGTTGGCATGGCCGTCCTGGGCGACGAATTTCGTACTTCAGCAGAGCTATGGCGGCCTGGGTGCGGCTGCAAGCTGGACCAACGCCTCGACCAGCGTGATCACCTCGAATAGTAACAGTGTAGTCACCGTCCCGATCGAGAGCACGGCCAGGTTCTATCGGCTGTTGAAGCAGTAATTCTGGTAGCCGCCGAGGTGACGAGGCGGATGTTTTGGGAAGTCCACGCAGTTTTCCGCTTCGTCACCTCGGCGGCTACGATTTCAAAACGCGCTCTGAGGCGAGTCGCGCGATCCTCACGCCATGAACCCAAAAGAATCAGTTTCGCGTCGCCGAGAGCTACGTGGTATATATCTATAAGTCATGAAGGCACGAATGCACTGCCACCCCTCCGCGCCCTCCGATAATCGCGCATTTACCTTGATCGAGCTTCTGGTGGTCATCGCCATCATCGCCATTTTGGCAGCGTTGCTCTTGCCGGCGTTGGCCCGGGCGAGGTCCAAGGCCTACCGCACGCAATGCTACAACAATGAGCGTCAGCTTGGCATCGCCTTGGCGATGTATGTCGAGGACAACAGGGATTTTTACCCGGCGTATGCGGATTGGGCCGCCTGGGGCGGCAAACGCGGCACCAACACGCTGCACGGGAGCTTGGTATGGGAAACCAACCGCCCGCTCAACCGTTACACCGCACTCAATACCTACCACTGTCCGGCTGACCGTGGGGATGCGCTTTACCCGGCGATCACGGGCACATGTTGGGATGCGTGGGGAAACAGCTATCTGATGGCTTGGGCGGTCGAGCGTTACAAAGTGCAGCACGTCGGCGGCGACACGCAATCCACCGACCCGAAGTGGGCGACTCCGATTAAAGGCAGCCGTGTTGCCGTGAAGCCGGCGACGAAGATCTTTTTGAGCGATTGGCCATGGTTTGGAGACCGGGACATTACCAATCCCAGAAGTGTGTGGCACAACGACCGCGGCAAGCCGTGGTTCCCCACTCTTTACGGCGATGTTCATGTCGCAAACTTCAGGTTCCCGCCCAATCGCCAGGCGCTGGATGGCCTGCCGCCGGATGTGAATTTCGCATGGTGGTAAGGGAGGGCCGGTGGATGAAATAGTGGAGTGGTGGATGCTCTGCTTCTCCTCGTTCGCGTTCTCGCAATCGATTTTTCCGGCTTTCCTGGACAGCGTGGTCACCGTGCCGATCGAGAGCAACACCAGGTTCTATCGGCTGCTAAAGCAGTAACACAAAAAGAAGGAAGCAGGAATTTACAGGAGGAAACTGAGGGAACGGAGAGAGGACACTCGGTTGTCTCAGTTGGCTCCTGTGAGGATTCTTGCTCTTCGTTCGCTTCGTTGACTTCTGTTAAAGTGCTGTTGACTCTGTGCTGAGAATGAGTAAGAAAATGGAAGCGAGACAGGAATCAAGGCGGCGGGCTTTTACCCTAATCGAGCTTCTGGTAGTGATCGCGATCATCGCAATCCTGGCGGCGCTGCTGCTGCCGGCGCTAAGCAGGGCAAAGGAGAGAGCTCACACCATCGCTTGCATCAGCAATCTGAAGCAATTGCAACTTGGTTGGAATCTTTACCTGCCGGATTTCCAGGATTTCATGCCGCCTAACTCCTGGGACCATGTGGGAGGAGATGCTGCGGGCAGCACGCCGGATAGCTGGGTCGTCGGAAATGCGCGAGACGTAACCTCCACCAACATTCAGCGAGGCGCGCTGTTCCGTTACACGCCCGCGGTCGGCGTTTACCATTGTCCCTCGGACCGCTCCACCGTTTGGGGCGGTGGGCTATCGCGATTCCGAAGCTACTCACTGGAATGCTACATTGGCGGCTACGACCAGATAGACGGTTCAACGAGATATCGGACCAAAGGTTCGCAACTCATAAGCCCTCCGCCCTCCAGAGTGTTCATGTTTATTGACGAAGATGATCAAAGCATTGAAGACGGTTCGCTGGCGATGCGGGGTCCGCCGGACAATAATTGGAATAACCTCCCCGCCAGCCGGCACAACGATGGCCCGGTACTGTCGTTTGGAGATGGACGCGTGGAGCGTTGGAGATGGAAGGCAGGTTTCATCCGTTACATCTCACGACCGCAAGCAGCTCGGCCGAACGAAATTGACGATCTGCGCAGGCTGCAAGAATGTTTGCCAGGACCGTAACAACACAAGTATAAGGGCTTTTCAATCTCAACATTTCCCACGCCGGTGTCTCTTCGCTCTCCCGTCGCCTTTCTTGCATCTGGTCAACTTCTGTGAAATATTCTGACTGATCGCCTAGGCGAAACCCGGCCGGGATCAACTGTGCGAAATGAGTCGAGACCTCACATCGGAGTTCCATGAGGCGCGTCGATTCCAATTGGGGGCCCCACCCAGGGAGCCGAGCTTCACCACCCGAAGTGCAGCCTGCACCGGGTTCCTGGTTATCGCGCTGGCAGTTGGAGCTCTCACGGTCACCAAAGCAGGCGTTCATTACGTGGACGGCAACAACGCCAGTCCGGCGGTGCCTTACAGTTCCTGGGCCACGGCAGCCAAGGTTATTCAGGATGCGGTGGATTCCTCCTCGGCAGGCGATGAGGTCGTGGTGACCGATGGTTTCTACGCCAGCGGAGGAAAAGCCTTGGGTGCGGTAACAAATCGGGTCGCGGTGGATAAAGCTGTGACGGTGCGCAGTGTGGCGGGTCCGCAGTTTACTGTGATCGTGGGTGGAGGATCCGATGTGCTGAATACGATGCATCTGCGCTGCGTTTACCTTGCTGATGGGGCAAGATTGCAAGGATTCACGCTGACCAATGGCGTGGCAATTGATGGGATCGCGCCAGAAGGAGGGGGCCTGTGGTGCCAATCCAGTAACGCTGTGGCGTCCAATTGTGTGATCGTAGGAAATTTTTCCACTTACGCCGGTGGTGGAGTATCGGGTGGGACCCTATACGCCTCGATTATCATGAGCAATTCTACGAGTGCTGGCGGGCGTGGTCTTACCGGCAAGGGCGGTGGCGCCTTTAACTCCATATTGAATAACTGCCTGATTATCGGAAATCAATCCGGCACCAACGGCGGGGGCGCTTACGGGGGTACACTAACTAACTGCACTCTGGTCGGTAATGCTGCGCCGTTAGGCAACTGTGGCGGCGGGGCAGCTTTTGCAACGATCAATAACTGCATTAATTATTACAACACGCCTGATAACAATTGTGAGAATATTAACAGTTACTGTTGTACAACTCCTGATCCGGGAGGCACAGGAAATATTACCGCGGAACCCCTCTTTGTGGCTTTTGGCGTCGGCAATCTTAGGCTGCAATCTAACTCTCCATGCATCAATGCGGGGGATAATTCCCATGCGCCACCAGGCACGGACCTCGATGGCAATCCGCGCATTATTGGCGGCACGGTCGATATGGGTGCTTACGAATTCATTCCCTCGCCAGCCATGCGCATTGCGCTGGGCAGCCCAAACATGACATTGGCCTGGCCGCTGTGGGCCAGCAACTTCGTGGCGCAGGAAGCGGGCGGTTTGCCGGCGAGCTCGGGCGGCTGGTCGAATGTGACGGCAACGGTAAGCCAGAGTGCGAACGAGAATGTTGTGATTGTGCCTGCGACTAATGCTGCGAGATTCTTTCGGCTGTTCCTGCGGTAGGTGAAATATGAAAACGAATCGAGAGGCGAACCCCATGTTGAAGCGCGGGGCTATTCTCAAGCATCCTTTCGGGATGGACATTAACGATCTGTTCGCTTTCGGTTTCATTCTTTGGAGTTCAAGCACGTGTTTCGCTGCCGTCCATTACGTCGATGCCAACAGCACCACTCCGGTTTCACCCTACAATTCCTGGGCCACCGCAGCGACGACAATCCAGGACGCGGTGGATGCGGCCGTGGCCGGAGATGAGGTTCTGGTGACTAATGGTCTGTATGCGACTGGTGGGCGGGCGGTTTATGGCACGATGACGAATCGGGTGGTGGTGGACAAAGCGCTGTTTGTCCATAGCGTTAACGGGCCGCAATTCACGATGATCCAAGGGCATCAGATACCTGGCACAACAAATGGAGACAGCGCGGTTCGATGCGTTTACCTGACAAACGGGAGCACCCTAGCCGGTCTTACTCTGACTAATGGGGCGACTCGAATCAACGGGGATTTGTATCACGAGAGAAGCGGTGGAGGTGTCTGGTGCGAGTTTCCCGACACCGTCTTGAGCAATTGCGTAATGAAAGGGAACGCGGCTGCAGATCTTGGTGGCGGGGCTTACGCGGGCCAACTGCTAAACTGCCTGATCAGCACCAATTCAGCGGGTAATGGCGGCGGCGCTTCCTACAGCGCGTTGACCAACTGCCAGATAGTCGGCAACGTGGCCGGCGACGGGGGCGGAGCACATTTATGCCTCATGGAGGGTTGTCTTGTCATGGGGAACGCGGCCTTTTTAGGCGGGGGCATTTTTGACGGGTCCCTTGGGCCGATCTTCGTCAACAACTGTACTTTGGTGGGGAACTCGGCCAGTTACGGCGGCGGGGTTTTCGCGGTTACGAATCTTTACGTTAATAACTGCATCATATATTTCAACACTGCTGCCACGGGCTCGAACTATTATAACTTCGAGCTGAACCACAGCTTCCTCAACTATTGTTGCACCGCGCCGCAGCCTGGCTCCGGATACGCGCAAGCTGTCATTACTTCCGACCCGTTATTCGTCGATCTGGCTGCCGCCAATCTCCGCCTCAAATCCAATTCTCCCTGCATTAACACCGGCAACAATGCTTCTGTGACCAGCTCAACGGATCTGGACGGCCACCCGCGCATTATCGGCGGGACAGTGGAGATGGGGGCTTACGAGTTCGTTCCTTCGCCGGTGATGCGGATTGCGCCGGGCAGCCCAAATCTCACGTTGGCCTGGCCGCTGTGGGCCAGCAACTTTGTGGCGCAGGCAGCCGGGGCTCTGCCCATAAGCTCCGGTGGCTGGTCGAATGTGACGGCAACAGTGAGCCAGACTGCGAGCGAAAACGTTGTGACTGTGCCTCCAACTAATGCGGTGAAATTCTTCCGGCTATTCCTTCCGTAGCTGAAAACATGAATAAAGCCAAAACGGCCCGAGTAGCTGTCACGGGGGGACCTGCGAAAAGGACCCGACGCTCCCTCGTTGGGAGTTTGAGTTCTGCGCAGGCTAGTCCCGGCGGGACGAGTGAGATCCCAGTGTGCTTTTCCTTCGGGACGCGCGTTAGCAATCTGCTCGCTTCCGGTTTGATTCTTTTGGGTTCAAGCACGTGTTTTGCTGCCATTCATTATGTCGATGCCAGTAGCAGCATTCCGGTCCCTCCATATACTTCCTGGGCGACGGCGGCTAACGCGATCCAGGACGCAGTCGATGCTTCATCACCCAACG
>CAYUPI010000022.1:0-32468 GCA_964446585.1 uncultured Verrucomicrobiota bacterium
GAGCCCCAGATTGTGGATCTGGCTGTCGCGGGTTCAAATCCCGTCGACCACCCCAATTTTCGAATTCAGGCAGATCCGCAGACTAGCCCTACTCAACGTGCTGGTGAAAGTTTGACGGCTTTGACGGACTTTCGGCGCCGGGCGATTTTGGCGGAAACCAACTGCCGCCGGCGCGACACTGCAGGCGGCGTCAGAATGGTTTGCCGCTGGTAAACCAAATTGCGCCGGAGGTTGCCGCGATGAGCAAGCAAGACCGGTCCCCGCGCTGGATTTTGGGCGCGCAAGGCATCGAGCAGAGCGAGCATCTGGTCGAAAACCGGCTGGAGGCTGCTGGCCTCTGCCAGCGCCTCGGTCACGGCGGCGGCGACAACGTGCGCCGCGTAAATGGGTGTGCCCGGCGAAGGCGTCACTGGCTGGCCATTTCGCAGCGCTGCGCGCACTTGCGCGACTTTGAGCTCGTCCAGATCGGTCCAGTTCTGAATCTCGCTCAGGGCATGGTGTTCCAGGGCGCTGGTCTGGAAGCCGGCCAGAGTCTGGGCGACGATTTTGGCGGATTGTCGTGCGATATCTTTTGAAACCACTTGTCCAGCGAGCACGATAGTCTCGACGTCCTTATCAGTTTCATCCGCGATTGCGCGGGACCATTCGGAGCTGCCGGAAAACTTCAGCACCGAGACAGTTGCTGCGGCGAGATACCCGCGCAGAACGTCGGCGGGGTGAGGGTCGTCCTCTGGACCCGTACTGCGCAGCTTGGGCTGGCCGGTGAATGCGGCATTGATCGCGCGGAAGTAGGCTACGAGCCCGATGGCTGCAGCCGGTCCGAGGTTGAGAATCCCCATGACATCGGAGGCGGTTTCGTCAATGCGCGTGGACCAATACTGGTCGAGGTGGTGGCCGAGAGAACGCAAGTTGCGCTGCAAGGCCATCGAAAGTTCCTCCGGCAGCCCGGTGTCGGCGTGAAGGATGTCGTGGCCCGCGGTCTCGTGGCCAAGAGCGGCCCACCCTACCAGGCCACGGCGCGAATTGGCGGGCGGCAGATTGACCACGGCCGCGGTGCAATTAAATAACGACGTCGCGTCCACCGGCCAAGTGTAAGCTCCGAAATCCGGTTTGCCCCATTTGACCAGAGGCGCGATCACACCGCGATCGGGCGGGTTGACTCCATGCCTGTCTTCGGCGCTGAGGAAGCCGTCATAGAGATCGCTGACGACTTCTTCGAAAGCATCCGTAGCCGTTCTGACGAAGTCTTCGCCGTGCTGAAGGAGCGCCTGGGCAATGTCCATCATGAGCCCAGCGATTCCCTGTCGCTGCGGGTCGCCGGCCAGGATGCGGTTGAATTGGTGTTCGCCGAGCTGGCGGAGGCTGTTGATGAACGGAGTCACCATGGCCTGGCGGTAAACCAGCGGGAAGCTGGCGCGGGCGGCTTCGAGCCGACCCAGGAGCGGGGCGTAAACGTTGGGTTCTGGCGGACCGGCATCGGTGTCAACTGCGGCGCGTCTGGCATCCTCGATGCACTCGCTCAGGCCGGCAATGGAAACCGGGTTGATGGGTGAATCGTTGTCGCTTCGGGCGGAGGTTTGCGATGTGATGGGAAGTTCGGTGGTTTTCATAGTCTAATCGGTAATTAAGCAGTTTCATTTTCCAATCCTGGTCTGCTTCCTTCGATAGACCTTAAGCCCGGTGACCGCCGATTCAACGCCTTAGACAGTTGATCGACAGTCTAGGCGTTTTCATTTTCCGCCTCTCCGCGGGAGCGTCGGGGAGAAACACTGAACCCAATCAAGGGGCCAAGCGGAACGGAGAAAGGTATGAAGCCAAGCCATATAGCCGTGCTGCTGATGTTGTTGCCGGCTCTCTGGGGCTGCAAAACACCATCACCACCAGCGCTGGGCGAACCGCTGGCCGAGCTGACCCCGGACCAGCGCGCGCAGTTTGAAGAAGGCAAACAGGTCTTTGACCGCGTGTTCGTGCCGGAGGATGGACTGGGCCCGCTGTTCAACGCAAATTCCTGCGCCGCCTGCCATGAAAGCCCCGCCAGAGGCGGCTTCGGCGATGAAGTCGAAATTCATGCGACGCGGTTTGACGGGCCGGGTTCGTGCGACCCGCTTTTCCAGGAAGGCGGGCCGGTGATCCAGCAGCAAGCGACGCCGCAGCTCAAAGCCAAAGGAATCGACAAGGAAAAAATACCGCCGAGCGCGACGGGTCAGGGGCGCCGCTCGACACCCGGGCTTTTCGGGCTCGGTTTGGTGGATGCCGTTGACGACGAAACAATCCTGGCGCGTGAGCGCGCCAACCTGGCCAACTCTCACGGAATCCGCGGGCACGCGAACCGGACGATAGACGGACGGGTTGGCCGTTTCGGCCGCAAGGCGGCGGTCGCCACGCTCTTCGAGTTCAACGCGGGCGCTTTTAACCAGGAGATGGGCATCACCACCTCACTCTCTCCAGTGGAGGGAACCATCAACGGCACGACCATCCCGGCGGGCTCCGACCCGGCGCCGGATCCGGAAATCGGGCTGGGAGAGATTGAAAAGGCGACCACTTTCGTGCGGTTTCTGGCGCCGCCGCCTCCGCTGACTCTCACGAATCGCGAAGACCACCGTCTGGCCAGTCGCGGGCGACAATTGTTCGCCGCACTGGAATGCTCGGCTTGTCACGTGCCGGCATTGCAAACCGGGACCAATTCGGTCCAGGCGCTCAATCGACGGATCGTCGCCCTGTATTCGGACTTATTGGTGCATGACATGGGGCCGCTGTTGGCCGACATCTGCCTGGGCCAGGCGCGCCCGGAAGAGTTCCGGACCGAAATGTTAATGGGATTGCGTTTTCGCACCCAGTTTCTTCACGATGGCAGCGCCAAAACGCCGCGTGAAGCCATCGAGCGCCACGATGGCGAAGGGAAATATTCGAGCGACACTTTTCGGGCGTTGAGTGATTATGACAAGAAGGCCCTGCTCAAATTCCTGGAGACATTATGAAAAGGCGTTTCTGTATTCTCGTTGTCGCGGTGGCCTCCACGCTGCGTGCGCTTTGTCCAAGCACCCTGGAGGTTGAGCAGATTAAGTCCGAGCTGTCCGGCCGCACCGTGGGTGGCCGTGAGAAATCCTGGAAGTTCCGGTCACCGGAGCACATCAAGCAACTGGACATCGTGCAGAAAAGCGAGACGCCGCAACGTCGCGTTTGCACGATCAAGCTGCTACTGGAGGCAGACAAAGCTTGCGGTCGATATGCAGCGGAGGTGCGCCTCGAATACGCTCATAGCGGGGGAGGCTGGAAGCTCGAGCAGGCGGGACTGCTGTCGTTGGCGAAGGTGATGTCTGAACCTGCCAGCCGGTAATGCCGTGCGCGTGCATCCGATCGCTTATCGACGCACCAAGTCTGAATATTTGATTGTGCGGACGGTTCGTCGGCACGGTGTACGCGCCGGCCCGTGCGGTTCGCCCACCCCGGCACCGAATCCGTGACATCGGGCACCCCGTCCGCCTGGGATCTTTAGGGTAAACATTCGTTCATCAATTACTTGGGTGTGCCGGGCAGGCATTTGAAATTATGATCATTGTGGGGTAAAATCGCTTGCCGGAGCGCAGTACTCCTGGGAGAACGGCGACAGAAGAACAGCGGCCCGACTCTGATAATTTTGCGAACAGATGATGACAAGTGCCATAGAAATGATTGCGCCCAACGGGATGGAATCGTCCGCGGTCACCCTCGGGCCCGCCGGACCTTCCTGGCGAGCGAGATTTCGGACTGCGCAGCAGCCGGCTGACAAACCTGTACGCCCCAGGGTTGCGCTGGTGGATGACCAGGAGGAACTTCATTCGTTTTTGAATGACCTGGGGAGCCTCGGACATTTTCAATTGGGACGCTCTTGCTACAGCGGGGCTGAAGCGCTCAAGAGGCTCCTTGAAGACCCGCCGGATGTGGCGATCATGGACATCCGGCTTCCGGACATGTCGGGTCTTGATTGCACCAGCAAACTCAGTGCAATCCTGCCGGATTTGCCGATCATCGTGCTGACGGGTTTTCCGGATAGCCGGACGTTTTTCTGTTCCCTGATGGAGGGTGCGAAAGGGTTTTTAGTCAAGCCAATCATCGCCGAGGAATTGGTGGCGGCCATCAAAGGTGTTCTCAAAGGCGAATTTGCGATGTCGAAACAAGTCATCCCCTATTTGATTCAATTGGTCCGCCAGGTCGGGCAGGTCACGCAGGACAATCTGCTCAGCCGTCGAGAGGAAGAGATCCTGGCCTGCCTGTTCGAAGGGATGCAGGATAAAGAGATTTCCACGGCGCTTGGCATCGGCACTGCAACAGTCCATACGCACATGGCCCGGCTTTTCGAAAAGCTTGGCGCCCATTCCCGCCGCGAGATCATCGCAAAATATCTGGCGCTCCCCTGATCTGCTCCATCAGGCAGAGAGCCTAAACATTCGACCACCCGCTCCGTGGATTGTATTTGCAACCACGCGGAGCGATGCTTCCTCATGAGTTAGAAAGCTTTGCAGTGGTTAGAGGCAGGTGGTTATGACCTATGAAAGGAGAGAATCATATCGGAAATGGGCCACGTTGATCGTCTCAATGCTGGTCCTGCTGGTGACGAGTTTGCGCGACCCTCTCGTGCTCGTTAACCGGCACTCGGAGTATGAAAACCTCCGGCGGGAATTGGCCCGCTACGAACTGGCTCCGGGACCCTCGGCCAAAATGGAGCGAGACCTCGATGTGCAACCCGAGGTTCTTCGCCGGTTGGACGGAAACGTTGCAAAGTTGCGGGACGAGGCCCTGGCCAGCGAGGGCAATCATAAGTTGCTGGTGGAAATCAACAACTGCTTGCAAACAGTCGAAACCAAGCTTGACCTGTTGATGAAGGAGCGTCAACGCGAACGGCAGCAGTTAGGCGTCGAATCGTTGCCTTGAGCGCATCGTTGCTCATTGGACCGCCCATTTCGCCATACGCGTCATTCGAAAACACTTAAGTCGCGGTTGGATTTCCGGAGTTTCCGGGTCAGGCTGAGGCAAAGATTTTCCAGCAGCTTGATCTTTATGCCTGGGTGACTGGCACCCAGCGCCTCGAAATCATCGAGGCCGAGCAGGTCGCACTCGACGTCGGTATCGGCGATGATGGAGGCCGCGCGGGGCGAACCGTCGAGGAGGGCCATTTCGCCAAAAGCCATACCTGCGGAAAAGGTGGCGAGGCGCTTTGGGATGCCAGAATTCATTGGCACCATGACGCTGACTTTGCCGTGCGCAAGAAAGAATAATTCCCGGGCCTGGTCGCCGACCCGCACGATGACAGCCCCCTGAGGAAAAGAACGGCGCTTGAGGCGAGGCGCAATCATCGACAGCTCCTTGGCCGACAAATGAGCGAAGAGTTCGTAATCCTGAGGCGAGGAGCGGAGGTCTGGAAGGCCGCCGCGCAGCAGGGTCGAGAGCAGATGGTTTTCGCACCATTCCAAAGCCAGGTCGTGGTCGTCGTAAGTGCGGAGCAGTTCACTTATGCGAGTCCCAAGTTTTGCTCTCATGTAGCGGCGGAGCGCCGGCAAGTGGCCGACATTCACGAACAGCAGGAATTTGCCGGGTTCGGTGAGTTTTTGCAGCAGGCGGTACAAGAGCCGGCACGCGCTTTCTGTCAACGTGAGCGCCCTTTTGAAATCCAGCAGTAAATAGTGATAGTCATCGAACCGCTCAACCGCATCGCGAACAAGGGGTTCCAGGCTGGCGAAGGTGAGATTGCCCTGAAGCTGCCAGACCCGAATGCGGGAGCCGGCTTCGGCCAACAGGCGCGCCTCCTCGATTGTGCGGACACGACTGGAGGTCATTTGCGCCGCCGTGAAAAGGAGGCGGAGGGAAGTCTGGCCGACACGTGGCCAGTTCAGAACATGGAGGTCAAGGTGGCGAGCGAGGGCCTGACAAACAGCGATGCCGCGCACGCTGTTACCGCGAGAATCGAGCCGCGGAGA
Organism: uncultured Verrucomicrobiota bacterium; assembly: GCA_964446585.1. GTDB lineage: Bacteria > Verrucomicrobiota > Verrucomicrobiia > Limisphaerales > UBA8199 > CAYUPI01. The sequence continues at coordinate 5,955 of CAYUPI010000022.1, forward strand.
AAAGACGCCAATGCCCAATTGGCCTGGCAGCACGGCGATGACACCGCCCGCCACGCCGCTCTTGGCCGGCATGCCAATGTTGTAAATCCATTCCCCGGCGTAATCGTACATGCCGCAAGACTCCATGACGCTAAGCACGCTTTCGACGTACTCACCGCGGATGGCTTGTTTGCCGGTGACGGGGTTGACCCCGCGGTTGGCGAGAGTGGCCGCCATCATGGCCAGATCGCGGCAAGTGACCGAAATCGAACATTGCTGGAAATACAGTTCGACGGTTTGAGTGGGATCGGAATCGAGGATGTCAAAATTGCGCAGCATATGACCGATGGCCCGGTTACGGTGGCCGGTTTCGCTTTCCGAACGGTAAACCGCCTCATCCAAACTCAGCTCGCGACCGGCATAGCGAGCGAAGGTTTCCAACAAGCGGCGCAGCTTCCCCAGCCGGGTCTTGCCGGCGATGAGGCCGGCGCTGGCGATGGCACCGGCATTGATCATGGGATTCCGTGGGCGACCAGTGCCGGAGTCCAGGCTGATTGAATTAAAGGCATCCCCAGTCGGCTCGACGCCTACTTTGGTGAGCACAGTGGCGCGGCCGTTGTCCTCCAACGCAAGACCATACACGAACGGTTTGGAGATAGACTGAATAGTGAAAGGCTGGAGATAATCGCCAACCTCGTAAACCGCGCCGCCGGCAGTGACCAGGCAAATGCCGAACCAATCCGGACTTGCCTTGGCCAGCTCCGGGATGTAAGTCGCGATCTGGCCGTCTTTCAAGGCGGCGAATTCTTTGTGCAGTTCCTGCAGGTAATCTTCAACAGGGGAGACAAACGAGCGCATGGGTTCCGAACAACGATACTGATCCCCGGGCAGTTTTCCTGGAGGGTTGGGCAGGTCGCGTGCCAATTGCCAGCGAATTCCGCCCAGTGCCCCGGTTCGAACCAAAACCGCGCGGTATTCGGCATTAAACTCTGACCTGCCGTCCCTTGGCGAGGTAAATTCTTGCACAGGCTGACCACAATTCGCCCGGGCCGCCGGGTTCGGTGTGCCCTTCCGTTGTGGAGGCGATGACAAACATCACGAGGCAGGAAGAAGTCGGAGCCACGCTGCGTCCGCGAACAAACTTTCGATCCGGAGAGTTGCTTGACGCGCCTGGTGGAAAGAAATTTTTCTTCGTGGAAAACAGTTTGTCATTTCGGTTCGGCGTGATGGCTGGTCACCAATCGGGTCCGCAATCGCATGGCGTTGACAATCAAGGGCATGCTTGCCCTGAAGGCGTCTGTGGTACGGGGAGTGCCCCACCGGGCTGGTCAGTTTTTCTGACAGAAACCATCGGTTAACAGATTAGTTCGCAGTTCATGAAAAGTGTTCATATCTCACTGTGGCTTGCCTCGTTGCTCGCCTTGTATTTAGCCAATCCAATCCTTGCCGAAAGCGTGGGCGTCAAAGGCCCGCCGCAGCGTGGACACGCCCGACCGCCGCTCTACGTCAATCTGAGGCCGGCCGCTTCGCTCTATTATTCCCCGGCGCAAATTCGTCATGCATACGGCTTCGATCAACTGAGCGGCACAGGCGCCGGGCAAAAGATCGCGATCGTGGACGCGTATGGCAACGCGAGCATTCAGAGTGATCTCAACACCTTCTGCGCCCAGTTCGGTCTGAGTTCGACCACCGTGCAGATTCTCGGAAGCAACACCGGCGGTGACGCCGGGTGGGCCATGGAAACCGCGCTGGACGTGGAATGGGCGCACGCCATCGCGCCGGGCGCAACGATCATCCTCTCGGTTGCCCGCTCCAGTTCGCTTGATGATTTGATGAGCGCCGTGGATGCCTCTGTCAATGCCGGCGCCACTGTCGTTTCCATGAGTTGGGGTGCCGGGGAATTTTCCGGCATGCCTTACTACGACAGCCATTTTAACCGGGCAAACGTTTCGTTTACGGCTTCCTCAGGCGATGGCGGCGCCGGGGTGGAATGGCCGGCGGTGTCGCCCTATGTCCTGGCAGTTGGCGGAACCTCTCTCTACCTGGACTCGAATGGCAATCGCACTTCCGAAACGGCCTGGTCGGGCAGTGGCGGCGGCATCAGCGCTTACTACTCGATTCCATCCTACCAGAGCGGCTGGGAGACGAGCGGCGCGCGTGGCGTGCCGGATGTCAGTTTCGTTGCCGATCCGGCCACCGGCGTGTTGGTTTACGATTTGATCAACGGCGGTTGGCTGGTCGTGGGCGGGACGAGCGCCGGCGCCCCGCAATGGGCTGGTTTGATTGCGTTGGCGAACGAGGCCCGCGCTCACACCGGCTCCTCCGCTGTCGGTTTGCCGAATACGAAGATTTATCCTTTGGCCCAGGGAAGCAGCACCACGCCCTACACAGTCAATCCTGCCTACTTCTACGATGTTTCGCAGGGCAATAACGGCACCTACACTGCGGCAGCGCCTTACGATTTCGTCACTGGTTTGGGTTCTCCGGTGGCCAATGCCATCGTCACCGCCCTGTCGGGGACGACAAATCAACCGTCGCCCGTGGCCGCGAGCTACATCGCGAATCCCACCAGCGGCCTGGCGCCCCTGACAGTCCAGTTCACCGACCAATCCAGTGGTCCAGTGGTTTCCTGGAGCTGGAATTTCGGAGACGGAACAACCAGCACCGCGCAAAACCCTCCTCACACTTATAGTGGCGCTGGCAACTTCTCAGCCACACTGACGGTGACCGGCAGCAGCGGCCAAACCAGCAGCACAAGCCAGACGATTATCGTCACCAATCCGCCCCCGACCGGGACCGCAGATTTCTCTATCACGGCCAGTCCTCCTTCGGACACCCTCAAAGCAGGGCAATACGCCCATTACACGGTCACCGTCACGCCGCTCGGAGGGTATAACAGCACAATCATGCTGAACGTCTCTGGACTGCCGCTCGGGGCCGTCCCACTATTCAATCCGTCGCTGCTGCTCGGCTCCGGCAGTTCGACGCTGACCATCGTGACCTCGCCGTTGACTCCGCGCAGCAACTCGACGTTGAGCATCACCGGCGTCGGCATCAACGTGAACGGCACACAGCAACACTCGACCAGCGTCTCGCTAAAAGTTCGATAGCAATAGTAGGATTGCGGCCCGGGTGTTTCATGCGCGCGGATTCATTTGCGGCGTGAAGCACTCGGGCCGCTGTTTCGCTCCGTTAGAGGGCAATCGCCAATCTCAGCGGATTTTCTTATCCGGCAATTCCTTCTTGACGCCTTCGTCGAGGGGCATCTTATCGGTTTCCGGAGTTAGTCCTGTCGCTCGCATCAGGCGCATGAGCTCTACCTGGAGCTCATTTAGGACGGACGCGTATTTCGGATTGTCGATGAGGTTGTGGCGCTCGTCAGGGTCGAACTCGATGTTGTAAAGCTCGGCTTTGTGGCGGTCGGGGGTGGCGTCGCCGTGCGGGTAATGAATGTATTTCCATTGATCCGTTCGGACGCCGCGCACATTGGGTGTGTAAGGGAACTGTCTCTCGTAGTTGTATTCATAAAACCACGACTTCCGCCAGGAACGGTCGCCGCGTTGAACAAGTTTGACGAACGAGGCGCCGTGGATATTTTTCGGGGGCGGCTCGCCGCAGAGTTCGAGGATGCTCGGGGCGACATCGACCGTCAGGACCTGCTGCTCGATGACCTTGCCGGCGCCCGCCGCGCCGCGCGTGAGCTCCGGGTAGCGGACGGCCAGCGGGATACGGATGCTCGGCTCATGCATCGTGCGCTTGTCCACCATGCCGTGTTCGCCGTTCAGCAAACCGTTGTCGCCCATGAAAACGATGACAGTGCGGTCGAGTTCGCCACGGTGCTCGAGTTCTGCCAGGAGTTTTCCGACGCTGTCGTCCACCGAAAGAATCGTACCCCAGTAGGCGCGAGTCATATTAGCGAAATCCTTTACTGCCTCGGGCCGGTCGTCCGGGAACTGTTTGCGCCATTCAAACAGCGGCCCATAGATTCCGTGCCATGTATGTAGCCGTTCCTCGATCCAGGCGGGCTTGTCTTGGAGATGAAAGGCGCTCTCGGGATAGGGGATCCAGACTTGGTCAAAGACGTTGGAGTAATTCGGCTCGGGCACATAAAAGCTGTGCGGCGCTTTGTGGCCGACCATCAGCAGCCACGGTTTGCCGCCGTGGTCGCATTTGAGCCAGTCCAGCGCCATCTCGGTGACGATGTGCGTGTAGTAGCCGGGAATGAGCTCACTGCCGGCGCCGTTGATGTTCCATTCGGTGTCGTAATATTTGCCCTGGCCTTTGTGGCTGGCGAAGAAGTTGAACCCGGGCCGCGGCTGATCGTTCTCCTCGCCCATGTGCCATTTGCCGATGTAGGCCGTGTCGTATCCCACGGATTGGAGTGCCATCGGAAAGCTTTTGATCGAAGCCGGGTATTCGGTGAAATTGTTCACAACGCCGTGGGTGTGCGCGTAAAGACCGCTGAGGATGCTGGCGCGGCTGGGCGAGCAGAGGGAAGTCGTGCAAAACATATTCTTGAATTGCACGCCCTCGTGCGCCAGACGGTCGATGTTGGGCGTTTTGACATACGGATGCCCGGCATAGCCGAGCGCGTCCCAGCGAATGTCGTCGCACAGGATGAAGAGGACATTCGGGCGCCAACCGGTTCGCAATCGCATATCGGCCGGCGCCGCAAGCGCGTGGAGCGTGCCGGAGACGACCAGTGCGCCGATCAGGAAAAAGCGGAGTGTTAGAGTGATGAAGAGTTCAGACAAAGATTGTGCGAGCGATTTGAGCAAATAATTGGCACGGCGCGCTAACACGAGGCTGAGTGTTGGAAATAGAAGCAAGCCTTTCAAGCCAACACGAAAAATTGTGGATTGCCGCCTGCGGGCGCATGCGCCATCTTTCGTCAAAGCTCTGATGGTTACACGACGCGACTCCTCGCGGTTTGCCGCCAGCATCAAAACTGAAATAGACAGTCACCCGCCTGCACATTTTGCCCAAACGATGAAATCAACAGTCATTCCCACTAGCATTGCCGGACTCCTGCTTGCCTCCATTGCTCACGCGGGCGATGCACCATCGAAGGCCAACCAATATTGGCCGCAATGGCGGGGACCGTTGTCAACAGGAGTCGCGCCGTTAGCCGACCCGCCGCTCAGTTGGAGCGAGACCGAGCATGTGAAGTGGAAAGTGAATGTTTCCGGTTCGGGCGATGCCACGCCTGTTGTTTGGGCCGACCGCATATTCCTCCTGACCGCGATTCCCAATGGAAAGAAGGAGAGTGCGAAACCGCAGGATGCACCTTCTGGCCCGAGCGCGGCTGACGCCGCCCAGGGCGAGAGTGGACGGCCGCGTGGGCGCATGATGTCAGAAGCTCCAAACGAGGTTTATCAGTTTTGCGTGTTGTGCCTCGACCGCAAGACCGGCAAAACACTCTGGCAGAAAGTCGCCCGTGAAGAAGTCCCGCACGAAGGACACCAGCAGAATAACACTTACGCCTCCGCCTCTGCGGTCACCGACGGCCAGCGCGTGTTTGCCTTTTTCGGCTCGCGCGGCCTGCACTGCTACGACTTCGACGGGAATCTCCAATGGTCGAAGGACTTCGGCCACATGCGGACCAAAATGAGCTTCGGCGAAGGAGCATCACCGGCGCTGCATGGAGATACGCTAGTGGTCAATTGGGACCACGAAGGCGACGACTTTGTTGTCGCGCTGGACAAGAGGACAGGCAAAGAGTTGTGGCGCACGCCGCGCAACGAAGGCACCGGCTGGTCCACTCCACTCGTGGTCGAACATGGTGACGAAGCGCAGGTCGTGGTGAACGCCACCGGCAAGGTGCGCAGTTACGATCTTGGTACCGGCAAGGAGCTCTGGAGCTGCGCCGGCCAGACCGTCAATGCCATTCCGACGCCCGTTGCGACCGCGGACACCGTTTATGTCACCAGCGGATTTCGTGGCCACGCGCTCTTTGCAATTGCTCTGGGTCGGACCGGCGACCTGACAGGTTCCGACGCCATTCGCTGGTCACATGACAAAAACACGCCGTACGTGCCTTCGCCCCTGCTGGCAGAAGATTGGCTCTATGTCCTCGCCAACAACGACGCCAAACTCTCGTGTTTCGACTCGCGGACAGGCAAAGTCGAATTCGAAGCTGAACCTCTGCACGGCCTGTTCAGCATTTATGCTTCGCCGGTCTCGGCGAAAGATCGCGTCTATGTCCTGGGCCGTGAAGGCGCCTGCGTGGTGCTGAAGAAGGGACCCAAGCTCGAAGTTCTTTCCACCAATAAAGTGGACGACAAGACCGATGCCTCGTTGGCGCTGGCGGGCAACGAAATCTTCATCCGCGGGCGCGCGCACCTTTACTGCATCGCCGATAAGTGATGAGCCGCCGCCTTCAATGACGACGAAAATGGGCAATGACGGCGAAGCCCGTCTGTCGGGCAAATTCAGCTCCAGATTTTCGTTCGCGTTTCTCCTCGTTGGTTTGCTCCTGGCAAGCCCTCCATTCGCCCTGGACGCCGAGGCCCCACATCCGTTGCCCAACATCGTGATTATCCTGGCCGACGATCTTGGGTTTGGCGACATCGGCTGCTACGGCGCTACCCGGCTGCGAACGCCTCACCTGGACCGCTTCTCTGAGCAAGGTCTCCGCTTCACAGATGCTCACTCTTCGTCCGCCACCTGCACGCCCTCGCGTTATGCCTTGCTGACCGGCCAATATCCGTGGCGCAAAAAAGGCACCGGCATCTTGCCGGGCGACGCTTCACTCATAATCGACCGAGGCCAGACCACCGTGCCGTCAATGCTCCGCAAAGCGGGCTACACGACGGGCGCAGTCGGCAAGTGGCACTTAGGATTGGGCAGCGGGAATATCGACTGGAACGCGGAAATCAAACCAGGCCCTCGCGAGGTCGGATTCGATTATTCTTTTATTATTTCTGCGACAGGCGATCGCGTGCCCTGCGTGTATGTCGAGAACCAGCGCGTCGCCGGCCTGGACCCGAATGATCCACTCACTGTCAGCTATGAAAAAAAGATCGGCGCCGACCCGACAGGGCGCGAGCATCCCGAGCTGTTGAAAATGGTCCCCAGCCACGGCCATGACATGACGATCGTCAATGGCATCAGCCGCATCGGTTACATGAGCGGCGGCCACTCGGCGCGGTGGGTGGATGAGGACATGGCTGATGTGCTGACGCGCCACGCTGTTCAATTCATCGACCGAAATAAGGACAAGCCCTTCTTCCTTTACTTTGCGACCCACGATATTCATGTCCCGCGCGTCCCCCATCCGCGGTTTGCGGGCCAGAGCGGGCTCGGCCCGCGCGGCGATGTCATCGTCCAATTCGATTGGTGCGCCGGTGAAATCCTCGCCACTCTCGATCGCCTGAAGCTCGCGCGGCAAACCATAGTGATCATCACCAGCGACAACGGTCCGGTCGTGGATGACGGCTACAAAGATCAGGCCGTTGAGAAACTGGACGGTCATCGCCCGGCCGGACCTCTGCGCGGAGGAAAGTACAGCGCTTTTGAGGGCGGCACCCGCGTTCCGTTCATCGTCCACTGGCCGGGCCGGATCAAGCCGGGTGTCTCCGACGCGCTGATTTGCCAAATAGATTTCCTTGCTTCGTTCGCCTCGCTCACCGGACAGTCTCTGGCCGAGGGCGAGACACACGACAGCCTGAACATGTTGCCGGTGTTGCTTGGCGAATCGAAGTTCGGCCGCGCCGACCTGGTCGAGCAGGCCGGCGCTCTGTCGCTCAGAAGAGGTGCGCGCAAATTCATCGAGCCAAAATCGGGTCCCAAATTCTATGCCGCGACGAGCACTGAGTCGGGCTTGGATCCGAATGGACAGTTGTTTGATCTCGGATCGGATCTCGGCGAAACTAACAACTTGGCGTCACAACATCAGACGGACATGACCGATCTCCGAAACCAGTTGGAGCGTATTCGGGCCACCGAGCGCACTCGGCCGTAATACTTCCCTTGAGGGTCGCTTCCTAAGTGCGGCGCCGCTCTACACAGGGGATGGACAAAGGCAGCACATTCCAGCAACATCAATCGTGTGTTCGGACTGAGTTCTTGGTGGCCCGAACAATAGAGCCCAATCGCAAGCATCAACATGCATCGCTAATAATTTATGAGCACTCCACTCACCCGCCGTCGCTTTCTCGCCCAAGCCGGCACCGTCTCTGCTGTCGCATTGCTGTCAGGTGTCCCGGACTCCTCCGCCGCGTTTCGCGGACGAATTCGCAAGGCGAAGATTGTCGGTGAAGTCACCGAGGCTGTTCTGAAGCCATTGAAAGATGCGGGTTTCGATGGAGTTGAGACGACGTTTATCGGCTCGGAGGAGGACGGCGTCAAAGGGCGCGCGACGGCCGAAAAGCTTGGCATGAGAGTGCATTCGGTGCTGCGCGGCTGGATGGAATTCAACAGCGATGAACCCCAAAAAGTCGAGGCCTCGCTGGAAAAAACGCGCCAGGCGCTCCGGGCCGCCAAAGGTTACGGCGCCGACGCCATTTTGCTCGTGCCCTGCCGCGTCAGTGGCATGCCGATGCCGGAACCATGGGAATTCGACGTCGCTTTCGATGAAAGAACCGGCCACGTCACTCGCGTGGTCGCCGGGGACAATGCACGGTTCGAGGCTTACATCAAGGCTCAGAACCACGCGACCGACACCTCACACGCCGCGGTCGAAAAGATGATTCCGCTGGCCGAAGAACTGAAAGTGATCATCGCGCTCGAAAACGTGTGGAACAACCTGTGGGTGAAAGCGGAATTGTTCCGCCACTTCGTCGCTTCGTTCGCGAATCCCTGGGTTAAGGCTTACTTCGACATCGGCAATCACGTGAAATACTCGCCGCCGCAACACTGGGTTGAGACGTTGGGGCCGCTCATCGTGAAATTGCATGTGAAGGACTTTAAGCTTAATCCGGATGGTCATGGGGGGAAATTCGTCCATCCGCGGGACGGGAGCATTGACTGGCCGGCCGTACGCCGCGCGCTCGACCACGTCGGCTACGACGGCTGGGCCACGATCGAGGACGATGGTCTCCCGCTGGCCGAATTCTGCCGCCGCTTCGATCTGATCGAGGCTGGAAAGTAGCCCCGACAACTCGGCCTCTCATAGCCACGCCGAATTGTGCATTCCAGCCGCCTCACCCGTCGCCAATTCACGCGGACGTTGCTGACTGCGGCGGGCACGATCACCGCCGGGCCGGTGTTGCTTCGTGGACAGAATTTAAACAACAAACTTAACATCGCCATCATCGGCGCGGGCGGCCGCGGCGCGGGCAATCTCCAATCGGTGACTTCGGAAAACATCGTCGCTCTGTGCGACGTCAACGCAAAGAACCTCGCCGCTGCCGCCGCGAAGCATTCGGGCGCCCAACAGTTCGCCGACTTCCGGCGGCTGTTCGAGCGGGCGCGCGATTTCGACGCGGTGGCCGTGAGCACTTGCGAGCACACCCATGCCTTCGCCACGATGCTCGCGCTGCAACACGGCAAGCACGTCTATTGCGAGAAGCCGCTGACTCACAACATTTGGGAGGCGCGCCGCATCCGCGAAACAGCCGCCAGGGCGAAAGTGGCGACGCAAATGGGCATTCAGATACACGCCACCGAGAACTACCGGCGTGTAGTCGAACTCGTGCAAAGCGGCGCCATCGGCGCTGTGCACGAGGTTCATGTCTGGGTGTCGCGCGCCTGGGGCTGGCAGAGCGAAGAGCAAGCAAAGAGCAACCATGACATCGTCTGGGTCACTGAGCGCCCGAAGGAAACGCAGCCCGTGCCTGAGGGCCTGGACTGGGACCTCTGGCTCGGCCCTGCGCCCGAGCGGCCTTTTCATTCCGTCTATTTTCCCGGCCCGAAATGGTATCGGTGGTGGGACTTCGGCAACGGCACCATGAGCGACCTGGGCAGCCACTGGAATGACCTGCCCTTCTGGGCGCTCAAACTGCAAGCGCCGCTCACCGTCGAGGCGAGCGGTCCGCCGCCCCATCCCGAGATCGCGCCTGCCTCAATGAGCGCCACCTACGAGTACGGCCCGCGCGGCGAATTGCCGCCGCTCAAACTCACGTGGCACCAGGGCGAAAACAAACCAGAGATTTGGAAAGCCGGCGGCATCCCGCAGTGGGGGGACGGTTGTCTATTCATCGGCAGCAAAGGAATGGTGCTCGCCGATTACGGCAAGCATGCTCTGTTGCCAGAAAAGGACTTCGCCGGGTTCGAACGGCCCGCGCAGACCATTCCGCGCTCGCCCGGTCATCACGCCGAGTGGCTCGAGGCCTGCAAGACTGGAAAATCGCCCAGCGCAAACTTCGAGTATGCCGGTTGGCTCACCGAAGCCAATCACCTGGGGAATGTGGCCTTCCGCACTGGTAAGAAGCTCGAGTGGAATTCTGCTCGTCTGACAGCAGTCAACGCACCCCAGGCAGACAAATTCATCCGCCGCCACTATCGCAACGGTTGGTTGCTGTAGCGCAACAATCCTGCAGCGACAGAGCTCTCGCCCGACTTATTCGGCCACTTTTTCCTTGGGTTTAACTTGTTTGTTATCCTTGCCTGCGACCTTTTCCGGCCAGGCCTGGGCGGCGAATTCTTCCTCATGCTTCGTCCAGGCCGTTGAAAGCTCTTTGACCTTCGAGGGATACTTGGCAGCAAGGTTCCTGGCTTCGGACCGATCGTACGTCAGGTCGTAAAGCTCCCAGGACCGGTCATGGTCGGCCACGAGTTTCCATTGGCCGATGCGGATGGCGCGATTGCCGTCGTGATACCACCAGAAATATTCGTGAGGGACCGTTCGGTCCTGCGCCAAGGCCGGCACAAGACTCCTGCCAGGTGGCGGCACAGGCGGCGCCGGGCCGACAACAACCGGCAGCCACTTGCCGCCGGCCAAATCGAGGATAGTCGGCGCCAAATCAATAATGTGGCCTGGCGTGTGACGCCATTGGCCGCGCGCGGAGATGCCTCGCGGCCAGTGAACGATGAGCGGCGTCGAAATGCCTCCTTCATGGACCCAGGATTTATGCATCCGAAACGGCGTGTTGGCAGCGCTGCCCCAATCAGGGCCGAGGCAGAGGAAAGATTTTGCCGAGCCAGGCGAAGCCGCCTGGTCGTGACGGTCGCCCCTGATGAGGTGATCGGCGCTGCCTCCGTTGTCCGAGAGGAAAAAGATCACCGTGTTGTCGAATGCGCCCATTTTCTTGAGCTGATCGAGCACGCGGCCGATCTCGAGGTCCATGCGATGGATCATGGCCGCATAGATGGCCATTTTGGACGGCTGAAACTGCCGTTGTTCGGCGGTTAGCGAGTTCCACGGGCGGGTATATGCGACTTCCCCGCGTCCGATCTGACGGACCAAGTCCGCTTCGGGCGCGTTCCAATGAGGAACGATGTCAGAGTCGGCCAGTGCTATGAGCGGGCAGTTGACGAGGCCGAGTTTCTTCATGCGCTCGTAGCGTTCCTGCCGCAAGACATCCCAGCCCGCACGGTAACGGTCCTGATACTTGGCGATGTCTTCAGGCAGCGCATGTAACGGGAAATGGGGCGAAGTGAAAGCCAGGTAAAGGAAGAAGGGCTGCTGTCCGTGCATAGCTGCGTGCTCGACCAGCAAGTCAATCGCGTGTTGGGCGATGGCAGTCGTTGCATAGAAACCGCTGTCGGGCTTTACCGCGGGGAGCGGCTGATCGTCGAGTGAATGCTGCGTCGGGTTGAAATAACGATCCTGATCGTAAACCACGTAGGAGCGATCGAAACCTCCTGCCAGCACTTTGCCATCCACGTGCCATTTGCCCGAATGATACGAGCGATAGCCCAGCGGGTGGAGAAACTCGGGCAATAGCCGCGCCCAGGCTGGACGCGCTGTGCCACCTCCTCCTCCCAGGCCGGGCAATTCATCTCGCCGAACTTGCTGGGCGTAATAGCCGGTCAGAATCGATGCTCTCGAGGGCCAGCAGCGGGCAGTATTGTAAAATTGGGTGAACCGCAGGCCGCCCGCGGCCAGTTTGTCTATGTTAGGAGTCTCAATTTCACTGCCGTAACAGCGCGCGTCCGAGTATCCCATGTCATCTGCCAGGATGATCAGGATGTTAGGCTTGCGTGGCGTCGGCGCATTCGCGGCATCGGCCGGGAGTATCAGAAAGGCGGCGAGGCCCAGGAGAACTGCGAAGAGCGAAAAACGCATGGCCAGTATCTTACGGAAACAGTCCTCGGATCCGTTTAGCTTCCTGGACGCGCTTGATGCCCAGGCTGAGAGCGGCCATGCGCATCGGCAATTTCTGTTTTCGGGCCAACGTGACGATTTGCGTGTAGGCCGTTTCCAGAATGCGGAAGAGTTTGTCCACGACTTCGGTTTCGCCCCAGAAGAAACTTTGCAGGTCCTGAACCCATTCGAAATAGGACACTACCACGCCGCCGGCGTTGCACAGCACATCGGGCAGCACGAAAATGTCCGGGCGCTGCTTGATGATCTCGTCAGCCTCGGGCGTCGTCGGGCCGTTCGCCGCTTCGGCCAAAATACGGCACTGGATCTTGCCGGCGTTGGTTTCAGTTATCTGGCGCTCCAACGCCGCAGGCACCAGGATATCGCAAGGCAGGACCAGCAATTGATCATTGGTGATCGGTTCCGACTCGGGAAAACCGACAACGGTCATTCGGGTAGCAGTGTACTTTTCGAGCTCCCAAAGATTAAGCCCGTTCGAGTTGTGGATGCCGCCCTGTACGTCGCTGACCGCAATGACCTTCACGCCGTAGCGGGCTAGTGAGAGGGCAGCGATGGACCCGACGTTGCCATAGCCCTGCACAACGGCGCTGGCTTTCGTCAGGTCGAGCCCGATCGTGTCGGAAGCGCGGTTGACGAGATAACCGACGCCGCGGCCGGTAGCTTCCCGGCGGCCCAGCGAGCCACCCAAACCGACCGGTTTCCCGGTGACAATACCCGGCACCGTGCAGCCCGCATGCACTGAATAGGTGTCCATGATCCACGCCATCACCTGTTCGTTAGTGCCGAGGTCAGGGGCCATGACATCCACCTGCGGCCCGATGAACGGCATCATCTCTTGTGTGTAGCGGCGGGTGAGCCGCTCCAGTTCCGTCCGCGTCATTTTGGTCGGGTCACAGGAAATCCCGCCTTTGGCGCCGCCGTAAGGCAATCCGGTCAGCGCGCATTTCCAACTCATCCACATCGCCAGCGCGGCCACTTCGCCCAGCGTCACGTCCGGATGATAGCGCAAGCCGCCTTTGGTCGGACCCAGGGTCAGGTGATGCTGGACGCGATATCCGGTGAACACGCGAGTTGAGCCATTGTCGCAGTGAATGGGCAGCGCCACCGTCAGCGAGCGTTTCGGATACTTGACGCGGTCGCGCTCGGACTCATCCATCTGCAGGTAATCGGCGACGAGATCAAACTGTCGGCAGGCCATGTTGAAACTAGGATGGTCGTAGATTTCCATGACTCAAGAATAGGCGGCGGAAAATGAAGATGGAAGATGGAAGATGGCTCCCGCCCTCTAAGCCCTTTCCGCTTCGCGCCAGGTATGCCAAACTGATCTGTGGATGGCGGAAACGCTGCTCGTCAACGAAATCTATTTGAGTCTGCAAGGGGAGAGCACCTTCGCGGGACTGCCCTGCATTTTCATTCGGCTGACGGCCTGCAATTTGCGCTGTTCGTATTGCGACACCGCGTATGCTTTCACAGAAGGTGAAAAGAAATCTGTGGCGGAGGTGCGGGCAGAAGTGTACCGGCTGGCGAAACGGTTCAGCCACGCTGCTCGCGCAGGAGCCAGCGCTACCAGTCTTGCTTCAAATAGCCCACGCGCGGCAGGCACTTCGCGCTCAAACAATGATTCTTTAGATATCGGCAGGCACCGTTTGCCGCTGGTGGAACTGACAGGGGGCGAACCGCTGCTCCAAAAGTCATCGCTGCCCCTTATGAAGGCGTTATGTGATGACGGGTTCACGGTCTTGCTCGAGACCAGTGGCGCTCTGGACATCGCGCCGGTGGACGCGCGCGTGCGGCGCATCATGGATCTCAAATGTCCAAGCAGCGGCGAGAGCGCCCGCAATCGCTGGGAGAATCTCCCGCACCTGAAGTGCATCGACGAAATCAAATTCGTGATCGGCACGCGCGAGGATTATGACTGGGCGAAGCAAATGATCACCGCGCACTCATTGGCGGCGATTTGTCCGCTGCTGGTTTCCTGGGTCCATCCGTTGGCGCCGGAGCAGCAGGATTCTTCGCTGAAAAAGGTCCCGGCTGGACAAACTGCCATCTCGCGACAGGAACTGGCGGAGCAGATTATTGCCGATGCGTTGCCCGTTCGTTTCCAGGTGCAGTTGCACAAGGTGATCTGGGCGCCGGAACAACGCGGCGTTTGAGATGGTTTGCTCTTGAGCTCGACCACCCACCAGGTTCTGCACGCGCTCCGCGAGTACGAGTCGCCGAACGTGACATTTTTCGAGCCCGACGACTCCTGGCCGATTGTCTGGGAACGCGCGCGCGGCGTACACGTTTGGGACGTGGAGGGCAAGCGGTACCTCGATCTCACGGCGGCGTTTGGCGTGGCAGCGGCCGGCCATGCGAATGCGCGAGTCGTCAAGGCGGGACAAAAGCAAATGGCCAGGCTGCTTCATGCCATGGGCGATGTTCACCCTCACCGGCTCAAAGCCGAGCTGGCGCGTGGGCTGAGCCGCATCACGTTCGAACGATGGGCGCATCTTACCACTGCCGCCGGAGGGCGCCCGTCCTCGGGCGCAGGGACGCACGACCGTACAGGCGGGCCGGAGTGTTCGGCGCATGGTGAACTGGCGGATCTTGCTGCGCCCGAGGACGGGCGCCCTCCGAACCTCGCGCGTCCACTGGTTGCAGAGCCAAGACGCCGACTTAAGGTCCGAGGCCCGAGCTCAGGGGCCGCGAAAACGATCTTTTGCAACTCCGGATTTGAGGCGGTCGAGGCGGCGCTGAAAACTGCGATGCTGGCCACGGGCCACCCCGGCGTGATCGCATTTGAGGGCGCATACCATGGCGTCGGCTATGGCGCGCTCAACGCCACCCACCGTGATCATTTCCGCGCCCCCTTTCTCAGCCAGTTGCGACAGTTTGGACAGTTTGTTCCGTTCCCGAAAACCAGGCCGGCGCTTGGGGCCCTGGAGGCACAAATCCGAAAACTTTTCCGCAGAGAAAAAATCGGCGCGATTCTGGTCGAGCCGATCCAGGTCCGCGGAGGAGTTCAGATTCCGCCGCCGGAGTTCTTGCCTATGCTCCGGCGTCTGTGCGAGGAGCAAAGAGCGCTGCTCATCCTGGACGAAATCTATACCGGGTTCGGCCGCACGGGAAAATGGTTCGCTTGCGAGCACTCAGGCACGGTGCCGGACGTGGTTTGTGTAGGGAAAGCCTTGACGGGCGGATTTCCGCTCTCGGCATGTGTTGGCCGGGCGGAGGTGATGGATGCGGCCTGGCCGCGCAGCACCGGAGAGGCAATTCATACAAGCACATTCCTGGGTCATCCGGTCGGCTGCGCGATGGCGCTGGCGCAGCTCGCCGAGCTCTGTACGAAAAGCCTGATCCAGCGAAGCGCTGACTTGGGTCACGTCCTGCTTTCCGCCCTCCAAGCACTCAACCGCCAGCCTCGGACTGCTTCCGAGCAGACCAAGGGCGGACCAAAGCTTCAACTCCATGCTCGCGGCCTCGGCCTGTTGGCCGGGGTCGAGCTCCGTCTGGCGGATGGGAGACCGGCAACGGCCATCGCACTCGAAAGCACCAAACAAATGCTCCATCGCGGCTTTATCCTCCTGCCCGAGGGTGAGCATTCCAACGTCCTCGGCCTCACGCCGCCACTCACCATTACGGGAAGGCAGCTCAACTACGCTGTTCAGGCCCTGCGGGAAATCTTGGCCTCCGTTTAGTGCGGCTGACCCAAACGAGGCTCCGGGCTCACGCGCCCGATAAAAAGCCCGTCTCACTTGAGACGGGTTTCCTGCCGCTAACAGGAAAGATCAAGGTGGGGCGTAATCGCGTCCGCCTGGAGGCACGTTGCCGCTGGTCGCAGGAGTCACATTAGTCGGAGTTCCGGAGAGTGGAATGAAAGGCGGTCCGATGGTGGGTCCGCGCGCCAGGGAAATCGGCAGGCTGTCACCGGCGCCTTGCCCTCCCGGGGAGAGCCTGGCATCAAGAACCGCCCCGACCGACGGCAGGTTGTTGCCGTAACTTGCCAGCACACGGTCAATTCCCGGCTGCAGGTCCGGCATCACGGTTGCCACGGCTTTCAGAACTTCACTGCCTGAACCGGGCACGGCCTGGGCGACTGCCACGGCGATGTTTCGATAATCGTTGGGCACTGCCCGACAGACGGCTATCACGATTTTGTCGGCCGTAGCGGGCGCTATGGCAGCGGCAGCTCGAGCAATAGCGGCGGCTTGCTTGGGTTGCTGAGCGGAGGCCACGCCGGCTGCCAGGGGCGCCATGTCCGGCACAGCCCGCGCGATCGCGCTGACAATCAGCGGCGCGGCGGCAGGATTGATTTCCACGGCCGACTTGACGACGTCCCGGGTCACGGACTCGCGGTCACGGGCCCTGGCGTCTTTCACCAATCCAGCGCTTTTGGCGGGCAGCTCCGCCGCAGGGACCTGGGACAGGATGCTTTTGTAGGGCGAGTCAGTCGCAGGGCAGAGTGAAGTGCCCAGCCAAACCAAACCTAGTGACACTAGCGCAATCCATTTCATAGTTCAATTGGTCGTAGATAGTGCAGAACCAAAACCCAACCTGAGCTGCTTTTAACAGCTCACTCGCCGCTCGTCAAATAAAATTATGTGAGAAAAGGCTTGCCCGCCCATCGGCCGATAGCTTCAATTCCTCCCAATCGTAGGGACCGCAACCCGTCGAACAACTATGCCCCTGACAATCGATTATCATCTGCAGTTCTGCAGCAAGTAGGATTTCTAACCAAAGCATAAGCGGGCGCTATGATTTGGTTGCCTTTAATGGCCGGCCTGTTGGGGCTGGGGATAGTCCTGGTCTTCATCCGGGTCCTCCTCAATCATTCCGGTCGTATGCGCCTGGCGGGTCGTTCCCCGGACCTGCACCATACGCATAAAGCACCAGTTCCGCGCCTGGGCGGCATCGCCCTGGCCGCCGCTTTTGTCGCGATCAATCTGTTGAGCGTTCTGGTGTTTCCACGACTCGACAACACGCGCGATCAACTTGTCATCGTAGGCACTTCGCTGGCGATGTTTGGGCTGGGTTTGAGGGACGATCTGAAGCCACTCGGCGCGAAACGAAAGCTGCTGGGCCAAGTGCTGATTGCGGTGGTGGTGTGTTGCTTCGGCATCGGGATTTCGAGTTTCAAGATTCCGTTCTCGGGCAACATTATCAGCCTGGGCAGTTGGGGAGTGCTGCTGACGATCCTGTGGCTGGTCGGCATGACCAACCTGATCAATCTCATCGACGGCGTGGACGGCCTGGCCGGCGGCATTAGCCTGATGCCGATGGCATTGCTGGCCTACGTCGGCCATCAAAACGGCGATTTTGAATTGCTCGCTCCGGGCATGGTCGGCGCGCTGATGGGGTTTCTGTGGTTTAATTTCCCACCGGCGCGGATTTATTTGGGAGACAGCGGCGCCTACTTTCTGGGCTTTCAAATCGGACTGCTGGCTTTGGTCAGTTCGCACAAGGGGACCGTTGTCGCCGCCCTGGTCGCGCCATTGTTCGTTCTGGCGCTGCCGATTGTGGACACCCTCCTGGCCATTCTGCGGCGCGGCCTGCGCGGTCTGCCAATCTTTCGTCCCGATCGGAAGCACATTCATCACCGGCTGCTCGAAAGCGGGTTTTCGCGGCGAAAAGTCGTCCTGTCAATCTATGCCGTGACAGTGATCTTCCTGCTTTTGGGACTGCTGGCGTTCGTGTCGGGCGGCCAGTTGATTCCGGCAGCGCTCGGCATCGGCGTGCTGATCCTGTTGCTCTGTGCCGGCAAGCTCGATTTTAGCCGCGAATGGTTCGCAGTCGGCCGCGTGTTGGGCAATTCCCTCGACATGCGCCAGGAGGTTCAGTACGCGCTCAGCTTGACGCGTTGGCTGGCCCTGGAGGGTGGCCGGCAACCCTCGATCGACAGCCTCTGGTCGGATCTGGTCTTTGCGACGCGGCGGCTGGGCTTTTCGACGGTGAAATTGACCCTGGCCGACGGGGCGCGCGTCTGGCAGGACCCGGCGGCCAACGGTGAAACGCACTGTTTCCGGCAGGAACTGCGGGGTGGTCGTTCCGGCCTGCTCGAACTCAAGGCTCCGGCCCGCTGGCCCGTTCAAGAAGCGAAGTCGGCGGTAGACCTCGGTTGCTTCGAAAAAAACGATCTCGCAATTCCCGCTCCAATCTCCGATCCGAATCTGTTTGAAATCCTTAGCGAGTTAGTAGCCGAGGGCTGGCTCAAAGCGACACAAAGCTGCGAAGAGCAGGCGCAGATGCCCTTGCGTTTCAGCTCGGCATTGTTTCCCTCCCGAAAACCGCGGCGTGGGTCCCAAATCTTCGCCTACGGAAAGCAAGAAGGAAAAGCAACCACTAATCGACACTAATGGACCTGATGAAACTGATGGGAGTCAGCCCATGACGCGTTACCTAACCGGATTAAATTTGGGCCCCTCCAATTTTCAGCACGAACCGTTCGTCTTAAAATCGCTGTGAGTTTCGGCCCATCAGACACGCCGGTCGCGCCGAGAATAACTCGGTGAATAACTTGGCGTTGCGTTTTCATGCCGAACATGCGAGAAAACCATTGCGCGACGAACAGCTCGCATCCAAATACCGGCGTTGAGATCACCGTGCCGGGGCTGGGATTGCTCTTAGAGCAGAATCCGCTTGCGGATAGGCCGATCTCCTTGAGCGCTCGCCGCGCCTTTTTATTTCGCCGGATCGAATTTAGGAAACGCAATGAAAAACTTAGGTTCGCGGGGAGAAAAAGCTTGACGCGACGCCTCTCTCGATGAAAATCATGCGTTTCGATCCCGTATGGTTAAGCAGAGAAATTTATGTTGGCAGATGTGTTTAAGGCCCCGAGGTTATCAGTTCTCATTCTCCTTCCCCGATTCCTCCTCGTCCTAACGCTGGGAGTCGCTACTGGCTTCCGGGCCGGAGGCCAGACCGTCAACCGCACTTTGCCGCCTCATGCCGCGCCTCAAGTTGGACTGGTGCTTCCCGAAAATGCGACTGAAGCCGAAATCAAATCAGCGCGCATCTTTGAGGAACCGCTCGTTCCCGTAGGCCGCTCCCCCTCCGCTCACGAAAATCGCCGCTTGGCCGTCGCCTTGCGGCAGCATACCTCCCGGAGCGATCCGGATGATTTCTCGGTCCTCGAGCGATACCTCGAGGAGCAGCCGGACTCAGTGTGGGCGCCGTCCGTTGCTTTCAATTTGGCCGGCGAATACTACAACACGGGCTGGTATTCGAAATCCCTCAGAATGTGGGAACGGGCGTGGCCGTTGCTCAAACCTGCCAGCGATCTCCATGCCAAGGCGCTCGCCGATCGTGCCGCCGGCGAATTGGCCTTCATGTATGGCCGCCTGGGGCGCATGACTGAACTCTCAGCGTTGCTCGATTCTTTGGAGGGACGGGCGTTTATCGGCTCGGCGACGGAAAAGATCGCCGGCGCCCGCGAGGGCTTGTGGACGATGCAACATCGGCCCGAAATCGCTTTCCGTTGCGGCCCCTATGCGCTCGAACGCATTCTCAACTTTACCGACCCGGCCAAAGCGGGCAGTCCCTTAATCCGCGACTCCAAATCCACCACCAACGGTTGCTCACTGGCGCAAGTGGCGGATTTGTCGCGGCAGCTAGGCATGAATTACCAAATGGCCTTTCGCAGCAATGGCGCGGCTTTGTTGCGCCCGGCGGTCGTGAATTGGAAAGCCGGCCATTACGCGGCCATGCTCAAAGAGGAGAATGGGCGCTACCTTTTCCAAGACCCTACGTTTGGCAATGACGCCTGGATTTCCAAACGCGCGCTCGAAGCTGAAGCCAGCGGTTATTTTCTTGTTTCGGCAGGAGAATTGCCGGCCGGGTGGCGTCGTGTGGATGCGGCTGAAGGCTCTCTCGTCTTCGGCAAGGGCGCCACGACCGCGAAGGACGACACCTCGACGACGGACTGCGATCCAAAGACCTGCGGTGGAAGCGGGACGGGAATGCCAGTGGCCAGCACGCACCTGATGCTGGTCAGCCTGAATATCCAGGACCGGCCGGTCGGCTACACTCCGCCCGTTGGCCCGCCTGTGTTTCTCAGACTTACCTACAACCAGCGGGATGCCGGCCAACCCGCGGGTTTCAGCTACTCGAATCTGGGCCCGAAATGGACGTTCAACTGGCTTGCGTATATCGCCGACAATCCCAGCAGCCTCGCGGCAGACGTGAGCTACTATACCGACGGCGGCGGCACGCTTTCATTCACGGGATTCGACAACGTCAGCCAGACCTACGCGCCGCCGGTGAAGAGCCAGGCGATGCTTCGACGCACTTCCGCTACCAGTTATGAGTTGACTACCCGGAACGGCTCCAAGCTCATTTTTGCGCAGCCCGGCAGCTTCGGCGGCACTTTCCGCCGCGTTTTCCTAACCCAGATCGTTGACCCGGCGGGCAATTTCGTCCAAATCACCTATGATAACAATTTCCGCGTCGTCGGAATTACCGACGCCATCGGGCAGGTTACCACCCTCTCATACCAGAATCCGTCCGACAATTTGAAAATCACCAAGGTGACCGACCCTTTCGGTCGTTTCGCCACCTTCACCTACGACGCCAGCAATCGGCTGGCCCAAATCACTGATACCATCGGGATCACGTCGCAGTTCACTTACGACTCAGGGGACTTCATCCAGTCCCTCACGACCCCGTACGGGACAAACTCATTCGAGAAAGGTGAAAACGGGCCGCAGCGCTGGCTGGTCACCACGTACCCGAACGGTGAAAAAGATCGCGTGGAGTTCTACGAGTCCGGTTACATCGGGATACCCGACAGTGATCCCGCGGCCACTGTCCCGGCGGGCATGTCGGTCGCGAACATTTATAATACCTCTCGCAACTCCTTCTTCTGGAACCGCAAGGCTTATGCAGAGGCGGCGGGCGACTACACGAAAGCCCACCTTTACCACTGGCTCCATTTCTCGGGCGGGGTGTGCAGCGGCATCCTGGAAAGCGAAAAAGCCCCGCTCGAAAATCGCGTCTGGTACAGCTACGACGGCCAGCCCAGCACCATCACTTATGGCACCACCGATCAGCCCAACGCCGTCGGCCGAGTGTTGGACGATGGCACGACGCAACTGACTACTCTCCATTACAACTCCATGGGGATCATCACCAACCTGGTGGACCCGATGGGTCGGAGTCTGACCTACGTGTACGCGACGAATCAAACGGACCTGCTCGAAGTGCGACAGACCACCGGAGCCAACAACGATCTGCTCACACAGATTTCGTATAACGCTCAACACTTGCCGGTGGCAATTAGGAATGCCGCTGGTCAGATGACCACCAACATCTACAACGCACGGGGCCAGTTGGTGGCCACCACCAGCCCTAATGGCGAAACCACCGCGCTCAGTTACGATCCTAATGGCTACCTGCTCGCTATCGATGGCCCGCTCCCGGGCATGAGCGACAGGCTCACCCTCTCCTACGATTCTGTGGGCCGGGTCCGCACGGTAATCGGCCCCGACGGCTACGCCATTACGAATAGTTATGATAACCTCGACCGTCTCACCAACCGCGCTTATCCCGACGGCACTTTCGAAGCCTTCACTTATGATAGATTGGACTGGGTTAAGCGACAGGACCGGCTGGGCCGCGTCACGCAATACAGCTATGATACGCTGCGGCGGCTCATCTCTGTGCAAGACCCACTCAACCGCACCGTCAATCTCCAGTACTGTGGCTGCGGGGCCCTGTCTGCCTTGGTGGACGCCTTGGGTCGGCCGACTCGCTGGGATTACGACATCCAGGGGCGCGTGACTTCCAAACAGTTCGCCGACGGCTCGAAAGTGCTGTTCTCCTACGAAAATGCCACCAGCCGCTTGAAGTCTGTGCGGGATGAAAAAGGGCAGGTAAAGTCCTTCACTTACTATGCCGACAACAACCTGATGCGAGTGGCCTACCCGGTGGCGCAGGTGGCCACTCCGGCGATCACTTATTCCTATGATCCCAACTACAACCGACTCAGCTCTATGCAGGACGGAATCGGGACGACGACCTACACCTATTATCCCGCCGGCTCTTTGGGTGCGTTGCAAGTTGCGTCGGTGAGCGGGCCATGGATAAACGATACAGTGACTTATTCCTACGATTCGCTTGGGCGAACCACCAACCGCACCATCGCTGGAATCGCGCAAACCTATGCCTACGACCCGCTGGGACGCATCACGAATATCGTTAATGCCCTGGGCAGTTTTTCCTACCTATACGATGGCGCGACTGCACGGCTGCTCGATGCGCTTTATCCCAATGGCCGTGCCACCCACTACGATTTTTTCAATAATCTGGGCGACCGCCGCTTGCAGGGGATCACTCACCGGCGGGCGGACAGCTCGGTTATCTCACGGTTCGCCTATCTCTACAACACCGCCGGCACGATCACCAACTGGCTGCAGGAACTCGGCGGCGTGACAAATAACTGGAGCCTCGGCTATGACGCCGCGGACCAATTGACGGCCGCGCAACTCAACCAAGGCGCCACCAATGTCAATTACACCGAAAGTTACGATCCGGCAGGCAACCGCCTCGCCGAAACCATTTCCTCGGTCGGCCGAACTTTCCAGTGCAACGCCCTAAACCAGTTGGTGTCCTCCTCGGATACCACCGTGACGAATGCGAGCTACGAGTGGGACGCCGAGCAGCGCCTGGCAGCCGTCAACCAGGGCACTAACCGCTCGGAGTTCTACTATGATGGCGCCGGTCGCAGGGTGCGGATTGTCGAGAAGCAGAATGGGGCGATTGTGGCCGAGCGCCGATTTGTTTGGTGCGGGATGGAGTTGTGCGAGGAGCGGGACTCCACCGGCGGCCTGGTGCAAAAGCGATTTTTCGTCGCGGGCGTGCAGTTACTCTCGGGGCCCGCACCAGGCAGCTATTTTTACACTCGCGATCACCTCGGCTCCTTGCGCGAGATGCACGATGCCACGGGCCTGGTCCGCGCGCGCTACGACTATGGCCTCTACGGCCAGCAGGCGAAGCTCGGTGGCGACCTGGACTCTGACTGGGGTTTTACGGGTTACTTCAGCCATCCTCAAACCGCTCTCTATCTTGCGCCGTTGAGGGCCTACGACCCGCGCACGGCCCGCTGGCTGAGTCGCGATCCGATCGGTGAGCTTGGGGGCTTGAATCTCTACGGGTATGCCGGCAATGACCCGGTTAATCTTTACGACCCGCTGGGCCTTTGCTTTCTCAGCCGGTTGCGCAATGCCGGCGTCGGACTTTACGCCGGAGCGGCCGGCGGTGCCGTCGGCGGTGCGGCTGTTGGAGGCACGCTCGGCTTTCTTGCAGGTGGAGTGAACGCGGTTCCTGGAGCAGTCGCTGGCGCTGCTGGGGGCGCCGTGGTAGGCGGCACCTGGGGGGCCATTTCTGGATTCTTATCGCCGTGCTCCAGTCCCGGCGATGTGGCTCTGGAGCAATTTATCTCTGGCGTGCTGTCCGGTGGCCTTGAATTCCTCCCGGGATTATCGGAGCTCGGCGTAAAAATCAAGGGTATCAATGCGGAAGCAGGAAGCTGGCTGGCAGTTTCGAGGCAAACGTTCACGAAATTCGAACGCGATATATACTCGATTTGGGACTCGGACCTGAAACTAGCCACAGTCTTCAAGACTGCCGCCGGTCGCTATATCGAAGAGGAGCTGCCCGCCAAACTGGCAGAAGGCTCGGAGGAATTTGGCCAGGGGATCGTGGACTGGTTAGCAGCTGACCCGTCGGACCAAAACTCGAGCACAACTCCTCGGCGCCCATAAATCCCCCGCCGATTCGTATGGAAACCCACCCTCAACCTCAAAATGCGCTCGGCCTTGGGTGCGCCAGAGCCGCCGGTCCATCGCGACCATTTGTTTGCGTGAATTCGGTTCACGCCAGCGATTCGGCGGCGCGTTCCGGCGAATTCTGCTCCGCCTTTTGGGATAGGGCCGTTGTGAGAGGAATTCACCCTGGGGCCATGCTCATGTGCCTCATTCTATTCGGCGCAGCGGTGCAATGCGCGTGGCCAGCAACGTACACCTATGACCTTCCAGGCAATGTGATCGGCGTGACACAAGCGGTTGCGGGTCTGCCGGCGATCCCCGCGCAGCCCGCCAGCCAGCTTTTGGCAACGGCGGGCAACGCCTATTTCAGCGTCGTAGCTTCCGGCCCTGGCCCGTTGTATTACCAATGGCTTTCCAACGGTGTTCCGATCCTGGGGGCGACCGGCGACGCTCTGGCGCTCTTAGCGATCTCTCGGCCCGGGAATTTGATCAGCAACGGCGGCTTCGAATCACCCGGAATCACCGCTTTATCCGTGACTTACTCCGCCGGGACAAACCTGGGCGGCTGGATAGTCGAAAGCAACGATGTAGATTTGGTCCGATCTTCGGAATGGCAGCCGTATGATGGCCTCCAATCCCTTGATTTGAGCGGCACAGTCGCAGGTTCGATCTATCAGGACGTTCCAACCAGCCCGGGCCAGCAATATATTCTGCGCTTCGAACTCGCGGGCGATCCCTTCGGCGGCCCAACCATCAAAACCAACCAGGTCTGGTGGGGCACGAACCTTCTTGCCACCGTCGCCTTCAATATCACGGGCGCCTCGACCTCCGACATGAGCTGGACAAACCACGAATACCTCGTCACCGCTTCGTCCAACAGCACTCGCGTCCGATTCGTCAGCCTGGCCAACAGCGCCTACGGCCCGGTTCTGGACGCAGTGTCCCTGACGCCTGTGGCAGCGCCCCCGGTGGATTACAGCGTCATCGTGAGCAATGCGTTCGGCAGTGTCACCAGTTCCGTCGTGCACGTCGAGTTTGATACTGACAACAATGGCTTGTCCGATACCTGGGAGCGCACCTATTTCGGCGCCGTCGGTCAGGACCCGAACGCCGACAGCGACGGCGACGGGGTTTCAAACCTCGACGAATATCTCGAGGGAACGAACCCTACCAACACGGCGTCGTTCCGCCCACGGCTCCACCTCGCGGGCACGCCGGGCGGGGCGGTGACCGTGTCGCCCTTCCTGCCGAGCTATGCCTTGAACGATTCCGTGCAACTCACCGCCACGTCGGATGCGAATGCGCTGTTCGAGATGTGGACCGGCAGTGTTACGAGCACCAATTCAATCGTCAACCTGGTCATGAATGGCCACAAAACCGTCACGGGGCTTTTCGGGCTGATTCTGACCAATGGCGCGACCTACAACGGCACGTTGGCGGCGGGTATTTCGAACCGCTACGCCTTCACTGCAGCCGCAGGAGACAGCATCCAGGTGCGCGTGGGCGCCGCCGGGTTCACCCCGCGGATTGATATCTTCGGGCCGGATGGATCGCTCGCCGGTCAGTTCGCGGTCAACAACCTCAATAATCACGACGCGGATGTCTTTCTGCGGCTGACCAACAGCGGCGCCTTTTTCGTGGTCGTGGGCAGCCAATTCGCCGGCGGATCCGGCGCGTTCGCTTTGAGCCTGGCCCGGGTGCCGGCGGCCTTCGTGGTGTCGCCCGGCCACTCCGGCGGAGCGCTCACCAACGGCGCGAACAATTCGGGCGTCATCGGCCTGGGCGGCCAGGATATATGGAGCTTCACGGCTAGCGCGGGAGACAGCATTCAAGTGCGGGTCGGCGCCCCCGCCTTCACGCCGAGGATTGATCTGTATGGGCCGGACGGATCACCCGCCGGCCAGTATGCGGTCAACAACGTCACTTATCACGACGCCGATTTGTTCCTGCGCCTGACCAACAGCGGCAGCTTCACCGTCGTAGTGAGCAGCTATTTCAACAACGGGGCGGGCGCGTACAATCTGAGCTTGGCCCAGGCGCCGGAGGCCTTTGTCGTGTCACCTGGCGACTCGGGTGGCACGCTCACCAATGGGGCGAACAACCCGGGCGTCATCGGCCTCGGCGGCCAGGATATGTGGCGCTTCACCGGCAGCACGGGAGACAGCATCCAACTGCGCGTGGGTGCCCCCGCCTTCACGCCGAGGATTGATCTGTATGGGCCGGACGGATCACCCGCCGGCCAGTATGCGGTCAACAACGTCACTTATCACGACGCCGATTTGTTCCTGCGCCTGACCAACAGCGGCAGCTTCACCGTCGTAGTGAGCAGCTATTTCAACAACGGGGCGGGCGCGTACAATCTGAGCTTGGCCCAGGCGCCGGAGGCCTTTGTCGTGTCACCTGGCGACTCGGGTGGCACGCTCACCAATGGGGCGAACAACCCGGGCGTCATCGGCCTCGGCGGCCAGGATATGTGGCGCTTCACCGGCAGCACGGGAGACAGCATCCAACTGCGCGTGGGTGCCCCCGCCTTCACGCCGAGGATTGATCTGTATGGGCCGGACGGTTCCTTGGCCGGCCAGTATG
>CAYUPI010000022.1:32568-82972 GCA_964446585.1 uncultured Verrucomicrobiota bacterium
ACGGATCACCCGCCGGCCAGTATGCGGTCAACAACGTCACTTATCACGACGCCGACTTGTTCCTGCGCCTGACCAACAGCGGCAGCTTCACCGTCGTAGTGAGCAGCTATTTCAACAACGGGGCGGGCGCGTACAATCTGAGCTTGGCCCAGGCGCCGGAGGCCTTTGTCGTGTCACCTGGCGACTCGGGTGGCACGCTCACCAATGGGGCGAACAACCCGGGCGTCATCGGCCTCGGCGGCCAGGATATGTGGCGCTTCACCGGAAGTGCCGGAGACAGCATCCAACTGCGCGTGGGTGCCCCCGCATTCACGCCGAGGATTGATCTGTATGGGCCGGACGGTTCCTTGGCCGGCCAGTATGCGGTCAACAACGTCACTTATCACGACGCCGACTTGTTCCTGCGCCTGACCAACAGCGGCAGCTTCACCGTCGTAGTGAGCAGCTATTTCAACAACGGGGCGGGCGCGTACAATCTGAGCTTGGCCCAGGCGCCGGAGGCCTTTGTCGTGTCACCTGGCGACTCGGGTGGCACGCTCACCAATGGGGCGAACAACCCGGGCGTCATCGGCCTCGGCGGCCAGGATATGTGGCGCTTCACCGGAAGTGCCGGAGACAGCATCCAACTGCGCGTGGGTGCCCCCGCATTCACGCCGAGGATTGATCTGTATGGGCCGGACGGTTCCCTGGCCGGCCAGTATGCGGTCAACAATGCAACTTTTCATGATGCTGATTTGTTCCTGCGCCTGACCAACAGCGGCAGCTTCACCGTCGTAGTGAGCAGCTATTTCAACAACGGGGCGGGCGCGTACAATCTGAGCTTGGCCCAGGCGCCGGAGGCCTTTGTCGTGTCACCTGGCGACTCGGGTGGCACGCTCACCAATGGGGCGAACAACCCGGGCGTCATCGGCCTCGGCGGCCAGGATATGTGGCGCTTCACCGGAAGTGCCGGAGACAGCATCCAACTGCGCGTGGGTGCCCCCGCATTCACGCCGAGGATTGATCTGTATGGGCCGGACGGTTCCCTGGCCGGCCAGTATGCGGTCAACAATGCAACTTTTCATGATGCTGATTTGTTCCTGCGCCTGACCAACAGCGGCAGCTTCACCGTCGTAGTGAGCAGCTATTTCAACAACGGGGCGGGCGCGTACAATCTGAGCTTGGCCCAGGCGCCGGAGGCCTTTGTCGTGTCACCTGGCGACTCGGGTGGCACGCTCACCAATGGGGCGAACAACCCGGGCGTCATCGGCCTCGGCGGACAGGATATGTGGAGCTTCATGGGCAACGCCGGCGACAACATCCAGGTGCGCATTGGGACAGATGGTTTCACGCCCCGGCTGGATCTCTATGGCTCCGACGGTGCGCTGGCGGGCCAGTTTGCGGTGAACAATGGTGCCTATTACGATGGTGATATTTTCCTGCGGCTGACCAACAGCGGACGTTACACGCTGGTGGCGAGCAGCTATTTTCTGAATGGCGCTGGAAATTACTTGCTGAATCTGGCACAGGCGCCGGAACCGTTCGTCGTAACTCCCGGCGACGAAGGCGGTGTGCTGACCAACGGCGCCGCGAATGTCGCCATTCTTGAAGTGGGAGACCAGGATATGTGGAGTTTTGCCGCCAACTCCGGCGACAGCATCCAGCTCCGCGTCGGCACTGCCGGATTCGCGCCGCGCATTGACCTGTACGGGCCCAGCGGCGCGCTGGCGGGTCAGTACGCCCTGAACTCGGGGGTCCTGGACGCCTGGCTGAACCTGCAACTGACCAACAGCGGAACGTTTGTGGCCGTGATCAGTAGCTACTCTTTGAATGGGTCAGGCATGTATTATCTGAACCTCGCTCACGCGCCGGAGCCCTTCGTCGTTTCCCCCTACGATGAAGGCGGTCCTCTCACCAATGGCGGCAACCACGACGGCGTCACTACCCTGGGCGACGTGGACCTTTGGACGTTCAACGCGAATGCCGGCGACAGCGTGGTCCTGCGCTGTGGTGAATTGTCCGGCACTGCATCTTATTCTCCCAGCCTCCACCTTTATGGTCCCAATGGCGCATTACTTGCCAGTGACGCGAACGCGAGCGATTCGCTTATCACGTACCAGCCGACCAATACCGGCAGATTCACCCTTATGCTCGACAGCCTCGCGGCAAACAACACAGGCAATTATCGTCTGCGCTTCATGCATATTCCCGGCTCGTTCATCGTGCCCGCGGGCGACGAAGGCGGCGTCATCACCGCCGGAGTCACCAACGATGCCGTGACTGATCTCGGCGATGAAGACATCTGGAATTTCACCGCGTTCAAAGGCCTGGCCATCAACCTGAGCGCCCAAAAGCTGTCCGGCACTGCCTCATACAGCCCCTGGATTCGCCTCTACAGCCCCACTGGCTCACCCTTGACCAATGCCTCGAGCGCGACCACGGCCACCATCAATTACACCCCAACGAACAATGGCGTCTTCACTCTGCTGGTGGGGTCCCTCAATCGCGGCGCGACCGGCGCCTACCGGCTTACGAGCACCGGCATTTCCGCCGGCGTCAAGCTCAGCCCGCCGGTGATCTCGGGAACGAACCTGAGCTTGGTTTGTTCGGGGGGCGGCTCCAATGCAACATTTGTCCTCACTGCCACCACAAACGTCGCGTTGCCAGCGGCTCTTTGGACGCCGCTACTGACAAATCGTTTTGACGCCTCCGGCAGCTTCATCATCTCGAATCTGTATAACCCCTCCCAACTGGCCCAGTACTTCCGCCTCTCGCTGCCGTGAATTCTGCATTGCAGGTATCTGGAGCGTGATTGCTCCCGATTCCATCGCGGCATTGAACGACCGGGATAAGCTCGACAGGATTCCAAATCCACCTGTTCGGTTCCGTCAACTGTAAGCGCAACGCGGGGCACCTCTGGTTAAGGAGATCACAATCGTCGTAGCATAACGCTACGATGGATACGACACAGGTTGGAGAAATGGTTTTAAAGACCGATGTGCTTGGGCGGGTAAAGACGCCTGCGCAGCGACGGGAACAGTTGCTCGACGAGTTTGAGCGCAGCGGTTTGAGCGGGAGCAAGTATGCGGAGTTGGTAGGTATAAAATATCAAACGTTCGCCACCTGGTTGCAGCGGCGTAAGCGCGCGCGTGGGGCATACCCGAAAGTGCCGGCCACACGGATGGTCAAGGCCGAGTCGGTGCGCTGGCTCGAAGCGGTGGTGCAAGAGGCCAGGCAGGCCGGGGCGGGGCAGCCCGAAGCGATTGTGCTGGAGGTGAGCGAGGGGGGGGCGAGTGCAGATCAGCAACCCAAAGCAGGCGGCACTGGCGGCGGCGCCCAAGTTCCGTGGTCGAGCCGATGTAAAACCTGCCCGATGAGCCGCGCAAGATGTAAACCCAGGCCGTTTAAGGTTTGGTGGGCCCACCAGGATTTGAACCTGGGACCAAGCGATTATGAGTCGCCTGCTCTAACCACTGAGCTATGGGCCCAACATGTCGCAAAATCAACTACTTGCCACGGATTGGCATCGTGGTTTTGATACTGAAATCTGATACTGTATGTTTTGCAAAGATCTATCCCTTTCCTCTGGCCATTCCAACAATCTCGTTTAGCCAGCGCGACAAGTAGCGCGTCCTGGGGAATCTCGATTTCAATCACGGGACGGTAAAGACCGCCGGGCGAATTTGAATACGCGTTGAACCCAAGCTCGTTTAACGGAGTAAATCCGAGATTCGTTACTGAACAACCGGCGACAACCTTTTGGCCGAAACCAGAACGACGCTGGCAGGTAATGCCATCGAATGCTTGGACTGTC
Source organism: uncultured Verrucomicrobiota bacterium (assembly GCA_964446585.1). Lineage (GTDB taxonomy): Bacteria > Verrucomicrobiota > Verrucomicrobiia > Limisphaerales > UBA8199 > CAYUPI01. Next base: position 36,362 of record CAYUPI010000022.1, read on the forward strand.
GCGGATTGATCATCCAAAATCCTATGCCGCACCCTGATAGGTTTTCTGTTCAGTTCATGCTTGTTCGCGCGGCCTCGAGTATTGCGGCTGGCTCGAGCCGGACTTTGTAATCCGGGTTGACGTGGACGAAACGGACCACGCCGTTGGTATTCACGATGAACACAGCCGGGTGAGGGAGGATATGGTGATCTTTGCCCGAAGCAGCATCGAGATTGATGCCGTAAGTTTTGTATTTCGCGACCGTGGCGTCATCCACTTTGAAGGCAATGCCGAAAGTTTTCGCGGCAGCAGCGTCGCTGTCGGAAAGCAAGCGGTAGCGGAGTTTGTCGCGGTGGGGCGTTGCTTTGAGCTTCGAGGGCTGGTCCATGCTGATGGCCAGCAACTGCGCTCCGGCTTTATTCAGGTCGTCCTCAATCCCGACCAGCGATTGCAAATGCCGATTGCAAAAAGGACACCAACCGCCGCGATAAAAAATCAGCACGGTGGGCTTCTCAGAAACCAACCCGCGTAACTTTACCTCCTTGTCATCCTCTGTGCGGAGGGTGACGTCGGGGATTGTTTCGCCGACCTTTAGTGGAGTTGTGTTGGTTTGGGCACGGGCAAGCGCTGTGCTGAACAGGAGGACGGTCAGAATTTTGGTCATCATGGTCGAATAGGTGTAATATAATTGCAATAAACCGTTCCGCCAGCGACTTGTACTAGCAGGAAGCAGGACGATGCGTAAGGACGAAAATGAACGCTTGGCGAGATTCCTGGATTTGCTGCGGCCGATTCGAGGCGAGTTGGAAGGTTATGCCCGGCGGATGGTCTGGAACGACAGCGACACGGAGGACGCGATCCAAAACGCGGTGAGCCGGGCTTTTCAGGCATTTGACCGGTATCGTGACGGCACGAACTTTCGCGCGTGGATGTTCAAGATTCTCACTAACGAAGCTTTTGCGCTGAATCGGAAATACGCACGAATTGCAAAATTGGAGTTCCGGCTGGAACCCGAGGAATTAGAAGCCCTGCCCGTTCTGGAAAGGGCCAGTGAATAGAACGAGTGATGGTGGAGGGTGCTGCTAATTCTCTGGGCGGTTCGCATCCGATCAAAGCGTGGGTGTTCGACGCCTATGGCACGCTCTTTGACGTGCATTCAGGGATTGGCAAACATCGCTCGCGACTCGGAGAACTCGCCGAGCCTTTCTCAAATCTTTGGCGTGTCAAACAACCTGAATACACCTGGCTGCGCAACTTGCTGCACTGCCATGCCGATTTCTGGCAAGTCACTCAAGATGCGTTGGATTACACACTCGCTCGGTATCGAATCACCGACGGCTCGTTGCGGGGTGATCTGCTCGAAGCTTACCTGCATTTGGATTGTTTCCCCGAAGTGCCGGAAGTCTTGCGTCGCTTGAAAAGTCAGGGCCGCACGACTGCGGTTCTCTCAAACGCAACCTCGTCCATGCCGACCACGGCGTGCAATAGCGCCGGCATCGCGTGGTGGCTGGATCATCTCATGTCGGTCGAGTCTGTCGGTGTGTATAAACCAGACCCCCGAGTTTATCGACTGGCGGCCGAAACTCTCCAGACCGAGCCGCACGAGATCAGTTTTCAAACATCTAATGCGTGGGACGCTGTCGGGGCGGCCGCCTTTGGATGTCGGGCTATTTGGGTCAATCGGCTGGGTCAACCGCCGGAAATGCTGCCGTTTCAGCCAGCCGTTGAACTGAGGTCCTTGTCGGAGCTGCTGTAATCTCATCCGGGAATCTGATACTGCGATCTGATACTAATCGCTGATTTTTGGGTCCTTTTGGAGGTGAAGTGAGTCCCTGAGTCGTGCCTCCAAACGTGGGGCAAACGCCTGTCAGTCCGCGTGATTCCGCTCACGTCCATTTTGGGGCAGGGACCATTTCCCAATTATGAGTCGCCTGCTCTAACCACTGAGCTATGGGCCCGTGAAGCCCAAACATTGTACGCCTGGATTGGCTCCGAGCAACGTTATTGCTGAACACCTATCCTGCCACGAATCCACCATTGCACAGAACCTGCGAGTGCGTTATAGGAACGACATGCAGGGCGGGCCGAGACACTCGGGGTGGAACGCAGAACCCAGGTTCGGCGCACGGCCTCGCTTCTCGAGGAGTTTCTTCGTGGGTAACCCACTTCCCGCCAGCCGCGGGTCCGGCTTCTCTTTGATCGAGCTGCTCATCGTGGCGGCGCTGATTCTGATTTTGACCACGCTGTATTGGGGGTCGGGTTCCGGCAGCCGCCAAAAAGCATTGAAAGCTTCCTGCCAGAACAATCTGCAAAAGATCCACATTGCGATGGAAATATTTGCGAACGATCATGCGGGCCAATTCCCCCAGGCACCCGGCGCGCGGACGGCCGAGGAGCCGCTGGACGCGCTGGTGCCCCGGTACACCTCTGACACCATGGTCTTCATTTGCCCCGGAAGCAAAGATGCACCCCTCCCATCGGGCGAATCCTTTCGGCAGCGAAAGATCAGCTATGCCTATTATATGGGCCGTCGATTGACCGATGCGCAAGAGCCCTTATTAAGTGATCGCCAGGTAGATACTTCGTCGAAAACTGCCGGCCAGCAGATATTTTCGAGCACGGGCAAGCCACCCGGGAACAATCACAACAAGAGCGGCGGCAACATCCTGTTCTGCGACGGGCACGTGCAGCAAACGCCGCCGAACGCCGCGTTTTCGCTCGGACTCACTCAAGGCATTGTACTGCTTAACCCGAAATGAAAGTACAGTGTTCCTGCGGAGCCAAGTCGGCCTTCGAGATCACGCCGGCGATGAAGACCAACCCGGTGAGGTTCATCTGTCCAGCCTGTGGCCTGGACGCCTCCGAGTTCGTTGATGGGCTGATCCGGCAGGAACTTGGGCAATCCTCGACCCCGGCCGGTCGAGTCGTGCTCATCGGCGCGACGCGAGAGGCTTCCGTCCACACAACAAGCCAAACCGTGCCGGCAACTGCGCCGCCACCGGCCACGCTTCGCGTCCGAATAAATACCCCTGGCGCTTCGGCCAGCAGCCAGCCTGGTCCGGCGGCGACAGAAAATCCAGACTTGCCGAGCTGCCCAAAGCATCCGGGCCAGGTTGCCACTGAAAAATGTTACGTCTGCTCGAAGCCCATCTGTCCGAAATGTATGGAATTGTTCGGCTATGTTTGCTCGCCGCTGTGCAAAGCCAAGGCCGACTCTCATGGTATCCAGGTTCCGGTGTATGAAGGTCAGGCGGCCGTCGTCGAGGCGCGACTCTGGCGTCGGGTGCGTTGGGTTGCGTGGGGTGTGGGCACGGTCGTGGTGGCGCTGCTGGGGTTTTGGTTTTGGTATGCCTGGTTTGGCTCGACGCCTAAAGTTGTGTTCTCGATAGGGTTTCCGCAGCCGGCGTACTCGGGACAATCGGAGTTGGCTGGCAAAGAGCAAGTGGTCTTCCTTCACGGCGGCACGCTGGCCCGGCACGACATGCAACAAAAGAAAGAGGTCTGGTCAAGCTACTTGATCAATACGAACGACATCCAGGCTGAGGTTGCGCGGGAAATCGCGCGCGTCAAAGTCCTGATCGACAAGGCAAACGCCGACGCTTCGGAGTTTATTCCGAAAATGCCTGATCCGGAAAAGCTGGCCCGGTCGCTTGAACGGCAGGCCGCCGCTGCCCTCGAACTGCGGGTCCACGGGCAGAACATCTGGATTTTGTCGGGAGAAAAACTCACTCGCTATGATTGGGACACTGGGAAACCTGCCCAGGAAATCAAGATCCCGCCAGGCTACGGGAGCTTAATCGCCCAGGGAGAAGAATTGCTGCTGCTGAATGCCGAAACAGGCCAACCTGCGATCACGCACATCAACCTGGCAACTTGTGACTCCAAGACGAGTCCGTTCGGCAGCCAAGCCCCGTCGGCAACATCAGCACCGGCCAATAACACTGGGCCTCCTGGCCGGCCAGGCCAGCCACAACGAGAGCTTGCGGGTCTTCCGACGGGCATGCCCGGAAGAGACGCTGGCAAAGTGATGGACCCGGCAAAGGTCGCCGCGCAGGCACAGCATATGTCGTTGCCTGCGCGGATTGCTTTGCCGGCGGTGCTGGCTAACAGTTGGAGCCAGGAGCGCACACTGGCGGAACTCAACGACGCGCCTGGGAACAAAACTCGCGCCTCCGCGGCCCCAACCCACTTCGAGCACGTCATGCTGATTCCTACCCGGGACGGTGTGATTGAATTCTCCAGCCGAATGATCGAGCAAAAAACCATCGCACGCGCCGCCATGAAGGCCGGTCCGGCGAAATCTGCTCTCGAGGGCCCGGTCAATGTCACGCAAACGGCGGAAGTGGCCAATGAAATTCTCAACGAGATGCAACGCGCGCGCGGCGGCGAGACGATCGAGGAGGACGTGAGCCGCTATGGCGTGACCTTGCGGCAGACAGGCGCGTCCGAGAGATGGACGGGCGAAGTCATTGGACCTCCCAGTGTGTTCCCGCTCGCAACGGTGAACGTGGTAGCGGGTTCCAAGATGATTATCGTCCTGGACAAGACAAACAAAAAACTGTGGCAAAGCACACTCAACTACGAGTTGTCCGGCGGGCCGTCCGTCCCGGACGAGGAGAACAACCCGTATGGACAGGGTCCATGTGTCGAACGCAAGGACACTTTGTTCGTGTTCGATGCCGGCGTGCTGGCGGCCTTCGAACTCAAAACTGGAAACGCGCGGTGGCGCCTTCCTTCGGTGGGTATCACCGGCGTGTTTTTCGATGATCAGGGAATGATGTACGTGAACTCGACGACGGGCAGCCCGGAGAGCATCAAGTTTTCCCACCAGATTAACATCAACCAGAAGGCGGTTTCGGTGGTGCTCAAAATCGACCCGGCCAACGGCAAGATTGTGTGGACGGCCCAGCCGGGCGGCCTGGTCAATTACGTCTCCGGAAAATATATATACACGATGCAGTCTTTCGCGCCGGAAGAGGAGGAGGACAACCCATACCGGCAAGAGACTGGATTCGAGGCGCTGCCCTACCTGCGGATCCAGCGGCTCAACCCCAAGAATGGTTATCCAAGGTGGGAATACTTCCACCATCGATGCCCCGTCGATGTGCGATTCGACAAGAACACCATCCGGCTGGTATTCAAGAAAGAGGTGCAGGTGTTAAAGACGCTGGCGTGGTAGGCCGTAGGCGTCGGCCTAAGCCGCGACACTGAGGCGCCGGCTTTATTCCGTTTTCTGGACTTCCAGAAAGCCATGCAATTGGCGGATCCGTGTCGGGTGTCGCATTTTGCGCAGGGCCTTGGCTTCGATCTGACGGATGCGCTCGCGGGTGACGCAGAATTGCCTGCCCACTTCTTCAAGTGTGCGGGAATAGCCGTCGCCCAATCCGAACCGTAGCTCCAGGACTTTGCGCTCGCGCTCGTTGAGGCTGGACAACACGTCCGTCAGTTTCTCTCGGAGCAGGCTGAAACTGGTCACTTCCGACGGGCTCTCGGTGGCTCGATCCTCGATGAGATCGCCGAAGCTCACCTCTTCGGCGCCGCCGACGGGAGATTGGAGTGAGATCGGCTGTTGGGCCATTTTCAACACCGCGCGCACCCGCTCGACGGGAAACTCCATTTCGTCGGCGATTTCGTCCGCGCTCGGTTCGCGCCCGAAATCCTGCAACAACCGTTTCTGCACGCGCATCAGTTTGTTGATCATTTCGATCATGTGCACCGGGATGCGGATCGTGCGGGCCTGGTCGGCAATTGAGCGCGTGATGGCCTGGCGAATCCACCAGGTCGCGTAGGTGGAAAATTTATAGCCGCGCTGGTACTCGAACTTATCCACCGCCCGCATCAGACCCATGTTGCCTTCCTGGATCAAATCCAGGAATGACAGCCCTCGGTTGATGTACTTTTTGGCAATCGAAATCACCAATCGCAGATTGGCCTCAACCATTTCGGATTTGGCCTGCAGCGCCCAGGCCGAATAGCGTTGCAATTGCCGGTAGGCCTCGAGGTACTCTGCGTGGGGCATGCGAACGAAATCCTCCAGCGTCGCGATTTTTCGCTCTTCCGCCTCGAGCTCGTCTCGTTCCGCAACCTCCTCGGCGCGCTCGGCTTTCAAGTCGTGCAGCCGGCCCAGGCTGGCCTGCAGCTTGTCGTGGATGTTTTCCGCTACCAGGGCCATCTCCTCGACGACTTTGTGTTTGTAATAAAACTTGCCGAAGTTGTCTTGCAGTTGGTGGTCGAGCTTTTTGAACCGGGCCTGAAGCCGAGCCGCCGGGGCCGTTGAGGCTTGCTGGCGCCACGCGGCATAAGCTGCATCCGCCTTCGTATCCAGCGCTCGCACCGTGGAAATCAGTTTCCGCAGGCTCTTGAGATAAGCTTCTCGTGTTTCGAACTTCTGATCCTGGATAATGCGATCGAACCGTTCTTTGGGCGGTTCAGACACGAGCTTTTCAGCCAGAGCAATGTGTTCCTTGCCAGAGAAACCGAGACTATAGACGACTCGTTTGAATTCGTTGGCGGCACTCTCGATGCGCTTGGAGATCTCCACTTCCTGCTCCCGGGTCAGCAGCGGGACACGGCCCATTTGCCGCAAGTACATCCGCACCGGATCGTCCAAAATGTCCAGTCGCGCCTTTTCCTCTGTTTCCTCTTCCGCCTCAGCCGGTTTGATCCGGTCAACCTCGGCCGGATCTACGATTTGCACCTCCAGGTTGCGGAGCTTGATGCAGATCTCATCGAGTTCATCCGGCGAGATTACCGAGTCGGGCAACGCCTCATGAATGTCGTTGTAGGTCAGGTGGCCTTGCTCCTGCGCCAGCCGGACGAGTTCCTTGACCTTCTCCTTCAAGTCAATGCCGCTCGCCGCCGGGCCCTCGGCGGACTCGGCGGCCGGGCTGCCATTGGCTCCAGCTTCCCCGTTCAGCGTGAAACTTTTCCCGTTGGTTGCTCGGTTTTCCGCTAATATTTCCTTGTTGAATTGGTCGGTGGTTTCAGATTTTGAGTCTTGAGCTTTGGCGCTGGATTTGGAAATTCGTTTTCTTCCCTTCGTTTTGGACATATCGCTTCTAAAAGTCGTCGAATGCTGGTGGCTGAAATTCAGCCCGGAATATGTGAACCGAGCCAGACCGAGTCAAGCGGCGAAAATGAAAACATCAACAAAAAAATCACGGGCTGAATCGAGGCTTGACGGTCCGGGCGGATGTGATTGCATGAGCCGATGAAAAAGAAAATCTTTCTGGCTTTAATCGGGGCGGGACTCATCGGCGCCGGCTGCGTTTCTACGGTCACGGGCAGAAACACGGCGGGTGTGCCGTTCATCAAGGACTCGGTCCAGGGCCGCTATGAGCGGCCGATGGACCAGGTGTTTGAGGCGGCCAAAGAGGTCGTCAAGTTCAATGGCACACTGGTGAATGAAAGCATTTTGCACAGCGAAACCAATGCCGTCAAAACGGTCGAAGGCAAAATCAACCAGCGAACAGTTTGGGTGCGCGTTGAAGCAGTGGATCCGAAAGTCACCGGCGTCACCGTGCAGACCCGCACCCCGGGCGGCGGCTCCGATATTGATCTGGCGCACGAGGTCGAGAAACAAATCGCTTTGAAACTCGTGCGCTGAGGCGCGAGGCAAAACAAACCGCAAAGAAGCTACCGCGGCGGAGCCGCCCTTTTCAGGCCGATATTCTGCTCGTAGGTATCGAGCCTGACCTCCCCGGTCTTTTCGTTCGCTTTTAGTTCCAGCCGCAAGAGGCTCAGCCGATTCCGGGCCATTTCAGCCGCCGCAACATTCGGGTTTCGGTCGATAATCCGCTGTAAAGTCTGGCGCACAGCTTCGTACTGGGCGCCTGACCGGATCTGCAAATCGGCCAACAGATTGAGCCAGTGAACCACCAGCTTTTCCGGCTGGTTAGGTTCGGCAATCATCTGCTCCAATTCTCCAGTCGCCAGGTCAATGCGCTGGTAATGCTCAACATAAAGCACGGCCAGCTTTTCCCGCGCCTCCATATCGAGCGGGTGTTGCTCGAGGTGTTTCACGTACTGCGCGGCCAACTGACCCGGGTCGGTCACCGCCGGTTTGGGCTGGTCCCGCGCCTGGAGCAGGCCCAGGTTGTGCACCCCTTCCGGCACGGCGAATTTTTTGTGCTCGCGTGGCGCCATCGGCACGTCCGCGCCGCCCAGGTGCGCGATGCGCTGGGCCGCGCCGAGGGCGAATTCAGTGTCCGGCAGCAGCTCACAAATCTTTTCCAGGGCGCGCCGCGCCGCTTCACGGTCCTGTCCAAATTTCAGTTGCCAGTCGGCCAGCGAGTAGAGCGCGAAAACGATGTTCTTGGGAACATGGCCGGGCTGCGCGCAGAAGCGCTGAACGGTCAACTCTGCGCCGGGCAGATCCTGGAGATCCTCGGCCAGAATCTGCGCCAGAAGCAGATGGCCTTCGACGTCAGTCGGAAATCGTTCGAGCTGTTGGCGAACGTCAGCGACGGCTTCCTGGTACCGGCCCTGTTTTTGTTTCGAGCGCGCCACCGAATAGAGCGGGGCTGGATCGGGTGGGACGCTGCCCCCGTCAAAAATGCTCGTTAGTGGTTTGATCAGAAAAGGAACGATGTGCGGCGTCCAGATGAAGGAGAGCACGATGCCGCAGATGGCGATGAGGAACGGCGCCAACGGTCCGAGCAGCTTCAACGACAGCAATATCAATGCGACCAACGGCAAGGTCAGGGCCCACTTGAAGGCCATGCTCCGGGGCTCCTCGGCATTGCGAATGGTGTGGACGATCAGCCAGATCACCAGGGCCGCGCCCAAGGCCAGGATGAGCACGCCGCGAATCGCTTCCCCGGTCAAGTTCATCACTTGCTTTGACAGCGTAACGAGGCAAAGCGCACGAGGTTTGTCGCTCGGTTTTTGGTGGAGTGCGCCCGTCCCCGGGCGCAGCAACTCCGGAAGGACTGAACGTGCTGGAATTCTCGGAACAGTTCCGCTTTGCTCGGATGCTGCGCCCGGGGACGGGCGCACTCCGGTTTCTTTCGCTATCCCTCACTGAGGCCTTACGCACGAGATTTGTCCCGCTTCCGCCTCAAGACGGCTGTCGCTGCCGGTTGATCTGGTCCGGGTGCCGCGCCCGGCTCAGCGCAGTGTCATACGTGATGAGACACTTGCAATAGAGATCGTAGAGGCAGTTATCCATGAGGGTCATGCCTTCTTTGCGGCCTGTCTGGATGGTGTTTTCCAATTGGTGAATCTGGTTCTCACGGATCAGATTGCGGACGGCGCCGTTGGCCACGATCAGCTCGTAGGCCAAAACGCGCCGGGTCCGGTCGGCGGCGGGCAAGAGCTCCTGCGCGATGATCCCCTGCAACGCATTGGACAACTGCAGGATGATTTGTTTCTGGGAGCTGCCCTCGAACACGCCGATCATCCGCTCCAGCGCGTGCGAGACGCTTGGCGAATGCATCGTCGCCAGCACCAGGTGCCCCGTCTCCGCCGCGGTCAGGGCAGTCGAGATCGCTTCGAAATCGCGCATTTCGCCGACGACGATAACGTCCGGATCCTGCCGCAGGACGTGGATCAGGGCGCGGTTGAAGGAGCGCACGTCGGTCAATACCTCCTGTTGCACGACAATTGCCCGTTTGTTCGAGTGGACGAATTCGATCGGGTCTTCGATCGTAACGATCTTGCAGCGGCGCTCGGTATTGATCAGGTCCACCAAATAGTTGAGCGTGGTGGTTTTGCCCGCGCCGGTCGGGCCGGTCACCAGCACCAGCCCGTTGGGCCGGCGCGCCAGCTCGTCCAATTTCTCCGGCAGTCCGAGTTCTTCCCGCGTCGAAATGCGGTCGCCGCAGAATCGGCAGCTTAGTTCCGGGTGGCCATTGCGCCGATAAACGGTCGCGCGGACGCGCCCCGCCGCCGGGTGCATCAGCGAAATGCACAGTTCCCACTCCTGCTCGAATTTCTCGCGCTGCTGTGAGTTCAGCAGGCTATAGGTCATCAGCTCGATTTCGTCTTCCGTCAGCGCGTCTTCATCGGCCAGGATGATCTCGCCGTTGACGCGAAAAGCAGGCGGCACGCCGGCGACCAGGTGCAGATCGGACGCGTCGCATTTGTTGGCTGCTCCAAGCAATCGGTCCAGTTCAGCGCTCATATTGAATTGGAACCTGTCCTTCTCATCGGCGGACCAGCCGGCGCCAGCAGCCGCGCAAGCGCGAGCTGAGGCCGGCGCGCTTCAGCTTCGACAGGGCATCGGATGCGCCGCAGCCCGGCTCGAGTTGTTGCGCCTGCAGGAACGAATGTTTTGCCGGGCCGAGCAGTCCAAGCGCCTGCTGGCATTGTCCGAGCTCCACCCACAGCACGAAATGCGAGGTGTTCCATTCAATGGCCTGCTGCAATAGTTTAAGCGCCAGTGAGAATTGCTCGTAGTACCGCCGGATCCGCGCCGTGAGCCAGGCGATGAACCAATCGTCCGGGGCCAGCAACCGCGCCTTCTCGAAGCAGTAATCCGCGCGCGCTTCGGCTCGCGCCAGCAACACGTCCCCACGGGCCAGCCACAGGTAGGGCGTGTCACCACGCTCTTCGATGGCGGCGTCGGAGAACGACAGAGCCCCTTGCAACTCGCCAAGGCGGCCCAATGCGACCGCTTTGGCGGCCAGCAATTCGGGCTCGCGCGGAAAGCGTTCGAGCGCTTTGTCGGCCCAGAGCTTGGCTTCCTGGAATTCGCCCAGTTCGATCAGCATTCGCACCTGGCCGGTCCATGCCTCGGCGTTTCCGGGATTGAATTCCAGCACCTTGGAATAGAGCCGGAGCGCCTGGTCGAAATTGGCGTTTTCGAACGCGGCCCGGGCGTCGGCAAGATACTCGATTTCGCCCTTGGCCAGCGGTTTCTGGAGCCGCGACTGGTCATCGGACTGGTTGCCGAACTCGAGATTGTTGAACCGGCTCATGGCTTTGGGTGCAGGCCAAACAAGGTGTTCGGCGGTCGGCCGACGTGTTGGCTACATCTGCGGTTATGAAGGCAAATTAGCCGTTCCATCTCTTAGCGCAAGCTAGTGGTTTCAACCGCTTTCCGTCGCTAATCATCGCTAAGAGGATGACGTATCAGTGGCGCAATCCGGTCGCACCAGGGCCCGAGTCAGTTTCACAAATTGTTCCAGGCTCACCTCCTCGGCCCGGGCTTGGAGGGGGAGCCGCAACTGCTCGAACGCGCCCGCCAGTTTGTCCGCCGGCCAATCGACTCTCAACAGCTTCATCATCATTTTCCGCCGCTGCGACAAAGAACGCTTCACCACTCTATGAAAAACTCTTTGCTCCACCGGCCCGAGTAACGGCCGTGGTCGTCGAACGAGGGTGACACAAGCCGAATCCACGTCCGGCTCCGGGAAAAAGCAGCTTGCCGGGATTCTGAAAAAATCCGCCGGACGATAGTTCAGTTGGACCAGGAGCGTCAGCAGGCCGTAATCGGGGTCGCCCGGCCCGGCCATGAGACGCCGCGCCACTTCAAACTGCAATGTGACTACCATGCGCTCGGGCCCGCGCTCGGCCTGCGCCAGTTCCACCAGAATGCGTGACGCCGCTGAGTACGGGAGGTTCGCTACCAGTTTCCACTCGCTCCAATCCCGTGGCTCCCGCCGCAGGAACTCCAGTGCATCACCGTGGAGCAACGTCAGTTTTGAGTTCCCAGTTCGGAGTCCGGAGTTCGATGTTCGACGTTCGATATTCGATGTCGAGTTTTGGATGTTGGACGTTGAATGTTGGTTGTTGGATGTTTCATTCTCCTTTCTCGTCAACACCTCAATGAGCCTCTCATCCTTCTCTATCGCCACCACTTCTCCCGCCTCGGCCACGAGCAGCTCCGTCAATGGCCCAAGCCCCGGCCCGATTTCGAGCACCTTGTCTGACCGGTCCAGCTCCGCCGCGGCTACGATTCGCCGGAGCTGATTGCCATCGTGCAGAAAGTTCTGCCCGAGCGATTTCGTCAGTTGAATGCCGTGCTCAGCCAGGAGCTGCTTCATCTCCGACAACTTCATCCGCGAAGGTTAGTCGGATCTTCCAGAATGCGAAACGCGGAACGTGATCCCGCCGCCACTTGGAATTGCCGCCGTCAAGCTGCGACATAACGCAAGAGGCCTCAACCGCAGGGGAGCAAGATGTTTATAGAAACGCGGCCCTGCTTGACCAGCAAGCTCCGGAGGAGCGCCAGCATAATAGCAACGACCAGACCGACAGCGCGGCAAAGGTTTAGAGGAGCGGGATCTAAGAAATGCTCACTTCCCTCTTCGCGCCTGGTCCAGCAGCCTGCGCTCCTCCGGCAAGGGCCGACCTTTCTCCGCCGCGGCAAAGTAGGGCTCAGCCTGATGCTGTTCACCCGACGCCGCCAGCATTACCGCGTAATAAAGCGCGATCTCGGGACGGTGCAATTCTCGCTCCGGGAAGCCCCGCATCAGCTTCAGGCCCTCGGCGGTTTTGCCTTGGGCATGCAAGGCATAGGCGTATGTGGAAACCAGAGCCGCGTTGGTTTTGGCCGCGACATAGATTTCGCGGGCCAGGAGTTGCGAACGCGTCAGGTCGCGTCCCAGCAACAGGCCGATGGTGGCGACGTTGTTTTTGAGTTCGGCTGAGTCCGGATGCCGTTCGAGCAGGGCCTGATATACGCGATAGATCCCGGCGGTATCGTCTTTTGCGGTATAATCACTCATAAGCATCCGCAACGGCCAATCTTCCGCTCGGGTACGACCGGCGATGGCCCAAAGCACGTCCGCGGTTTCGTCGGTCCAACCCCACGCTCGGGTCGCTTGCAGCAACACCAAGAGTTGTTCCGCCCGCTTCGAGGCGGCGCTGAGCGCCAGGCGCCAGTTTGCGCCCGCGGCATCCCGCTTGTTCTGCTCGCGCAGCGCCCGCGCCAGACATGCCAGCCGCAGAAATTCCTGCTCCTCCCAACGCCGGCCCACCAGCCGGTCCTGCAATCCCGGCCAATCCGCCAGGGTCACGCAGCATTCCGCCTCGGCCAGCGGGACCGGCATGGTCGTGCGCGTCGCCTTCGGCAAGGAAGCCGTCCAGTCCAGACCTGGCCGGGCCAGGCCGTGGCCGTTCATCCAGGAAACCGCTCGTGCCACCTTAAGCGCGTTGGTGGCGCACTCGCGCTGCACTCGCGCGAGCGATTCGCTCAGTTGCGCGCTCTGAGACTCGCGCAACACCGTCAGCCTCAGCAAGCAATCTTCGAGAGTGGCTTCCCTCTGGGCTTGCAGTTGGCGGGATGAATCGTCCGCCGCCGCCACATCGTGGCGGGCCAGGCCATCGGCCGTGAGCGAGCGCAACGCCGGCAGAGCGAGCGCGGGATCCGTTGCCAGCGCCGCCAGCTCGCGGCGTGCTCTGACTGCGACGTTGGTATCCACCGACTGAAGTCGAACGGTGGCAAGGTTGAGCTGGTGAAGACGGTTGGTTGGGTCGAGCCTGACTGCGGACTCCAGGTGGGACTCGGCGTCGGGCAAATGATTCAGCCGGAGTGCCAGTTGCGAGGCTACCAGATGATACGCGGTGTTGGTTTCGGCGAGAGGATGCAACGCCTCCAGCGTCTGCAGGCTGAGGGGAAACGGCGGCTTCTCGTAGCGCAGGGCGCAGGCGGCAAAAATGATTTTGTTCTCGAGGCTTGGCTCGAGTTCGCACACGCGCCGCCGCCAGCCCAGCGCGGCGGGCGATTGGCCGCGGTCGAAGAGGTCCGCCATCAGGCGCGTAGCGGCCAGGTTCGAGGAATTCAGGGCCAACGCCACCCGGAGACTGAGAAAGGCGCTGCGGAAATCGTCTTTTGCCAGAGCTGCCTGGGCTTGTTTCATGGCCCGGGCCTCTTTGTAGCACCGATAGGCGGGGCGACCGAACCAAACCCCGTCTGCGACCGCGAGCACGAGTGCTAGAGCCGCCAGCATCCAAATTCGTTTCGACCCGATCACTGCTCAAGGATGGCAAAGCGCACCACACATTCAAAGAGTAAATGACCGCGCAGCCCATGACGTATGAGAATTCGCTTCCAATGTAGGAGCCGAAGTCAGGAGGCTCAAAATTCGAGTGGGCCTGGCACTGATCAGAGCCTCCTGACGTCGGATCCTAAAACCTTAGAACGCGCATTAGGCCCCGAACTTGTCGAACATCTTCGCGTTGGCCTGCATGAGCCGGAGCAGATACTTTGCCTCGAACAGGCCGAGCGAACCGTTGTTAGCGCCCGTCTCGGTGAACCGATCCAGCTTGTCCGAGCCGGAGTAGGCTGAGCGTAGGAGCACCGGCTGCGGATGCCAGGAATGGCCCTTGATAATGCAGGGGGTGGAATGGTCGCCGGTAATGGCCAAGACGTCCGGTCTCTTCTGCAGCAGGATCGGCAGCGCGGCATCGAATTCTTCAATCGCCCTGCGTTTCGCCGCGAAATTGCCGTCTTCTCCGTGCATGTCGGTCTGCTTGAAATGAATGAAGAAAAAATCGTAGTTGTCGTGTTCGGCCAGGTAACGCAGGAATTGCTCGGTAATCGATCGCGGACCTTCGAGCTTGGTCATGCCGACGAGTTGCGCCAGGCCTTTGTACATCGGATAAACGGCCAGGCAACAGGCGCGCAGGCCGTAGCGGAACGAGAACGCCGGGATTGCCGGCTGATGTGCGATACCGCGCAGCAATATGCCATTGGCCGGCGCTTTCTTCGCCAGCAGCGGCAGCGCGGCCTCGTAAAAAGCCGCTACCAGCCTCGCCGCCTTGTTCGCCTTGGAGGATTTCGAGTTCACCGCTTGAACTTTGGGAATTGGCAATCCTTCGCGATGCGGGTCCGCGTCCGTCAAAGGCCCGGCCAGGCCCGAACCCCGAAACACCACGACGAACCGATGGCCCTTACCAGCTTTGATGATGACCTGGGCATCGCCGAGTTTTTTGATCTGACGCGAGAGCATCGCGCACAGCTCTTCGCAGACGGCCGTGTCAATTCTCCCCGCCCGTCGGTCGGTGACGATCCCTTTCTGATCGAACGTGCAGAAGTTGGCCCGGGCTGCCACGTCGCCGGCCCGCAATTCCAGGCCCAGCCCAAGCGCTTCGATGACACCGCGCCCGACTTGGAATTCGAACGGATCATATCCAAACAAGGCCAGGTGGCCCGGGCCGCTGCCCGGCGTGATGCCGGGCGCCACTGGAAGCATCCGGCCCTGCGCCGAGCCTTTGCTCAGAGCGTCCAGGTTTGGTGTGGCGGCCGCTTCCAATGGCGTTAGATAACCTTGTTCCCGCGTGGCGAGGTCGCCCAACCCGTCCAAGACTACCAGCACCAGCTTGGCGGTCGTTTTCAAGGTCAGTTCGGAATACAAAGCGTCCAGGTTCATGATCTGATCATGCGATAGTGTGAGGAAGCCGCTAACACCGTCAACGTGATTTCCGAACAAATCCATTGCCCCGGCGGACGAAGCCAGTAGCATCACCGCTCCCTGCCAAAGAGGCGGGTCTGACAAAATCTCATTCGATGAAAAGCTACGATCTTGCGGTTATCGGCGGCGACGGCACTGGCCCGGAAGTCGTCCGCGAGGCAATCAAAGTGCTCGATGCCGCCGCGAAAAAATTTTCCCTCAAACTGAATTACACTAATTACGACATCGGCGGCGACAGGTATTTGCGTACGGGTGAAGTGCTGCCGGACAGCGTGCTTGGCGAGTTGCGTAAGTTCCCCGCCATATTGCTCGGTGCTATCGGCCACCCCGACGTCAAGCCCGGCATTCTGGAAAAGGGCATCCTGCTGCGGACGCGGTTTGAGCTGGAGCAATACATCAACCTGCGTCCGGTCAAGCTTTACGACGAACGCTTCTGCCCGCTCAAGGACAAGCAACCCAAGGACGTTGATTTCGTTGTCGTCCGTGAAAACAACGAAGGACTCTATACCGGCGCTGGCGGGTTTGTCTTCAAAGGTACCTCGAGCGAAGTTGCGGTGCAGGAAAGCGTCAACACCCGCCGCGGAGTCGAGCGCTGCTTGCGCTACGCCTTCGACTTTACCCGCAAACGAAATCAGGCGAAGAAATTGACGCTTTGTGGCAAGACCAACGTGCTGACCTTCGCATTCGACCTCTGGGAACGCGCTTTCCACGAAGTGGGCCAAAAAGATTACCCAGACATCCAGCGAGACTATGCCCACGTGGACGCCACCACCATGTGGTTTGTCAAAAACCCGGAATGGTTTGACGTCATCGTCACCGACAACATGTTCGGCGACATCATCACGGACCTCGGGGCGATGATCCAGGGCGGGATGGGCATTGCCGCCGGCGGCAACATCAATCCACAGGGCACCAGCATGTTTGAGCCTATTGGCGGCAGCGCCCCAAAATACACTGGAAAAGGCGTCATAAACCCTTTGGCAGCCATCTGTGCCGGCCAGATGCTGCTGGACTTCCTCGGAGAAACAACGGCCGCAAAGGCGATCGAAGCTGCTGTGATTAAAGTGGTGCGAGAGAAAATCAAGAGTTTGGCGGCGGGAAAGATGGGTTATGCCACGTCCCAAGTTGGGGATTTGGTGGCGGGTACTTTATAGTTGACAAATAATTGTCATAATGACAATTATTTGTCCATGGTAACGCCTTCGGCTGTTCAACTGCTTGGTGCCCTGTTTTCTGAAGTGAACCGTTTGGCCGCTCGGCTAAGGCATGGGATTGCCGTGGCTGATGGTGAAGATGGCTTTCCGGGCGGTGTCTGCGGGGTTCTTCAAACGCTTGGGGGCGAGGGGGCGCAGACTGTGCCGGACATTGCGCGCACGCGCGGCACTTCGCGACAAAACATACAGGTCGTAATCAATCGGCTGAAGAGGACGGGTCTGGTGCAGTCAGAGTTCAACCCAGTCCACAAGCGCTCGGCCCTGGTTCGGCTGACCGAAAAGGGCGAGGCAGCGCACGACGAAATCAAGCGGTCTGAGAGCCGGCGCCTGGAAAGTCTCGTGGCGAAGGTGCCGGAGCAGGATGTGGTTTCCACCGTGCGAGTGCTTAATCAGGTGCGACAGTTGCTGGCCGGCCCAGCGGGGCGCGAAACTGCGTCGGAGCAAATAAAGGCAGGGCAGGCCAGTCCGTCGAAGACAGCGAGCCGCACCGTGCGGCGCGGCGCTCCTCAGGCACCCGTCATGGAGGACAGCCAGTCCCCGGAGGATGCGTTTCCTCTGAACTTGCTTTGAGTTCGAGCCTTGGGGTTCAGCGCTTCGGCCGCGCTACGCAGCCAGAGCCGCTGCAGAGGTCTTGAGGCTGGCGATCTCGCTCACGTTGAAGGTCTGAGCGCTTTTGTCGATGCGTTTCATGAAGCCGGTCAGGGCGGTGCCCGGTCCCAGTTCGATGAAACGACTGAATCCTCGGGAGAGAAGATAACTCATGGATTCTTCCCAACGGACAGAAGCCGTGACTTGCTCGACGAGACGGCCGCGAATAGCCTCCGTACTATCGTGGGGTTGGGCGGTGACGTTTGAGACGACGGTCACAGTAGGCGGTTGTAGCGCCAGGAGTTGCAGTTCGGCCTGGAGCTTTGGCTGGGCGGAGGCCATGAGCGGAGAATGATAGGCGCCTGTTACCGGTAGCGGCAACGCACGTTTCGCGCCGGCAGCTTTGGCCATTTCGCACGCCTGGGCAATCTTGTCCGAGTCGCCGGAGATGACAAGTTGGCCGGGACAGTTGAGATTGGCCAGAACGACCCCCGCCCGATCGCAAACGGCGCAAATCGCGGCTTCGTCCAGACCGATGATGGCAGCCATCGTCCCACGGGTAGCTTCGCAAGCCTCTTGCATAAAACGCCCGCGTTGGCGCACGAGCCGGAGGCCGTCTTCGAAGCTCATCGTACCGGCGGCCGTCAGGGCGGTGAATTCTCCCAAAGACAAACCTGCTGCCGCATGGAATTTCAGCGCAGGGACCTGCTCCTTGAGCAATTGAAATGCGACCCAGCCTACGAGAAAAATTCCGGGTTGCGCGTTTTCCGTCTTGACCAGCTCGGCTTCCGGCCCGTTGAAACAAATAGACGCGAGGTCGTAACCAAGGGCCCGGTTGGCGCGGTCGAACCACATTCGAGCGCTGGGAAATTGCTCCGCGAAGTCGCGGCCCATTCCGACGGCTTGCGCGCCCTGACCAGCGAATAACAGCGCTGTTTTGCTCATGGTGGTAAGGTGTTCAATGCGAGTCTGCCGCCTGATTCAAACCAAGAACCCATGCACCAGGAATTGTTTTAAATCCTAGATTGAGGGTTTTCGTATCGTGGATCCGCCCCGGGAAGCGTAGGGCGATCACTTCCTCTTGTACGTTCCCATCAATTGCCCCTGCGCGAGCACCAGCTTTTCCATCACCCGCTCGACGTCCTTTTTAATGGCGCCGGGTTTTAAGTCGAGCGGTGCGCTGAGCGCATAGAGTTTGAAAAAGTAACGATGCGGCTTTCCGGGCGGCGGACATGGCCCGCTATAACCCAAGTGTTTGAAATCGTTAATCCCCTGTTTCGAGCCGTTGGGAAGGTATTGGCCTTTCGGGGTGTCTTCGGCCAATTCCGTAACGGTGGACGGCAGATCGTAGAGCACCCAATGGACCCAAGTGCCCACCGGAGCATCCGGGTCGTCCGCTATCAGGGCGAGGCTCTTTGTTTCGGGCGGAGCCCCGCTCCACTTGAGTGGCGGCGAGACATTGGCCCCGTCACAGGTGTACTTGTCCGGAATGGTTTGACCCGCAAGAAAGGCGGAGCTGGTCAGTTGCATAGAGGCAGAATGAGCTTTTTCTGCGGCGCGCAAAGGTAGCAGGCACCACGTCGCCAGCAAAGCGCAAAGGCTTGCAGAAAAAGCCAGTCGCGAGCTATGGAATGGATTCATGCGCCATTGTAACTCGGTCAAGGATCCGCGGCTAGGGTCGCGGATGAAATTTTTGATGCACTTCGCGTAATCGATTGCCCGCCACTTCTGTGTAAGCCTCGGTGGTGCTGATGCTGGCATGGCCGAGAAGCTCCTGGATCACCCGGAGGTCGGCGCCGTGCTCCAGCAGGTGCGTAGCAAAGCTGTGGCGGAGCATGTGCGGGGTGACGTTTCGTCCGAGGCCGGCGCGGCGCACGCGTTGCTTCACCCGCAGCCAGAGCGTCACCGAGGCGAACGGAGTGCCGCGCCGGGTCAGGAAGACGTTCGCCGGAGAGCGGGGTGTCACGAGCTTTGGCCGGCCCGCCGCGAGGTACTGTTGCAACGCT
Organism: uncultured Verrucomicrobiota bacterium; assembly: GCA_964446585.1. Lineage (GTDB taxonomy): Bacteria > Verrucomicrobiota > Verrucomicrobiia > Limisphaerales > UBA8199 > CAYUPI01. Next base: position 55,508 of record CAYUPI010000022.1, read on the forward strand.
GCCACCGCTTTGCGGCCGACGGGGACGACGCGTTCTTTGTTGCCTTTGCCGATGACATTGATGAAGCCCGCCTCGAGGCGCAACTGTTCGAGCCGCAAGTCGCGCAGCTCGGCCAGGCGAAGCCCGGAAGCATAGCCCAGCTCGAGAACCGCCTGGTCGCACAGATTCGTCGGCGTCGGAGGACGTTCCGGCGTGAGCAGCTTCTCGATTTCACCGCTCGTGAGGGCTTTCGGCAGGCGTTTCCAACGGCGCGGCAGCGACAGGTTTTCCGCCGGGTTCGACGGCAGGAATTTCTCGTTTTCTGCAAACCGAAAAAAAGCGCGCAGGGCGGCAATTTCCAAATACACGCTCTCGCTGCTCAGGCGACGGGGAGAGTTCTTCGGCTGATTGTCGAGGTTTCGCTCGCGCTCATGTTGCAGGAAGGCCATGAGATGCCGCAGCTCGACTGACTTCCATTCTTTCAGTCCTTGCCGTTGCGACCAGGCGACAAATTTATTCAGCAGCGCGGCGTATGTGCGCTGGGTATGCTCGGCCTGGCCGCGTTCGTGGCGCAGGTGCTGGAGAAAATCTTCGACCAGCGTTTGCACATTTTTCAACTCACAGCTTCTTTCCGCTAAGCCGCTCGTAGGCTTCGAGGTATTTCGCTTGGGTCTTGGCGACTACCTCTGGCGGCAGCATGGGCCCGGGCGGGGTCTTGTTCCAATCGAGCGTTTCGAGGTAATCGCGGACGAATTGCTTATCGTAGCTGGGCTGACTCCGGCCCGGCTGATACTGATCGGCCGGCCAGAAGCGCGAGGAGTCCGGCGTCAACACTTCATCGATCAGGATCAGTTTTCCGTTCATAAGCCCAAACTCGAACTTGGTGTCGGCGATGATGATCCCGCGCTTGCGCGCGTAGTCGCGGGCATTGTTGTAGATTTTCAAGCTCGCCGCGCGAGCCTGCTCGGCGACGTCCTGGCCGACCATCGCTGCGGCCTGTCCGAAGGAGATATTTTCGTCATGTCCCGATTCGGCCTTGGTGGCGGGTGTAAAAATCGGTTCGGGCAACTCCGACGATTCCTGGAGGCCAGCCGGTAGCTTGATGCCGCAAACCGTCTGGCGCGTCTTGTATTCCTTCCATCCGGACCCGGCCAGATAGCCGCGCACGACGCATTCAATGGTCAGCGGCTGGGCCTTTTTCACGATCATGCTGCGTCGCGCCAGCTTGTCAGCAAACGGCTGTAATTTTGACGGTAAAGGATCCCCGTCATGCGAAACGAGATGGTTGGGCTGAAACGACTCCGTTTGAGCAAACCAAAAATAAGAGATCTGCGTCAACACCTCGCCCTTGCGCGGAATGCCGTTCGGCATGATGACGTCGAACGCCGAGATGCGGTCTGTCGCTACAAACAGCAGGCTTTCGCCCAAATCGAAGATTTCGCGGACCTTGCCGCTTTTCAGTTTTCGGACGCCAGGAATTTCCAGCGAAAGCAAAGTGTCGTTTAGCATCGCGGAACTATGAAAGAGACCGTGAATAGGTGCAAAACTTTCTTTGATAGGCTGCTGCGTCATTCGGCCTTCGTCATTCGGGTTTGCGCCAGCCCGCGTTGCCACAGCTCGAAGTGGTACAAAGCAACCACGACAAGGGAGTGACGAATTTTGCCTGCCGCCACCAGTCGCGGAAATTCGGCCACGGGCACCAGCCGCGTTACTAGGTCTTCGCTATGATCAAACGTCGTTGGATGCAGGCACCGGCATTGCTCGAGCATGACAGTAAAGCAGACATTGCTCATGATGGCGGGATTGGGAAGGATTTGTCCAATGAGCCGCGGGTTGATCCCCTCATATCCGGTTTCCTCGCGCAGTTCGCGCTGGGCCGTCACCTCGGGGGACGAGTCCGCGGCGTCCATCATGCCCCCGGGTATCTCCAATTCCACCGTGTCCGAACCATGACGGTACTGTTCTACCATCACGAGCTGCTGGTCCGGCGTCAACGCGATCACGTTGACCCAGTTAACCGAGTCGATGACAAAGAAATCATGTTGTTCGCGCGTGCGCGGTGAGATTTTCCGATCCGAGCGGAGTGTGAAAATCCGGAAATCCCCGAGCGGCTGCGAGCTGATTTTTTTCCAGGGCTGAGGCATTCAATTTGACTCAGACAATCCCTTATCCTTGGCCGACCACCCCTGGCGCATCAAACCCAGCAAATGCGCCAGGGCTTCTTCGTAGCTGCGGCCCTTCTGCTCGGCCAATTGCCGGGCGCGTTTGTCGAGTTGCGCCGCCATTTCCGCCGATTTTTCCTGCGGGCAACCGAGCGAGACGAGCACCGCCGCTAACTCACGCAAGTCCATCGACCGCGAATGTGATGGCCGATCGGCTCTTTGCCCTGCTGTCGCGAATCCAGCTCTCAACTCTCAACTATCGACCCTCAACTTGGGTCTCACTTCACCGAATCCGCCGCTACGATCTTGATGCTCTCGACGCCCATGCGTTTGTTGGGCCGGTCCGGCGGGTGTGTCGGCGTCGTGCCAATCTTTTCGAGCACATCGTCGCCTTTGATCAGCTTGCCGAAAGCCGTGTACTGCTTGTCGAGGAAGCGCGGATTGCCGTGGCAGATGAAGAATTGGCTGCCGGCCGAATCCGGATCGTTTGACCGCGCCATGGAAAGGACGCCACGATCGTGATGGCGATCGTTGAACTCGGCCTTGACCTTGTAACCGAGATCACCCGTGCCCCACATGGCCTCTTTGCTCGCGTCCTTCGTGAGCGGATCTCCGCCCTGGATCATGAAATCTTTGATGACCCGATGGAAGCAAGTGCCATCGTAAAATCCCTTTCGGGCGAGGGTCTTGAAATTCTCGACGGTCTTGGGAGCCACATCCGGCCAAAATTCCACGACCATGTCACCCTCGGTTGTCTTGATTACCGCCACTTCATTCGCGTTCACGTTTTTGTTCTCCTGTTTGGATTCGGATTTAGCTTCCGCCTTCTTGGGTTCTGCCTGCTGGTTGGGCTCTGCAGCGCGGGCTGCGGCCAGGCCCAGCGCCAAACTCACTGTGCAAATCGAGGTCAATATTTTCATAAGTCCGGAGAATCTCCCATGGCCGAGCCGAAAAGTCACGCCCGGAATGTTGCGCGAAGGAATTCGGTCAATGACTACCTGTGACACTTGCTGCTTCATCATCGGGCGACCGGCACGTCCGGATCCAGCCCGTGCGCGAGCAACCACTCGCGGTTGAATATTCTGGAAATGTAGCGGATCCCTGAATCGCACAGCAGCGTGACGATCACTTGACCGGGGCCGCTTTCTCTGGCCAGCCTCAGCGCGCCCGCCACGTTGATGCCCGAGGAAAGCCCGACAAAAATCCCTTCTTCACGGAGCAATTGATAAACGATGCTCAGCGCGGTCTGGTCGGTTATGCGATAGGCATCGTCGATCTGAATCCCCCTCAAGTTTTCGGTCACGCGCGTTTGACCGATGCCCTCGGCGAAGGAATCACCATCCTGCGTCTTCAAATCCCCGTTCTTGAACCAGGAATACATCGCAGCACCATAAGGATCAGCGCATACAGTTTTGACCTTTGGATTCTGCTCTTTGAGAAATAGGGATGTGCCCGCCAACGTGCCGCCGGTGCCGACTGACGCGACGAAGCCGGTCACTTCGCCACCGGTCTGTTCCCAGATCTCCGGACCGGTGGTCTTGTAATGCGCAAGACGATTGGCCAGGTTGTCGAACTGGTTGGCCCAGAACCATCCGTTTTCTTGCGCGAGTCGTTGCGCCTGTCGGTTGTAGTTGCCCGGATCGCTGTAGGGCTTTTCCGGCACGGTAATGACTTCCGCGCCCAAGGTCCGAAGCAGAGTGATCTTTTCCACCGATTGAGTTTCCGGGATAACAATCACTGTTCGATAACCCTTGGCCTGTCCCACCATGGCCAGGCCTATCCCTGTGTTCCCGGCGGTTCCCTCGACAATCGTCGCGCCTGGAGCCAGGAGGCCTCGAGCCTCACCGTCCTCGATGATCCCCAGAGCGGCGCGGTCCTTGACCGAGCCGCCAGGATTCATGAACTCCGCTTTGCCCAGGATTTCGCAGCCGGTGAATTCGGACAGCCGGCGCAAGCGCAGCAGAGGCGTGCGCCCGATGTGGCCTGCGACGCCAGCATAACGAGACGATTTCAAAACCATGCGGAACAATCGCCGATTCTCCCAAGCAACGTGAGCAAAATTTGGTCACCTCCCCTCATTCGCCAAACGTGAGGCCGTCATGTATCCTTTGCCTGAGAAACCGATGAAGCTGCTTCTCATCCCGGCCAGCCTGTTGGGTTTCTTTTGCGCCGTGAGCGCGCAGGCCGCCGCGACGCTGACCAACTCCTCACCGGTCAATGGCAATCTGGTGATCAGTTGGGACAGCCGAGGCTCTCTGGAACGGGCAGATCAACTCTCGGGTCCGTGGACTGGGGTTACCAACCCTCCGAATCCGTACACGAACGCAATTACGGGCGGTGCGAAATTCTTTCGTCTGAATCAAACGGTCGATGCCACAACCCTCCACAAGAAAGTCCTTTGCGGCTACCAGGGGTGGTTTCGCTGTCCCGGCGACGGAGGCAGTCAGTGGATTCATTGGAGCCGTTCATCGAGCACGATCGCATCCAATACCCTGACGTTCGAGATGTGGCCGGACATGAGCGAATACAGCCACGCCTATCCTGCTCCCGGCTTCACGTATCCCGACGGCAGCCAGGCGTATTTGTTCAGTTCTCAGGATCAGCAGACGGTGGACCGGCATTTCGATTGGATGCTCAATTACGGCATCGACGGAGTCTTCGTACAACGGTTTGTCGTCGGAGTTTCGGGGCATCCCACGAACGTCCTGGACGACGCGCGCAAAGCCGCCAACCGCACGGGCCGAGCATTCGCGCTGACCTACGACATGAGCGGGCAGGATACCAATACCCTTTACAGCCAAATGACTGGAGACTGGATCTGGCTGGTGGACAATCTACACGTAACGCAAGACCCGCGCTATTTGCATCACAACGGCAAGCCGGTGCTCATGGTCTGGGGCTTTTTCAGCGATAGATTTTCCGCCAGCCTCGCCAATCAAATTATCGATTTCTTCAAAACCAATGTGACGTATGGCGTGACACTCGTCGGAGGGGGAGAGTGGTGGTGGCGGACGGATACGGCGCAGGGTTGGTCGAACGTCTTCCGCCGCTTCGACGTGTACAGCCCGTGGAATGTGGGAAACGTTTCGATCGATGGCACGAACAAATACGCTTCGACAGCCTACTGGTCAGACGATTTGCCGGCCGCCACGAGTGCGGGAATGCTCTATCTGCCCGTCATTTATCCGGGATTCAGTTGGGATAACTTGCAACAAAAGCCTCCGGGCACGTCCCTGATTCCCCGGCTCGGCGGCGAGTTTTTCTGGAAGCAATTTTACGCCGCGGCAAACCTCGGCCTGGACATGGCGTACGTGGCGATGTTCGACGAGGTCGATGAAGGCACAGCCATTTTCAAGGTGAGCAACACGCCGCCGACGCAGGCCTATTTCGTTACTTACGACGGCCTGCCAGCGGATTGGTACATGCGCCTCGCAGCCGAAGGCTCGAAAGTCCTCAGCGGAGAAAGGCCGAACACGCCCACCATTCCGATTTTGCCCAGGCCGCCGCTGGCCGTCAGCCTCTCGGCCACTCCCACCAACGCCGCCGGCCCTCCTCTCACCGTCCAGTTCACGGCGCAGGCAACAGGGGGAACTCCCGCGCCAGTTCCTTTCGACACCACCGAGGATCACCTGGGAACCGTGACGGCAGCCGGTGAAAACAACGGCCTCAATGGCAACTGGGAAGTGGCAACCAATGCCTTCGACGACACCGTGGCCAAGTGGCTGGACTTTGCCAATGCCAATCCCGCCACTCGGGCCAGTTGGATTCAATATCGATACCCCGGCGGCTTGCAGCGTACGGTGACCAACTACACGATCATGTCCGCCAACGACGCGCCCGAGCGCGATCCCGCCGATTGGGCTTTGCTGGGCTCGAATGACGACGGGGTGACCTGGGTAACTCAGGATGCGCAAATCAACCAGGTCTTCGCGAATCGTTACCAGACTCGGTCCTATTCCATTCCTTTTCCGGCGGCGTTCAACATCTACCGACTCCGGATCGATTCGGTCGCCGACCCGTCCACCGCCGTGGCGATACAGTTGTCCGAGATCCAGTTGTTGGGGGCGCAAAAGTACATCTACTGGTGGTCATTCGGTGATGGTACGACCGCCGCTTCCGAGCAGATCGGCGCACCGGTTCAACAGCAGCATACCTACACCAGCAACGGCATTTACACTGTCGTCCTCGGAGTCACTTATGGTGACTTCAGTGGGAAGAATACGATCCAAATCCACGTCGGACCGTAGAGAGTGTCTAAAGATTGCAGGAGCCGACGTAAGGAGGCTCTGATCAAAAAATCCAACGTCCCAAATCCAAAATTGATCAGAGCCTCCTTACGTCGGCTCCTACACCTGAAGGCATTTTCCAAACACGTTCTCGGGTCGGCTTGTTACATCCACAACTGGCGATCAAGAGAGCGATACTGAATCGCCTCCGAAATATGGTCGCTGCTGATTTGGTCGGCGCCGGCTAAATCGGCGATGGTGCGCGCCACTTTCAGAATCCGGTCGTACGCGCGGGCGCTGAGCCCTAAATCGGCCATGGCGAACTTCAGCAGCTCCAGCGTGGCTTCGCTAATCTGGCAATAAGCCTTCAACTCGCGGTTCTCCATGCGGGCGTTGCAGGTGATTATCGGTTTGTCCTTGAACCGTTCCTGCTGTCGTTTGCGCGCGGCAACTTCACGCTCCCGGATTTGTGCGGATTTTTCTCCGGTCCCATCATTCGAGATCTCGCGGAATTTCACCGCCGGCACCTCGATGTGCAGATCGATCCGGTCCAGCAACGGACCGGAGATTCTGCCCAGGTAATTTTGAATCTCGCGCGGAGCGCACCGGCTTTCCGCGGGCATTTTACCGTCGGGCGTTGGATTCATCGCCGCCACCAGCATAAATTGCGACGGAAACGTCATCGTGCCTGCCGCGCGCGAGATCGTCACGCGGCCGTCCTCGAGCGGCTGGCGCATCGTCTCCAGCACTCCCCGTTTGAATTCGGGCAATTCGTCGAGGAACAAAACCCCGTGATGCGCTAGCGAGATTTCACCTGGAGTCGGATTGATGTTGCCACCCAGCAGTCCAGCGTCTGAGGCCGTTGGTAGCGATGCCTTTTTGTCACTTAAAGCTCTCACAACCCAAACCAAACAACACCAGTTACTTATGGAAAGCAAGCCGATACCCCGAGCATCCAAGGCACATTGGCGAACTAATCTTGAAGCACAGGCATGATCACAAGATTCCGGCCCACGTTTGCCAGAAAATGCTGGGTGTCGACAAGAGCACGCTGACCAACTGGGAGAATGGGAGGCATAAACCCAACCGGGAACACCTCGGAAAGATTAGGCGATTCCTAAACGGCTCTTCCTCTTTTGTTTGAGCCGCTTGCCTTAGAAAGCAACCAAAGCCATCCTGTGTTCGGTCTATGAGACACTTCCATAAGAATCTTCATTATTTGATGTACAGGCAGGCCGAAACTCAGGTGTCGGTTGCCGAGTTCGTTGGGGTCAGTCAACCCTCTGTGTCGAATTGGCTTCAAGACACGATGCCGCAGGAAGAACAATTGGAGAAAATAGCACAGTTCTTTCAAGTCCCACTTGATGATTTGGTCAATCACGCGTTGCCGCATAGAGAGAACATTCGGGCTCTTACCGAGCTTGAGCGCGTATTGAGGAAGCTGAAGTCAGACTGGGATGGGGTAGCACGGCGGCTGAAGGAATCGGCCGAGAAACTGGCTACGCAACGAGAATATTCTGGTGCTGTTCAGAATGACTGGATGGCAAGCGGGATGGAAGGTTGTTCCAATGAGCTGGCGAAGGTCTTGGAAGTTTATTTTCCGGACAATGCGCAGAACAAGAATCTCGACCACAAATCGCAGAGCAACGGTTCCTCATCGTCGACCTGATTATTTTCAACTGGCCCAACCGAGTGCTGAGGCGTGTAAGTTCCGAAAATAAACATCAAACTCTTGGAGCTTTGCCAACTCAATTCCGTCCGCCTTTTCCATCATGGCTGCCAATTGAGATAATGCCTGCGGCAAAGTAAGCCACAAAACGTCCTCACACTGTCCCAGCAGTCGTTTTGCCACGACTTCTTCGTGGTGTTTACGGGTGGCGCCGTCTAACAAATCAGGTCGTTCGTGGTGAATCAATTGTTTGCCAATCGTTCTCAATCGAGGATCACGAAATCTTTCCACAATCGCCGGCCGGTTGGTCCAGTCAACACGGTGGAATGTCTCCATCAAGACTTCGTCCGATTTGTCAAAAAAACCATTGTAGATTTGCATCTCCACGTGAGGCGACGGGGGGAAGGTTTCCCGAGTGGCCTCAAAAGCAGAGATCAATCTCGCACGCAGTGCAGGATTATTACGAACCGTTTCTGCACGTTTCTCCAATTCTCTCAAAGCCAATTCTCGTCCTGGGCACGTCACCGGTGCCTCATCCGCCGAAAACAGCATGGGTGCCCCATTCGATTTTATTCGCCTTATCGGCTTCGGAAATTCTGCAAGACGGACCGCCAACTCTTCATCAGACAGCGATTCCAGGAACGCTGGCTCGTTGCTCAAGTCGTACAAATACCACTCCGCTTTGTATTGTTCGTTCTGGCCCAATGTCGTCACTAAATGTGAATAGGGCTTTCCGTAGTAGAAGCTCGTGATGCAAAATACTCGCTCATCGGCAATATAATCGACGACCGCAGCTTTCTTGCTGAATCGCATGAATGCTGACCATACCGACGGTGCTCTTTCCACCACCAGGCGACAAATGTGTATGGTTGCCTCGACGTCGCTGATTGCATCGTGAGCCAGGTCGTGGGAATAACCGTTGGCCGGTGCCACCGCAGCAAGCCTAAAGATTTTGTTTCCGTCTTCACCCGCCGGGAAGATAAGCGCGTCGGGCGCAAACAAGCTGCAAGCTTGGACAATCCGCATGACATCGGAGCGACTGTTGCCGACGCGATTTGTCAGGTAGGGGCTGTGCAATGTTTTGTAAAGCGCCTGACGAATCATGTTTTCATCGAAAGCGATGGAGTTCCATCCCACGAACAAAGCCGGAGACCATGAATCCAGTCTAATAAAGATGGAACGCACCATCTCATAGTGGGAAGGAGTCGCAGGATCGCTGAGCTGAGACACCCGTATGCCAGTCAGGCTCATCGCTTCTGGAGAAGGCACAATATGCGGCAATAGCCTGCTGCGAGTTTCGAAGCGCTCAATCTCTTCCAGATATTCGTCTGTCTTAATGGCGGCAAACTGCAAAATCTGGTCGAAGAACGGCTCAACACCAGTTGTTTCTGTGTCGTAGAAAACGAGAGCCATAATTCCCCGTTCCTGAGGTCACTAATCCATGTTGCGAATTCGATACTCCAGGGCTTGCTTGCTCACCTTGAACTTCTTGGCAAGCTCCTCCAGCGGTCCCTCATCCTCAATGTCAAATTGCCTCCCGGCAAGGGCCTCCCTGATCATTGCGCAAGGCATCAGCAGGGCAGCGGCGAACTGGTTCGCCTGGATTTCAATTTTTTCCATTCCGGTTGCTGAATTTGAATCACGCATCAAGGCCGGAAAGGCCTTATCCACATGAACGGCAGCAGTAATCATGTCGCGATGAAGCTCCAGATGGCCGAGTTCGTGCGCAATTGTGAATCGTTGTCGGTTCGGATGATGCAAGGCATTTACGCCAATGATTGGAAGACCATCTTTAATGTGAACCATTCCCGACAACTCGTCATCAAACGGAGCGAACCGCACTTGTGCTCCCAATGCTTTAGCAATTTTCTCCACTGGAGCAGGGGGTGATTTTATGCCAAGGCGAGCAAGAACCTCCTCGGCGCACTCACATGGATCTTTAGCCTTTTCTATTTTTGGCATGGCCAACCTCCGGTTTAATTTTTTCGGTTGAATCTATTTTCATAAAAAGACGTGCCACCTGCTGTTTCTGTCGTGCCTTAAGATCGCTGGGCAGTGGCAAGGAGGTGGTTTCCTCGGCCCCAATAACCTCTTTAGGTGATGGTGGAAGCAAGTCCGAAGGTGCAAGCTGCAGGGCCGAAGCAAATTTGTAGAGTTGATGCACCAGTATGCTTTGGCGCCCCGTTTCAATATTCGCCAGAGAACCACGCGAAATTCCAAGCGTGCTCGCCAGATGTTCCTGTTTCAGTTGCAAAGTCTTTCGTCGGGTTTTGATCAGTTCGCCAATGCGTTTGTAGAGCGGATTGGTAGGCACACAGGAGATATAATGTCAAACATCCAAAATGTCAACGACACACGCACTGTGCTTAATACACGCAAAATATATGCGTGTAACATTGGACAGACTTAAAATCCGAGCTACATTGCAGCGCAAAACCTGAGCAACTGCTCAAAAGTGAAAGGATAATCAACTATGGAAACTAAAGTAATGACCGCAAGCGAACCAAAGAAACGTGACCAAGAGGTTCGGATACACATCGACCGCCATCCGTATGAGTCGCCGAATCCGACAACCGGGGCGGCGCTGTATGTTCTAGGGAAAGTGCACCCGGGATTCCAACTCTATCGCGAAGTGCGCGGCGATCAGGAGGATGAGCCAATCCACAATGACAATGAAACGGAACGCCTGATGCCTGACGAGCACTTCTACAGTAAGGAAGAACGTCACAAAGGCTTCGACATTATTGTCAACGCCGAGCAGCATCATGTGGATAAAAAGCGCATCACGTTTGAGCAGGTCGTCAAACTCGCATTCCCCACCCCTCCAGCCGGCCAAAACATCCTGTTCACCGTGACGTACTACAATGGGCCGAAGCCCAACCCGGAGGGGACACTCACCGCTGGTCAAACCGTGAAAGTCAAAAACCGAATGGTTTTCAATGTCAAAGCAACGGATAGATCGTAGTGCCGACCTCAAGCGTCTGAGGGACGAAGGATACGACATCGAGGTTCGGGAGCGTTACCTGCTTGTCCGGTCGTTCCCATACCTGAACTCAAGAATGGAGGTCTGTTATGGAACACTTGTCTGCCCGCTCGATTGGGCCGGGGACATAACGACTATTCCTCAAACGCATGCTGCCTTCTTTATCGGTGACGCACCCTGTCACGAGAATGGCAGGCCCATGTCGGAGATCATTACCGGCAGCAGCAAGCAGCAGCTTGAACCTGGGCTGACGGTGGACCATTGCTTTTCGGCCAAACCCGTGGAAGGCAGATACCCGAATTTCTACGAGAAAGTCAAAAGGCACGCTGACATAATTTGCGGACCGGCCAAAACCGTTGATCCGAATGCAACGCCGGAGGTTTTCCCCGTGCTTGAAACAACAGAGGCCGAGTCAGTGTTCAAATTTGCGGACACCGCATCCAGTCGTGCTGGAATTGCGGTAGCAACAGCCAAGTTGGAACTGGGCAAGGTCGGAATTGTCGGCGTCGGCGGTACGGGCAGCTATATCCTCGACCTGGTCGCAAAAACGCCCGTCAAGGAAATACATCTTTTCGATGGCGATGTGCTGCTAAACCACAACGCATTCAGATCCCCAGGCGCTCCGTCTGTTGATGAATTGAGAGAAAAACCGCTCAAGGCGGAGTATTTCCAGAGATTGTATTCGAAAATGCGCCGGGGCATCATCGCCCATCCGGGTTACATTACCGAAGCCAATGTCGAGGAATTGAAACAGCTTAATTTCGTATTCCTGTCGATGGACGGCGGACCCGCAAAACAGTTCATTATCAAAAAATTACAGGAATGGGGCACCCCTTTTATAGACGTGGGAATGGGATTGGAGTTAGTGAAGGGCGCCATCGGCGGAATTCTCACAGTCACAGCAAGTACGAAGGAAAAATCGGACCATGTGCCCGGCAGAATTCCGGTTGTGCCGGCTGGTATGAACAACGACTACTCCCGGAACATACAAGTGGCTGACCTCAACGCCCTTAATGCTGCAATGGCTGTGATTAAATGGAAAAAATTGCTAGGATTCTACCACGATTTCGAGCAGGAACACTTCAGCGCGTACACAATTGACGGCAACCGGTTGAACAACGAGGACCGCAAATGACTGATCGAGTCTTGCTCAAGCACAAATTTGTTGAGTTTATTCCACGTGATTTGGAGCCGAACACCATTTACGTGTCGATACCCTACGCTACGGCAATTCACAATTGCTGCTGCGGATGCGGGAACCGTGTCGTGACGCCGCTCTCACCGGCTGATTGGAAGCTAATTTTTGATGGCCGGGCGATTTCGCTGGAGCCATCGATCGGGAACTGGAGCTTCTCGTGCAAGTCTCATTATTGGATCAAGAATAATTGCGCGGTTTGGGCTCGGACATGGTCCGAAGATGAAATCAGCGACGGAAGGAAGAACGATGCGCGATCAACCGCTGCATTCTTCGGCGACCACAGCGAGGCAAAAACCGAAGTTAGGGAGAGCAACGGTCACAAAAAACCAAGAGCGGATTTGAAAAAGCGAATCGGAAAGTGGTTCAGAGGTGAACAAAAGAAACGAAAGAGGCGGCGACCAGATTAACTGGCGGAATCCAGATAATCTGCTAACAGCGCATCATTTTTGCGCTCCGGTAACTATTGCACAGTTACCGGCTCGGGTTTCCAATGCTCTCTCTCAGCGACCTCGCCTTGAATTCCTTTGCAAGATGCTCCGCTTGCTTGATTTGCGCCGGCGACATTTTGACTATGAGAGCCGGCAATGCCGCTTTGTCACCACTCCCCTTAGCCAGTGCCAGCGAAACCCATTTGTGCGCCAGGACAAGATCGACGTTGGTTCCCTTCCCCATTGCATAGGCCATGCCCAGGTTGAACTGGGCCATTCCGTATCCTCCCATGGCAGACTGTTCCAGCCATTTGATCGCCGCGGTCTCGTTGGTTGCATTCCCCCTTCCGGTCAGCAGCATGTTCGCCATTTGGTACTGCGCCATGGCGTGCCCCTGCTCGGCCGCGCTTCGAACCCATTCGAACGCGAGTTTATTATCTTTCTCGGCACCGGTGCCGTCCAGGTAACAAAGTCCCAGATGAAACTGTGCTTCCGGCCAACCCTGTCCCGCCGAGTGTCGAAAGAGATTCACTGCCTCGACGTAGTTCGACGGCGCTCCTTTCCCGCCGTTGATGAGGTAAGCCCCCAAAACATCCTCGGATCGGGGTTCACCCCTGGCGGCGGCCTTCCTGATCCATTTCATTGCCTCAACTTCGTCCTTCGCAACTCCCCGGCCGTCGCCGTAAAGAACGCCTAAATCAAACTCAGCTCGCGGGTCGCCGCGTTCGGCTGCGGCCTTTACGATTCTGAACATGTGAGCTTCCGGGTGCCGTCTCTGGTTGACGATGGAAAATGCAAAGCCGCCGGCGGCCGCTGCGATCAGCAGGCAGAACACGAGTCTCACGCCCATATTGTCGAAGGTTACCGCAGCGATTAGCGTGGAACAGAAATTAATGCGAACTCAAGTACTGTGTTTCGTTGATTCAGCCGAGCCGCCTTCGCCCTCGCTTTTCATTACTGCGCAAACGATTACCAGAATGCCAAAGAAGGTGAACGCGGCGCCAAGCGCCAGGCCGACCTTCCATACTTCCCAAACTCTTTCCACATAGTGCCGGTCTGCTTCATAAGCTTTGATTTCGAAAACCCCACTTTTGACTCTGTCGTAACCGGTCTTAAATCCCCAGAGAAAGAACGCCCACGCTACAAATAGGGCAATCCAGGTCTTGAGACTTATTAGAAAAAGTCGCCGATAGGTTTTGGGATGTGTGAACGCGAATGTTGCGATCGCTCCTAGCACCCCCAAAAGCACAGCGATGACGGATTTTTCCATATTGCTCAAAGGCCTACGATTCTCGCCTGATTCCGCCTACGCCAAAATTCCACGGCTCTCGGCGCTTGGAGACAAACAGTGATCGCAATACAGAAAATCCACAACGTCTTCGCCACTTCAGGAAGATGCCCTAGTCGCGCACAATATGTCTCAGGCAGATTGGACAACATAACATCGTAGCAATAGATATTGAATTCCACTACTGCGCATTCAAGACCCCACCCATATGCAAACCCTCCACCTAGGATCAAGACAGCGGGAAACTGAAGCCATTTTCGAATCGTGAAAAACGCGTTGGGATATTTGAACGCAACAAGCCATCCAAAGACGACGCTTGAAATGGCAATGAGATAAACAAGAAAATGGACGTCCTCCTCGAAGTGTTCATATGCACGCAGTGACAGATAGTAAACCGAGTTCACGTGTCTTCAAACGATATTGCCTGCGTCCGTTCGCAACAACTAATTTCGGCAGTCCTTGACTTCTATGACGGTTAGGCAGCCTTCTTCTCGTACGTGGCGGCAAAAATGGTATCCGCCAGCCATTTTTTGAAACTCGGATTGTCCTGGAACTGCTTGAAAAGCTCCGTGTGGTCTTGCAACAGACTCAACACCACTTTCTGTAACGCTTTATCATGCTCAATGCGGGCGTTCTGCTTGTCAGAGTTTTTCATCGCGTTCTGATAAGCCTTGCTTGCCGCCACTTTCTGAGGAATTTCCTCGGCAATAACCTTCCGGATTTTATCGGCATCTTGCCACTGCATATTGCCAAATTGTTCGTTGAACGATTTAACAATGTTGCTTAGCCGGTCGAGTTCCGGTTCTGGCAGCCGGCCCCCGCCGCTTGTCGGCACTGGCCCAATCTCTCCCGGCTGGTCAGTCAGGGCCACATCGATCGAAGTCCGCGCCTCGACGCGGTAACTCTCCATGTCGATGTTCTGAAGAATTCCTTTGGCCAAATCGGGTTCTTCAGGCGCTGGCAGTTTTGGAAGCAAAAAGTTCAGGAAAATGGAAAGCTTCTCCCACTCCACGTTCTTAAACGTCAGAATAGATGACAAAAATCCGTATGTCCTGACAAACACCTTTGCTTTCCCCTTGAAGTCCACCTGCCCGTCTTCATCCAGCGTTTGGAGGTAAACCGCTATCATCAGCTCGCCGCAAGGTCAGACCACTATCAAGCTGGCCGTGCCCAGCAAGGAAAGAGCGTGGTGGAGAAGGCTTTGGGACAAATTGTTGTCGCCGTTTCCCAACTGCAATGCAGTGGAAAATCGGCCCGCGCTGCCGTAGCGTTCTCATGGAAAAATCACCCGAAAATCAGGTTTCTACTGCATGGATACGGCTTAGAGAACATTGAGTGTGCCCTCTTTGGCCCGGAAAAGACAGGGCACGTTTGATCGATTCACCAAACCGGCACAGTTGATATTTTGGTAATAAGACTTGTTCCCGCTGTGACGCGCTCGTTCACGGGGCCGGATGTCCTGCCTGCGCCCGTGAAAGATGTTTGCACCCGCAGCCGAAAAGCAGCTCAGAGGCTAGCAAAGGTCCGCAGCATACGTGCCAATCTCTCGCCAATACTGGCCCAACGCTGTCGCGTACTTAGGGGACGCGACAGTTTCGTCACATGTGCTAGTCTTGGACGTTATCCGGGAAATTACTCCAAGTGTTTTGATGCGGCTGCCAGACGCTTGACCAGGAACCGAATCATGCAAATACGATTCATCGCCTCGCTATGACCCAGGCGCACCTCAAAGTCACGGCAAAGTCGGTGGGACTTAGACAGCCAACCGAAGGTGCGTTGAAGAAGCCGCCGTTTGGGCAGAACTTGGAAGCCTTGGGCCCGGTCCGAGCAGCGCCCCATCTCCAGTCTCAGTTTGCAAAAGGGACCCAGTTGCTTCACCCACTGAACCAATGTTCCCGAGTAGCCGCCGCCGGCCCAGAGGGTCTGCAAGCGCCCATACATGGTGACCAAGAATTGGACAAAGCTCATGGCGGCGTCGCGGTCTTGCGCGGCAGCGGGCGCAGGACTGCACCCGGGAAAGGGGCTGCAGCATTCACCCTAATCGAGTTGCTTGTCACGATGGCGATTATCGCGATTCTAGCTAGTTTTCTTTTGCACACATTAGGACACGCGAAGGCCAAGGCAACTGGAGTGAGCTGCATCAATAATCTGAAGCAACTTCAGACCTGCTGGCAACTGTACGTTGATGACAACAATGGCCGAGTACCGCCCAACCGATCGGTGAACGTAAATGGCTGGCGGAGCACGCCAGATTCTTGGATCGGGAACAGCAGTGCGCCATTGGACACTAACTTCGCCTCGATCCAGGAAGGTCTCCTGTTCAAGTACGATTACAACAGGTCCGTCGCGCTTTATCATTGCCCGGCGGACAAGTCGCATGTCAAAGATTCAAGCTTGCTGAGGACCCGCAGCTATTCAATGAGCGGCTGTCTGGGAGGCAGAACGAACGAGGTCCAGAGCACCATTGAGCGAGTAAATGCCATTCCTGACCCGGCAGCGCTCTTCGTTTTTATTGACGAGAATGAGGACAGTATTGATGACGCGCACTTCCTAACCTGGTCGGCCCCTGACGATCGCTGGGTGAATATGCCGGCGGACCGGCATGGGCGGCTGGGCGTGCTTTCCTTCGTTGACGGCCATGTTGAGAAATGGAAATGGCGCTGGCCAAAGCAATTTAATAAGAAACAAAGTTACTGGAAACGCACCGAGAACGCTGCAGATCTAGCGGACTTACGGCGCCTGCAGAAGGCGATCCTGCCTGCTACAGATTTCAGACTCCAGCCCTAATTTACTTCAAGAAGCAAAAGAAATATGGAACCAATTAGCCAACAGTACGAATGCCACCCCGTATCGCGCTGTGGCAAAACAGCGGCAAATCCGCCCAAGAAATTGCCGACTTTCGTTTGGTTTATGGTTCTTTTTGTTGGCCGCGCCAGCGCGCAGGATTTTGAAGTGAGTGGAGAAGCTAGTTGCGAATACCTCGGTCTAGATGGGGCAACTTTGCAAACCGTCAATTCGCAATTCACTGTACGAAAAAAGGCGAAAACCTGGTTGATTCACTACATTCCCGATAAACCCTGGCCTGCGATGGATGTCATATTCGACGGGACCAATGTTTATTCGTTGACACGAGACATCCCCCTGAATGAAAAGTTCCTCAACGCATATAAGAACTTCCTAGCGAGGTATAAGTTTACAAACGGCGTTTATTATACATCCTCCGCTCAGATATCACCAGGCGAATACCCCTATTCAGCGGATGAAATGCCACGTTTTCTATGGTTTGCTTTCTTATCGGGATCGGTCCTGCATTTGTCGCCAACCCTAGACATTCCGGCCCCCTGGAACAACACATCTACTCCACAGTCGCGTTCTTTTAAGGTTGGCGTGAAGTGGCCAAGTGACACGAACGTGTTCCCAAAAGAGCTTAGCTTCACTTTTTCATCTGAACTATGGTCAAAAGCTCTGAGGGAACAGATCAGGTCGCAGAACAGACCTCAGCCAGAGTTCACCGAAGGCGCCGTGGCGGGGATCTATAGCGTTGCAGTCTGGACGAATGTTCCCGAGCCCTCGGGCATCAGCATTCCTGCCAATTTTGAGTTGATTCGGTATTATTCATACTCGGCGGCAAAGATGCCGAAGGTCGCCGAACGCCGGTCCGGTCAGGTCACGAAACTGCATCTCAAGGCGGGTGACATTGCGACGGATCAACTACCTCAAGAGAGCGTGGATGTTTTTGATCTCCGATTTCGCGATGTCCGCTATCCGCTGCTTACAGTCTCTTATCCGATCACAAATCAAACCTGGATAGCGACAAATGACTCATCCTTAAGCCATTATATTGAGTTGGCACAGAGAAGTTATGACAGGGCAAGAAAGGCCTTAGGGGTCGGCCCACCGCGCACCTCGCCAATCAAACGAATCATAGTAGTCTTTCTATGCGTTTTCATTGCACTCAGCTTGCCCATAGCTTTTGGCCTTCGCAAGTTCTCGAAGCCTAGCTAGCTAGCTAACTTAACAAACTAACAAAACAGAAACAAGGACTAGAAACCAAGAAACAAGAAACAAAGGAAAAACCAAATGAAAAGACTGAAACTCGCTAAGCACGTCGTTGTAACCTGGTTGTGCGTCACGGCTATGCTCTGCGGCCCGGCGACAGCTCTGGCAACGAATTGGGCCTGCAGACCATGGATGGTCAACGGAAAGACTGGCGATCCCAGTGCCACATGCCACAACACGGGTTCCTCCTGCACTGGACAGTGCACGGACTATACACCGGGTGGTGGGGCTAGCCTCACGTGTTATGACTGTATTGTCGTAGAATATCCATCCAGCTGCAGCCCGTCTCCCCCGGCTACCGTTTCTGGAACTGTGAGAACCGCCAACTGCGTTTTCTCCTCATCGTGGTGGAATCCAGGTGGTAGTTGCAGCTGCGGAACCTTTGGACCTCCCACATCCACAAGCTTTCCCTGCAGCACCAGCTGTTCGTGACGAGCGAGGTGGTTACGAGTCTGATGGCGAAGATATCTGGACACAAGATGAGAGCTCAACGAGGGTACTTTCTTTTTAGTTCTGGTATTGTCCTTGCCGTGACGGGCATAGCAAAGCTAGTTACGGCGGCCTTCGGGACTGCGAAAGTGCTTGGCTTGCCCGATCCAGTCTTCGGGATCCCTTTTGGTTACTTATTTCTCAGTGTTGGACTCTTGGAGTTGGGCGTCGCGTTCGCATGCTTCTTTGGACGCGACGTCTCATTTGCAACGCTACTAGTTGCGTGGCTCGCCACGGGGTTGCTAGTTTATCGTCTAGGGTTACTTTTTTTGGGTTGGCACGCGCCCTGTCGATGTCTGGGCGGGTTGACTGACGCACTACATATCTCCGCTCAAGCTGGAGATACAATCGGCAAAGTGGTTTTAGCGTTTTTGATTCTCGGCAGTTACGGCAAGCTTGGAACCGCTTTTTACTTGAGAGGAAAACAGGGGGTGCACCTGCAGGCGACTTAATTCGGCGTAGGGTTAATAGAACACTTAAGGGACTTGCATATAAAGGTAATTTGAGCCTCGTTACCTAGGCTGCTACAATTTCGAGACACGCTCTTAGAGATGAAGGGCGAACGCGCTTAAATGGAGCAAGGACAGTATCGGAAAAAGTGTCGATTCTGCCAACTCTGTCCACTTTGAAACCAACAAGAACAGGATTCCCAGTGCGCGTAGGCTGCGGCATATGGAGTCTGTTCTTTGTCGCGTTGAGCTATATACACCAAGACCCGACCTTCTCCCCAACCGCTCTATCACGATTGGATGTTTTGCATGCACTCGCCCATGGAAGGCTGAGTATTGACGCTTACGAAGAAAATACACCTGACAAAGCAGTCTATCATGGACATTATTACAGCGACAAAGCCCCAGGAACAGTTGCTCTTGCTCTCATTCCCTTTGCTTCCGCTGCGAGAATATTATCGTTAGGGGGCGCGGATCTGGATTCAAAGGACGGGTGGCTTTTTTCAAGCTGGCTTGCGTGTGCAGGTTCGATCGGCATCATCACTTCATTGGGCGCGCTTGCGATGTTCGCATGGCTATCAAAGTATGTTTCCGCGAAATGGGCGATCCTTACGACAGTGACCGTGTTTCTCGGAGCAGCACCCCTTCCGTATTCGACGATGATGTTTTCGCATTCCTCAGTGATAGGACTTTTGGCAATTGCGATCTGGGCCCTTGGAATAGGAACCGCTGAGGCATCAATTGGAGACAATGAGGTGGGAAAGCGGATGGTCGCGAATTGGCGGGACATGATTGCAGGATTTGCCTGTGGCTGGGTGCTGGCGAGCGAGTACAGCGCAGGCCTGGTGGTGGCAGCGCTTCTTTTATGGGTGATTTCGAATCGACGGCAGGGTGCATTTTATTTTTGCGCTTTTGCTATTCCTCCACTTCTCCTCATTCCGGCTTACAGTTGGGCTTGCTTTGGGGATCCATGGACGCTGGCGTACAGCTACCAGGCTTCGTTTCCGCCAATGAAAGAGGGTATATACGCAATCAAGTGGCCGGATCCCGAAACAGCGCTTAAACTGCTATTCAGTCCTGCTCGCGGCCTCTTCTTCTGGACACCGTTTTTCATAATGGCAGGATTTGGCTATTGGTATTTGATTCGGAAATCACAGCGGCTCTTCTGGTATATGTATGTGCCACCTCTGCTCCAGGTTGTTATTATTTCAGGACGGGTCTGGGACTGGCCGGCAGGACCAACATGGGGACCTCGATTGCTTTCTCCTATGATCCCATTACTAGCACTGCCCTGCGCTTACGGTGTCAAGCGCTTTCCATGGTTAGGTCTTCCGCTTGCCGCGTATTCTCTCTTGGTCACGACGCTGGCTACGCTTACGAATGCGTGTCCACCTTTCCAGGAGCATCCATATCCACTTCTTGACTTCAACATTCCAATTCTTCTTAAGGGAACACTGTCGCCAAACCTTGGTCTGGTCGTAGGGTTACGGCCTTATGCTTCCATCGGGCTGTATTATGGCATTCTGGGACTCGGTTCTATTTGGTTATGGCGCAATTTCACTAAGGAAAACAACAAGGCTGTCGCGAACGTCATCGACCAGGACGCAGCAGAAGCCCATCAAAGCGATAGGATTAAACGGGCAACGATAATATCTCAAGCATTTTAACCTGGACCACGTAATTAATGCACCCAGAATTCCCTGCAACCCGATCACACCGATCTTTGAGCGATTGTGCTGCCTCTGTTTGGAGCCGCGTCCAATTTGGGGTTGGCAGCATGCAGATGTGGCTCTGCGCTGTTGCCGCAGGATCGTTGCTGTTGCGTCTCGCATTGTTAAGTTATCAAAGTGACGATTACGCGACGTTCTTAGCTCGATGGTACGACTTTCTGGTTGAGCACGGCGCGTGGAGGGGCTTACGTGAGGAATTCTCTAGTTATCCTCCTTTGTATCTATATCTAATTTCGCTTGGTACGCTCATCCCAATACCTAAACTTTATACAATAAAATTGATTTCTGTCGCGGGAGATTACATTGCCGCCTGGTTCGTTTGGCGGCTGATTTATAGACAGACCAAAGATCCCAAGAGGGCACTGCTAGCAATATCAGCGTTTCTCTTCCTTCCGACTGTGGTTATGAATGGGTCGATGTGGGGACAGTGCGATGTCCTCTATACCGGCTGCTTTATTGCATCTCTTTTTTATCTCATGGAGGGACGGTCAATTGCTGCCTTAATCGCTTTCGGGTTGGCCTGTTCATTGAAGCCTCAAGCAATCTTTTGGTGCCCGTTTCTATGTGGCTTCTTTCTTAGCAGCCGCCTACATTGGCGCCTAGTGTGTGTTCCCATAATAGTTTATATCGCCTGCGGGATACCCCAGATGATCGCTGGACGCCCCATACATCGAGTATTGCTTCACTGGGCCTACGTTCGAGACTTTCCGGGCCTTACCCATGGTGTGGTCCCTAACTGGTATGCCTGGGTTGCGGACCGATATTCCATGTCTCTGTGGTGGGCTGGCGTTGGTGCAACGTGCCTGACCACCCTCTGGTTTCTACTGTACATTGCCAGGCGAAAATCGTCGAATCCGCGACGTCATCCCCTGGACGCCGGGCGAGTCGACTCGAAACAAAGTGAATCAGTATTGCTTTCACTTGCGCTTTTGTCCGTTTTGTTCCCCCCATTTCTACTGCCGGGAATGCACGAACGGTATTTTTTTGCTGCAGATGCGATCTCTGTGATCTATTCCTTCTACGTGGCGAATGGATGGTGCGTGGCGGGTGTGATCCAGTTGGCTTCGGTCCTAGGCTACCTTCCCTATCTGCTCGATTGGCGGCCGGTCGCACCTTCGATACTAGCGTTGGCGCCGCTTGCGGCGCTGTTTCTGATCATACGCGCTCTGCGTCGCGGGGGCTCGCTTTTACGGTATGAGCACTGAGCCTTTAGTCTCAGCGTTGATGGTGAGTCGTAATAATGGCGCAGTAATTCGCGAAGCCATACAAAGCGTACTAGCTCAATCTTATCAGAATTGGGAACTAGTGCTGGTGGATAACGCCTCAGAGGACGATTCATGGGATACCATCAGGGCCTTGGCCGCTGATGAGCGTCGCATCCGGCCCATTCGTGCGCGATCTGCAATGAGTCTTCCCAAAGCTCGGAACTTCTCGCTATGTAATGCCTCCGGAAAGTACATGGCGACTATTGATGGCGATGACGCCTGGCAGCCGGAGCGGCTTACTGTACAGATGGAATTCATGAGGGCCTGCGGCGAGAAAGTGGGCGTCTGTGGCAGTAATTGCCTTTTGGTGGATAAGCGTGGCAAATTGCTACGCCCAAAGCAATTTCCGGAGAGGCATGAGGAGTGTTTGAGAGCCCTGTGGTTTCGGAACCCTTTTTGTCATAGCGCCACGCTGGTCCCGAGGGCGGTGTTCGAAAGGTGTGGTTCTTACAACGAGGAGTTCCTAGTAGCTCAAGACTTGGAACTATGGTTTCGCATCGGTAAGATCTTCCGCCTTCATAATCTCCAGGAGTTTTTGGTCAGATATCGCACTTGGAGCGATAGTGTAACATTCCGCGGGCATCGTATGGTCGTTCGCAGCACACTCCGCGCCCGCCGTCTCGCAAGATTACAGCATGGTTATGAGTTCGACGGAACTGCACGCATTGCCTTTTGTCTCACCTGGTTAGCACAATGGGCACATCCAACTTTCGCGCAATTACTATTTCGCTTGTGTCTAGCTTGCGTTGAGAGACAGAGCAAAAGACAAAAAGTATTTTCGTCGTGTCCAATCAGCACATCTGCCTTTTCTGAAGACTTGATCAGCAGTGAACGGGGCGAGTTATGAAAATCGACATTGTCGTTCCAGTGTTCAACGAAGAAACGCGTCTTGTGCAAAGATTACCCGACCTCCATCGATTCATTACCGCGTCGATTTCCGATAGCTGGAGGATCCTAATTGCAAATAACGGCTCCAATGACAATACACAAGCCATCGCTGAGCGATTTAGCCGAGAGTTCGTCAATACTGATGTGCTTTCGATTCGTCAAAAGGGCCGGGGCGGTGCCCTCAAGCAGGCGTGGTTAAAGAGCCAAGCAGACGTCTTAACTTATATGGATGTGGATTTGGCAACCGAGCTCGATGCTTTTCCTGCCCTCGTAAACGAGATAATGGTGAACGGCGCTGACTTGGCCATAGGTTCGCGGTTTCATCCCGGCTCCAAGACAACACGAGGTTGGAAACGTGAAATAGTCTCGCGCGGATATCTGCGACTAGCAAAAACTCTCTGTGGAATCCATTGCTCCGATTTACAATGTGGTTTTAAAGCCATCTCGCGACATGCGGCCCAAGCACTCCTTCCAGCAACAAAGGACAACGGATGGTTCTTTGACACAGAGTTGCTGGTCCTAGCAGAATTGTGCGGTTATAAGATTGCTGAAATCCCGGTACGATGGAGGGAGGATCCGGACACTCGGGTCAGAATACTTTCCACTGCGTTGAAGGATGTTCAAGGTTTATTGAGGCTCAGATTCAAGTTTCGTGCTTTGAAGAACTCAGTAAGAGAATCCCCGAATCCTTCTCGTTCGTCAGTTCATGGCTCCTGTTGTTAGTTGATCCAATTCTTAAGTCGAACACACCACGAACCACAAACCCCGTGCGTGCGTGCTTTTCTCGGCACACTACCATGACATGAACACGTCAGGGCACTTTTTGTCTGAGTCGCGCACCCTCACGTTAGGGGCTCAGGGCCGCATTAGTAATCCCAGCATCATCAAATTGGAAGATACATTCTTGGTAGCATATAATTCTATTTTTGGCAGTGGTGGTCCCCGTTCAGCTTCCTGCGAGATCAGAATGGCAGTGCTCGATCCCGAACTCAATTTAGTGAATGACTGGGCGCTCGAGCTCCCATCGACTTTGTCCACGAAGGACATGAGACTATTCCTCCACGACGGAGAGTTGCATGGGGTATATTTCGAAGGAACGCTTAGGGACCCGGAGGCGGGGCTTGTGGTGGTTCGATTCAGCGACAACCTAACGGTAAAAGAGAGTTTCCGGCCAACTTTTGGACGATCGCGAAGGTACGAGAAAAACTGGCAATTTTTTTCCCACATGGGTTGTCTTATGTGCGTCTATAAGATTCGCCCGCACGTAATTTTGAAGTGCGTCAATGGTTTCATGAGCGAAGTCTGTACAACTGAATGGGGCGAGGACGGCCAGCCACAATTGTTAGGCGGAACGCCGCCAATTACTCTTGACGGAGAGTATCTGTCGTTTTTTCACTCTTGGAAGCCGTGGCTGAAGCGAGGTATTTTCAGTTCGAAGTTTCTCATTCATCCAGTATTCGCAGTTCTGAATCGCTTAATAGGTTGGCCCTTCGTTGGGGCAGGAACCTGGCCACACCGCATTTATTCATTCGGCGCTTACACTTTCGAAGTGGATCCGCCATTTAGGGTGCTCAGATACACCCGTCAGTTAATCATAGCGCCTACCGTCGATGCCTGGTCAGGGCTGCCTGCATGTGTTTTTCCCTGTGGAGCCTGCTGGCACAGCGACATAATCATGCTTTCTTATGGGTATCACGATCGAGAATGCAGATTGGGTGCGTACAGCACTGAGTTCTTACGCAGGGCACTTGGCCCGGCATGATCCATGATATGGATAATGGGTTCCCAGTAACGGTACATCATTGCCAACGCGGTAAGGCCAGCGCATCGCATATTCCGTTTCTACGTCAAAGCGCCTGGATGATGATTTCCACCGTTGGAAGCGGTGCTCTGATGTCGCTGGTGCATTTGTGCTCTAAAGTAATTCCTAGCGATGAATACGCAGCGCTGGGAGTACTAATTCAGACACTCAATTGGCTGACAATCCCTGTGTTGGGACTGCAGATGGTTTTCGCCCAGCAGGCGTCCGAGGCTATCAACGAACTCCATCAGCGAGAGCTCATGGGGACCATACGGGGAGTAGTGCTTGTGATCGTTTGTTTTTGGCTTCTAGTGGCTGTGCTCGTATTTTTATTCTGCGATCACTGTGCCGCTGCTTTGAGGCTTAGCAATCCCACTGGGCTCTGGATTACACTGGTTGTAGCATTCTTTATGCTGCTATCGCCGATTTTTAAGGGGGTTATGCAAGGGCGCCAAAACTTTTTCTGGCTAGGGTGGGTTGCATTTTTCAATAGTATGAGCCGCCTATGTGTCGCCGGCATAGTTGTCCTTGTGTTGAGAGGCGGAGCTGCAGAGATTATGATCGGCGCTCTAATTGGTGCGATGATAACGCTGTTCGTAGGTTTGTGGCAAGCTGTTGACCTCTTGATCGTGCCTGGCGCTTACTGCAACTGGCGTGGCTGGTTAGCGCGTGTGATTCCCCTTACAGTCGGCTTTGGCGCCAGCCAGTTCCTCTTCAGTGCGGACCTTTTTGTCGTACAGGCCTATCTTGGAGCTAACGGTGCTGCTGCGCCTTATGTGTTCGGCGGCACATTGGCTAGAGCTATCGTTATCTTCACGGGACCACTGGCCGCCGTAATGTTTCCTAAAATCGCCCGCAATGCGGCGCGGCCGGAGTCAAGTGACGTTTTATGGTGGACTTTAGCGGGCACCGTGGGGCTGAGCGGGGCAGCTGCCGTCGGGATTACAATTGGGACACCTGCAATAGTTAGACTAGGTTCCTCGGCTGACAATCTGTCTATCGTGCCGCTTGTTCCAATGTTTGCGTGGAGCATGGTGCCCTTGGCAGTCGCGAACGTGCTGCTTAATAAGTTGATGGCGCGTTCTCAGTTCATGGTTGTCCCGTTTGCGGTAGTGATCGCCACGTGTTACTGGATAGCCTTACAGTGGCATCATACCTCCTTCAGGAGTGTGATTCAAATGCTCGGTACGTTTAATGTAATCTTTCTGATTGTTTGCGTGTGTTGCACGTCGCGACGCTTCTAAGGTCATAGTTCTGACTCGCAATCTCTACAAGGCAGCAAGCGACGCAGGATGTTCCCCGAGATTTCGCGCAATAATAGCAAGGCCCCACAAAGTCTAGCCGGCACCTTTGGCGTTGAAAGAATTGGAAAGGCTTTCACGGTGACGATTACCGACCCGAGGGTTTGATCGGACTCTAGGCCCAGGCCTGCTGGAAACTCTCCTGCGTGTCTGGTTATGGCTTCGCCAAAGTCCCTTTTTGGATAGCAATGACTGTAATAGTTCTTCAGAACGGTTTTCAGTAACTCACAATCACGTTGGGGAAGCGGTTTCGAGGTGGACGCGCGACCCATAACATGCCTAGCATTCCAGGTATTAGTGCCGTGCCAGAATCGGACATAAGCTGAAGGTGAGGTTTCCAGCACTATTCGGTAGCGAAAGTGCATCAGGAACCACGTATCTTCTCTTCTGCGCCAGGCAGGATACCAAACGTTTTCGCTGCGCTGGTGCAATATTGTGCCGTGAATCCCCATTCCCGTTGTGAAGCGAATGCCTCTTCCGTCTGCCAAATTACACCGAATCTGGTTTTGTAAGAGAACCGCGGCTCCTGGTTCCCAACGCGACAGCTGGACTTCCATCCTTTGAGGGTGGTGCCAATCGTCGTCGTCCCATTGCATCACCAACTCCCCCTGCGCTGTGTTAAGCCCGATGTTTCGAAGTTCGCCCAATGATATCTTTGGCGACGACGGAATCATCAATTCTCGAATGGTAGGATTTGAGAAGCCGAGCGCAGTATCTCCATCATTCACAATAATGAGTTCCTTTTCTCGGTGTGTCTGTTCCAAAAAGCATCGTGCAGCAGCCTTGGCCAGTGCGATTCGAGTTGGACTTTTTCCCGTCACCATTATGGCAGAGACAAGCATGAAAGAAAAGCAACTATGGCCACTGTGTTCAACTAGTTTGAGCGGACCTGCATACTCTGTATGGCACCCGAAACCAATTTAAAGCTCTTGGAGCGTGTCTGAAAAATCATTTTTTGATCTTTTTGGGACCTTGGTGTCAGCCGGAGGTCAGAAACTCGCCAGGAGAGAGCGACTCAAGACCAGCCACTTTGAGGAGATGTAATCGTTTCGCTCCGAGTCCTGTAGGGGACTCTGCGTGGCAATGAATCAACTCAAATGGATATACAGCAAGCGATTAACACCTTAAGCCACAACGTCTGGTCACAGCGGCGGATAGTCCGAGAGCTACGGATAGACCGACAAACGGTGGCCCGATACCGGCAGCTATCCTGCCAAGCGAAGGAAGCAAAACCAGCCATTTCGCCCGCCGGGTCCAAAGCCGGACGTCTCAGCCATTGTGACCCTTTTGTTTTAAGGCTCTCATCGAAACAGGCCTGGACCGAGGATTCTCGGCGCGACGGGTTTATCAGGATCTGGTCAGAGAGCAGCAGTTTGAAGGCAGCTACGACTGCGTGAAGCGGTTTTTGCGACAACTGCGACGCTCGCACCGCAATACGACACGAGCACTTTCCCGCCTTCCCCCCTTTTCTTGGACCCTGCACAATTGGTTTTTTTCATTGTTATTAGTTTGTGGTTTCGTAGTCCACAGGTGATTTGTAGCCCAGAGAG
>CAYUPI010000023.1:0-30089 GCA_964446585.1 uncultured Verrucomicrobiota bacterium
CCATTGGTCCCGTCACCCGCTCTCAGCTTTTACACAGAACTCTTGACGCTACCCGTTGGCTGGAGGAGGGCGCAGCTTCGTTCCGAGGTCGTCTGGCAGCTTTGTTCTTTTCCACCCAGTGACTCGCAGGCACGATGGCCGAAGCAATCGAGAGGACGGGGGGCGGAGCCCTCAGCAG
Source organism: uncultured Verrucomicrobiota bacterium (assembly GCA_964446585.1). Taxonomy (GTDB): domain Bacteria; phylum Verrucomicrobiota; class Verrucomicrobiia; order Limisphaerales; family UBA8199; genus CAYUPI01. The sequence goes on from CAYUPI010000023.1 coordinate 179, forward strand.
TTGGCGATCAGTTGAAAAGTCCCTGGCAACGACAAATAACGCGGACGCGCACGCCCAGTGCGCGTTTAGCGCAATTGTGGCTATTGTTGTTTTCGCTGTGCGCAGTTCAGGCGCAGGAGACCATCCGGATGTCGCTGGCCAGCGCCGAGGCGGCCGAAGCGCGCCGGAAGGCCGCAGCCAGCATCGGCTATTACAATGTAAAGGTCGGACCGACGGGCTGGCGGTTCGGGACGGGGCTAACCGTGGAGTACGATGACAACGTCACGCTCGGCCAGGTCAATCACGAGAGTGACGTGATCTTCCGACCCGAAATCAACGCGCAGATGCTCTGGCCGGTAACGGACAAGAACACGCTCAATTTGAGTGTCGGGGTCGGCTATTCGGCTTATCTGGAGCATCGCGAACTGGATCGGATTTACCTTACTCCCGGTTCGGAAATGTCCTTTGATCTTTACGCGGGCGATTTCTGGATCAACCTGCACGACCGATTTTCCATCAGCGAGAATTCGTATCAGGACCCGACGGTGACGGGCGCGGGGGATTACTCGCGGCTGGAAAATGCGGTAGGCGCGACGGCGACGTGGGACCTGAACAAGGTGGTGGTGCGCGGCGGGTTCGACCACGTGGATTACGTGGCGTTGTCGGGCAGCTCGGGACAGCCGGACGGCCAATCTGAGCTGGCATGGTCGTCGGCGGGCTACGCGTTGAAACCGGGGATGTTTGCCGGGGTGGAGCTGGGCGGGGGCCTGCTGCACTACAGCGGGACGAACGTCTCATTCAGCGATGCGAGGCAGGTGAATGCCGGGGTCTTCTTCGAATCGCAAGTCAGCCAGTATCTCCATTTCCGCGGCAGCGTCGGCTATACGCTTTACTCGCCAGACACCGGCCAGTCCACCAACTCGAACTCGGTCAGCGATTTCACTGGAATCTATGCGGATCTGAGCCTCCAGCATCGGCTCAACCGATTTCTCGACTATACGCTGAGCGCCGGCCGCAGCATCAACTTTGCATTTTATGGGGGATCGGTGGACCTGACTTATGCCCGATGGCTGGCCAACTGGAAGGTGATGGAGAAAGTGGGCATCGGCACTTCGCTGCAATACGAGCATGGCACTCAAGTGACTTTTACCGGGGAAACTTTCGATCGCTACGGGGGGAGCATCAGCCTGTCGCGCACGCTCACGGCAAAATCGTCGGGCAGCCTCGGATACCAGTTCTACTGGCGGACCTCCGACGTGAAAGGCAGAGATTACACTGCGAACATCGTGAGCTTGAACTTTAGCTATCGATTTTGAGCGTATCTCGAGATTGTAGGAGCCGACGTGAGGAGGCTCTCATTAATTTTGGATTTGGGATTTTTTGATCAGAGCCTCCTTACGTCAGCTCCTACAACCACTGGGCGTGCTCAACCCCCGGCCACAATCTGCACGATCTCGAGGCGGTCGCCGGCTTGCAGCGGGCGTCGGGCGAACTCCGAAGGCGCGACGGCCTGGCAATTGTGCTCGACCACGACGCTTCGGGGCAAGAGTTTCTGGGCCAACAGAAACTCCTCCATCGTGCAAGGCAACCGCGTCTCGATCGTTTTTCCATTTGCAAAGACCACGCCATGTCCTGTGGCTGGAGTGGACGTCTGGGCTGACAAGTCTGACATAAAATCGAAGGCTCTTTTCTCCTGAAACCTGACCTAAATGCCGAGAACTTTTGGGCGTCGGCTTCCGACTTCAGGTCGGACTGAGGGCGGCATCCCAATCCTTCCACACGGGCTCATATCCGAGCCTTTGGATGAGTTCACAGACTTCCTGCGGCGAGCGTTCGTCGGCGATGTCGAATTGACCGGTGGCGCGCAGGTCCGGTCCGGCATTGGCCCACTCGCTGGCGCCCAACTCGACGATCCGCCCGCGCTGGGTATGATGCAGCTTTTCTTTGCCCGCGCCAGTGTAGCCGCCGGGCTCGGTGTGACTGCCGGCGCTCATCAGGGTAATCCCCAACGGGATCAAGCCGTCGCGAAGGCTCGGCGATTCCCGCGTTGATAAGACCAGCCCGGCATCAGGGAACATCAAGCGAAACGCGCAGACCAGTTGGACCAACTCCCGCTCGGCCATGTGCGTGAGCGGTTGGAACTCACCGGCGGCGGGCCGCAACCGCGGCAGCGAGATCGTCAATTGCGCTTTCCAGCAATGGCGCAGAAGATATTGGGCGTTCGCCGCCACGCCGAGAGCTTCCAGACGCCAATCTCCGAGGCCGTAGAGGGCGCCGATTCCCAGGCGCCGAAACCCGGCCGCATAAGCGCGCTCGGGCGTTTCCAGGCGACATTCGAAATCGCGTTTCGGCCCGGCGGTGTGCATCTCGGCATAAACCGAGCGGTCGTAAGTTTCCTGGTACACGACCAGGCCATCGGCGCCGGCCTGGACGAGCGGCCGGTACTGTTCCGTTTCCATCGGGCCCACTTCCAAGGAGACGCTCGGCACCGTCGCATGCAGCGCGCGAACGCAATCGGCGAGGTAGCCCGAGGAAACGAATTTCGGATGTTCGCCCGAGACCAGCAGGATATTGCGGAAGCCCTGGTCCGCGAGCGCGGCGGCCTCGCGACGCACCTCCTCGACCGAGAGCGTGACGCGCAATATGGGATTGTCGCGCGAGAAGCCGCAATACTTGCAGTTGTTGATGCACTCGTTGGAAAGGTAGAGCGGGGCGAACAACCGGATAACTTTACCGAAGCGTTGAAGGGTCAACTGCTGTGAGCGACGTCCGAGCGGTTCCAGGAGTTCCGCGGCTGCCGGGGAGATCAAATGGGCAAAGTCGGTCAGGGAGAGCTTTGATTTACTCAGGGCCTGCCGGGCATCCTGCGCGGAGGCCGCCAGCGAGCGCTCGACCAGAGCGCCTAGGGGCAACGATTGAAATTCAGCGACAAAGCTCACTAATGGAACGTAACAAAAAGTGGCGCGATGTCGAGATGCACTGCGGTCGCAACAGTTGACTTTGCTGGTCTGGAGTGTTGAGCTTTGAATCGCGATGCGGAACGAGCGCCACACTCAAGAGCAGCGAGCGAATGGAGAAAGCTAAGTCCACACCGTTTTTCCCGCCCGGGACGGCAGTAGATTGGATGGCGCTTACCTTGTTGTGGAGTGTGGCGGTGCTGCTGGTCAAGCCGATCGGGGATTTCCCTCTGAATGACGACTGGTCCTACGGATTGACGGTCAAGCGCCTAATGGGAGGGGGCGGTTATCATCCGAGCGGGTGGACGTTCATGACCCTCATCACGCAGGCGCTGTGGGGAGCTCTGTTCTGCCTGCCGCAGGGCTTTTCCTTTACGGCGCTGAGATTTTCGACACTCGTGCTATCGCTGATCGGGCTGCTCGCCTTGTACACGTTGGTTCGGCAACTCCAAGGACCCAGGCTGTTGGCGGTCATTTGCGCCCTCACGCTGGCGTGCAACCCGATCTATTTCGCGCTCTCCAACACCTTCATGACCGACGTTCCATTCACGACGCTGGCCATTTTGACGGCGCTGTTCTTCGTGCGCTGTCTCCAGTGGGAATCCGATTTGGATTTGTGGATCGGGGCGGCATTCGCCATCGCCGCAACCCTTTGCCGGCAGCTTGGGCTATGCCTTCCTTTGGCCTTCGCGATCGCTTTGTTGCTAAAACGTGGATTCCAAAACCGCTGGATCACGCGCGCGATCGTCCCGTTGGTCGTTTCGGCCGTTGCGCTGGCTGCGTTCCAGCATTGGCTGAAGGTAACCGGCAGGATTCCCAATATCTACGAACACAAGTCCGACCGGCTCGTCGCGGCGCTGACACACCCCGAAAGAATTCCGCTGAACGTTGCGTATTTCGGCTGGAGCATGCTGATGTATTTGGGCTGGTTCCTGTTGCCGCTGACGCTGACGACCCGGTTCCGGGGGCGTAGTGCCCCGGAGCGCCCACGTTTGATCCTAGTTATTCGCCTGGCGCTGGGCTTGTTTCTCGTGGCATCAGTGGTCCGCTTCATCGTCGTGCCATCCTTGATGCCGGTGCATAACAACATCCTGATCCCGCAGGGGATCGGCCCAGCGACTTTGCGCGACACGTTCAACCTGCGTTTGGCTCATTTGCCGGCCCTGCCTCCGGTTTTCTGGCTCGTCGTCACAGCGTTGAGCCTGGCGGGCGCCGCGCTGCTGGTTGCAAAGGCCACTACAGTCATCTCGGAGCTGTTCCCGAATGGCCGATTCGCCGCGGAGAATCCTGACAGTGCGATCGAGACATTCTTTCTCCTCTGCGCAGCTGTTTATCTGCTGCCTTTTCTTCTGAGCGGGTTTTTCGATCGTTACCTTCTTCCAGTGATCGCGTTTCTGACACCTGCACTGGCGGTGTCGCTGCGCGGAGCCGGAGCTCAGCCCCGGCGGGTACGATATTTAGTCGAGATGTTGCTTCTCGCGGCTTCCGGTGTATTCGCGCTCGCCGGCACCAGGGACTACCTGGAATGGAACAGGACGCGCTGGCGGGCAATTAACGAATTGCTGGCGCAAAAGGACGTCAAACCAAAGGACGTTGATGGCGGGTTCGAATTCAATGGTTGGTATATGTATGAGACCTTCACCATGACCAACTGGTGGGTGGTCAACGATTCGTACGTCATTTCCTTTGGGAAGATCGAGGGCTACGAACCGATCAGGAGGTACACTTACAATCATTGGATGCCGCCGTACGAGGGCACGATCTTCGTGCTTAAGCGCAACACCCAGGATTGAATTTTTGGTGGGAGCTACCGGCCGCCAAAAAAGCACCAGACGGCGTACAGAATCGTGACAGCGCCGCTCAGAGCGAGGACAATCCAGACTCGTTGTTCGGTAGCTGCAGAAGCGAGGAAGTCCGTATAGGCACACTTGCATAGGGCCCGGAGATGACAGCCCTCGCAATCGTCACTGGTGCGATCGGCGGGACAGGTGTCCAAAATGATCTGTCCGCTCCGGGAAGCCCGCCGGTTCAGCCAAATCGAGCCCTGCTGAGAGGACGGCACGGCAAGAATTGGATGCGGCGGCCGGGAAGTCCCTAACACCATGGCTGGTGCAGATTCGAGTTCGGACGCCGGCTCAGTGATGATTGTTGTATCAGCCATACTAAAAACCTGCCCCCTTCTGACAGAGCAAGGCGTCGGCGATTGAGCCAATTGCGTGCCAAAGTGCGGGCAGTCGCGACAAGTACCCAAAAACCACCGAACGAATAGCCGACTGGGCGGGAGCTGAGCTAAGAACCTCCCGTTTGCGGGGACGCGGGTGTAGCGCTCGATCTGCGTCGAGACCATGCGGCGATCCCTGCACTCCCACCGCCAACCAACAAGGCCAGTAGCGCTCCTCCCAAAATTCCCCGAGTAATATACAAGGGCTTATTGGGTCGCACCGGCCTCAAACCCGGGACGGCCGAGTCCACGATTTTGGGTCGGTTCTTGGCCGCCCGGTGTTCCCTGTGTTCCTGGTAAGTCCGTGCAATGGCGTTTGCCAGCTTTGCCGCTTCCGGAGCATAGCCGCTGAAGACGCGGATGTCGATCAGGCTGGTATTGCGCACCGGGCGCAGGTCCAGCCTGCTCTTGAGAAGCTGCATGGTTTCTTTGGTTTTGAGCGTCTCGCCATTGGCAAACTTTTTACCCCACTCTTTGTTCAGATGCAGGTCAGTGATGACCTTGCCGAGGATGACCTCGGACGGGATCACCTCGAACTCGGTCTGAATATAGTACGGGTCATATGGTCCCTCCCAGGGATGTTCCGCCAGGCCGGTCATATCGGTCTGGTCCCGTTCGATTCTGACCCGGGCGGTGCTTGAGTAGCTCTCGGGCAAATGAACGTGATAAGCGTGCTCGTGCCGACGACAAGCACAAATACCGCGGCGAAAACCGCGACGAAGACACGCCGAGGCGCAAACTGCGGCCGTAAGACCGCATTAATTCTCTCCATCATAGGTTTCCTTCCCTTAAGTCCTGAAATGTGTTCCAGAACCACCGTCTTCATCAAATCTGGCAACACGCGTAGCCACAGCCCCATGAGTCCCACCCGCGTCCACCGCGCCAGGCATCCCGACTCTGGTCGCGGAAAAGCTGCGCCATAGCAGGGCCGTATTCGCGGCGATACCGAGGCGGGTAACCGGCCGGCAAATGCTGATAGATCCGCGCAGAAAGCGTGACCGCCCTGGCGTCGGCGCGCTTCATGCGAGACCAACCGCCCGTGCCGCCGCGACGGGCTTTCCAATCAGCCGCTTGCGCCGTGCGACCTCCGCCATCGCCGCGTAACGCAATGCCTCGGCTTTCACGGCCCTTTGACCAATAGCGGTCAGGCGGTAGTAACGGCGTCGTTCGTCGTCCAACTCCGGATCGGGCCGTTCGTCGGATTCCTCGATCATCCGCGCTGCCAACAGGCGCTTGATCGTACCGTACAAGGTACCCGGCCCCATCTTGATTCGTCCCTTTGTGCTCTCGATCACCTCCTGCATAATGGCGTAGCCGTGGCGTTCGTTGTCCACCAATGCCAGCAATATGTGGAAGACCGCCGGTGTGAGCGGCGGCATCCCCTCGGGTTCAGTACGCGCCATCGGCATAGTCGAATACTACAGTTACAGTTATATCCATTACGGATATACTTTCATTACTCACGCTTCCTGTCAACAAGCATTTCTTGAGGATTTTGCGATGGCTTTGCCAATGCGGCGACACTGTGCCCCCGTCGCCGCTCGACTACCCCCGGGTAGCCTGGACGCTGGGCAATTGACGTTCTCGCCATGAACGGTGGCGGTTTTCGACGGGATTGTCGTTCTGATGGGGCTATGAGATTAATCCATTCCAGAAAAATCACGCTTCAGGTTCGGCTTGAAAACTGGCACAATTTTCGGCGTCATGCCTGAGCAGCCAGCCAAAGCGGGTCACCCTGAGAAGCAAGACGGCGAGCCCGATCCTGCCACCGGCGACAAGGGCGCCGCATCACGAAAATTAACGCCCGAGGAACAGATGGCTCTTTTTGAGAAAGAGCTGAAAGAAAATGATTGGGGCCATCAGCCTTGCTGACCAGGGCATTCTTATCAGTGTGAATCCTGTTCATCCGTGGTTTAAACTCCTCTTCAATTTCGTAAGTCAGCCTTCGCACTTTGGCCGATTCAACGGCTCAACGATTCCACAGTTTCACAGTCTATTTGCGGCTCTGCCGCTGGCTTCAGTTTGTGGCTCGCATCAGCTTGAGGATGCGTCCGCCCAAAGGATCAATGAGATAAGCTCGCCCGCCGCGCGTGGCAACAACGCCCCGAGCGCCCTTGGCTGTCGGCACGGTCGCTTTCAGGTGGAACTTACCCGCGTCATCTACTTGCGCGACCGCGAGTGTGCCAGGAACCTAAGCGGCTGCGTATAAAAGTTTCTGCTGGGAATCATAATCGATGTTGTCGAGGCCCGCGCCTGTGTGGATTGAGTCGAGCAGCCGCCCCTCGTGGCTGGCGTCCAACGCGACGACATGATCCCCGCACGCCACGAAGAGGAAACGCCGCTTTTGGTCCAGCGCCAGACCCTGCAAATCGTCCGCCCCGGGATTCCATTGCGCAAGCACTTCATGACGGCGCACGTCTATGACGAGCGTGCGCCCCTTCTCTTCCAGATTCGTATAAAAAAGGCCGCGCTTGTTATCGATGGCGTAACCTTCGGCGGAACCGTCCAGCGGGATTTTGATTTTCAATTTTAAGTGCTTCGGCTTCGCCGCATCAAAAACTTGAATCGATTTGTCCGCTGAAGGTATGCCCAGCGGAGGCGCGCCTGTCGTGACCCACAATTCGCGCACGGCAGCCACGTAGACAACTCCATCCGGTGCAGCCGCCGGCCCGGCGGAGCGGGGCGCCACCGCGATGCACTCTCCGCACCGCAACGTGCGGGCATCAATCGCGCAAAGAGTTGAATCGCCACGATTCCCGATATACACGACGCCATCGCCGACGCTGACGGAAGTGGGTCCCAGGACAACTTTCCGCCCGCGCAACTCAACCTCGCTAGTGCCAAAGCCACCCACTTGATAGACCGAATCGGTCCGTTCATTTATGACATCGACAAACCCGGTTTTGCTGGCGGGGACCCATAACTGCCCTGTCGAACGGTCATACGCAAAGTAATCCAAAACCACCACGCCGTTGGCGCCGGGAAGGGTGATTGGATTGATCTTGTATCCGTCGTCCGAATATTCACCCCCGCTGACAGGCTGCAACAGCACGCAACACAAAAGTCCGCACAGCAGCGCACAATAACGCCCTTCTGTCGTGGGCGAAACAATCGAGGACATAGGTGGATGCTGCTGCCATGTAACAATGATTACAAGCGAATCGGACTGACGTCCTGTTGCAGGTCAGAGGTACTGCAGTACTACCGCCCATTGCCGGTGTAACGCCCTGACGATATTATTTTCCTGCATGGCATTTGAGCTTCAGCCCACTTTGACGGGTGAATTGCTGCAACTGCGACCGCTTCGGGCCGAGGATTTTGACGAGCTTTATGCCGTGGCGTCGGATCCTCTTATCTGGGAGCAGCATCCGAACTCCGACCGATACAAGCGAGAGGTTTTTCAGGCTTTCTTCCGTGAGGCCCTGGAATCGCGCAGAGCCTTGCTCGCCCGCGACGCCAAAAGCGGCAAGGCTATTGGGTCCTCGCGTTTCTACGGTTACGACGAGCAGAACAGCGAAATCGAGATCGGTTGGACGTTCCTGGCTCGCTCGCATTGGGGAGGGCTGTTCAATCGGGAAATGAAACGGTTGATGCTGCAGCACGCCTTCAGGTTCGTCGAAAACGTGATCTTCCGAATCGGCCCGAATAACCTGCGTTCCCGGCGCGCGGTCGAGAAAATCGGCGGCATTCTCATCGCCCCACGACGCGACCCGAATGGCCGCGAATGCATCGTCTATCGCATCACCGCCTCCGCATTCGCGGACGGAAGCCGCATGCAGCCCAGAGCCGCAACGGCGTGCTCCCTCGGCCAAGCCGAGCGTCAGGCGGGTGTTAAACCCACTTGCTGAGAAAGGAAACGGTGCGCGTTTCGGACCAATACTCTCCGTCTGAATTGAACGAAATAAAACCGACGTGGCCGCCAGAGCAAGGCATTTCCAGAAACAAGTTGGGATTCTCCCCAGCCTCCTCAAAAGGATAGCAAGGGTTTGCCAGAAATGGGTCGTTTCGCGCGTTGACCAGCAATGTGGGGATTTGGATTTCCTTCAAAAACGGTTTGCTACTGCATTGGCGCCAGTAATCCTCCGCATCCTTGAACCCGTGAATTGGAGCAGTGTAGCGATCATCAAAATCTTTGAAATTACGAAGCTTCCCGTACCCCTCGTCGTCGATTTTCCCAGGCAGCACCTTCATCAAGGCCCGGATTTTGTCGTGAAGGTTGATCAGGAACCGATGCATATAAAGCCAGCTTGCCGATTTGGCCAGTTGGATGGAACTGGAACGCAGATCGCAGGGGACCGAAAAGGCGACGGCAGCTTTAATGCGCGGATCCAGGAGGCGGCCGCGTTCACCAAGATATTTCAACGTCAGGTTACCACCCAAACTGAATCCGATGAGCGCGAGCTGAGAATAATTGCCCGCCGAGAGCACCTGGGAGAGCACGGCTTGCAAATCCTCGATCGCGCCGCTGTGAGTAAATCGCAGCATCCGATTTGGCTCGCCACTGCATCCACGGGCGTTCCACGCCACCACGTCCCAGCCGCGTTTCGCCAGAGCGCGGACCATGCCGAGGAGGTAATGTCGTGTGGAATCGCCCTCCAAACCGTGCGCGATGACGGCCAGCCGACGTGAGCCGGTTCGGGCCCAGTCCAGGTCAAGGAAATCGTGATCGGGGGTGTCGATCCGTTCGCGCTGATAGTTCACCGCTCGAACTGTGCGGAGAAAATGAGGGAGCAGAGTCTGCAAGTGGCCGTTGGAGAGAAGTGGTGGAGGCCGGTAGGTCGAATCAACAATGATGGGCATGGCACACCGTAGCGCCGTCATCCTGATGATCGATCAGCGCCTTCGCAAGGGCAGAAAAAACATCAGCGCTCGGCATCTACATTGACTCTTACTCCGGGTCTGATTACCGTGGCGCGCCTTAAGTGGCTTTGAATGTCCCTTCTTCCGCTGGTTAGACTCTGGCTCTGGATCTCAGTGCTCGCGACCGCCGCAGGATGGCTCCTGTCCGCTCTGGGCCAACTGAATCGACAAGGTTATCTCGTCGCGTTCTGCCTATCGGCAGTGCTGCTTTGGTTCGGGCGCAAAACGTGGGGCTGGGGCCCGCCCAATAATTCTTGCTTCTCCTGGAAAAAGTTACGGCGCCGATTCAGTCGGCCATTGCCGCTGGCGTTCCTCGTGTTGAGTTTTCTCGTCGCTCTGGGCGGCATCTGCTATCCGCCCTCCAATCACACGGCGCTGACGTACCGCATACCGCGCGTCCTGCAATGGCTGGCGCAGGGCCATTGGTTTTGGATTCACACGTCCGATTATCGAATGAACGATCGGGCCTGCGGCATTGAATGGCTCAGCGCTCCGCTGTTGCTGATTACGAAGTCAGATCGCACTCTGTTTCTGCTCAATTTCATTCCGTTTCTGCTGCTGCCGGGGCTGGTGTTCAGCCTCTTCACGCGGCTCGGTGTCCGGCCACGAGTAGCCTGGCAATGGATGTGGCTGTTGCCGACCGGCTACACGTTTCTGTTGCAAGCGGGTAGCGCGGGAAACGATGCCTTTGGAACCGCTTATGTGCTGGCGGCGGTGGATCTCGCCTGCCGCGCATGGACCTCACGCCGCTCGGCCGATGCGTGGCATTCACTGCTGGCCGCCGCTCTGTTAACCGGAGCCAAAGCCAGCAACCTGCCATTGCTGCTGCCCTGGGCGGTGGCATTTTTCCCGTTGCTTCGAATGCCCGACGACACAGGCAGGGGAGCTCTCATTCTCGCGTTGGTCCGCGGTCCTAAAAGATTGGTTGATTGGCTTGTCGCCGGCACCCTGTTCCTGCTGGCGTTGCTGGTTTCATTTTTGCCGACGGCGATCCTCAATTTGCGTTATTGCGGCGATTTGTCCGGTTTGTCGCTGGAACTAACCGGCATGGAGATGAAGAACCCGATAGTGGGAATCTGGGGCAATGCCTTTCTGTTCCTGCTGGACAACCTGGTGCCGCCGTTCTTTCCGGTCGCCGGTTGGTGGAACCAGAACGCGCTATCTGTTTTGCCTGCGTGGTTCGTCGGGCCGTTGGTGGCCAATTTCGAGCCGAGCTTTCATTGGTTGGGGGAACTGCCGACCGAAGACTGGGTCGGGATCGGTTTTGGCTTGAGCTGGCTTGTGCTGTTGACGCTTTTGGCCACGTGGCGGACCAACTCGGCTAAGTGGCTTCAATGGGTGCAACACAATGCAATCCCGCGAGGGTTGCGTCGCTGGATACTGTTTGCGCCCTGGGCAGCGCTGTTAGCCTATTGTGTTAAGTCGGGCATGGCGACAGGGGCGCGACTTATTTCTCCGTATTATCCATTGCTCTTACCGCTGGCGCTGGCGGGCGCGAAACAGGCCGAGGTCATCCGCCGTCGCTGGTGGCGGTTGATGGTTTGGCTTGTGATCGGAGTTGCGCTGCCGGTCCTGGTGCTGACTCCCGGCAGGCCGCTCTGGCCAGCGCGCACTATCTTATCGCACCTGCAGGCTCGGAATCCTGGCAACAAGTTGATCTCACGCGCGTTGACCGTGTACTCCGTGTACGCAACCCGCACTGACCCACTCGCCGGCTTGCGCTCGTTGTTGCCTTCGCAACTGGCGGTTGTGGGTTTCATGGCCAGGGGCGACGACACGGACATCTCCCTGTGGCGTCCGTTTGGCAGCAGGCGGGTCGAGCATTTGCTGGTGAGTGATTCGCCTTCGGAAATCCGGCAGCGCGGAGTCGAATATGCCGTGGTGGGCGACTTCAATTTTGCCTTGAACGGCTCTACATTTGATGCCTGGCAGCGCGCGACCGGCGCGCAAGTGGTCGCGACGACCAATGCCACCGTCCGCGTCTCAGAAGGACCTCAGCCTTGGTATGTGGTGCGCTTTCCGCGGTAATTTTCCTCGACAATCTCGGCATCCTCAGACCCAATTTTGGAGATGAACGGAGCGGAGAGTGAATGAATTGGGCATTCCTGAGGCCTTTTCCCTGGTTGGATACTCGGGTCCGGTTTGTAATTGCGACGCCCGCCCAAGGTTCGCTCCTTGACCTGGGGACGGGTAACGGGGAAACGCTCAGGCACATAGCCGAGCTGCGGCCCGACCTGCGATTGTTTGCGGTGGACAAAGCTGGCCAACCAGATGGATACCCAGCCGGATGCCAATTTCAGCAGGCGGACCTGGAACGGGATAAGCTAATGTGGCCGGACGGTTCGATGGATGCCATTACATCTACGCACCTGGTCGAACACCTCCACGATTTAAGCTTGCTCATTGCCGAGATGGCCCGGGTGCTCAAACCCGGCGGGCGAGCCTATTTCGAGACACCGCATCCGAAATCCCTCATTCTGTCGAGCCAAAAAGGCCCAGCGGCAGGGACCTTTCCATTGAATTTCTTTGATGATCTCACGCATGTGCGTCCTGTCAGTACGGGCGCCTTGGCGCACTGGGTGCGGCGCGCCGGCCTCGAGGTTGTGGCCAGCGGGATCTCGCGCAACTGGCTGTTTGCGGCGTCCTACCCCTTTTTCGCATTCTTACCCGAAAGCAGGAAAAAGCTTACCGCCCGGCTTCATTGGCTGGGATGGTCGGCCTGTCTGATCGCCAGGCGCCCGCCTTAACCTGCCTCCGGAATATTACCGAGCGATTTCTATTGAGCAAAATCAGGCGTACAGCTATCAAATACTCTCGCTCTCACATGCCGATCGACCAACCATCTCCCAACGGAATTCTCGAGGATTTCCGGCTCGAATTTCTGGACTGCTGGCATCGGCTGCCCAATAAAGGCTTCTTTCTTATTCTGCTGGCGGCGTGGCTCGCGCTTTTCCAATTCCTGGGAAACGCGACCCTCGGCTACATCTACTACGACCGCACTCCCTCGCTTTATCGCTGGATGCTTGATGCCTACGAACCTGCCGGACATTATCTGCAGTCGGACGATGGGCATGGGGTCATCATTCCGTTCGTTGTGCTGGGGCTTCTCTGGTGGAAACGCAAGGAGCTGCTGGCGCAACCGATTCGGATTTGGCCGCCGGGCTTGTGGCTCTTCGGGTTCGCGCTGCTCCTGCATTTCGCCGGTTACATGGGGCAACAACCCAAGGCCTCGGTCCTGGCCCTGTTCATCGGCATTTACGGACTTATGGGACTGGCCTGGGGTCCGGATTTTCTCAGAGCCAGTTTCTTTCCATTTTTCCTTTTTGCTTTTTGTGTGCCCTTGGGCATGCAGGGACGGTTCATCAGTTTTCCATTGCGGAAGTTGGTGTGCCAATTGGTGGCGTTCGTGGCCAATGGAATTCTTGCCATCGATGTGCAACGGGACGGCACCGCATTAATCAACGCCGACGCCCATTACCAATATGAAATCGCCGCTGCTTGCAGCGGGCTGCGCAGCCTCCTGGCCACGCTGGCACTCTCGATGATCTATGCGTTCGTTTCCTTTCCGAAATGGTGGAAGCGTCTGCTTCTGATTGCCTCCGCCTTCCCGCTGGCCGTAATTGGCAATCTGATCCGGATGCTGACGATTATTATCGCGGCCGAGATCGGCGGTCAAAGTTGGGGCAATTACCTCCACGAGGGCGGTCCCGGGGGAGTCTTCAGCTTGATTCCGTATGTGCCCGCGTTCGCCGGACTGCTGCTGCTGGGTCGTTGGCTGCGCGAACGCGGCCCAGGACAACCAGACCTGATTTTGAAAGCGGAGACCGCATGAATCGGCAGAAATTCATCCTGATACTGGTCGTGCTGGCGCTGCTGGGCGGAACGGCGGGGCTGCTGGCCAACCTGCGCGCGCATCAGCGGCTCGGACCGCCGGCGGTCAAGACCAGTCCTTTGCCAGACTCAACCCGGCTGCAAGTCGAATTGCCTGAGCGCGTCCTGGATTACGAATCCACCAACGTTCCCGTGGAACAAGTCGTGTTGGATTTCCTTCCCAGAGACACCAGTTTGGGCCAGCGGAACTATTTTGCCCCGGACAATTTCCAGACGCTGGTTAACGTCGTGCTGATGGGCACCGATCGCACCAGCCTGCACAAGCCGCAGATCTGTTTCGAAGGCCAGGGCTGGATTATCAACGACAACGTCTCAACCGAAACCAGCGTGCCGATCGAGCGGCCTTTTGCTTACAATTTGCCTGTGATGAAACTGATCGCCAACAAAGCATATACGGTCAATGGCGAGCCGAAAGTTGCGCGCCAAGTGTATGTCTATTGGTTCGTGGCCCCGAACCAAATCACGGCAAAACATTGGCAGCGCATGTGGTGGCTGGCACGGGATCTCTTCAGCACGGGAGTGCTGCAACGCTGGGCATACGTCAGTTTTGGATCGCTGTGCGCCCCCGGCCAGGAGGACGCCACGTTTGAACGCATGAAGAAATTGATTGCGGCAGCGGTGCCGGAGTTTCAACTGACACCTCAGCCCGCCGGCTCGATGGCTCCCGCTCAAGACCGTTGAAATATGCTGCGCCGCCATCGCCAGATTCGGATGCAGATCCATCAATTAATGGATGCCTGTCTCTTCGCGGTGTCGTTCTGGCTGGCGCATGTGCTGCGCACCAACGTGGCGTTTACGAACTTCATCGGCCTCTCGCCGGAGGAGAGCTCGTTCGATGCCTATGTTTGGATGTATTTGATCCTGCTTCCGGCGGCGCCACTGACCCTCGAAGCCCAGGGATTTTACAGTCGGCCCATGCTCTATTCCCGGCGCTCGACGATCTGGGTGCTGTTTAAATCATGCCTATTCATGACCCTCATGCTGGTCCTGGTGCTGTTCCTGGCCAAACTATTCATCGCTCGCTGGGTGGTGATTTGGTTTGGCGGCATCAGCTTCATTTTGATTCTCGCCAAGGAAGAGCTGCTGCGGCTGATGTCTCAGAGCAAAGTGGCCCAGGCACAATCACGGCGGCGGTTCATCCTGGTGGGGCGGCGCGACGAGACGGGGGACCTGCGCGCCGAACTGAAGGCCAAGTCGGAGGAGGCTCTGGAAATCCTCGCGGAATTGAATTTGAACGAACAGCCCATCGAACGGCTGGTGGAACTGTTGCACGAACACTCCGTCAATGGCGTCATTATCAGCAGCCGGCACTCGAATTTCGAGCAGGTCGAAGCGGTCGTCCACGCGTGCGAGCTCGAAGGTGTCGAGGCCTGGCTGGTGGCGGACTTTTTCAAGACGCAGATTTCGCGGGCCAGTTTCGACGATTATTTCGGCTGGCCCGTCATGGTATTTCGCACGACGCCGGAGGCGTCGTGGCAAAGCGTCCTTAAATTGCTGGTGGATTATGTCGGAGCGCTTTTGCTGTTAATTCTCCTGGCGCCGCTTCTGATTCTGTTTGCGCTGCTCGTCAAGATAACCTCACCCGGCCCGGTCCTCTTCCGCCAACAACGCTCCGGGCTCAACGGCCAGCCGTTCACGCTTTACAAGTTCCGAACCATGGTCACTAACGCCGAGCAGCTCAAGGCCGAGTTGGAAGCGATGAACGAGATGAGCGGCCCGGTATTCAAGCTCAGCCACGACCCCCGCATCACGCCCATCGGCCGATGGTATCGCAAGTACAGCATCGACGAACTGCCCCAGCTCTTTAATGTCCTGCGCGGCGAAATGAGCCTGGTCGGTCCCCGTCCGCTGCCGGTCGATGAGGTCAAACGCTTCCATGACCTGGCCCATCGACGGCGGCTAAGCGTCAAGCCGGGCCTGACCTGTCTCTGGCAAATCAGCGGTCGCAACGACGTTACCGACTTTAAAGATTGGGTGCGGTTGGACCTCGAGTACATCGACAACTGGTCACTTTGGCTCGACTTGAAAATTCTCTGGCGCACCGTGCCGATTGTGCTGACGGGAGCAGGAGCTAAATAGGGGTTCAGCGAGGGAACCGGGGTTAATTTGCTTCTGTTAAATGACCAAGACCAGGCACCGATCCCCTTCGACGACGGTTACCAGCGTCGTCACTGGCGCCGCTGGTTTCCTCGGCTCGCATCTGACCGACCTGCTGCTTGCGCACGGTCACAAAGTCATCGGGATCGACAATTTCGTCACCGGGTCCGTGGACAACATCTCGCATTTGGGCGGCGACCCCAATTTCAAGTTCATTCAGCAGGACGTGACGGAATTCATTTTTCTCGATGCGCCGGTGAACTATGTCTGGCATTTTGCGTCTCCCGCCAGCCCGATTGATTATCTGGAGCTGCCGATCCAGACGCTGAAGGTTGGGTCGCTTGGCACGCACAAAGCTCTGGGCCTGGCCAAGAACAAGAACGCCCGCTTTCTCCTGGCCTCGACTTCCGAGATCTATGGTGATCCACTGGTGCATCCGCAAAACGAGGAGTACTGGGGCAACGTCAATCCCATCGGGCCGCGCGGTTGTTATGATGAAGCCAAACGATTCGCTGAGGCGATGACCATCGCATACCACAAAGAGCATGCCGTCCAAACCCGGATCGTGCGCATCTTCAACACCTACGGACCGCGCATGCGGTTGCACGATGGCCGCGTCGTGCCTGCCTTTATCAGCCAGGCGCTGAAGAATCAGCCGCTGTCGGTTTTTGGCCGCGGCCGACAGACCCGCAGCTTCTGTTACGTCTCAGATTTGATCGAGGGCATCTACAGGCTGATGATGAGTTCCTGCGATCAGCCGGTGAATATCGGCAACCCAACCGAGATGACGATGCTGGACTTTGCCAAAGCCATCATTCGCGCCACCGGTTCCCGCAGCAAGATCGCGTTCAAACCTTTACCCCAGGACGACCCGAAGCAGCGCCAGCCCGATATCACTCGCGCTCGAAAAATCCTCGGCTGGGAACCGAAGATCCCGCTCACGGAGGGTTTGCAGCGCACGATCGAGTATTTTCGCCCGCGGATCTAGCGGGCGTTCCATTCGGGATTGACAATTCTTAAGGAAAAAATAGGCTGTGTTTCTTGACCGACGAGAACATCCGACCATGAGGGCCGGTGTGTCTCCCGGCCTGGCGAGAGGAAGTGAGAAAGTTTGACCGAAATTAAGCTCAAAAAAGGCGAACCTGTGGAGAAGGCCCTGCGGCGGCTGAAGAAGAAAATCGACCGCGAAGGGACCTTGAAGGTAGTCCGCAACCATCGACATTTCGAAAAGCCGAGCGAGCGCCGGCGGCGCAAGGAGAAAGCCGCCCGTTTCTCCGCGATGCTCAGCGCCCGCTACGCTGACATGTAGCTGCCTTGTATTCCTTTTCCACTTGTTGGAATTCCCATCGGCACACCGATGGCCGCGCCATGTTGCAGGAGATCCGGCAACTGGGCTTTGAGCACGCCGAACTGAGTCACGGCACGCGCATCAGCCTGCTGCCAGGCATTCTCGAAGCCGTGGACGCTGGCGAGATTAAGATTTCCAGTCTTCACAATTTTTGTCCGCTGCCGATCGGCGTCAATTATTCCGCGCCAAACCTCTACCAGTTTTCGGCCGAACGGCCACGGGAGCGGGAACTGGCGGCTCGCTACACCCTCAAGACGATGGAGTTTGCCGGTCGGGTCAAAGCCCCCGTCGTCGTCCTCCACGCAGGAAGCATCGACATGAAGCCTTACACCGACAAGTTGCTTGGCCTGCTCGAGCGCGGCGAAAAGGAGACTGCTCGCTACGAAAAACACTGCGAAGAGCTGGATTCGAGGCGGGAGGCGCGGAAAGAGCCGTTCCTGGAACGCATCAAAGAAGCGCTCAAAAAATTGTTGCCCGAGGCCGAAGCTCGCGGCCTGAAACTGGGGCTGGAGAACCGCCAGGGCCTCGAGGAATTACCTCTCGAAAGCGATTACCAGTTCCTCTTTCGCGAACTGACCAGCCCCAGCCTGGTTTATTGGCACGATACCGGCCATGCTCAAATTAAGGAAAATCTTGGGTTCATCCATCACGCCATGCACTTGGAATCTCTGCGCGAGCGCCTCTGGGGATTCCATATCCATGATGTCGCGTTTCCGGGCCGCGATCACTGCGCGCCGGGCGCCGGCACCGTCGATTTCGCCGCGCTCAAGCCCTTTGTAAAGCCGGAACACGTCAAAGTTTTCGAGCTGGGACCGGATGTCCCGCTGGACCAGCTCAAGGAAGGCGTCGCGCGGGTGATTGCGATCTGGGGAAAAGAATGAAACGCATCTTGTTTCATCAAGGACTGCGATGATCTTCAGTAATCCCCAACCCGGCCCGTTGCAGCGAACGGCGACAGACATCGTCCGGAGACTGCAGTCAGCCGGTTTCCCGGCTTTTTGGGTCGGCGGCTGCGTGCGCGATATCCTCCTGGGTCGCGAACCTGATGATTACGACATCGTCACCGCCGCCCTGTCTGAACAAGTGGAAAGGCTTTTTGCGCGCACCCTCTCGGTCGGCAGGAAATTCGGCGTGATCGTTGTCGTTGAAGGAGAGCACCAGTTCCAGGTAGCCACTTTCCGGGCTGAGGCCGATTACCAGGATGGCCGGCACCCGGGCCGGTTGACCTTCGGTGACGCGTGCGCCGATGCTTGCCGGCGTGATTTTACTGTCAACGGCCTGTTTTACGACCCGGTGCAAAATCAATTGCGCGACTGGGTCGGCGGCGAGGCCGATTTGCGGGCCAGGTTGATTCGCACGATCGGTTCGCCGGCCGAACGCTTTGCCGAAGACCACTTGCGATTGCTTCGGGCCGTCCGCCTGGCAGCCCAGCTTGAGTTTCAGATCGAGGAGGCCACTTTCGCCGCGGTGAAGGCCAACGCGCCTCGAATTCGGGACATCAGCGCCGAACGCATCCGCGAGGAATTGTGCAAACTTTTTTGTGCGCCCCACGCCGGACGCGGGCTGGAACTGCTGCGCCAGAGCGACTTGCTCGAACAAGTGCTTCCGGAACTGGCTGCTACGATCACGTGCGAGCAATCACCCGATTATCACCCCGAAGGGACCGTGTTCGACCACCTCAAACTGATGCTCGAGCATCTGAAGCCAGACGCCGGCCCATCCGTGGCCTGGGCCGTGCTGCTCCACGACGTGGCCAAACCGGTCACCTCTTCGAAGGACCCGATCACCGGTAGCATCCATTTCTATGGCCACGAAAAGGTCGGCGCTGAGATGGCCCGGGAAATCCTGGAGCGGCTGCGGTTTCCGCGCAAACAAACCGATGACATCGTCTTGGCTGTGCTCAACCACATGCAGTTCAAGGACGCTCGCGAGATGCGCCAGGCCTCTCTCCGCCGGCTGCTCCTGCGCCCGACCTTCCCGCTGGAGCTCGAATTGCATCGGCTCGATTGCCTCGGCTCGCACGGGCGGCTCGACGTCTATGATTTCCTGGTCGAGCAAGCCCGGCTGCTGCAACAACAGCTTCAAATCCGACCGCCCCTACTCAAGGGCCATGATTTGATCGCGCTGGGCATGAAACCAGGTCCTGAAATGGGCGCCCTGCTGGACGAGCTGCGCGAGAAACAGTTGGCGGATGAATTAAAGACACCCACCGAAGCGCTTGACTGGGTCCGTGTGCGCTTTAATCGGTCTGAAAGCCCGCCCTGAAAACAAACTTTCCTTTTAGACGTCTAAACGTAAAGTGTAGCTGCTGATTGGCAGTCGTCCAATCATGGAGGGTGCGATTCCGTTTCTCCCCTCACGCACGTTGCACAACTTGTTCAAGCGTCCGAACAAATTCTTGGCTGTCCGTGATCGAGGGCAGCGGCTCTTTTTGAAGATTGTTCGCTCTTGGCTTGACTCTTTCCAAGTCCGATGGAAAGTGACCGTGTAGCACTCGAAATTTCGGTGATGGGCCCATTTTATGAATGGAAAGAGCTGGAGCCGGCGCGCATTCCTTGGACGGACTCTGGTGCTGGGCGCTGGCGCACCGCTGGCATTGCGCTTAACGCCCGCCCAAGTGCTGGGCGCCGAAACCACGGGCCAGTCCAACCGCTCACGGCTTAGTGCGCTCCGCCCGGATTCGAAAGTCGCGATTGTCCGCTGCCGTTCTTACGGAAGCGAAGTTCGCGAGGCGATGGCCAAATGCTTTGATTTGCTTGGCGGCCTTGGTTCGCTCGTAAAGAACAAAACGGTCACTGTGAAGCTGAATCTCACCGGGACCAACTTCACGCCGTATCTCGGCCGGCCGGTCGGTGAAACTTATATGACCCATTACGCGACGGCCTTGGCGCTTGGCTCACTGCTCTTCGCCGCGGGCGCGCGGCGGGTGCGCTTTGTGGAATCCACCCAGAGCCGAGCGGAGCTGGGAGCGACACTCGCCCTGGCAGACTGGGATGTCAAAGCTCTGGAAGCTCTTGGCAGAGTCGAATTCGAGAACACTCGCAACCTCGGCAAGAGCAAAACCTACGCTCACCTTCCAGTGCCCACTGGCGGATACGTGTTTTCGACGCTGGACCTCAACCAGGCGTACGCCGACACCGACGTGATGATTTCGCTGGCCAAGCTTAAGAACCACATCACCGCCGGTGTGACGCTCTCGATGAAAAACCTCTTTGGCCTGACGCCCAACTCGCTCTACGGCGATCAGGCCGGCGATGAAGACGCCACCGCTGGACGCGGGCCGTTGCATAATCCAACCGGGTTCGAGAAAATCCGTTTGCCCGGCCTGAAAGCGGGCATCACTTCAACCGATCCCACCTGGCGCGTGCCGCGAATTGTCGTGGATGTGTGCGCGGCGCGGCCGATCCAACTGGCGATCATCGACGGCATCACCGCGATGAACGGCGGCGAGGGACCGTGGTGCAGCGAGGCAGCCCAGATCAAGTTCACCCAGCCGGGCGTGCTCATCGCCGGACTCAATCCCGTAGCCACCGACACAGTCGCCACCGCGGCGATGGGCTATGAAAACCCGCGCGCGACCCGCGGTACCAAACCCTTCGGCTTCTGCGACAATCATCTGCTCCTGGCCGAACAAGCCGGATTGGGCAGCGCTGACCTTGCCCGGATCGACGTCCGCGGCACGCCGGTTGTCCACGTGAGGTATCCCTACGGGTAAGGCGCGCTGGTCTGGGTTTTTGGCATTCGGCCAAGTTCGCCGCCGGGGGTTGTCGCTACGCCACCCCCATAGAACTTGTTCACTGCTCACTCTGCCTCGACTCGTAGGCTGAACGACTGCCTCGAGTTCGGAATTGCAAAATGGCTCGCCACCACGAGGCGAAACGCGCCTCGACTAAGGCGACTTCCGACTGCCATTCGGTGAATAAATTGTGAATAAGAATTCCTTGTCGCCCCCATTATTCCTGCTAAGAGAAACTTGAGCTAGGCGCATAGGGCAGCTCCCGCCACAGACGCAGGCATGGGTCACGGATAGCGCTTGGGTCGGCGGAACGCGCCACTGGTTGCCGGGCGAACGGACGCTCGGTCGGCGCTGGAATTCAGAAGGGCACAAATTATGATCCGCGGGCGGATCCAAAAGGCCGTACTAGCGACGCGCCACTCGCGCAGGGCACTATCCCTCCGCCAACCGCTCGCCCTCGATCCGCCTGCGGCCTACAATCCCGAGATACCATCTCCTGCGAACGGAACCCGGAGGCTCGCCCTTGCCCGAACTGATCCCAGCCAGAGCTCAGGGCCGCAGCTCCGCTTCGAGCCGATCACCCTCGACTGGGCCAGCGAGATCAATCGTATATGGGCCGAAGGAGGCGCCAACACCTTGCAACTGGCTAAAATCGTCAGCATGGCCAGGAAGCAACTGCCGCGAGGCCACTGGTCAGCGCTTTGGCGCTTGCCGCAAATGCCCTTCTCCAAGCGGAAAGCCGATATGCTCGTTCGCATCGCGCGGCTGGCCGGACTAAATGAGAAAACTTTTGCTCATTTGCCCCGCGGCTGGAGTATCCTCTATCAACTGGCCCGGCTCGATCTCGATCAGTTGGAAAGGCTTGTCCGCGAGGGCAGCGTCAATCCGGAACTGACACTCGCCGAGGCCAGGAAACTCACCCGCCGCAGCGCGACCCATAGTGCCGGGCCGAAGCGTCCCCCCGTTCGGGCACTGCTCAGTAAACTCGCCAGGCTTGTCGAAGAAACTCTGTCAGGGTGGTCCCTTGACCAGCGCGACTTCGCCAACGCCATGCTTCGCGAAATTCTTCGGTGGATCGAAAAAGGGCCGCCTTCCATTCCGAACAGCCCCGCACCCTCCAGCGCCAGGCATAACGCATTTCCCACCCATAGCTATTGAGTAACCAAAATATCTCATGAAAACCAACTGCCTCCTTACCTACCTGCTGTTCGTTCTGCCGGCCGCCTTCCCCGCCCAGACCGCCTCGCCGTCTGGGGAAACGACAACAAAGGCCATCGACTCAGCCCCCGCCAGCTCTGATACCTATGCTGTGCTAGAACGCGGCGCCCACCACACAATCTGGCAACGCCTCACGGTTGATGCGCAAGGTGTCACGAACACTCATTCTTATACCGAACTGGCCACCGGGCTCAATTTTTGGAACCCGGCCATCAGCCGTTGGGAAGAAACAAAGGAACTCTTTCAAATTTCCGACAAAGGCTATGCAGTTGCTACCAACGGCCAGCACAAGCTGATCGTGGCACCGGATATCGCCGCTCCAGGTGGCGCCATTGACTTTCTTGGCCCGGATTCCCAGCGCCTCCTCAGCAGCCCAATAGGTTTGGCGTTCCGGGATACTGGCAGCGGCAAGACGGTTCTTATCGCCGGAGTCACGAATTGCGTGGGGGAAATGGCACAACCAAACGTCATCCTGTACCCGAAATCGTTCGACACACTCAAGGCTGCTATATCATACACCTATCGACGTGGGGGCATCGAGCAGGATGTTATTCTGTATCAGAAACTTCCATCGCCTGCTGACTACGGCTTTGACCCGGAGACGACTGCATGCGAGATGTGGACGGAATTTTTCAGCGCACCTCATCCAGCCGTGAGCGAAGTAGATGCCTCGGGGGACCAGGCTCTAGCTTTCGGCCAGACACAAATGGGTCGCGGCGTCGCGTACCTCCTGAGCGACTCCGAGCTCCAGCCCGTGCCATTGCAGAAGACATGGGCTGTCATTGATGAGCGCAAGTTCCTGGTCGAAAGCGTGCCCTACGGGACGCTGAAGCCGCTCTTGGCCAAGCTCCAGGCCGGCGTCGAGGCTCCAACTAAAGGCCGAGTAACCAGCGCAAGCTTCTCTGACCGAACAGGATTTGTCGCCCGAGCGCTCCAGCATAAGCCGAACGCCGCTCCCGCGACGCAATTGGCGAGCATCCGTCCCGGGCAACAGCGCCGTGCGACAGGCCTTTGCCTGGATTATCAGACTCTCAACACCAGCCAGACAAACTACACGTTCGCTTCCGATACAACCTATTACATCTCATCAAGCGTGGATTTGGCTGGCACGAATACTGTCATAGAAGGCGGAACTGTAATCAAATTCACTAACAACACCTCTGCCAAGCTCAATTTCACGCAAGGGGGCCTGGGCTGTAAAACGGGTCCCTACAGAATGGCCATACTGACTTCAAAGGACGATAATTCAGTTGGCGAAGCTATCTCCGGGTCAACTGGCTCTCCGACGAACTATCCAGGTGCGACCTACCTCTCCTCCCCCGCAGCAACCCTGCAGTACCTCCGCTTTTGCTACGCTGGGACAGCCGTGGACGGAGGACATGAGGCTCATTCGGCTCTCCATTGTCAATTCATTGGGTGCACAACTGGCATCTCTCAGGATGAGTCCGACATCGTTCTAAGAAATGTTCTATTTGCCCAGTGCGGGACCTGCGCCAAAACCCACGACAATGTCTTTGGCGAGCACCTGACTGTCGATGCGTGCTCTACGTTTGCGTGGGAGCACGTAAACGACGGCTGGATCACCAACAGCATCTTCACGGGGGTCTCTACCGTTGGCCCGGTCACGCTCTACTACAGTCTCCAGCAATCCAGCAGCGGCGGAATCTACCAAGCGGCCGGAGCGGGCAGCTATTATCTCTGCGACGGCAGCACCAACCGAAACGCCGGTACGACGAATATCGATCCGAATCTCATCTCGGACCTGCGGCAAAAGACTACCTATCCACCCATCCTCTACTCGAATATCACGATAACCACCAACACCACCTTATCACCTCAAGCTCAGCGCGATACGGACGCACCGGATATCGGCTATCATTACGATCCCGTGGACCACATCGCCAGCTTGCTAAACTTTACTAACTGTTCCTTGACCGTGGCCCCAGGCACGGTCATTGCTTGCTACAACTCAGCGGGCATCTGGCTGCAGGACGGTAGTTCCATTTACTCCGTCGGCACACCGCTGCTGCCCATCTGGTACACACGCTACCAGGCCGTCCAGGAGCAGCCAGTCCCCCTTGGCCAATCGACGCCGCCCTCGGGTGTCTGCGTGGCGACCTTCCACTACGGGAGCGTGGGACCCACCGCCGTGTACCGCTTCTGCCGGTTCAGTTGTCCGGCCAATGGCGGCTACCACTTCGACCACTACAGCAGTTGGAGCCACACGTCGCTCCTGGTGCAGGATTGCGAGCTCTGGGGCGGCAACAACATTTTTACCGGCAACCCAAACACGCTCGCGACCCTCAAGGACAACCTTTTCGCACGGTGCTTTGAGGTTTACGCCTACACCCTCTGGACCAACACCCTCGCTGTTTCCAACAACCTTTGCTGGGCGGTCCCGAATGTTTCCATGCGATCGGGCAATACGGCCCCATGGACCGTGTATAACAACCTGTTCGATTCCTGTTGGATCGGCAGCACCGGTCCGCTGCCCGGGAGTGGTTTCAATGCCTACTGGAACTGCAACAAGCAGCTCAATCCCACCAACGCCAGCGACATCACGCTGACCAACGCCATCGCCTACCAATCCGGCCCGCTCGGCGATTTTTACCAGGCGACGAACAGCGTGTTGATCAACAACGGAAGCTGCAGTGCAGACCTGGCCAGCCTCTACCACTACACCACCACGACCAATCAGGCAAAGGAGGCAGCGTCCATAGTCGATATCGGCTTTCATTATGTGGCCACGGATGCCAACGGTATGCCTATTGACACGGACGGCGACGGCCTTGCTGACTTCCTAGCCGATAAGAATGGGAATGGATTAACTGATTTCGGCGAATTTCCCTTCGGCATAACGATT
Organism: uncultured Verrucomicrobiota bacterium; assembly: GCA_964446585.1. Lineage (GTDB taxonomy): Bacteria > Verrucomicrobiota > Verrucomicrobiia > Limisphaerales > UBA8199 > CAYUPI01. The sequence goes on from CAYUPI010000023.1 coordinate 25,349, forward strand.
GAGAATCCAGCTAATGGTTCGATCATTAACAAATAGATCAAGAAGAACTATGGTACCCAATAGGCAAGCACTCCTCTCGGCCGTTCGGCTTTTCATCTACACTTGGACATTCGTCTCGGCGCTGGAGACCACGGCAATGGCGGTCCTCACTAACTATGCCAACCGCGCGTTCATGTCGTGCGGCGCCGAACACGCGCTGGTGCTCAAACCGGATGGAACGGTATGGGTCTGGGGAAACAACAGCCACAGCCAGCAGTTCGGCGGCGCAGTTCCGCCTCGGTTTCCAAGTGCGTATAGCGACCCCGATGGGAACGATTTTGACTTCAATCCCGCCAGGGTACCTGAGGTCCTTGGTGGGGTCGCAGTCGCTGCTGGAAGCTATCACTCTCTTGTTCTCAAATACGACGGGACTGTGTTGGCTTGGGGCGAGAACGGTAACGGACAGCTTGGCGTCGGTGACGTCAAGAATAAGGGCACACCCATTCTGATAACAAATTTGTCGAGCGTGGTTGCAATCGCTGGCGGGGAAGATTTTTCGATGGCGGTCCTGCAGAACGGGGCAGTTAAGTCGTGGGGACACAATCCCTCTGGCGTCCTTGGTATAGGAACGGCAAGCATAAACAGGAGCACTACGCCGACAAACGTTCTTGCGCTAACAAATGCCGTTGCGGTCGCATGCGGCTATCAACATGCTTTGGCGCTAGATTCAAATGGCACAGTCTGGGGCTGGGGAGACAACGGATACGGTGAAGTTGGCGATGGCTCCACGGGTGACAGATACGCCAGTGCCCTCTACCGAGAGCAACTCCAAGGCAGTGGATTGATCGCCAGCATGAGTCGTCGAGGCAATTGCTATGATAATGCGGCGATGGAAGCCTTCTGGAGCACCCTCAAGCGCGAAGCCCTCGAGCAAAGTGCCACCTGGTCCAAGGACCGGGTGCGACGGGAAATCTTTGAGTACATCGAAGCGATTTATAACCGGAAGAGGCTCCACAGCTCTCTGGGCTACAAATCACCTGTGGACTACGAAACCACAAACTAATAACAATGAGAAAAACCAATTGTGCAGGGTCCAAGAAAAGGGGGGAAGGCGGAAGAAGGAAGAGTCATTTGCACTTGGTGTTGGGGAACCTCTATCGACAAAGTCTTAGACGCCCTTATGTTCCGAAGGTAGAGTGAATCAGAATATGTCGTATTACGCAGACCTCACAAACTACACCTACACTCCGAGTTTTTGTCGGCCAAAGACCCTCAACGTGGCCTGGCTTGATAGCCGGCATCCCTTCGAGACCGCTAGGCCCCCCAAGTGGATGATCAAGAAACTATGGGCTTACTGTCAGTTTTCCCTCGCTGAGGACCGGGGTTTTCACGAGTGTAACCTGCCTGATTGCCGCGGACCCGCCAGAAAGGTAAAGCCGCTTTACTTTGGCGGAAAGCCCCCGACTGAAGGTGAGCTTCATGAAAGGTACGACCAGCGTCGCAGGGCTCTCCACTCTAGGCCAGGCCGCCTCGCCATGACTCATTTGGCTGAAGAGCTGGTGGCGCTCGACCGGGGCCTCAGCAGGGCCCTCCGTGGACACTCCAAAATGACCTTAGGCGTTCACCCCGACAGCGGCGACCGGATCGACTTGGGCTATGCCGAGATAAGAGTCTTTGGCCAAAGGGGGAAGATTTATGCCGCACCAAACATGCTGTACCATTACGTTACTGTTCATCATTACAAGCCACCAGATTCATTTGTTCAGGCGCTGAAGCACAGTCCGTGTCCACCGGACCCGGAATACCTTGATCGGCTGTCGGCCCTCCGATTACCGCTTTCGCTCGAGCAATCCTATCGGCGATCTCGACAAGCACAAGATTGAAAAGGGTTACAGGGAAACGAATGCCTGGCTGAACTATTATGAAAGTTCAATTCTCGCTTATTACCTTATTTTGCGTTTGCTAATTGGTGCGAAAGCAACCCATGCAACCTTGTAGCTCAGAGTTGCGCAATCGACGATCTACAGCCAAAAGATCGTGGCGAAAATGGAGTTGCAGAACACTTTCAGTAACAGCATCGAGTCAGCACGAGCGGTTCTATTTCTGTCGGATGAAGCCGGCAAGGTTGTCGGCCAGGAGACGCGCTGGATTGCCGGCGGGACCAATGACCAACCACGTCTCGGTCCTGACGCCAAGATCACAGTTAATTTCGACGTCCAATCCGGCAAACCTTCATGAAAACCAAGGTCACGGTCATACGTACAGATTGATCTAGCAGGCCTAAGTCCCTATGAGTTATTACCCTGATCTTTCAAAGCAGTACGGCCACCGCAAGACCTTCCGTGTAGGGTGGCTAGACGCAGGGCACGCCTTCGAGACTGCTCGGCCGGCTAAATGGCTCGTTGAGAAATTGTGGGCGCATTGCGCCCACGTATTCAATCCTTCAGGCGGTTTTCACGAGTGTGATTTGCCCTATTGTCCAGGACCAGCAAAAAAGCACAGGGATGGCTACAATGGTGCGAAACGACCAAAGCTTACTGAAATTTACCAAAGCCTCGCCCGGCATAGAGAATTCATGCTGGGTTGGCGGCGAGGCCGGCTCCCGAAGCTGTTTCTGTACAACCAACTGGCGATGCTCGATCAAGCGCTCCGAAACGAGTTGCGGGGGTACTCGAGAATGATCTATGGCGTCCACCCAAGAACGGGGGAGCGAATCGAGCTGGGCTACGCGGACATACTTGTTTTTGGCGACGACGGGAGGATCTACGCCTCACCGAATATGCTGTTTCATTACGTGACCGTTCATCGTTACAAACCCCCTGATCAGTTTCTGGAAGCGCTCAAAAATAGCCCCTGCCCTCCGCAGCCCGAGTACTTAATCCTCCTGGAAAGAGTTGGGTTTCCCGCAAAGTATGTGCAGGTGTACGCAGAGCTTTGGGAAAAAACAAAGATGCGTAAAACTGCAAGCAAGCCGAACTCGACTTAAGTTGACTACCCTAATATGAAACAATCAAGAGCAGCCGCTGTTGTAACCCTCTCCTTAATTCTGCTCGCGGGCGTGACACAAGCAGGCCTTGCAATCAAGCTCGGCGAGTCCAAGACCTACGGCCAAAAGACCCTCGTAAAGCTGGAGATGCAGAACACCTTTACCAACAAAATTGAATCGGCGCGCGGTGTTCTGTTTCTCCTGGACGACAGCGGCAAAGTCCTCAGCCAGGAGACCCGCTGGATCATTGGTGGAACGAAAGACCGGCCGGCCCTGGCCGCAGGCGCCAGGACGAGTTTCACTTTTGTCCTCCAATCGAAAGCTCCTTTCACGAAGACCAAGGTCACCATTACGCGGATTGTCCTTGAGGGTGGCAGACTCGCTGATCCAAGCAAGGACGTGCAAATCGAGCCGGCAGCAAAGTGATCTCCGGAGGCCTTATACGCTGTACTGCGGAATTTTCAATCGCTCGCCGTCTTTCAGGGCCGATTGGTGCGCCACAATGCCGGGAACCGTCATGTTCAGAGCCATGGTGATGTCCACCAGCGGCTGTCGATTCTGCAGAATGGCGGTGACAAATTCGTTCATCAAGTAGCCATGCGAGCCGCCATGACCGCCGGTCTCAACGCCAGGCGGCAGCGGCGGGCGGAGGACCGCAGGAAGTTTTCGCTCCAGCCCCTCGTACTTGCCGTAAAACGAGCCTTTCTGGCCGCGGATGCGGCCCATTTCTCCACCGTAGCCCGCCGTGTCCCAACTGACGGCCATGCGCGATGTGCCGGCTTCATTCGTACGGAAAAGCGCCACCTCGGTGCCAAAGGGATTTTTGTAACGATTGTTCGCCGGTTGCAGATGGTGCAGGCGGCTGGCCACGCCATGGCAACTGACCTCGGTGAAACTGCCTCCCGTCACACCCACGTAGTAGGCGTTCGAGTGCGTCGGATACCACTGCGGCGGCAGGCCGACGCGCCATTCCTTGTAGGACGGCAGCGGCTCTTCCATGTAATGAAAATATTCGCCCTCGGAGTATGAGAGCTTGCCAAAAGCGCCTGCGCGGTAGAGTTGGCGCATCGCGTGGAGATCTTCGTGAAAACAGGAAGTCTCGAACATCATGTACTTGAGGCCGCTGGTTTTCACCGCCTGAAACAGATGATTCGCATCCTCCAGCGAACCAAAAACCGCCGGCACAGCCGAAGCCACATGCTTGCCGTGTTTGAGCACCTCGATGCAGTGGCAGGCGTGGCTGGGTGCATCAGTCGCGACGAAAACTGCTTCGATCTGCTTGTCTTTGACCAGCTCCTCCAACGAGGGGTAGGTCCTGGCGCAGCGGCATTCTTTAGCCAGCTCGGCGCATCGGTCGGGTATGAGATCGCTCACCGCCATGATCTCGACGTTTGGATGATTCTGGAAGCCGAACTGCGCGCCAAATTTGCAGACACCGTAGCCAACGATTCCGACGCGGACTTTTTTATCGGAAACAGGCTGCCAGTTCTTTGACGCGTTCGGGTCATTGGGGGCTTTCTCAACTCCCTGGATCGGCTGCTCGCCGCCTCGCGCCCTGCTCGCGAAGCCCAATGCGGTGGCGCTCAGGGTCAGGGCGTGGAGAAAGGAACGGCGGGTGATGGCTGCATGCGCGGGCGGCTGGGCGGAAGCTGCGCCTTTATTTGAAAATTCCTGCTTGGATGAATTCATGAACCCGAGAGTGGACCGGAGCGAAGCGGGGTCAAGTTTGAAGTGATTTGACGCTTGGCGAGTTTAGGCGAAAGCGGAGCGCGGCTG
>CAYUPI010000023.1:30189-81343 GCA_964446585.1 uncultured Verrucomicrobiota bacterium
CAAGTTTGAAGTGATTTGACGCTTGGCGAGTTTAGGCGAAAGCGGAGCGCGGCTGTGGCGAAGCCCAGCCGCAGCACACACAAATGGACTGCGCCTTCAATTCGTCGGACACTCTCGAATTGGACCGTGCTGCGGCTGGGCTTCGCCACAGCCGCGCTCCCTAGACTTACCGCTCGCTTACCGGTGAGTCACCATTTTAGTTTCAACCAAGGTCAATAGGTCCTAAGATCGGTATCGACTTTGACTAACCTTCAACATGCCCTCGAAACATCGCTCACCTTACCGGAAAGTGTTAGACGCCCTGTTTTTGACAGCCGTTCTGTTGGCGTTCTCTGCCCGTGCGCGCGCAGGAGAGGCTCCTTATTATCGCGACCTGTTTCCCGGTACCTGGGTGGCGCATGATGCCCTGGGCCGGAACATGCCGACCTGCGCCGAGGTCGGGCCGGTCAAGATCGACCACCGCCGCGTCGTGGGCATTTTCTACATCACGTGGCACAGCGATTCGCAACACCGACTGAAGAGCCCGTACGCGGCGGACGTGAGCCGGATCCTTGCCACGGATCCCAACGCCCGACTGGACGCCGGACATAAGCTTTGGACGGAGGGCATGTATCATTGGGGCGAACCGGAGGCAGGCTACTTTCTGAGCAACGATGAATATGTCATCCGCAAAGACATGTCGATGCTCGCCGATGCGGGAGTCGATGTCCTGGTGATGGACGTCACCAACGCAGTGCGCTACTGGGACGAATGGGAAATGATCTTTGCGGTGATGCAAAAGATGAAAGCCGAAGGCAATCGCGTGCCTCAGTTCTGTTTCTGGGCGTTCAACGGACCGGTGATTACCGTCGTGCAGGACTTATACGACAAGATCTACAAGGTGGGAAAACACCAGGATCTGTGGTTCATTTGGGACGGCAAACCGCTGCTGCTCTACAACGGCAACCCCAGCGTGGACGCGAACGGCAAAGGAGTGCCCAACCCGAATCCACACTACGACGCGGCTGCTAAAGCCGACGAGAAAAAACCGCATCACGGCGACCCCGACTACACCGAGGAGTTTTACAAGGACTACACGAGAGAAGTGAAGAGCTTCTTCACTCTGCGCGGGATGTGGTGGGGCTACTGGGAATGGGCCGGGAAACGCTACGTAGGCACTGAGGACAACTGGAGCTTCGGTTTGGACATGGGGGATAAAAGAGTTGCGGCCATGAGCCCGGAGGAGCTGGTTTCGAGGCATAACGGCCAGAAAGAAGAAGCCGCCGTCACACCCGCTCAACATCCTTCGAGCCTGACCGGCAAATCCTGGACGCGTGAACGCGGCGAGCCGGTCCTGAACGAATTTGATCTGCCGGAGCCAACTTACGTTCCGTGGTTGGGCCGAAAGGTCGCGCATCCCGAAGGCTACGGCATCTATTTCCAGCAGCGCTGGGACGAGGCAATCCAGGGCGACCCGCAGTTTCTCTATATCAACGACTGGAACGAATGGATTGCGGGCAAGTATCCGCCCTCAGGCCAGCCGACCACCAAATTCATGCGCCGGGATAGCACATTTTTCTTCGTTGACCAATACAATGCGGAGTTCAACCGCTCTCTGCAGCCCATGAAAGGCGGATACACTGACAATTACTACATGCAGATGGCTGCGAACATCCGCCGATATAAAGGCGTTCGACCGATACCGGAGTTGAGTGGTTTTCATCCGATCAAAATTGACGGAGAATTCGCGGACTGGGCGGGCGTCGAGGTCGAGTACCGCGACACGGTTGGGGACACCTTCCACCGCGATTACGGCGGTTATGGCGGGCTGCGCTATACAAACGACACCGGCCGCAACGATATCGTCACCAGCAAAGTCGCCGTGGATCGCGGCACAGTCTATTTTTACGTGGAGACAAAAGACGCGCTCACCCCGCATACCGGAACGAACTGGATGCTTCTGTTGATCGACGCCGATCAAAACCCCAACACCGGCTGGTACGGTTATGATTACCTGATCAATCAGCGGATTGTGGATGGCAAGACCACGACGCTCCGACGCTATGCTCCCAATGTCGGCGGTGGTCAGTGGCTCGAAGTGGCCCGCCTCAACTTTCGCTATGCGGGCAAGGCGCTGGAACTGGCCGTTCCGCGCAAGCTCTTAGACTTGAAGGGTGACGCATTCTCCTTTGACTTCCATTGGTGCGATAACCCGACCGACCTGAAAGATCCGATCTCGCTTTGCACCAGCGGCGACAGCGCGCCCAACCGGCGGTTCAATTACCGCTGCATCTGGAAGAAGAAGATGTAGGAGCCGACGCAAGATGTCCTCTTACCGAAGAATCCAAAATCGAAAATCGAAAATCCAAAATTGATCAGAGCCTCCTTATGTCGGCTCCTACAATATTACGACGAGCTCTAGCGAACACTAATCCACACGAAGGTTCGTGGTCATTCGAGTCCATTGGTGGTTTCATCAACTCTCGCATTTTAAGCGTCCCCTATAAGAGTAATCGCAATCGTGCGGCGGCGCGGCCGGACGTCGCATTCCAGGTGAAATACCTGCTGCCAGGTGCCCAGGAGCAGCTTGCCCTCCTTGACAGGCACGGTGAGCGACGCTCCCAGCATCGTGGCCTGCAAGTGCGAGTGGCCATTGCCGTCATACCACGCCTGCTCGTGGCCGTACTCGCGGCTTGGCGGAAACAGCTTGTCCAGCATGGCGGGCAGGTCCTGCTGCAAGCCGGACTCAAATTCGATGGTGCCGATGGCGCCTGTGCTGCCGACGTTAAAGATATGCACGACACCGGAATGAACTGCGGAGGCAGTCACTACTCGGGCGACTTCGTCCGTGAGGTCGTGCATCTGCCGATGGCCCGAGGTTTGGAGCTGGATTTCCCGCTGGTAAATCATCCCGACTTAGTACCACCGAACGGGCCACCGAGGCCAGATTTCATGACGGTCCGAGCAATTTTCGGATCTCGGTCAATTCGCTTTTCGGTTCGTCGTCCACGTGCTCGAGCTTGCCGGCGCGGCGATACCAGTAACGGCTATTGCCGAGGTCGCCTTCAATTTTGTGCAGCACGGCGTGAATCCACGCGCCGGTCGCATCCTTTTCGTGTTGCTGCACGATGTTGTGAGCAGCTTCCCAGTCGCCAGCCAGAGCCAAATCGATGGCCTTTACAAAGTCGTTGTTCATAAAAGTTTGCGGCCAACCTACCACAAGTCCCCCCAGAGCAGATCAAAGTAATTCTCCTGGTCGGAGATCAGTTTGAGACCGGCCATCGCATCGGTCAACTCATTGAGGTTCTCCAAGTCCTCGCTGCCGCCCACGGAGCCCGGCGGGCGCAAGTCGGCAGAGGCGCTTTACTTCGATCAGCTTGATCTGCAATCCATTTTATGGCAGTATAGCGCCATGAGTGCCAAGCTCAAGACAGTGCACGTCACGCTGACGCCGCAAATTGCCGAGTTGCTCGAAGCCGAAGTGGCGGCGGGGCGGTTTGCGAATCTTTCGGAGGCCGTTCGCAACGCCGCCTGGAAGGCGTTTGCCGAAGACCCCGCCGCGGACCTGCGGGCCGCCTTGAGTCAACTCGACGAATCGCCGGACGAAGCCCCGCCGGACAGCACTGCGATAGCGGCTGAAATCCGCGCCTGGCGCACCCGGCGGTGAAAGTCATCGTCGTTGATACCAATACCTTCATCGCGGCTGGTTGGCGCGTCAATGCGCACGCCCGGAGGGTGTTCGCGAGCGTGGCCCGGCGCCGTTTCCAGCTCGCGGTTTCAGCCGCCATCCTGGAGGAATACCGCGGCGTGAGCCAACGACCTCGATTTGTGGGGAAGAACTACGCGGGCCTGTTATCGTGGATCGAAAAGTACGCGCTGGTGGTCGAGCCGGCGCCGCTTGGGAAGGGCCGCTCGCGCGATCCTAAAGACTACATTTTTCTTGCCTGTGCGCTAGCCGCGGGGGCCAGGTTTATTGTGTCCAGCGATCAGGACCTACTGGCGCTGAGGAAGCCGTTTGGGGTCGAAATTGTCCGGCCTGCGCAGTTCATCGCGCGCCATAAATTCTGAACCGCGGTGAACTCAAGCCGTTCTTCGCGCGAAAGGCCGACGCGCTCGTTTTGATTTCCTCGCGGCGGCTCAGGCGCGTCCGCGAAATCTATCCATCAGTCGAAGGACGCCTTCGCGGAGTTCGAACAATTCCTTCCTCGCCTCCGCAATCATAGTCTCCGGAAGATGTTTTTTCGGCGCGACCGCCTCCAGGCCGGCTTGAGATTTGTGAAGATGATCCAGCGCGCGTTTCAGATAGGCCACCGTAAACGCGTCGTCGGAGTAGCCCTGCCCACGAGCAAGGCCATCCAACGCTCCAGCCAGCTTGGCGCCGGTGGTTTGAAGCTCGAACAGGAAGTCATCCAAGTCACGATCGTCCAGTTTATCAAGGCCCAACTCTTCAACCTGCTGTGAGAATTTGACCGCGCTTTCAAAGCAGCGATGCTGAAGCGGATGGTGAAGGTAACCGTCGTTCGTACGAATCCAGTCAATGCCCTCGAGATGCGGATCCGGTTCAGGCTCGGGCTCTTTCAACGCCTCTTCACAGGCCGCGTTCATTTCCTCGATCCGCCGCTGTTGCTCTTCGGCCTCTTCCTCGGTTAGTTCGCGTACCCAGCCCATTTCTTTGGTGATTTTCTCCTCCGCTTCGTCCGAGTCGCCATACTTGTCCAGCAGCTCCATGTATTTGTCCGTGCGCGCGTCGGACTCCTTCATGAACTTCTCGTAATCGTGCTCGTCCCATTGTTCCTCGGGATCCTTTTGGCCGCGCTTATGCTGCTCGATGGCCTCCGTGAGTTTTCCCATGAAGTCTTCCATGCCCACCGCGGCTTGCTTGGCGCGGTCGGCGTCTTCCTCAGGTGTCATCCGCCACTCCGGCGCGGAGATCGTTACTTCATAGTCCGTGCTCTCGATCACCACGCGCCCATTGGCCTCGCTGAACCACTCGAGATAAAGGCAGTTGGCCATGTGCTCCGCGGGCTTCTCCTTGTGGCGAATCATGGCCAGCGCCTCCTCGAGCGGCACGTCGAACACGCGAACTTTTCGCGAGGCCGTGAGGTCGCCGATGCTGCCGCGCTGGAGAGCGTCGAGCGAATCCAGATGCGGATGCCCGATGCGCTTCTGCGGGTTGGTGAAGGTGAGCAGGCAACCGGCTAGATCCGGCCAGGCGTTGCCTTTCAATTCGAGCTTAACCGGGTCGGCTCGCCCCTCGACCCAGATTTTGCCGCGCACAGCTCCTTTGGCGCGATTGTCGATCTCACCTCGTACGACGCTGTCGTGAATCCGAAACGCCATGGCGCAATGATGCACCTTCCGTCTGGCGGGAACAACTTTTTCCTAAGTTGACGGCGTAGAGAGTTGGTAAATCCAACAAAACTCGAACCTATACCCTTCCGATGCGACTGAAACTGCCGGAGTCTGCTATTGACGCCAAACGCCCGATCCGGCAAGATGAAAACATGATTCCCCGTGTCGCAAAACATTCTATTCACTTCTTTCCAGGAGATCCATTATGACCCAATCGACAAAGCTTAGACTCTCTTCCCTTTACGCCGCGCTACTGCTGATGATTCCGGGGTGTTCCGAAAAGAAGGAGAGCGCCTCGGTAACCCCGTCGGCTAGTACGCCATCGACGCCTCCCGCTGCCGCTGCCAAGCCAGCCGCAGCTCCGGCGCCCGCTGCGCGGCGCAACGTCGAGGAGAGCCAGGCCCTCGTGCTGCTGCGTGGCCTGCCCACGCTCGGCACTGCGCACAGCGTCGCCATCGTGGAGCTGAACCCGGACGCGGCGAATTTCGGTGCGATACTGCAGGAGGTCGAACTTCCGAACCTCACGCTCCCACTGCACCACCTCTACTACAGCCCCAACGGGCGGCTGTATTCGACCTGTCTGGACCCCAAATCCAGTCTGGCGGAAATCAGCCTGTCTCGTGACGCCACCGGGGCCGCGGTGATCAAGGGCGTCAAATGGCTTGATACCGGGGGGCAACAGGTCGGTGAAGATATCATCTGGCACAGCGTCAAGGGCAAGGAGTACATGATGGTGACATTCATGGGTGGCACTGGCGTGGACCAGGCCGACTGCGGCTCGGTCGGCGTGTTCGATCCGCAGAGCAATGCGCTGATCAAAATCATTCAGGCGCGCAAGAGCGTGGTGGCCCAGGGCGCGCCGTACATCATGTATCCGCACGGCATGTCCGCGTACCAGGATCGTCTGGTGATTAGCTCCACGGTTCATCCCGATCTCAAAACCGGCGTGGGCAACGCCGTCACCGTCATTGACCTGAACACCCTCGAGCCGATTCAGAACATCGTCGTCGAAGACGCGAAGCCGGTGGGCTTTCCCTCGTCGCCGGTCGAGGTGCTGTTTGTGCGGCCCAGCATCGTGCCGGGCGTCGCGCCGGCCGTGCTGGTCAATACCATGTTCGGATTCGAAACCTGGAAGGTCCCGTACAACGAGGCAGACAAAAGCTTCGGCGCACCCGTGAAGGCATACGACGGGGTCAAAGCGAGCACCGGCGTCCCGCTGGAGTTCTACGGAAACCAGACCGAATTATTCGTCAGCCACGCTCTGCCCGGCATCGTGAAGCGCTACAAGCTCTCGGGCCTGCCGGAGCTGGTTCCCTCGGGCCCGGACATCAAGACCGGGGCTGGCGCGCACCATATGATCTTTTTCACTGCCGCCTCCGGCCGCAAAGTCATTGCCGTACAGAACAACCTGCTGAACCTCGGCAACGCGGCCGACAAAGATCCGACCGACGTTCCTTTCATCGCCAAGATCAATGACCATTCCATCACTGTGCACGACCTGCAGACCGGTGAGCGTCTGGCCAAGGTCAATTTCAAGGAGCGCTACAAGAAAGGCGTCGAGAACATCGAAGCTTTATTCGGCTCCGGCTTCGTGCACCACCACTGACGTGTGTTCCGCTTGCGACTGGCCGTTGTTGCGGCGGCGTTGATCGCTGGACTGCTCGCAGCGATGGTGACGGGGGGCTGCCGTAAGCCGCGCCGGGCGGCGACCCCGCTGACCGGCTTCTCGGCGCCGTTCGTGTTCGGCCGCTTCCAGGTGCCCGCCGACAACCCGCTGACTGTGGAATCGGTGGAGCTCGGCCGACGGCTTTTCTACGATCCGCGCTTGTCGGCGAACGGTCGAGTCTCCTGCTCGACCTGTCATATCCAGCGTCTGGCCTTCACCGATGGTCGCACAACCGGCGTCGGCGTGTCCGGCCGGCCACTCGCATTTAACAGTATGAGCCTGGCCAACCTGATGTGGGGCCCGCAGCGCTTCTTCTGGAACGGCCGCGCGGCCTCGCTTGAGGAACAGGCGCTGGTCCCACTCCAGCACGCGGATGAAATGGCGCAGGACCTGAAGCGACTGGTTCGGCAATTGGCCGACGACGCCCTGTACCGGAAATTGTTCGAAACCACCTACGGTGAAATCAGCTCCTCGACCATCGCCCGTGCCCTGGCCTCGTTCGTGCGCACCTTGGTCTCCTGCAATTCGCGCTACGACCAGTTCCTGCGCGGCGAGATCACGCTGGACGCGCAGGAGGAACTGGGACGCAAGCTGTTCATGGCCCACCCGGACGTCAAGGTGAGCCTGCGCGGCGCCAACTGCATCGACTGTCACAGCCAGTTCCTGACGAGCGGCTCCAGTGCGCGCTATGACGGTTTCTCCAACAACGGTCTCGATGACGAGGCACACCTGCAATCCGGCCTGCAGGCGGTCACTGGCGACCCGGCACATCGCGGGTTATTCAAGGTGCCGTCGTTGCGAAATATCGCCATCACCGCGCCCTACATGCACGATGGCCGTTTCAAAACCCTCGAGGAGGTGCTGGATCATTACGACAGCGGCATCAAGAACAGCAGCACGCTCAGCCCGCTGATCGTGGAGGCGGATAACAAGGGCGGGGCGGCGGCAGGACGGATCAGCCTGCATCTGACGGCGGGAGAGAAAGCAGCCATTATCGCTTTCATGCACACCCTGACGGACCGCGACTTCGTGACCGCGGAACGGTTCTCCGATCCGTTCGCGCGCAAATGAATCGGATGCTCAAACCTGCATTGTTCGTGCTCGCGGTGGTTGCGGCGCTGGGCGTCACCGCCTGGCGACTTTACCGCGCAGCGCAGCCCGCGGAGCTGGCCCTCTATTTTCATCCTTTCGTGGGACCGGCGCCGCTTGTCTTGAACCAGCCCCGCTATCAGAATCCAGGTGGGGAGGGCCGCTTCAAGGTGCGCGACTTCCAGTTCTTTCTCAGCAATATACGGCTTGTAGGGGTGGCTGGTGCATTCGTTGAACCCGACAGTTATCACTTGGTGCGGTTCGATGGCGACGATCCCGCTTTTGTCATCGTGTTGCACCACGTGCCGCGCCGGAATTACGAGCGCATCGAGTTCGGCATCGGTGTGGATGCCGCCGCCAACCGGTCGCTTGCGCAACGCGGAGAGCTCGACCCAAATGGCCGCATGGCCTGGAATTGGGAAGTCGGTTACAAATTCGTGCTGTTCGAAGGCTCACTCCTGCGCGGCAACGCAAGCGCCCCGCTCGTCTATCACGTTGGGTTTGCGGAGAACTACCGCCTTATTTCGAGCACGTTGCATCGCGGGCTGCTGGATCGCGGCCTCGCGCGGCTGGATTTCCGGGTGGACATCCTGAGTTTGTTCCAAGGTCCTACCAACATTGACATGGCGGCGCTGCCGAGTGTTAAGTTCGAACGATCCGACGCGGCGCTGCTCGCACGCAATTTTGCCGCCCTGGTCACGCCGATGTGGCCTGATCCGGCAGCCGGTCCCAATCAACGCCACTCGAACAATCGCTAACCCTCCGCTGCAGAAACCATCGCCTGAATCGTTGCCAGCGCGTTGCCTTCCAGGCGACTGTTCACGAAAATGTAGCTTTGCCGCTTCGCGGTGCCTTCTTTCATTAGTGCTGCACCCACTTTGAGAGCCTCTCTGTTCACCTCCTGAGTTTTGTCACACGGTTCTTGGCACGGTTGAACGGCATTAGCCATTGTTAAGGGTTTAGGCGCAGAGGCCCAAGGCTGTCCAAGGATAGCCGCCTATTGCGCGAATATTCGATAAAACCTTCGCGCGTTAGTAATGCTGTCGCGAAAGGTCGCCACTGTGCAATTTCCGATGAAGTTCGTCGCCGTCTGCCAACTCACTGGCGAAAGAGAGTCCGTGAACTGGACCGTGTAGGTGCGATTGGTTCCTGCGGCGAACGAGAGGAGGAAATCGGAGTTTTCGAGGCGCGGCGAGAACACGGCCACCGAACTGTTAGTCACTGAAACCGTTTTAGGATAACTCGTTTGGTCGGTCCCGGTTGCCACGACGATATCGGCGAAAGGTCCACACTGAATATCGTTGGGAGTAAATGTGCAGGTGTAATCAACGCAGTCTCCAACCACCAGACGCCCCCCACCGCCAGTGGGGAACGCGATGCCAAGAGACGTTGCGTTCGAGTACGTAATCGTAGCCCCGGGCACACTCGCGGAGACGTTGATATTGGTAAAGCCAGTTTCCCCGGTATTGCAAACTTGCCCCTTCAGGACGATTGAGCCAGGCGAGGACAGAGGAGGACAGTTGCTGACACACTTCTTGCTGATCGTCAGGTTCGCCTCCGCTACTGTTACGCTGACGACGCCTTGTGCCGTGGCCTGGTAGTGCAGTGAGCTGTCAGAACAATCGGTCGTGCGTGCGTCGGCGATTGCTCCGATCCAAACTTGCCCAGCTAAGGGCAGCCCCGTTTGCACGGTGAAGATTGATCCGCGAGGAGTCGTAAACCGCGGGAGCGCTCGGCCAACATCCGCTGGGGTAATCGGACCATATTTGAATCTGAGCGCTCCACTAATGGGACCAATTTCCGTAGGGACGTCACCACCGCAACCGATGCCCGAGAAGCCCGTCGAACCCGGGGGGCAGTCACGCGTAAACGCCGAGCCTCCGCCGCAGTTCGACTTACTAAAGTTCGCGACGATCACATGCACGGTGCCATCGGGAAGGATTACCCAGTTTGTCCCGCCGCCCAGCATGCATGTCGAGTCGTTAGCGTCTAGATGGATGTAGAAGTGAATCGAGTCCCCAAGATGAACGATCCTTTCGTCAGGTCTTCCAGGGGCATCTAACATACCGTCGGTGCAGTTCTGCCCTTCAGCACGCGGTGCTGGTAGTAGCAAGCCCGATAGCGCAAAGGCGGCTGGGAGAGATCGTGCGAGCAGCCGACTTCGTCGAAATTTTGCGGCGCGATACATTGCCTTAAATTCCCTTTCCGATTCGCGGCGGACGAAAAGCTACGCAACGGAGAACCCGCCGCACTTTTGATTACGAGCACGTTGGCACCACTTGTCAATCAGAGCGAGTACGGATTCGGCCTCCGTAAACTTACGGAGATCAGGAATCTCACAGTCGAACATTTCGCGCAGAAAAGCCCTGCCGGGACTTTAAGCGGTGCTCTATTTTATCCAGCGACGACCATCGCTTCTGGTCGTGTTTCGGCGCGTTCACATTCGCCGATGGCCATGGAGAGCTTCATCGCTGGCTGGATTCGCGCACCATGAAAATACCGGATACCATCTTCGGACCGAACAATCCGGACATCTCCTGGCTCCAATGGCACGCAACGCGGCCAAAATGA
Source organism: uncultured Verrucomicrobiota bacterium (assembly GCA_964446585.1). Classification (GTDB taxonomy): domain Bacteria; phylum Verrucomicrobiota; class Verrucomicrobiia; order Limisphaerales; family UBA8199; genus CAYUPI01. Next base: position 40,847 of record CAYUPI010000023.1, read on the forward strand.
TTCCAAGTCGAGCTTCACCGCTGCTCTTGGCGTGGGCGGGTGTCATCCTGGCCTGCCGAGTTAGAACCGAGCAGGAGCAGTGCGGCACGACTGAGCTTGGCAGGCTCTTGAGCGGGTCGTTTTGAGCCCGGCAGGGGACGGTCCGCCAGTTGGCGCTCTTGCTCCGCGAGCCTGGCTTGGGCGCTCGCGAGCCGGTCAAGTTTGGCAGGGTCGGATTCCTCGTCGATCATTCGGTCCAGCTTATCGAGTTGCTTGCGTACGCGCGTGAGGCGTTTGCTCGCGAACGTGTCAAGTGCTCGGTCGCCTGCCGCTAAAGCGGACTCAGATTGCGGCAGTTGTCGCTGAGCAGCTCTCGCTTCTTTCACCGCAAGAGAATTGGCACGGCGCGCCTCATGCGATTTTGCGGCATTTTCGCGGGCGGTAGCGGCTGTGAATAGCGGCATGGGCGAACTTTGCACCAAAGCGAGTCTGACACAAGGGCCGCATTGCCCTCCCAAGCCTGCGTGGGCTACCGCGGCAAGGGCCTCCTCATGACAACCTGATCCGGGGTCATGCCGGCAAAGTCAAAGCCTTCTCTTGCGACCGCATTCATCGCAATGGTCATGTAGTAGGTCCGTTCGTCAATCCCCTCAGGGCGTGGGAATCGTTCAAAAAGTGGTTTCAATTTCTCCACCTTGCCGTTCGAGCGGATAAGATGCGTGTTTTCGCGGCCTTCCCACCGGATTGTAGAAAACTCCACAACTTGGAAGGTGGTTTGTTCCGCTGCGTGCGATCTGAGCAGGTAGAAACCTCCAGCACTAAGCGCGGCGCTCAACAGAATTAGGTTTAGTTTTTTCATTTTCTTTCGGTTTATTGGCGAGACGGTGCAGTACAACGTTGCCCCGGACCGTTCCGTCAGTTGTTAGAGATTGGAAAGTAATCGAAATCTTGTCGGCAGTCGCCGCCCCTTCGCACTTTGTTGAAACACTCCCAATGCCAAGCTGCCCGCTGACTCGGTTTTTGGAAAACGTCCCGGCAAAATTCATTTCCACTCCCCCTCCGCTTGATACGATAGTTAAGTTCTCACCATCTTGCGTTATCGACGCCAGACCGACGATATTCCTATCATCCCCTCCCGAAATTGCTGTGCTGAATGAAACGGTGGCTTTGAAAATCCACTCGCCTGCAAGGGTATCAGACGTGTTGTTCACTAATCGCGAGGCGACTTCAAGAGCTCGGTCGAGACCTTGTGCGGACCGCGGATCCACCCCCGACTGCTGGACGAAAGCCTGGACCAACTGAGCGACAGTGGCGTTCGGCTGCACGAGAGCGTGTGCCTCAGCCAGGCGGGCGAGTAATTGGTCCCTAGCTCGGTCCATTTGAGCCACTTCCTCCTGCGTAAGCCACTTGATTGCAAGAGCTGTAGTCTGGTAAGAAGATGAAATAACGAGAGGATCGCCCCTTGCTCCCGCAATCTTGGATACGCCGAACTCTGCGCCCTGTCGAATGATGATCGCGTCGGCATGATGCACTTTCGCCGTGCTCGCAGCGGCGCTTATGATGCCTTCGTCCCACGTCTTGTTAGGGTCCGGGAAACTTAGGCTCCCCAGAACCTTGTAATGTTTTTCTGGCCAGCCCCGGTACACGGGCACCGCGTATGAAGTCTCGGCCATCGTGCCTTGGCCGATTGTCCACGACCCAAGGTAAGAGCTAACGTCATGGCCTGTGTATTCGGAGTAGCGGATCGGCGCGCACCCGATCGCGACGAGAATCAAGGTGAGCGCCAAGAGGAGGGCTACTCGTTTCAGTGATGGACTTTCCATGTGTCGTTCATCTCAGAATGCGCCTCAGTTGACAATACTTGAAATTCTCCCGAACTGCGTCGCACCAAGCAGGCGCCAAGAGGGGTTAGCACCAAAAACTCCAAAAATTCCCGAGGGTTGCTCAGCGCAGAAGTCTTGGGCCGAAAGGGGGTCCGCCCCCACCCTCTCGGCGCCGCCGGCCAAAAAAGAGTTCCTTGGCACGCCATCGCCCACTAGGCGCCCCCCCACTGTGCCCAGGGCTGGCTGTGGCACGCTTGCGGCCGAGCTAAAGCTGCTGCCGTAGTGTTCCGGGAGCCTGAAACAATGACAGGGTCGGACCTCCCGCCGAAACCCATCCGCGGAAAATGTCCCTGATACTACTTTTGATACTACTCGAAGGCTTCTGGTGCGTTGGAGGCGGACAAAACCCTAGGATTTCTTCGGAAAACTGGCGCGTCCGGCAGGACTCGAACCTGCAACCTTCTGATCCGAAGTCAGAAGCTCTATCCAATTGAGCTACGGACGCGGCGGCTCCAAGTCTCATCTCGAAGTGCGCGCCTAGATTATACCATTTCCCAGGTGATAAAACATTTTTCCGAGTGTTTACAATCGCAGCGTAGTTGTGTAATTGCCGGCTTAAATCGGCCGTGGGAAATTAGAAGCAACTGAGCACACCATCTATGAAACGGATTGAGCAGAATGAAATTTACGAACACCTGAGTCAGTTCCTGAAGAACAGAGGGGTTGACATGAAGGAAGGCTCCTACACGCGGCGGATTCAAAAGGGATGCTCGCTGTTGACCGACGCCGTGAACCTGACGCAGCAAGGCATGGAGAAGGCGAAGACCGAGATCGATAAAAGGTTGGAGCAAATGCGGCAGGTCATTCATGAGAAAACCGCCCCGAAGGCGTCGGCCGGCCAGCCGCCGCCCGCCCAAAACAAAACGGCTCCGATACCGACAACCACTCCGAATGCGCAAGCCGGAAAGAAGCAAAGCGGCAAGAGGAGCAAGCCCGCGTCCAAGAGCGGCCGCAAGAAGTAAGATCGCCAGGGAGCGGCAGCCACCGACGTCAGTCGGCGCATTTTTTCATCCGAAAGCAGATCAGCCCGACTGATGTCAGCGACTACAGGAGCGCGCATCGCGACCCATCCACCCATGCCCGGCGCCGCGCGCTCAGGCAGGCACAGCTTCGCTGGTGGCAATCCACTCGTAGCCCTTTTCCTCCAGGTCCAGAGCGAGTTGCTTGTCGCCGGTGCGGACGATGCGGCCGTCGTAGAGCACATGGACGAAATCCGGCACGATATAGTTGAGCAGCCGCTGATAATGCGTGATAACGAGCTGCGCGTTGTCGGGCCGTTTGAGTTTGTTGACGCCATGAGCAACTATCTTGAGCGCATCAATGTCGAGGCCGGAATCGGTTTCGTCCAGGATGGCCAGCTTGGGCTCAAGCACGGCCATCTGGAAGATTTCGTTGCGCTTTTTTTCGCCGCCGGAGAAGCCTTCATTGACCGAGCGCCGCAGCAGGTCTTCGCTCAACTCAAGGAGCTTCACCTTTTCTTTCACCAACGCGAGGAATTCATACGCGTCAAGTGGTGGCTGGCCTTTGTGTTTTCGAATTTCGTTCAGAGCCGAATTTAAAAAATAAGTGCTGTTGACACCCGGGATTTCTACCGGGTACTGGAACGCGAGAAAGAGGCCTTCGCGAGCGCGCTCCTCCGGATCGATGTCGAGCAAATCCTTGCCGTTGTATAGAACCTGGCCGGAGGTAATGTCATAGCCTTCGCGCCCGGCCAGAACGGCCGCGAGCGTGCTTTTGCCGCTACCGTTCGGCCCCATCACTGCATGGACCTCGCCCGCGGAAATGGTTAAGTTAATCCCTTTGAGGATTTGTTTGTCCTCAACTCCGGCGTTCAGCTCTTTAATTTCGAGGATTGGTTGGTTATGCATCGTTTGTAAGATCGGGTTCGCCTCGCGCGCTATGCCATACTCGGAGCACGTTGACGACCTTTGATTCGCTCATCACTTCATAAAAGATACGGTAACTGCCAAAAACGATTTCCCGAATTGTGCCGCTTGAGCGGCGAGGGTAGGCGGGCCCGATGAACGGAAATGTTTCCAGTATGCTCACATGGTCCATTATTCCCCGCCCCACCTTCCGGGACGCCGACGGATTGTCGCGCGAGACAAATGTGCAAATCTGCTTCAGGTCCGAAATTGCCGAATCGGTCCAGATTACTTTGAAATCCATGCCTCAAACAAATCCCTCACCTCGGCATGAGATTTCACGCGGCCAGCCGCCACGTCTTGCTTGCCTTTGCGAATTGCGGCCATTATTTGCAACTCTTCTGCAATCTCCTGCATTGAGGCATTGTCGGGCAAGTTAGCTATGGCTTCAATGGCTACGTCTTTGTCTTTCATCGCAATCCCTTCCATTTCACCCTACACTTCCTTCGAGGCTCACTCCAAGCAATTTCTGCGCTTCGACGGCGAACTCCATCGGCAACTCGCGAAACACTTCCTTGCAGAAGCCGTTGACGATCATGTTTACCGCGTCCTGCGTCTCGAGGCCGCGCTGGTTGCAATAGAAAATCTGGTCATCGCCAATTTTCGAAGTCGAGGCTTCGTGCTCGACCCGCGCGGTTGTATTTTTCGCCTCGATGTATGGGAAGGTATGCGCGCCGCATTTGTTGCCCAGCAGCAACGAATCGCATTGCGAGAAATTGCGGGCATTCGTCGCGCTCTTCTGGATTTTCACCAGCCCGCGATAGCTGTTTTGGCCGTGCCCGGCCGAGATGCCTTTGGACACGATCGTGCTGCGGGTGTTTTTGCCGACGTGGACCATCTTCGTGCCGGTATCGGCCTGTTGGTAATTGTTCGTTACTGCCACCGAATAAAATTCGCCGATAGAATTATCGCCCAGCAGAATGCAACTAGGATATTTCCACGTGATGGCAGAGCCGGTCTCGACCTGGGTCCAGGAAATTTTTGAGTTCTTCCCTTTGCAGAGGCCGCGCTTGGTGACGAAGTTGTAGATGCCGCCGCGGCCTTGCGCGTCGCCCGGATACCAGTTCTGCACGGTGGAATACTTAATCTGCGCGTTGTCCAGGGCGATGAGTTCGACGACGGCGGCATGGAGCTGGTGCTCGTCGCGCATGGGGGCGGTGCAGCCTTCGAGATAGCTCACCGAGCTGCCCTCTTCGGCCACGATGAGCGTGCGCTCGAACTGGCCGGTATTGGCCGCATTGATGCGGAAATAGGTGGAAAGCTCCATCGGGCAGCGGACGCCTTTCGGGATGAAGCAGAACGAGCCATCGCTGAACACAGCGGCGTTGAGCGCGGCAAAAAAATTGTCGGAGGGCGGCACGACCATGCCGAGGTATTTTTGCACCAGCTCCGGATGATCCTGAACCGCCTCGGAAAAGGAACAGAAAATGATTCCCTTCTCCGCTAATTGCTTCTGGAAAGTAGTGCCCACTGACACACTGTCGAACACCGCGTCCACCGCCACGCCGGCCAGCCGCTCGCGTTCTTTCAAAGGGATGCCCAGCTTCTCGTAGGTTTCCAGTAATTTCGGGTCCACCTCGTCCAGGCTCTTCGGGCCCTCGCCCTTTTTCTTAGGGGCGGAGTAATAAACGGCCTTCTGGTAATCGATCGGCGGATAGTGAACGTGGGGCCACTTTGGCTCCACCATCTTAAGCCAATGCCGGTATGCCTTGAGCCGCCATTCCAGCATGAACTCCGGTTCGTTTTTCTTGGCCGAAATCAGCCGGATAATCTCCTCGTTCAAACCGGGCGGCGCCGAATCGGCTTCCACGTCGGTGTAGAACCCGTACTTGTACTCTCGCTGGACGAGGCCTTCGATGGTTTCGGTTGCTGTGCTCATTTCAAATAAATCGTAAAACGTGAAACGTCATCGCCCTCATTCACCATTCCCTCGGTTTCATGAGGCGCGGTCACACTATTTTTCCCGGCCGCTGCACGAGGGACACCGGCCATGAACCGCGACGTCAAACCTCTCAGCCTTGAACCCTTTTGGCAGCGTCAGCCGCGGCTTGGGCGGCAAGTCGATATCGAATACTCCTGCGCAGACATCGCAATAAAAATGGTAATGCTCGCTCATGTTCGGGCAAAAATGGGTCGCACCGCGATCGAGCGTCACCTGCCGGACCAGGCCGCATTTGACCAGCGCGTCCAGACAATTATAAACGGTAGCCATGGAGATATTGGGCAAATCGTTTTTGGCCCGGATGAAGACCTGTTCGGCGGTCGGATGATCGCGTTTGTGCAATAAGACAGCATAGACTTGCTGGCGCTGCGGCGTGAAACGAAACCCGCCGGTCGCCAGCCGATGATTCAAGCGATCATTGACTTTCTTTCCCGGGGCCGTTCTCATAACATTCAAACGCTAGGCTGCGGGTGGTCCGTTGTCAATATTTGGAATAATTCTAAATAGTCCCCGCAGGCGCCCCCCGGGCATTCACGCGAATTCTGTGCTTGACTCAGGTCGCCAGTCAGTCCATATAAATTCTTAGAAGGGGTCAATAGCGCGTCTATGTGCTGGCGGTACCCCGGCGGGGTCAGTTTGAGACCTTGCGTTCATAGCTAGACCAACCGAAAGTATATTATGGACTGTGAGCGGATTTTGGCATTCCCAAGGACAGCCAACGGCGGGCAACGGAAGCGCGCATTCACGCTGATTGAACTGCTCGTCGTGATTGCGATCATCGCGATACTGGCGGCCATGCTGCTGCCAGCGCTAAGCCGAGCCAAGTGCAGAGCTCAGGCGACGCAGTGCATTTCCAACAACAAGCAGATGGGACTGGCGTGGTGGATGTACGCCGATGATAACCGGGATAACCTGGTGCCCAACCACGACGGCGGCACCAAGAGCTACGACCTGAGCTGGGTACCGGGCTGGTTGGATTTCACCGTGAATAACAGGGACAATACCAACAAGAATTACCTGACTCTTTCAAAGATCTCGCCGTACACCAAGAACCTTGGCATCTATAAGTGTCCGGCCGACATTTACCTTTGCAAGGAGGGTGGAGTATTGATGCCCCGGGTACGCAGCGTAGGCATGAATGGATTTATTGAAGGCGGAGCTTACAACGACCACAAGCCAGGCGACTCCCATTGGTTTGCCGGCTGGTGGAGCTATCAGAAAATGACCGACATCAGGAACCCGCCTCCTTCGAAACTGTGGGTGTTTGTGGATGAGCATCCCGACAGCATCAACGATGGATGGACTATCACGGGCGTGACGGATCCCAATAACTGGACGGATTTGCCAGCCAGTTATCACTGTGGCGCGGCGGGTTTTTGCTTTGCCGACGGCCATGCTGAGATTCACCATTGGCAGGAGAAAAGCACGCTTGTTCGAGTCACCCAGCAGCAGTACAACGGTTTTCCGGCCCCCAACAGCCGAGACATCAAATGGGTGATCGAACGTTCCTCAGCCAAGAGCAGATAGGCAGCCGGCTCTTCACCACAAGCTCGCCTCGCGCTCGCGCATAATTCGCATCCTGCACATAAGGCTTTTCAAGGTACTCAGCCCTCAGGTTGCGCCGCCACGCGAAGCCACTGTCGCTGAACCTCCCGGCGCGGTGGCTGTTGACACAGACTCGCTTCCGGGCTTCTGACCGGCGGACTCCGGCGACCGGGACGTACCCGCAGAGGCAGGCGCGGAGACATTAGGCGTTCGCGCGGGCTCCGGACGGAAAACAAGGATGGCGAGTGGTGGGAGGCCAAATTCGGCGGAGCAGGGTTGGTTGTGGGTCGCGAGGTCTTCGGCAATGACGCCGCCCAAGTTTCCAACATTGCTCCCTCCATAAATGGAGGCATCGCTATTTAGCACCTCCAGCCATTTGCCCGGCAAGGGCAGACCAAGACGATACCGCAGCCGGGGCACTGGAGTCAGATTCATGATAACGGCCAGCTGGCTGCCGCGCCCGGGTGCGCAGCGCAGGAACGACAAGACGCTGTGCTGATGGTCCTGCCAATCAATCCATTGAAATCCTTCGGGATCAAAATCGGCGTGCCACAGGCCGGCCTCGGCCAGATACAGCTTGTTCAGGTCCTGGACGAAGCGCTGTACGCCGCGGTGATATGGTCCGGCCTCGAGCAAGCGCCAGTCCAGCTCGGCGTTGGCGTTCCATTCCGCCCGTTGGCCAAACTCGCCGCCCATAAACAACAACATTTTGCCAGGGAAGAGCCATTGGTACCCCAGCAGCGCGCGCAGGTTTGCAAATTTCTGCCAATCATCGCCCGGCATGCGGCCCAGCAATGAGCCCTTGCCGTGCACCACTTCATCATGCGACAGCGGCAGAATAAAATTCTCATGATGATGGTACAACATGGCGAACGTCAGGTCGTTTTGATGATGCTTCCGGTGGACCGGTTCCCGTTTAAAATAGACTAGTGTGTCGTGCATCCAGCCCATGTTCCACTTGAAGGAAAAGCCCAATCCTCCCGCGTACGGCGGCCGCGTCACTTGCGGCCACGCAGTGGACTCTTCGGCGATCGTCATTACGCCGGGGAATTCCGTGTGAACGAGATGGTTGAATTTGCGCAGGAAATCGATGGCTTCCAGATTCTCGCGTCCGCCGTATTTGTTGGGAATCCACTGGCCCGGTTTGCGTGAATAGTCCAGGTAAAGCATCGAAGCGACCGCATCGACGCGCAGACCATCGACGTGGAAGCGCTCGCACCAGAAGAGCGCGTTGGCGAGCAGGAAATTGACCACCTCATGCCGCCCATAATTGAAGATGAGCGTGCCCCAATCCTGGTGTGCTCCTTTGCGCGGGTCTTCATGCTCATAAAGTGCGGTGCCATCAAAACGTGCCAGCGCCCAGTCATCCCGCGGAAAATGGGCTGGTACCCAATCGACGATCACTCCGAAACCCGCCTGGTGCAACGCATTGATCAAGAATTGGAAATCATCCGGCGTCCCGTATCGGCTGGTGGGCGCAAAAAAACCGGTCACCTGGTAGCCCCACGATGGATAGAACGCGTGCTCTGCCACGGGCATGAATTCCACGTGCGTGAACGCCATCTCGCACAGGTATTTGATCAGCGGTTCGGCCAGCTCGCGATAGCTCAGCGATTCTGTTTTGGTTTTCTTCCGCCAGGAACCGAGATGGATCTCGTATATGCTCAGGGGCGAGCGGAAAATATCCGCCTGCCGACGCTGCGCCAGCCAGGCCTCATCGGTCCAGGAAAACTTGCGATTGTCCCAAACAATCGCCGCATTCTTCGGCGGCACTTCGAAGAAGAAACCGTAGGGATCGGTTTTCATCCCCACTTTCCCATGCTGGTTCCGCATTTCGAATTTGTAATGCGCGCCCTCGGCAACTCCCGGGACAAAAATCTCCCACACGCCCGAGGAACCGAGCGAGCGCATCTGATGCCCCCGCCCGTCCCAGCCATTGAAATCGCCGACCACGCTCACCTGCTGGGCGTTGGGCGCCCAAACTGCGAAACTCGTTCCCCCGACGCCATCAATCGTGCGAAGCTGAGCGCCGAGCTTGTCGTAAATCTTGTACTCATCGCCCTTGCCAAAGAGATACAAATCCGATTCGCCGAGCGTCGGCAGGAACGAATAAGGATCGCGGGTTCGGCGGACCACACCTGCGGCGTCGGTCAGGAGCAGGTCATACGCATAAACGCGGCTGGCCTCGCTGGTCGCCGCTTCGAATACCGGTGTATTGCTGACTCGCTTCAGCTCGAACGTGGGCATCTCCTTTTCGAGGACCGGCTGAACCTCGACCCGGACCGCATTTGGCGCCAAGGCACGGACGATCACGCCCGAGCCATCCCCGAGCGGGTGCATCCCAAGCAATTCATGCGGGGAGCGGCTTTTTGCTTCGAGGAGGCTTTGAAGATCCTGTTGGGTCAATCCCACGGCTCTGCGAACGTAGCGAAGAGAGTGCAGCTCTCCAAGCCTCAAATCCCGCGCCAACTCCGCATCATTGCTCCGCCAGGCGAAAAAAGGCGTTGCCGGTCCCAGCCGACACCGTCACTTGATTGGTTGTTGCCGAGCCTATCACGTCATGCCAACTGGGATTGGAAAGACTATCGGCGCGCTGCAAAACCATGCCGATCGCTCCCGCGTTCCAGGACACCATGAGTCCGCCCGCCGAGCTCGACCGCGCAATCCTGAGCATCGGATCTTGAAAGGGACTCAGGTAATAGCCGCGGATCGGGTCGCCCGTGTCCGACGCCCAAGTTCCCCCGGGCGCCAACTCGCCGCTGGCTTCGAGAGAAAACGAGATGTTCAGCTTTTTGCGCAACGCCATAATCGGGCTGCCGGCGGGGTCGCGCATAAACCCGCGGAACGGAGCCGCCATCTCCGCCTGGGTCCCGTCGGCCGAAAGCGCGAGCCGGACAATACCCTGGTAACTCGGTCCTTTGTCGCTGACGAACGTGATGCTCGCAAAATCGTCCGGCGGAGGAAGTCGGTAGGTGCCGGGGCTCGGACTGTCGAACCACACCCACTCCGTGTAATAATGGTAAGTGCCGGGCAGCACGCGCACGATGCCGTTGGTCTGGTCAGCAAAAGCGGCATCTAACTCGGTCGAGTCGCGGGCGCCGTGGTTGATGTAGTTGCCTTTGTTCAGCTGGCCATCATAGAACTCGACCTCCATGTTCATGTCGTAGCCGTAGCTGGTCGGATAATAACCACCCTCGTGCAGGCCGTACCCGGTGTTCGTACTGTTATCCACGTCGATGGTGACGATCACGTAATAGCGTCCGTGCTGGGTGGCATTGCTGATCGTCCGGCCGATTTGGCCGGTTGCTCGGAAATACGCGTAAAGGTTCGTCTCGTCGTGCGTAAACTTGTATTCAATCAAATCAACATCCGGATGCTCCACATAGGACGGAATGTCGTCGGGGCCGCTGTGGTCGGTGTCATGCGTATCCGGAATGCCGTTATGGAGCACGCCCGGACCACTTACCGGGTCGTAGTGTGAGGGGACTCCCACCCAATCGGAAAAGTTACCGTCGATCGTGATATGATGGACGTAGTCTCCCAACGCAGCTGCACTGCTCCATGCAAGCAGCACGGCGGCCAACGCATCCCTTACCAGAACAGTTGACCAAGGAATGCGGCCGTTCTCGAGGGATTGCTTCTTGAATCCAGTCCGCGGTAAGAATTCCCGCCGGCTCATACTGGAAGCTTAACCCAACCATTTTCACTTTGCAGCCTCTAACTCAGCGCTTAATAATTCCTCATGTCTCCGCCTTCGAAAGGCCGATTTGCAAAGCCTTTCTTGTTTGCGATGTACTGGAGAACAATCTCGGTCGCGTCGATATTGCTCGCTCAGTTGGCCTGGCTGAACAACAGCCCGGCACGAGAAGGATTTTCGACGAACGAGCACGGAGATTATGTCGTGCTGATTCACGGTCTGGGACGAACTTCCTGGTCCATGAAGCGACTGGACTGGGCTCTGAGAAAAGCAGGTTATCGCGTGATCAACGCGTCTTACCCCTCCACTCGCCTTTCGATCCAGGCGGTCGCTGAAGAATGGCTGGGACCTCTGCTTCAGGCAAAAACCAAGGACCGCACAGCGAAAATCCATTTCGTCACGCATTCGATGGGCGGTATTGTTGTGCGCCAGTATTTGTCGAAAAACCAAATCGAAAACCTGGGCGCGGTAGTGATGCTTGCGCCACCCAATCACGGAAGCGAATTGGCTGATCGGTTCCAGAACAAGCCTCTTTACAGATTTTTCGCCGGCCCAGCCTGCAGTCAACTCGGCACTGAAGACTACAGCCTGCCAAACGTGCTCGGCCCCGCCAATTTCCAGGCGGGGATCATAGCTGGAGATCGTTCCATGAACCCCCTATTTTCTGCGTGGATCCCCGGCCCCGACGACGGCAAAGTTTCCGTCCGAAGCACAGGGCTGCAAGGTATGCAGGATTTTATCCTCGTGCGCCATTCCCACACCTGGATGATGTGGCGGAAGGATGTGGCCGTGGCTGTCACGCGGTTTTTGGAATGCGGCTGTTTCGAATTACACTGCTAACTACCACTGGATGTTTCTGAGCGAATCCTTGCCTCCCGGTGTGGTACCTCTCACTGTTCGTTCGTGTGCGGAACAGCGTTTATGACGGAGCTCTCAGATTCTTCGATTCTCAGGCGGCTGGCGGGCGCACCGCGAGCGGTGCCGCTTTTGGTTCGTGTGCGCATCCTCTTTGGCGGGCAGGCCAGCCAGATCGGTTGGTTGTTGCTCGGCTTTGGCCTGGTTTTCTTTTGGGCGTTCGTGTGCCGGGCGGACCTGACGAGTTGGTATCGCTTTCGGAGAGCGCTGGCGGTCGCGGAGGGACAGGTGACACGCAGTGGTTACACCGGCGCAACTGAAGGCGGAAGCAAACACCGGCGCGGCACACCGATCTACAAGAACGAATTCAGGTTCGTGGTGGATGACAAAGAATACACCAACGCTTCATACGCCGTCGGCGCTAGATTGCCCGTCGGGCGAAAGCTGACTGTGCAGTATCTCACAAACGATCCAACGATCGCGCGGATCCAGGGAATGAGAACAAATGTGTTCGGCCCGGGCGTGCTGTTCGTCATGATTGTCCCGCTGGTCGGATTGGGGCTGATTGTTTTCGCCCTTTCACGCCGGTCGAAGGCTTGCCGGCTGTTAATTCATGGTATTCCAACCACAGGAAAGCTCATCGCGAAGGAAGCGACCCGAGTCAAGGAAAACAATCGCACAGTCTATAAACTCACGTTCGAATTCGAAACGGGTGATGGGCGATCCGGCAATGCAACAGCGAGGACGAACGCGCCGGAAAGGTTCCAGGAGACGGGCGAGCCCCTGGTCTATGACCCGGAATATCCCGACCGCGCGGTCATGCTTGACAACCTCCCAGGCGCGCCGCACATCGGCGAAGACGGACATGTCTATTGCCAGCAACCCTCTCGCGCTCTGTTTTCGTTGGTTGTTCCCTTGGCGACCGTCGTCGGCCATGGCATCTACCTCGCGAGGGTTTTGGCGCGTTGATGGCCACTTTCAAGGGTTTAGTCTTTGTTGCCAGGAGACGATGTTTGGAGTTCACTCCTTTGCACAACGTTTATGCCCAAATACATCATCGAACGGGAAATTCCAGGAGCCGGAAAGCTCAGCTCCGGCCAGCTTCACGAGATCTCTCAGAAATCGTGCAGTGTTTTGAACAAACTCGGCCCGCAAATCCAGTGGCTCGAGAGCTACGTGACGGATGACAAGGTTTATTGCGTTTACATCGCGCCCAACGAAGGGCTCGTGCGCGAGCACGCGAAGCAAGGGGGATTTCCCGCCAACCGAATCTCCGAAGTGAAGTCGATCATCGATCCGACCACTGGAGAAGGGCCCTGACAAGAGCGGCTGCCGCCAACGAACCTCCAACGATTGTCGAGGCTCTTGATGAGCGGTTCTGCCTAACGAATTGGGCCGAAGCGCTGCTCGGTTCAGGATTTTGTGCTTGATGGGCGAACGCAGAGGGTTTACCGGGAGGAAGTCTCAGAAACCAGCCACATGAACTCGACCGCCACCCAGCCCCAAACTGTCGCACCGCCTGAGGCGGAACTCATCTCGCGCAATCCGGCAACGCTCGAGGAACTTGGTCGCGCTCCAATCTCGACCACTCGCCAAGTGAACGATGCGGTCGCCCGCGCCCGAGCGGCGCAGGCGGCCTGGGCTTCGCTCTCCTTCAAACAACGCGGCGCGCACATTCTCCGGGCCAAGGATCTGTTGGTGCAACGGCAGGATGATTTATGCGAGCTGATCGCCTGCGAAACCGGCAAGCCTACGGTCGAAGCGCTCTCGAGCGAAGTCATGCCCGTCGCCAACCTGATGGATTACTTCGCCCGGAAATCGGAAAGATTGTTGCGCGACGAACAGTTTACCTTGTCGGTGTTCCGCAACAAGAAATCGCGCATACTGTATGAGCCGGTGGGCGTCGCAGGGATCATCTCCCCCTGGAACTACCCGTTTTCCATTCCAATGGGTGAGGTGGTCATGGGACTCATGGCCGGCAATGCCGTTGTGCTTAAGCCGTCGGAGCATACGCCGCTCGTGGGTATTCAGATTGGCGAACTGTTTCGCGAAGCGGGATTGCCTGACGGCGTCCTGCAGGTTTTGACGGGGGACGGCACGACCGGCGGCGCGCTGGCTGATGCCGCAATAGACAAAATCTTTTTTACCGGGAGCGTGCGCACGGGCCGCAAGATTGCCGAGGCGGCCGCCCAGCGCCTCCTGCCCTTCGTGCTGGAGCTCGGCGGCAAGGACGCCATGATTGTGTGCGCGGACGCGCCATTCGAGCGCACGATCAACGGCGCATTGTGGGGCGCATTCTGTAACTGCGGCCAGACGTGCGCCTCCGTCGAGCGTCTCTACGTCGTGGAATCCATCGCCGACCGTTTCATCCAGGCGGTGGTGGAAAAAACGAAGACGCTGCGGGTAGGTTACGAGGGCCAGCAGGACATCGGCCCCTTGAACAACTCGAGACAACTTCAGGTGGTGACGGAACAAATCCAGGACGCAGTGGCCAAAGGCGCGAAAATCCTCGCCGGCGGACGGCGCATTGACGGGCTGCCTGGTTATTTTTTCGAACCAACGATCTTAATGAACGTCAACCATTCGATGCGGCTGATGCAGGAGGAAACGTTTGGGCCGGTGCTGCCAATCATCGTCGTCAAAGATGAGGCCGAAGCCCTTCGAGAGGCGAACGATTCGAGCTTTGGCTTGTTGGCCAGCGTCTGGACCACGGATACTCGCCGCGGCCGACGAATCGCCGAGCAGCTCGAAGCCGGAACCATCCTCATCAACGACGTGATCTACACGCACGGAGCGCCCGAAACGCCGTGGTTTGGCGTCAAACAAAGCGGCATGGGCGTTACCCACTCAAGGCATGGCCTGCGCGAGTTCGTCCGGATGAAACACATCAACTGGGACCTGATGCCGATGAAAAGCAATCTCTGGTGGTTCCCCTACTCTGAAAAGCGCCACCGCGACTTCAAATTCCTCATGACGTTGCTCCACAAATGGGGGTTGAAGAAATGGATCTGACGGAGGTTTACCACTTCTACGAAGACCTGGTGCGGACGCTTCGCGATCGGGGCGTGGTCTGCGGAATCACCAGCGGATTGGCTTGTGTCCATTATGGGGTAGCGGAATCCACAAACGACTGCGATTTGCTTTGTCATCCGTCTTCCTTCGAGGCGTTGCTGGATTTGTTGAGCTCGACATCGATCTCGGGCGTGGCCTGCCGATACCGCGGCAATATCAGTCCGCCGCTGGACTCGCGCTGGCACCGTGGTGGCTGGACAAGCCATTTCGAATGGTCTGTCGCGCCCGTCCCGGTGACGCTCGACGTTTTCGGTCACGCAGTGCGCGAATCCTCACCCTGGCCTGAGGAGGTCGTTGGCCTGTACGCCTCCCCGAATACAGTAGCCGAAATGAAGCGAACAAACCGCGATAAGGACTGGTCGTTCATCACCGCACTCGGGGTGCGAATGATTGAAGCTGAGGACGATCGGGGCTGGCTGCATATCTTCCAAGCGGAGGCTCTGGCCGAACTGCTCCTGGAGCGACGGTGTCCAGCCAAAATACGCGCTCTGCGACCGGCGCTGGACCTTGCCGCGGAGCAGGATCCTCGCACGATTGGAGCGATCAATGCTGAACGACGATATTGGGAGGAGCTGGATCGGCGCCGCATTCGGCTCATGGAACGGCTTCTGCGTCCCTATGTTTCGGCCCTGCGTAAAGCCCGCCACGGCCGCGACGCTCCATTGATGGAAGACCATACTCTGAGACTCGAGCTTGCCGCCGCGCACCTTCCGCAAAATCCGCTCAAAGATTATGGATTGAAGAAATACGTTGAGGAGGCAAGAAGCGCGCTTGTGGACCAAGAGTTGGTACCCGCCAGCGCATTGGCGTGCCTGCCGGACGTGATGATATATTTCGAGTGGCTGAACAAATGAATTACAAATGAAGCGCGCTCCGATAACATACCGAAAGTTACACTGGTCGCAGGAACAACTCGCCCGCCTGCGCAAAATCGAGCGCGACTTTCACGAACGGGCATTCGGCGAGGAACTGGCGCGCGTGAATCTGGATCTGACCATTGAGGAGAGGCATAATTACCTGGCCTGGATGCGTGAACTGGCGCGCAGACACGGTGTGCCACCGGGTCGCAGCACCTTCCGATACGATGAGCCAGCGGACCAGTTCAAGCAGCAAAAAGCACCGACTGATTAATTTGCCGCCGCGCGCGTCTGGTCCTGGGGAATTTCTTTCCCGGTCTTTGGGTCGACCCGGATGTTCAGATTCTCATTGTCGGCCGTGTAAAAGAAGAACCCCTGCATCATTTCATCGTGCGTCTGCGGTCCGTTGGTGACCGTGACACTCGGGTTGGGGTTGTAGGGATTGAAGCGCGAATTGTCGAAGTGCGAGCTGCATTCGATCTTCGTGCCTTTGGGGAAATGCTGCTCGCCGCGCGGCCAGACATAACTTAATTGCCAGTCGAAACTGTAGTTGGGCAGGACCAGCAAGGTTTCGGTCTTGCCATCCGGGTAGTGCGCGAAGAATGTGCTGTCCTTGCCGCGCAGATGCATGTGGCTGAATAGTCCGATGCCGGTGGCATCGCATTCGAGCTCCTTTTGGGCAGCAACCGGCCAGGCAGGCGCGTCGGGAGGGATCCGGAACTTGTAGTCGCCGATAATCTTGTAACGAACCCGCTTGTGGATTGGTTCCTTGGCGAACCGGAACCCGACGGAAATTTGGTCGGTCTCTTCCTTCCCGGTGGTCACGTAGTGGATTTGATAGACCAACCCCATGCCCTTCGGAAACATCATTGCCATGCCCGAATCGAGATCGACATTCAGACCGCCGGGAACTTTGCCGGTGATGAAATTACGGCTCTCATCCCAGGGCTGAGTCAGCGATGCGAGCGCCAGATTGGCGTGATGCACCACACGGGGATTGCTCGGCATAATTTGCACGCCTTGCACCCAGGTGTCGTGCGGGAATGTGTAAGGCAGAATGACGTATCGATAGGGGATGTAGCCGGTCGCCGGCAGAGTCTCGGGCTTGCTGGCGGTGATGATCACGTCGGGCTCGCCGATCGACCATTTGCTGTCGGGGAACTGCGGCGGTTTGGGCGCCTGCGACAGGTCGCCCGGCGCCCGGTTGCCGCGCGCCCATTGGATGAGTGTGTTGCGTTCCTCCGCAGTGAGAGACCGGTCATTGATAAACTTGCCGAAGCCAGGGTGCGCAAACCACGGCGGCATCCTTTGCTCCAAGACAACTTCGGCGATGGTTCCCGCTTTGGCGGCCGCTTTTTCGTAGGAAGTTAGAGAGAACGGCGCTTCGGTCCCGGGCCGGTGGCAGACCACACAATGCTTGTTGATGAGCGGAGCGACGTCCTTGGCGTAGGTCAATGACGGGTCCGGCGACGGGGTTGCCGGAAAAGTGATGACGCAACCGTCCACCGCCGTTTCTTTCACGCGCACTTTGCGGCCGGCCAACAGGTCGTCGATGGCTTCTTTGAGGTCCTGCCTGTCCGGGGAGGGTTTGACTCCGCCGAGGCGGTACTGATTATCAATCCTGCCCCGGTAACGGATCGTCCGGCTGCCGTCCAGCACCACCACTTCCGGTGTGCGGCCGGCGCCCAACGAGCGCGCGCATTGACCACCAAAATCTTTCCCGACCGGGAAATCCACCTTCTGCTCCATCGCCTGATATGCGACCTCTTTCAATGAATCGTCCGGGCCGACATTCAGACTCAGGAACCGGACGCCTTTGGCGCCGTATTGGATGGACAGTTCCTGAAGCCGCGGCAAGTATCTTTGCGCCAGAGGACAAGCGGTCGTGGAGAAGGCGATGACATAGGCCTTGGCTTCACCCAGGTCTTCCAATGTGCGCGGTAGATAGTGAATATCTGTGAACGTGAGTGTGTCCACGGTCGCTCCGAGGGGGATCTTCTTCTCCTTCGCTCCGAGGCTCGCCAATGTCAGAAGGACACAGGCCGCGGAGACAAAGAAGGTGTTGGCTTTCATTCGCTATGCTGTTGGTAGGGTTGTTGGTTGTTTCGCCTGAATGTCGAAGCGCGCGCTTTGGTTGTCAACCGCATTTCGCGGCGCATAAAGGCCCTAAAACGGCAGCAGCCTCGCTCGGCGGATTTCGACATTGATCCGGCACTCGTCATTGGCTATTGGTCAGGGCGAAATCGGCGCACGCGTCGGACCCGTAAGACCCTTACAATGTACATCGCCATGTTAGCGTCCGAGTGCGCCCCGGTCGCCAAGGTGGGGGGGCTGGCGGACGTCGTGTTTGGCCTGGGCCGGGAGCTGGAAATCCGCGGCAACTCCGTCGAGATCATCCTGCCCAAGTACGATTGCCTGCGGTACGATCAGATCTACGACCTGCGCCTTTCGTTTAACGATCTCTGGGTGCCGTGGTATCGCCAGTCGGTCCATTGCAGCGTCTTCTTCGGATTCGTCCACGGGCGCAAATGCTTTTTTATCGAGCCGCATTCGGAGCATAATTTCTTTCATCGCCGGATGTTTTACGGCCAGAGAGATGACGACCAGCGGTTTGCCTTTTTCTGCCGGGCGGCGCTCGAGTTCATGTTCAAGAGCCAAAAACATCCCGACATCATCCATTGCCATGATTGGCAGACGGGTCTGGCGCCGGTGTTACTCTACGAGATTTACCAGCACCTGGGCATGAGGCACTCGCGAGTCTGTTATACCCTGCACAATCTGCAGCATCAGGGCGTCACGGGAGAACATATTTTGCGCGCCACGGGCCTGGATCGGCACAGCCATTTCTTTCACCACGACCGGCTGCAGGACAATTTCAACCGGGCGGCCATCAACATGATGAAAGGCGGCATCGTTTATTCAAATTTTGTGACCACGGTCTCCCCGCATTACGCCTGGGAGATCATGAATACGTCGCAGAACTATGGACTTGGCCAGACGCTTTACGTCCACCGCAACAAGATCGGCGGAATTCTAAACGGTGTCGATTATGACGTATGGAACCCGCAGACCGACCACCACATTCCTCGCCAGTACGGGATTGAATCGCTGGAGAATAAGTATGAGAACAAGCGGGCCTTGCGTCAGCGATTCTGGCTGCAGGAAGTCTTCAAGCCGTTGGTCTGCTATGTTGGGCGGCTGGATCACCAAAAGGGCGTTCCGCTGATCACTCACGCCGTTCATTACTGCATTCGAAACGGCTGCCAATTCGTGCTGCTGGGGACCAGTCCGGATGGCCAAATCGGCCACCATTTCTGGCGTCTCAAACAGCAGTACAACGATCATCCCGACTGCCACCTGGAATTGGGCTTCAACGAGGACCTGTCACACATGGTTTACGCTGGGGCAGACATGATTATCGTGCCTAGTCTCTTTGAGCCTTGCGGTCTGACGCAGCTCATCGGTCTGAAATATGGCACGGTGCCGGTCGTGCGGGCGACTGGAGGGCTTGCGGATACTGTTTTCGACGCCAATCATGCAGAGCGGCCGTTTCAGGAACGCAATGGCTATGTCTTCAATGACTTCAATGCCCAGGGGATCGAGTCAGCCCTTCATCGCGCGATTGGACTCTGGTATTCGTACCCGAAATATTTTCGCGAGCTGATGGTGAATGGGATGAGGTATGATTTTTCGTGGAACCATCCCGGCTACCATTATCTGCGCGTGTACGACTTTATTCGGGAGAAATGATGGGTAAATCCGAAACCCGAATGCCGAAATCCGAAAGCAATCCGAGGTCCGAAGCTCGAAGCGGTCGCCAGGTTCGCTCCTGTTCGAATTTCGGTATTGGGGTTTCCTTCGAGTTTAGGAATTCGGATTTCGAGCTTCTTTCAGGCTTCGGCCTTCGGATTTCGGCCTTCAAGCGTCATTTATCGCGCGACGTGACGAGCACAATGCCCTGTCCGGGTCGCAGCGCATAATGAAACGGCTCGGGAATGTAATCCAGCCGATGCTCGGGTGAGACATCGCGCAAGGGGGCGCCGGACTGGACGAACGGCCGCAAATGGTCCGTGCAGAATTCCTGGCGCTGCCACGGGTCTTTGTTGAGGATCAGCAAAGCTTCATCCTTGTGGCTGGCGGACGCTTTCCACAGGAACAAAATGTTCGGGTTTTGGCAGGGCAGAATGCTCGTGGGACTTTCCTCGCGGAAGACCGCGTGCGCCTTTTTGACAGCATTGACCCGCGCGATGAAGGAACAGAGGTTGATGCCGTCAATTCTCCAGTCGGCGGGGGAGCTATGGATGACGTGCAACGCCTTGCGGAGTCCGTATTCGAATCCCATCGGCATCATGACGCCGGCCGAAAACAGCGCGGAGAACAAATAACGCTGCTTGAGTCCGTCGATGTTGCCGTTGAGCTCTTCACATAGACGAGGGGTGTCGTGCGTCTCGGGGAAACTGATCGTTTGGGCGGTTTCCCGCACCAGATTGTATTGCTCGATCAGCCACCAATCGGAAAAGTTCCACCATTTGGAGCTGTTGAAGACATAATCGAAGCCCGCGCGCGCGGTTTCCCGGGTTTCATCAGCCGAACAGCCGAGCGTTTCGGCGATGAAGTGGGTGTGCGGATTCCGCGCTTTGGTTTCGCGAATCAACCGGCGCCAAAAGGCTTGCGGCACCTGGTAGGCGGCATCACAGCGGAAACCTTCAAACCCCAACCCGAGCAGGTGTTCGACCACGCCGAAGCAGTAGCGATAGAGCCCCTCGTGGTCGCGCGTGTGACGGTGATCAAACTGGGCGAGGTCCTTCCAGACGATTCTCTCGCCATTGTGATGACAGGAGGAATTCGCGATGCGCCCGTCTGGCTGCCGGACGAACCACTCAGGGTGTTGCCGCGTCAGCGGTGAATCGATGGCGCAATGGTTGATCACGAGATCGAGCATGGCCTTCAGGCCGGCCGCTTTTGCCTGGGCGACCACGTGCCGGACCTGATCCTCCGGTGGAGCTCCGCTGGCCGGATCCAGCAACACTGGATTTATGGCAAAGTAATCCGCGATGGAATACAAACTGCGCGAAGCACCTGGCCGCTGGATTGGATTAACAAATACCCAGTTGAAACCCATGGTGGCCGCTCGCTGGAAGTGCTGGTTCCAGCGGGAAAAGGGCGCCGCGAGCAGAGGAAACAGGTTGTACAAAATCATCGCCATATTCGGATCATGATTCTTACGTAGCACCAGGAGGTTACGGCAAGAATTATGTTTTCAGATAAGTCAGGATTTTTGACACGACTGCCCCAACTTTGCCTCCAAAGAGCGGACAGAACTTTCCGATTTCTTAAGATCGCTCAGTAAGCAAGTTCCTGAACGGCTTTGTCCTGCTCCGCTTACCATTCGCTTGTTTAGAGTCGCGCTTGCAAAGCGGGAATTGTCCAGCGTTCGAGCACTGGCACACAAGCTGCTCCTGGCTCCGAATGTGATGGAAACGAGAGCCAGATGGGGACACCGATGCGTACGTCAGGTTCACAGACTCGTCCTTTGAAAGATCTCGTCGTTAGTTTCTAAAACTCACCGCAGTCCATATTGCCCGGAGGTCTCAAAATCAATCTATGAAAATCATCAAGTCCACGAATTCGCAGGAACCCGTCCATTCCGTCGCCCCATCGGACATGGGGTTCTCCCCATGGCAACGGCTGAAGACGAAACGCATCTCGTACTTAACGCTGCCGTTGCTCGCCATGGCGACGGTAACCGAATTCGTGATCCTGGCGACGGGCTGGAAATACCAGCAGACCGTCTGCCTGCCACAGGGCATGGGAGTGACTTTCTTTGGCATCGGTCCGATAGGAGCAACTATCCTCGCGTGCGAGTTGCTGAAGCTGCCGCTGGCGATCTGGACCGCTTCACGGCAAGGCTTCCAAAAAGGCTTCATGCTGTTTGTCGGCCTGCCCTTGATCTGTGTGCTGACTTTCCAGTTGGTCAAGGACATGGCGGTCTATGAGATGGGGGTTGCCATGAACCCAGCCAGTCAGATGCTGGAGAAAGCAACCGAAGAAGAAGTCAAAATCAACCACTTGAATGGCGACCTGGCTGCGATCGAGCAAAAGAAAGTGGAGCGTGAACACACGCTCGCCGAGTTGGCCGCCAAACGCAACAAGGCCAAGGCCGACCTCGAAGACTCACTCAAGCGCAACGATGAGGTGCGCCAGGACGCCATCAACCTGACTGATTATCAGAAGAAAGAGTTGTCGGAGGTAGAGGCGCGCCAGGCGACGATCATCGCGCAGTTCAATGCAGATACCGAACAGCTCACTAAAGCGCTTGCCGATTTGCGCGCCCGGCGCGAGGTCGAGTTGGGCCGGGCCACGAAATGGAACACTGAAGAAGCTCGCATTGAGAATGCCTACAAGACGAAAATGACCGAATACGCCAATGCGAAAGCCGCGTATGAAAAGGACAAGGCGGACTACGATAACGCCAACTTTCTCAGGAGAAAATTCATGCGTGAGCCGGTCTCTCCCGGCGTGCCGCCCGAGCGCGAGGTCAACCCGGTCCTTAAACCAACCGCTGTGGCCGAGCTCGATGATCAAATCAAGGCCAAAGAAGCCGAACTGCTGGCCGTCAATAGCAAGCGGCGTGAGCGTGTGGCCCAGGTGGACGCCGATGCCCGTCGTCTGCGCGAAGAATACGACAAGCGTTCAACCGACAAACGCGAGAAATCAGACACCAAACGCGAAGAATTGGCCGCCGCCCAGACCGCCCTGCTCGCCGAGTTGAACGCGGAAGAGAAACAAATGGATCAGGAAGTGACGGCCGCGGTTCAGAAGGTGGACGGAATCCGCGCGGAAATCGATGCCTGCCGGAAGAAGGCTGAGGGATTTTACGAGGCGCGCGAGGCGTCCATCAGAAAAACTCAGGTGCACCGCATTGCGACCACGGTGGAAATCGTGCGCGGCTTGATCAAGGGCGAGCGTCCCATGTCGATCAAGACCACCGCCAAAGAGCGAGGCGACATCCTGACCGACCAAATCAGCATGGTGCGGATTTGGGTTTATCCCGTGCTGGCATTCATCGTGGCATTCCTTCCCACGCTGATGGTCGAGATCGGCTTTTCCACCGTCTTCCAGCCTGAACGGCAGCGCCCGGCTTATCGTCTCGGCTTTATGGGCCGCCGTCTGCATTGGCTCTACACTCGCGCCGGTCGGCAAAAGATTTTGCGTTGCGAACGCATCGCCAGGGAGGCCTCAGCCGAGATCGCCGATCGTGACAAGGCGCTGGCCGAAGCAAAGGCCAGCGCCGATCGGGCTCTGTTCGATAAAGATGCGGAACTGGTGACCGCTCGTGAGGCCATGAATACCTCCGCGGCCAAACTCGAAGAGCAAGCGAAGCAAAAGGAGGAAGAATGGGTAGCCAAGCTCGCCGGCATGGCTGATTCGCTTAATCGCACGGTGCTTGAGAAGGATGCTCTGCGCGATTTGCAGAAGTCCGAGATCGAGCGGCAGATCCAGATGCGCCAGAACGCGTGGTCCGAGCGTCTTACCCACTTGCGTCAGGAACTCGACGACCAGCGTGCTGCCAGCGAAGCGGAGCGCACCACCCTGATGCAGGAACATCACAGGAAATTGATGGAGGTGACCGAGGATTGCAAAACCCAGGTTGTCCAGGCTCGCCGCCAAATGGCGGATGCCGAATTGGCCGCGGTGGAAAAATCAGCCCGGTTGGAGCATGACTTGAAGGAAGCCCTGCAGGCTCGTGATGAAGCGGAATCTCAGTTGAAGCATCAAGTGGACACTCTTGGGCGCAAGCTGGCCCAGACCCAGGAAGACGCCGCCCGTCAAACGGACAAGGCTGTCCGGCAGGAGACGCACCGGTGGGAGCGCCAGCAGTTCGAATTTGAAAAGACTCTGCGACAGCGAGAAGAAGATGCTGAACACCGGTTGAGCCAACGCGAGCAGGAGCTGTCCCTCGCATTTGAGGCGCGCCTGGCGGACGAGAAAGACAAGGTGGAGCAGGCCGCCCGCCTCCGCGAAGCGGAACTTCAGCGTCAGATGGAGGCTCGCGCTCGCGAGGTCGAGGCGCGCTGGAATCAAGAGGTGCAGCAGCGGGAAGAAGCCGCCCAATTCCGGCTCAAACAACGGGAAGAGCAGTTGCAGGCGCAAGCGGAGGCCCGTCTGAGCGACTTGCAAACGCAGGCTGCTGAGCAGTGGCGTCGGCGGGAATTGGAATTGGAACGCCAGCTCGAGGTTCAAGCGCGTGAGGCTGACTCTCGCATGAAACAGGAATTGCAGCAGAAGGAAACAGCCTTCCAGACCAGGCTCAAGCAGCGCGAGCAGGAACTGGCCACGCGAGCCGAGGCGCGGGAAACCGAATTGCAAAATCAATTTGCCTCGGATTTGAGCGCCCGTGAGGAAGAATGGGAACGCCAGGCCGAGTCGCGTGCCCGCGCCAAAGAGGCCCGGTTGGGTCTCGAAGCGCAGCAGAAGGAAGAACTTTTCCTGTCCAAATCTCGCCAGCGTGATCAACAATGGCAGGCCAAATTAGACGCTGCCCGAGCCGAGGTGCAGGCCCAGACCAAAGAGCTGGTTCGCCGGCGCGACGTGGAGGCCGAGGCCGCTCTGCGTGAGCTGGAAGCCCAACTCCGGAAAGAAATGCAACTGAAGGAAGAGGCTGTGCAGACCAAGGCCAGGCAGCGTGAGCAGGAACTGATTGCGGAGCTGACCGCCCAGGCGGAGCAGCGCCACTCAGCCGCGAAGGCGGAGTGGGAGACCGAGTTCCAAACCAAATCGCGCATCGTCATCGAACCGATTAAGGCGCAGTTGGCCCGCATTGAAAAGGAGCGCGACGAAGCCCTGCAGTCCGCGTCTGAGGGTGCTCGCCGCGTGCAGAATCTGGAGCAAAAACTGACCGAAGCGTCCACGTTCCTGAGTAATTGGAGAAACGGAAAAACGGTCTCCGGGGCGGTTTGATCAAAGGCTGGAAAACCACGGGTGTTACTCCCGTGGTTTTCCTTATTTCGCGGGCCGAAACTGCACTGAGCAACTGACCTGCCTGCAATGACCATGCCTGCCGTGCCCACGGGTCGGTTGAGGGACCGGCCGTTACGCGCAAAGTGGCCAGTCAGTCCTTCGCCCAGAAATCAATAACAAACGCTTCCTCGAGCACCGGGCCGACCAGCTTGACAAAGTCCTTGTGCTCTGCATGGGAAATATAGGCATCCCGATCCTTCTCGTTCTTAAAGCTCAGAATAAAACAATGGGTAAATCCTTTGTCGAGGTTTTCTTTGCTGATATTGGTGCCCCATTCGAGCTTCACGACTTGGGGAATCTTTTCTTTTAAGGCACGGAACGCAGTTTCAACTTTCTTGATGTCATCCGGCGCGGCCGTGCTTTTGAATTTGAAACTGACAACATGCTGAAGCTTTTCGGCGGCACTGGCGTTCATGGCGAGCAAAACCAAGACTGGTATAAGAGCGATAACTTTTTTCATGGTGCCGGCATCCTATGCAAAACGGGAGGAACTGGCAACGGCATGACTGAGCGCCAAAGTTGCGGGCTGACATCAGTGAAATCGGCTGGCGGGGGCCATTGACTAACTCGCGATTCTCGCGGAGGCTGCACGGCCCAGAGTTGGACATGTTATGACTGAAATTGCGGAGTATATTGAGCAACGCCCGAACATTTGCGGGTCTGAGGCACAAGTTGAGGCCGCCATCGCCGGGACAGCGGGCAAGCCGGTGTTCCAGGCCGACAGCCGGATTGATTTCGCGAACATCAACGGCGCCTTTGCGAGCGCGCTGCACATGCATCAGCCGTTGATTCCGGCGGGCGGCCAGGATCTGGCCACAGCCGAAATCATCAGCAATCTCAAGTACATGATGGATAACCCGGGCATTGGGGACAACCACAACGCGCCGGTGTTCGTCTGGTGCTACAAGCGGATGGGAGAATTTATTCCGCAATTGGTGGAAGAAGGCAAACAGCCGCGGGTCATGCTCGAGTATTCCGGAACGCTGCTGCACGGCATGCGGCAGATGGGCCTTAACGACGTCTTTGACAATCTCAAGCGAATTACGTGCGACGCCCGTTATCGCGGCTCAGTCGAGTGGCTGGGTTGCCCGTGGGGCCACGCAGTGGCGCCTTCGACTCCGGTGCAGGACTACCGCCAGCATGTCCGGGCCTGGCAACATGATTTCGCCGCGATCTTCGGCTGGGAGGCGCTGGCACGGGTGCGCGGCTTTTCTCCGGCAGAAATGGCGCTGCCAAATCATCCCGAAACCGCCTATGAATTCGTTAAGACGCTTAAGAACTGCGGGTATCAGTGGGTCCTGGTGCAGGAACATACGGTCGAGCGACCCGACAACGGCCAGGGCGCCGAGCGCAAACATTTGCCGCACCGTCTGGTGTGCCGCAACGCCCGGGGCGAGGAAGCCAGTATCATTGCGATTATCAAGACCCAGGGCAGTGACACCAAACTGGTCGCCCAGATGCAGCCGTACTATGAGGCAAAGGGCCTGTCGCGGTGGGAATTGGCGGGCAAAGAGGTTCCGCCGCTGGTGGCACAAATCGCCGATGGCGAAAATGGCGGCGTGATGATGAACGAATTTCCGTCGAAATACCTTGAAGTCATGCGCGAATGTTCAGGCTCCAGAACTCCGGCGATGAACGCGACCGAATATCTCGAACATCTATTTGTGCTGGGCATTCGCGAGCAGGACCTGCCGCCGCTTCAACCGATTTTCCAAAAAAGAATCTGGGACCGATTCAATCCTGGTCAAGGCCCGGAGCGGCTGGGGCAGGTGATCGAGCAACTCAAGAAAGAGGATCACCGTTTTCACATGGAAGGCGGCAGTTGGACGAACAACATTTCCTGGGTCAAGGGCTACGAGTCGCTGATCGGTCCGATGGAGCGCGCCAGCTCACATTTTTATGAGAAGGTCCTGAAACCCGGTGTTGCTTCCAGTGACCCGCGATACCGGAATTCTCTGTTTCATCTGCTGTGTTCACAAACGAGTTGTTATCGCTATTGGGGAGAGGGCATGTGGACGGATTATGGGAAGGAGATCTGCCGTCGGGTCGAAGCGATCCTGACGCACGACTTTTAAACGAACTGGAGTGGTGGAGCGGTGGAGTAATGGAACAATGGAAAGATGGAGTAATGGATTATTGGAGTATTGAAACCTTGAGAATTTCGGGCTGCGGCATCTGCACTCAATTGCTCCATTACTCCATCACTCCGCCACTCCGTCTTTTGGGTGAAAAAAGGTGGCGGCCTGCTTGCGCAGGCCGCCAGAAACCAAACCCAAGGAGTTGAAGAGCGCTACGCCACTGGCACAGCGCATTCCAGCGGAGTTATGGAGGGACTTTTCGCCTCTACCTCTGTGGAGGAGGCGGTGGGACGCGCAGGCCCCTCCTTAAAGGGACACTGCGACGTTCTCATGGCGCATTGGCCAGCACGGAACATACCAAGGTCGTTTGACGAAATCGGAATGTCGAAATGACGCATAAATTCCGAATGACGAATCCTTAAGCAGGAGGCTATGCTTGCCGATTCCAGGGCAGCGCGTGTCCAGTTTGTGGACGGTTGGCCCAAGATGAGCCATTCCCCTGGACAGGGCAGAGGTCAGCGCGGAACCGCGTCGAATTTGGGAGTCGCTCGGACGCGCTCATCACCCTCAAAGAGGAGGTGGCGTCTTTCAACTGTGACGATTGTCTTGCCCGCCAGCGCCACGGCTTCAAGGGCCTCCCAGCGGCTCAGGCCCCACGCAGCGAAGCTGTGCCGATAAAAATGCCAGGAGTCGTAAGAGCGCCTCCATGGCCGAATGTCCATCTTCAGGTTCTTCTTCAGCTTGGGCTGCACGAAATCCCAATCGCGGTCATCGTACACAACGTGAGGCAGGAAGGCAGTGCGGCGCAGTTTATCGGCCGCGGCAGAGTGGCTGACGCGAATCAGAGGTTCGAGTGGGTCCTCGTCCGTATGCAGCAGCAGCAGCGGCGGATAGAAGGTAGCGCGAATCAATGTCTGGTTCGTCAGGGCCGCAACGGCGTCGAGCAGGGATGGATTGCTGTTCGTCACCACCGCACGGGCGCGACGGAACATGTAGAACTCATCCGTCGCGCCAGGCATGAAGATCAGCGCCTTCACGGTGTCATTGGACTGGAAAGCGCGCAGCACCAGGTTCACGCAATTACTGCGATTCAATTCGGTGACCTTTGCACCCAAGGGCATTTGCGCCAACGCGGATTCCCATCCCTCGGCGGCGCACAGGAACAGCGGTGAGACCCAAAATGTGAGCAAGAGAAAGTTCTGAAGCGGTTCGCAGCTTCTTCCCAATCCTAATTTTAATCCCCTTCCCGCTCGATGAACTGGAGGGACGAGCAAGATCAAGAGTAAGAGAATGATTAAGAGCGATGAGGAGGGGTGCATGGTGGGTTGCTGATGGTTCTGGAAATGTTTTAGTCAGATCACAGCGCGAGCTGGATGCTTCGTTCGCGAAGCTGGTCGCTCCACCGCGTGAAAAAGCTCAATCGCCGGTACAACTCCTCGAGCCGCGGGAAAGCCGCGGCGTGGTCGGCGGCGTTCCAAGCGGAATCGATCTCTCTGATGTCGGCAAGCAGCGATTCCCGCTCGGAATTTATCTTTTGCTGGAGCGCAGCCAACCGTTCGGCGCGTTCCCGGCCACGCTCGAATTGCTGCACTTGAAGCAGTGGTGACGTGGTCCGGCGTTTTTCCGCCAGCAGGGCGTCGGCTTCGCGGCACACCTGATTGACCTCGTCGAAAATGATAAACAAATCCTCCGGAATGCGTTGCACCTCTTTCGGACGCGAGCCCAGCTCCAGTTCCAGCAAATGCAACAACCGCTCTTTGGGGTCGTGTAACCGGTTATAGGCCGCGTTGATTTCAGCGAAGCGCTGTTGGGCGTCGGCCCGTTCGGCCGCGCTGGCGTTGTGCATGCGGTCGGGGTGCAGCTTCGAGGAGAGGGCCAGGAACTTTTGTTTGATTGATTCAGGATCGAGCCAGGGCCGCCGCGGCTCACCCAACAGCGCGAAGCAATCCATCACGCGCTGAAACTTTCACCACACGAACAACTGGTGGCGGCGTTAGGGTTCTTCACCTTGAACCCCCCATCGAGCGCGTCCAGATAATCCAACTCGCTGCCGGTCACGTAGAGCGCGCTCTTGGGATCGACGACGACCCGGACGCCGGCAGTTTCGACCAGGATATCGCGGTTGGCCGGGCCGTCCTGCAAATCCATTTTATATTGCAGGCCGGAGCAACCGCCGCCCACCACGGCCACGCGAAGCACTCCGCCAGGGCGCCCTTGTCGGGCGAGCAGCGAGCTGACTTTCTGCGCCGCGCTCGGCGTCAGTTTGACCAGCCTTTCATCGCCGGTGCGGTAAGTGGGCGCGCCGACGGGTTTGTTGCTCGTGTTAGCGATCATGGTCCATTCAGCGCAACCTAAATGGTCACGTGACGCGCGTCAACGCGCGGCAAGGCACCGCGGTGGTCCCGAGCGCAGCTCAAATTGTACGCAGTAGAGCAATTGCGTGGTTTCTTCCCCCCTCACCCCTGCCCTTTCCCTCGGGGAGAGGGTGAGCCATCCCCCGCGCTGGAATATGTTCGACGCGTGCGACTAGCGCACAACCTGGCGCAAATTCTCCCTCTCCCTCGGGGAGAGGGCAGGGGTGAGGGGGCACAGTGCAGCGGACACGCCATAAGTGCAGAAAATGGAATACTCGCCCAGACCGTCTTTGGTGTTAGGCTGCACCTTTGCGCAGCTCTTCCAGCTCTTCTGGCGTTTTGGGCCAGTCTTTCTTCAGCAGCAACGAAAGCGAGCGGTCGGCGAGCAGCCGGCCACCGGTCTGGCACGCAGGGCAGTAGTTCGTCTCGTTGTCGGCATAGCGGATTCGCTGCACTTTGGCGCCACAGACAGGGCACGGCTGGCCGAACTTGCCATGCACGGCCATCTCCGGTCGGAAAGCAGTCACATTCTCGGGAAATGCATCGCCGACCTGCCGGCGTAACAGGTCAATCCACTCGGCAAGGGTCTGCTGAGTAGCTCGATGGAGAGCTTGAATCTGCTCGGGCGACAGCTTTTGCGTCAGCGCAATCGGCGAGAGACGGGCACGATGCAGGATTTCATCCGAAGAGGCATTACCAATACCGCTGAACAGCCGGGGATCGGTCAATGCGCGCTTGAGCGTGTGGTTGCGCCGGGTGAGCGCCTGGGCGAAGGCATCGAGACTGCAGCCGACGACTTCGAGTCCGCCTGGATCCAGGTCGCGCAGGGCCGCCTCGCCCTGAACCAGGTGGAGCGAGGCGCGTTTCTTTGTTCCTGCCTCGGTGAGCAGCAGCGTGCCGTTCGGAAAATCAAAGGCGGCCAGCCTCACCTTGCCTGCCAGCTTCACGCCCGGCTCGCGCCAATGCAGCCTCCCGGCAATCATCAGGTGCAAGACGAGCCACAGGCCGTCCTCCAGACCGAAGACGATTCGCTTCCCGATGCGCCTCAATGCCGTAACCTTGCGGTCATTGACGCTTGCCAGCGAAGGCAATGCCGTTCTCAGCAGAAACGGGCTTGCGACGCGGACCTGCTTCAGAGGCCGGTCCAGAACCCGGCGCTCGAGTGCCTCCAGATAAATGGTGATGTCGGGCAGTTCAGGCACGCATTGAAGCTAACGATTGGCTTCGGATTACGCGAGTCCTGGGCCACGGCACCGGTTCCTGGTTGTCGAGCCGGACACGTTGAGCCGGGACGAGGTCGGCGCGGTCTTCAGGCACTTGCAACGGCGGCTGAGGTACCGGCTGCATTGCACCGCTGAACAGACTTTCGAAACGCGGCTGAAGGCCGGGCTCGAAGTGTTCGGTTGTGACCCGAAAGTGTTCACGTACTCGCAGCTTGTGAGAGTGCCAGGGGCGTGGAGGGAGGGGAAACTGCAGAGGTTGATTTGGTTGAGGGAGTAAAACGTAAAACGTAAAGCGTAATAGGAAACGACGGATGGAACCGCTAATGGGCGCTGATTAACGCTAATAGGAAGACGGAAGACACGAATGAAAAATTTTAGCGAAGAGGCGCAGAGATACGCAGAGCTATTGGGGCGGGGATTTGGGGAGGAGCTCTGGGGCGAGGACTCTCAGCGCATTTGTGGTCATTTCGCGTACGTCGCTGTTTGGGTCGGAAAGTGCCGTCGTAAGGTCTGGAATAGCTGGCGCTGCGTTTGTCCCGAGAGAAGCAAGACGCTCTGCGGCTATCCTGCGCACGAGCCAGTGGCGGTTTGTCAGGGCCTGCCGGATAGGCGGCACGCCCCCTGGACCAATGATCGAAAGCACCCGGACAGATATGTCAGCCTGCCACTCTGTGCCGTTGGCAATCAGCTCGAGGAGTGCTGGTACGGCGCCAACAGCGTTGGTTCCGGCGAGTTCGAAAGCTTGGATCGCGTACAGATCATGGTCGCGGACCGTCATACGCACAATGAAATTCCTAATTGTGTCGTTGTCGCGGACGAACGCAGGCATTCGGGCGAGCACGGTGCCGCGGCGCAGCCAGCGAATCAACGTCGGTATCGAGTTTGGGGCCATTATGGAGATAGCGTCGCGTGCGCCGTAGTTATTCTGATTTTGATTATAGATTTTCATCCATTGCTCAAGTGTGCGGCCATTGTAGCGGGGCTCCGGATTGCGGTTCAGGAGCGTGGCTATAGCTGCAGCCAAGATCACGGCTCCGATGAAGATGTACGCGGCTCGCCTGGCCATAGGTTGAGCGTGGTCCTTTCGAAATGAATTCTCAACCCACAACGATCGACCAGGTGGATATCGCGGTGGACCTGGGGGCGGTGCCGGCGCCTTTGCCGGAAATTCTGAATCTCAGGCAATTGGTGGAAGCGGCTCCTGCTCCTCCGCCGCAAATCATCGAGGGAGTGTTGCACCAGGGGTGCAAGATGATCCTCGGTGGCACCAGCAAGAGCAACAAGTCGTTGTGCCTGCTTGACCTGGCCGTGAGCGTGGCCAGTGGCCAGCGGTGGTGAGGCCACGTTGCGGTCGTTAACCCAGGCCGAGGCGTTTGAAGCGGTTTTTGACTTCCTTGAAATGAAAGTCCAGGGAGCAGAGCTTTGCCAATTCACCTTTCTGGAAATGCCGGGCGACTTCGGGGTCGTGCCGGAGCTGGTTGAGGAAATCGGCATCGTCGCGGCCGGCGTGTTTGGCGGCCCAGCTCTTCATGGCGTTGCGTTGGACGAGGTCGTAGGCCTCTTCGCGGCTAAGCCCTTTGCGAATCAGCGCCAATAGAACTGTTTGGGAATTCCAAAGGCCAAGAGACAACGCCAGATTGCGCTTCATGTTCTCGGGATAAACGAGCAATCCCTCGACCAGCTTTGTAAGAGTGACGAGCATGTAATCCAACAGCGTGCAGGAATCGGGAAAAATGATCCGTTCGACGGAGCTGTGGCTGATGTCGCGTTCGTGCCAGAGCGCGACATTTTCCAGAGCGGCGACGGCGTTGCCGCGGAGCACGCGGGCCAGGCCGGTGAGCCGCTCGCCGGTGATGGGATTGCGCTTATGCGGCATCGAGCTCGAGCCTTTCTGGCCTTTCGCAAAGAACTCCTCCACCTCGAGAACCTCGGTGCGCTGGAGGTGGCGGAACTCGGTGGCCCAGCGCTCGATGCTGGCGCCGACGAGGGCCAGTGCGCCTATGAACTCGGCGTGCAAGTCGCGTTGGATGACCTGCGTGGCGATGAGCGCGGGCCGCAAGCCAAGCTTTTTGCAGACATACGCCTCGATTTTGGGCGACAGATGCGCGCTGGTGCCTACCGCGCCGGAGAGTTTTCCGACGGCCACAGCCGCGCGGGCGGCTTGGAGGCGGTTAAGGCCACGGTCGAATTCGTCGAACATCAGCGCCAGCTTGAGACCGAACGTGGTCGGTTCGGCGTGGATGCCGTGGCTGCGGCCGATGATGGAAGTGAATTTGTATTTCTTGGCCTTGGCGGCGATGGCTGCGCGCAACTGTCGAACATCCAGAATGAGGATGTCGGCCGATTGCACCATCTGGACGGCGAAGGCGGTATCGATGACGTCGCTGCTGGTGAGGCCGAAGTGGAACCAGCGGCTGGCGGGCGCGCCGATGTTTTCGGCGACATTGGTCGTGAAGGCAATGACGTCGTGATTAAGGGTGCGTTCGAGCTCTTTGCAGCGTTCGAGGTTGAACGCCGCGCGGGTTTTCATCCGAGCGAAGTCTTTTTTGGGGACTAGGCCCTCAGCGCAGAGCGCCTCACTGGCGAGGAGTTCGATCTGCAACCAGATTTCGAGCTTTCGTTGTTCGCTCCAGATTTCCCGCATTGCGGGGCGGGAGTAGCGTTGAATCATGGAGCGAATCTAGAACAAAACTCTGCGGGGGTAAAAGGGTTAAAAGCGGCGGCGACGACCTTAGAGTGTTAGAGTGTTACCGATGTCTTGACCAGGTCGCTGCGGTCAAGGTTCCATACATAGGTAACACAAATGGTTCAACACATGGGCCGCACTTGCGAGATGGTTCTGGATAAGCTGCCCGATGCTGTGGAAACTAGTAGAGCCGACCAACCAAAGAACAGAATTTGTATTGGAAGAGATTAAAACAGATAACTTTGGGGAGCTGTGCCGGGAATACGGTTTCACCAGCAAGACCAGGCACCGGTGGAGAGTACGCTTCTGGGAACATGGTTTGAGCGGGCTGAGCGAGTTGTCGCGGCGGCCCAAGAGCAGCCCCAACAGTCTCGATCAGTGTGTTGTGCGGGATTGTCAGGCTCAAGCAGAGGTATCGTTACTGGGGACCCCGCAAGATCCGCAATCGGAGGAGCGCACCTTGAGATTTCAACGAGCCCAACCTCGCGCGGGAAGGAGGCAGCGTGAAAGGATGCGACGCTTTGGAAATTGGATCCATCTCCTGGGGTTAAAAAGGATGAAGCGACAGCAATGTCACGGCGTAAAGGCGTTACCTATTTCTTCACCCAGCCGTGGAAATGCGGAGGGCAGAATGGAGAGGGGGGAGTAGGAAATGAGAAGCGTCCTGACGATCACTACTGAGGCGATTTCCGAGTGCGCCCTGCTGGGGCAGCGGCAAATGTCGGAAGGCATGGGCGCCGTAGTCTATTTCTTGGGTGTCGTGCGCGGAACGGAGGAGGGAGCAGCCATCAGCGCCATCGAGTACGAAGCATTCCAAAAAATGGCCGAGCACCAATTCAATTTGCTGTTCGCTGAGATGGCGAAACGCTGGCCGCTCGAGTCGGTGCGGCTCGTACATCGAGTGGGCGTGGTGCCCGTCAATGAACCGTCCCTCTGGGTGGAAGTGGTGGCTCCGCACAGGCAGGAAGCCTTTGCCGCCTGCCAATGGCTCATCGACGAAATGAAACGCGTCGTCCCTATCTGGAAAAAACTTCTGAATAAATCCCAAGCCCCAAAACTCAAATCCCAATAAAATCCCAAGCGCCAAGAACCAAGCCGCTCCTCATATTGATCGGCATTGGCGCTTGAGCGGTCGCAGGTTGGGTTTGAGATTTGGAAATTGGAGTTTGGTTGGAGTTTGGTTCTTGGATTTTGGAATTTCCGAAGGTTGGTGGGCGCTGAGGGACTCGAACCCCCGACCTACTCGGTGTAAACGAGACGCGCTAACCACTGCGCCAAGCGCCCCACCAGCCCGGAAGCATAAGCGACAGAATGGCGAAAGACAATCGAGAAAGCCCCGCGAACGCCTTCAGTAACTGCCCGGCAATTCGCTTTTACGCAGAAAGTCGACGCTCTACTATCTGGCGCAAATGGAGCACGCCGACATAGTGACGATGAGTGAGCTGCTTTTGCCGGCGACTAGATTTCAAACATGCCAGATCCGGTGACGACATTTGGCCCGTACCGGTTATTGGCTCGGTTGGGCAAAGGAGCGACCAGCGAGCTCTATCGCGCGACCCGCGGGCCTGACACGCATGAGATCGCACTCAAGATCCTTCTGCCGGCCGCAATCGAAGATGGCGAATGGCTGCGGCGATTCGAGCGCGAGGCGCACGTGATGCGCCGATTGCAGCATCCGAATATTATCACCTGGCTTGATTTCGGGGAATTTGAGGGTCGTTGGTTCCTGGCCATGGAGTTCGTGCAGGGTCGCGGGGGTCGATCGCTGGTGGGCGGGCATCCGAAGGCGGCCTCGCTTGCGCGACTTGGGGCACAAATAGCAAGTGGCCTGCTGGCGGCACATGCCCAAGGTCTCATCCATCGCGATTTGAAGCCGGAGAACCTCGTCGTGACTAAGGACGGCATTGTTAAGATCCTCGACTTCGGGCTCGCCCGGCCGACTCAGCCCGATGCCAGGGATTTTCCGGAACACCTGGCTCGTCTAACCGCAACTGGCATGCTCGTGGGAACACCGCGTTATATGTCACCTGAACAAGTGCGGGGCGAACCCTTAACACCGGCAACAGATCTGTTCTGCCTCGGACTGTGTCTGTTCGAGATCGCCACTGGCCGGCATCCTTTCGCATCGGATTTTCACCGTGAAGTGATGGCCGGCATCGTGGAAACCCCGACGCCGCCGCTCAAGCGATGGCGTCCAGACCTAACCGCAGCTTTGATCGGCCTTGTCGAAGAGCTCCTTGCGAAACAACCGTCCGCGAGGCCCTCGGCGGACGTAACTTTTCAACGTTTCAAAACAATGTGCCAACACTGACTGGAACGCCAGTTGGGCAGGTTGGCGCCGGCCAAGGACTGGCTGGAGAAGTCATTCCCCGATCGATCAAGGTTATTGACACTATGAATAGCTCAGATCCCACTCATCGATGGAACCAATACGGCTGGTTCTGCGCATTCCAGTACAGGCGCGGCATTTTCTCGCTCCTTGTTGCCGCTCTTTCTCTGTCCCTGGCGGGAGCGGCCCCTCAATTACCATCCACTACACCCGGCAAGGTGCTTGTGGGTTATCTCGAAGCTTTGAATTCCGGGAACAAGGACAAGCTCGAAGCATTCATTAAGGCGCATCGGCCGAATCGGCCTGACGCTCTGGATCGCATGCTCGACCTGCGGTGGAATATCGGCGGGCTCGATCTGTATTTGATCGAGTCATCGCAAGCGCTGAGCATCCAGGCCGTGGTTCGTGAACGCGAAGGCAACGAAAGGTATAACCGAATGTCGGTGAGCGTGAACGGTGGTGATCCGGCGGTGATCACCAACATCAGCCTGGCGGTGATTCCCCCACCGGCCGGCGCGCCAGTTCCCGAGCGGCTGACCCAACGGGCGGCGGTCGCGGCGTGGGAAGCCGAAATCGATAAAGCCGCTTCCGCCGGGAAGTTCTCCGGCGTGTGGTTGTGGGCCAAAAACGGGGAGGCGATCACGTCGGGCGCCAGGGGCAAGGCGGATCGCGAGAGGGGAATCGACAACACGCTCAACACGCGGTTCCGCATCGGTTCGATGAACAAAATGTTCACGGCGGTAGCGACGCTTCAGTTGGTCGAACGTGGCAAACTGTCGCTGGACGATACGATCGGCAAGATCCTGCCCGATTATCCGAACACCAATGTGGCGTCCAAGGTGAAGGTCCGGCACCTGTTGTCGCACACGGGCGGCACGGGTGACATTTTCGGTCCGAAGTTCGAGGCGCATCGGCTCGAATTGAAGACGCTTCAGGATTACGTGAAGCTGTACGGTGAGCGCGACCTCCAGTTCGAGCCCGGCACCAAGTGGGAATACTCCAACTACGGATTCCTGCTGCTGGGCGTGCTGATCGAGAAGGTCTCGGGGAAGTCGTACTACGACTTCGTGGCCGAGAACATCTACAAAGTGGCCGGCATGACCAACTCGGGGTCCGAGCCGGAAAGCGTGGAGGTGGCCAACCGGAGCAAGGGCTACATGCGGGATCAATTTGAAACGGTTTCCAACGAACCGACGCTGCCCTGGCGCGGAACCTCGGCGGGCGGCGGTTACACGACGGCGGGTGATCTGATGAAATTTGCCGGCGCGCTAATGTCGAACAAACTATTGAAGGCCGAGACGCTGGCCGAGGCGACGCGTGCGCAATTCACTACAGGAGACTACGGCTTCGGATTCCAGATCGGGCGGCCGGACGAGGCGCGGACCTACGGCCACGGCGGCGGGGCTCCGGGAATGAACGGGATTCTGCGCGTGTATCCGGAGTCGGGCGAGTCGGTGATCGTGTTGTGCAACCTGGATAGTCCTTCGGCTTCGCGGATGGGAGACTGGCTGCACGCGCGTATGCCGCTCAAGTAGTTCTGTCAGGCGCTGCGGCTCGACTGAACCGAGTCCGGCGACCTGCGGTACCTGGCTTGCGACTCCGCTTGCGACTTGCGCTCCGCAGGCTTGAGCGGTAGAACTCGACTTGTGATTAACCGTAATGCTGGTGGAGGTGGCAGTTTGGTTGCGCGTCCGCCAGCATTCATGCCATCTATCGGTTTATCAGTCGCCGGCCAGGACCGTCCAGGAGTTACTGTGACCCTCGAAGTTGACGTCAAGGTGCCGACCGAAGCCACCGACCAACTCGTCCGCATCGTCACCGAAAACAGCCGCACCCTCAAATTCGAATCCCACGGCTTCGAGCTTGAATAACCAGCCCAGATGAAACCTCCCTCAGGCCAGGAATCCAAGCACGCCGGCTTTGACGCCGCCGTTAAGCGGCGGGAGGACGATCACCTGAATCGCTGGCCTTTCGCGCAGGAGATTTACGGCATCGCCACGACCGGCCCCGCTGACTGGTCCGTCCGCGTAGGCATCTACGGTGAGTGGGGAACCGGAAAAAGCTCCGTCCTCGAGTTCATCGCGCTTATGGCCGAGAAGCAGGGGCACACGCTCGTAAAGTTCAACCCTTGGCAGTACGCAACGAAGGACCAACTTTGGCGGGAATTCGTAAGCGAAGTTTACAACCAACCGATCTTCTCCTCCATGGAACGGGCGGGCTGGGTCCGAGTAAAGAACAAGTCACGCTGGGTCTTGGAACAAGCCAAACGCGCGCAAGAAGGCGCCAAGGCCGTCAACGAACATGCCGGAAAGGCCATGAGCGCAGGACTGGAGCTTACAAAAAGCTGGTTCACCTTCAGTGGGGCCGATCTGAAAGGGCTCCGCACAAAGCTGGGAGAAAAGAGAGTCATCGTCCTGATTGACGACCTCGACAGGACGTCAGCCGAACTCGTCCCCGAGATCCTTTTTGCACTCAAAGAGTTGATGAACACCCCGCAATTCTCCTTCATCTCGGCGTTTGACCCAGCGATCGTTGGCGAGGTGCTCGCGCGGAACCACCCCGGGTTCGGGGACGGCCTGAAATTCCTTGAAAAGATCATTGATTACCCACGCTGGCTGCCCCCCGCCCCGGCGGCAGGCCTCCTTCGCCTCGCCCTTACAGACGCGAAGAAATATTGCGCTTACGTCCCCGAAACCGCTTTACGAGAAGTCATTCCGTCCCTCCCGCCCAACCCTCGCGCCGTAAGGCAATTTACCCGCTTGCTCGCATTCCTCGGGCCTCAAATCAGTCGGCATTATGACCACGAGCTGCGGTGGCCGATCATCCTCGCCGCCGACGCGTTAAAGGTCTGTCACCCGAGGCTCGCTCGCGACCTCCTCGCAGACGAAAAGTTCTTGGAAAACATCCGGGAATACTCATTCGGCGCGGAACGTCGAGAGGAGGGAAAACCGGACAAGAGAGCCATCCTCGCCAAGCACGTTAAGGATACAGCCTCTGCCGCAGGGGTGAAGCTGAACACGGCCCAGGAGAAAGAAGTCCTCGGTCTCTTGGAGAAGATTTTCTCTGCCGGCAACGTTCTCTACTGGGTAGATGAGGACAAAATCTCCTACCAGCTCACTATCGCGGAAGCGCCCAACGCTGTAACCTGGAAGGAATACGACCAATTCTTCGCTCAGTGGAAAACATCTCCGAGCCGCAAGCCAGCCGAAGCTTGGATCGCCGCCCAGGGCGCTTTCGCCAACCGGCTGCCCGTCGAAGTGCAACGCGAAATATTTCGTGCCGCCGTGCAACGTTATGCAGCGACACTCGATTCCGCTGAAACAATCCTCACTGATTCCGAGAAAACCGCAGTGATGCAAGAGCTCGACCAACTGATCAGCCTTCTGGAATGTCTTGTCTTCGACTTGGGACAACTGGACCAGGCTGAAAAGAACTTAAATGACGAAGAGCTGGAGCTGCTCTTTCGACAATTTACGGGGTTCACAAATTCCCTAAACGCGGTGCACATGCAATTTCAGAAACGCAACGAATCCGTACTCTTTAGGCTGGTAAAGGAATGGACCGGCGACGTGACGCCCCTGGTGAGGACACTCAAACCGTACGGCTTCTTCCCGGGCGGCCCCTTTGACCGCGAAGAAACGCACACACTACGCCAGAACCTCTGCAAAACCCTCCTCCCGGGCCTAGCCAGCCAGGTAATCGACCGTTTTCGCGAACCCGGCTTCACAAAGGATCTATACAGCCAGGAAAACGAAATGTATGCCGTGCGTGGGATAATATTCGACCTCGGCGGGCCGATGTGGGTGGATTTGAAAAAAAACACATTCGCGGTGTTCAAAGAGGCGACCTCTAACTCCGTGGTACAGGAGAACGCCTTCGACCTACTCCGCTTCTTCGATCACAAACTAAGCAAAGAACAGGGTAGCATTGACGCCCTACATGTTAAGGATCTTTTGTCTGCCAAGGGAATAGCCGCCTCACTATGGGCCGCGGCTATCGCAACACCTCTCAGCGCGGCCGCCACCTCCCATCTCAATCAAATGATGCCCAGATTCAAAGCCGCAGGGGCCGACTTCACACTCCCACCGTGGTGGGAGCAGAATCTAAAGATCATGGCCGCGGCGACTGAAGCGGCAAAAACCAAGGCGGGCGTTATAGGCTCCGCCAGCAACGCGCCGACCACTAATCCCGATGGAACAATACCTTCGGATACAATCTCTAAGTCCGACTCCTATCACTCTCCGCCATGACAAACACCGGAAGCGGCTGGGACTGAACACAGACAAACCTTATGCGTAAAACCAAACTAACGGAAAACAGATCGAAGACCTGTACCAGTCCGGCGACTACCGGGTCACTCAAGAGCGCAACGACTTCCTAATTCCCCAGGTCCTCGATTTTATCAAAGGCAACAAGTGGATAAACATCAGGCCGGAGTACCAGCGCCGCCTGATCTGGGACAAAGGCAAGAAATCCATGTTTATTGAATCACTGCTCCTCAATGTCCCAGTTCCGCCAGTGTTCTTGTTCGAGCGGGAATCAAACTGGTACGAAGTAATGGACGGCCAGCAGCGGCTCAACGCAATCGTTGAGTTCTATGAGAACCGATTTCCACTATCCGGCCTCGAAAAGTGGACTGCCCTCCATGGCCGGACCTACGCTGACTGTCCACCCACGATACAGCGAGGACTCGACCGCCGCCGCATTTCCGCGGTTGTCCTTATGGCTGAGAGCGCTCACGGTTCGATAGGAGCTCAGAAAGATGGTGGCGCGGTGCCCCACCCTTTGCATAAAGCGCGCCTTTGCTTTGTACGCCCAAAGGAAAGGTTAGGTCTGGTTGCCGTCGAAGCCCGCTAAACGTCATTAATTGACATCACGTCACCGCGCCGTCATGTCGGTATCTTTCTTCTGGCTTCCGTGAGTCGAGGCACATAGATTAACTACATCGTGATCGAGCAAAAAATTAATGAATTCTTTGGTGATGCCGAGTCTTCTGGCTTTGGAACCGGTTGGTGGAGTGGGATATTGTCGGCCTTTTTTGGATTTCTTTC
>CAYUPI010000024.1:0-81124 GCA_964446585.1 uncultured Verrucomicrobiota bacterium
TTGGGACGAGCTTTGGGTCAGCACTTAAGATGGTGGTGGTATCAAGATGCGCTCAGGCGAAATGGTTCATTTGAC
This sequence comes from uncultured Verrucomicrobiota bacterium, assembly GCA_964446585.1. GTDB lineage: Bacteria > Verrucomicrobiota > Verrucomicrobiia > Limisphaerales > UBA8199 > CAYUPI01. The sequence goes on from CAYUPI010000024.1 coordinate 76, forward strand.
GCGCATGAGCGCGTGCCGATTTCCATTCGTTCCTACTCTCGTGTTCCTGGCTGTCGCGGCCCAGACAATCTGCCGGTCAGTTGCTGGGGCAGAGCCTGGTGGTACTTTGGACCCCGACGTGCACCTTCTGGGAGAAATGCGGCGTATGTTCACCGAGCGCAACATCAGACCCAATGTGGATTTGGCCAAGGTCAACACAAATGCGCACTTGTACGCCCTTGGTCCGGTAGCTGGTCTGAAGGGAGAGGTTACGGTGTTGGACGGCCAGGTCTTCGTCAGCAAGGCGACCGGCGCGCAGCCAACGGTAGTCCTTCAGCCGAAGGTGAAGTCGGTCTTCCTAGTCTATGCTTCGGTGCCAGCCTGGCGCTCTATGGCGCTTCCAACAAACGTCGTCGCCGAGCTGGCCCTCGCCACTTTCCTGCAGAAAACACTGCCCGCCAACACTCGTTCGGCGTTCCTGGTCCGCGGGACCGCCCTGAGCGCTCGATATCACATTCAAAACTATCAGGGCAAAGCCAAAGAATTGACCCACGAAGCCCACGACCAGGCCAAGGTGTTTTACGACCTGGCTGAAACGCCCGTGGAGTTGGTCGGCTTCTTCACCAATCATGATAACGATGGCGGCACCTTTGTGCATCGTGGCCAATCGACGCATATCCACTTGCTTTCCGCAGACCGCAAACACATGGGACACTTGGAGTCCATTCGGCTCGCGCCCGGCGCAGAACTGTTGCTGCCGGATCGGCGGTGAAATCCTATCGACATCACGGGGTCAAAACCGCCTTGCTTGGGTGCAACAAGAAAGGGCTCGTGAAACTTAGAGGGCCAAACGCCCGAATCTGTTCCGTTGACCCATGGCAGGGGAACAGCTACGGTTCAATGTCATGATAGTTCCGATTGCTAAGATTCAGACGCGCCGCGATGAAGACCGTGTTTGGATTGCCAAATCCGATCTGCTGCCCGGGTGCCATGCTCACGCGCGAGACCGTGGCGAAGCGATCTTACGTTTTCAACGGGCAACCAAGGCTCATCTGGAAACGCTGCTGGAAACGGGCCGACCGATCCCACCCGCCTTCCGCGACAAATTTATCCTCGCGGCCTGACCTGTCGGCAACTACCCATCGTTTGGACACGGTGGAACCAACCCCGGGAACAAAAGGCTGGTACAGCCAGGTTGTCGAGGAAACCGTCGAACCGGAACGACCAATCATCGATCCTCATCACCATTTGTGGTCTGGTTGGAAAATCCCTGATTATTTGTTGAACGATCTTTGGGGCGACACCGATTCCGGACACAAGATCGAAAAGACTGTCTTCATTGAGTGCCGTGCGGGCTACCGCAAAACGGGTCCCGAACACTTGAAACCCGTAGGCGAAACAGAATTCGTCGCTGAAATCGCCGCGCAAAGTGCCGCCGCCCGCCCGGCCAAGACTGTCATTGCGGGTATTGTCAGCCATGCCGATCTGACCCTAGGCAGTAAGCTGGACGAAGCGCTGGAAGCACACGAAGCCGCGGGCAGGGGCCTGTTCCGTGGCATCCGCCACGCAGGCGCTCATCATCCGTATCCGGAAGAGGCCTTTATTCCCGGCAGATACCCGGCCGGCTTGTTTTTGGAAAAGAACTTTCAGGCGGGCGTGCGGTTGCTGGGCGAGAGGGGCTATACTTATGAAAGTTGGCACTACCACTTTCAGCTTCGCGATTTTTGCGCCTTGGCAAAGTCGGCGCCGGAAACGACGATTATCCTCGATCACTTTGGCACGCCGCTCGGCACAAAATCCTTCCAAGATCAACGCGACGCCATCTTTCAACAGTGGCGCGCAGACATCGCCAGGCTGGCAGAATGCCCGAACGTCCATGCCAAGCTCGGCGGACTGGCCATGCCCGATACCGGCTTCGGCTGGCATGAAGCAGCCAAACCCGCTTCCTCAGACGAGCTGATCGCTGCGCAAAAACGATACTATCTCCATACCATCGAATATTTCGGTGTGAATCGCTGCATGTTCGAGAGCAATTTCCCGGTTGATAAGATGTCGATCTCCTATGCCGTGTTGTGGAACGCGTTCAAGAAGATGGTGGCCGACTTCTCCGAGGATGAGAAACAAGCGCTATTCTATGGCACGGCCGCCAGGGTGTATCGGCTCTGAGAAAGAAATGGTCTCAGGGAGATTTTTCTGTTACCGGTACAGTCTCATCACGCTCACACAGCAAGTAACCAGACGAGAGGCATTGGTGTGACACGCGATAGGACAACCGGATTAATATGATACCAGCCACTTCCCTGACCCGTGCCGGGCGCTGGTTGCTGAATCGGCGCGACTTTCTGCGCTTCGGTGGCACTGGCCTTGGCGGCGTCGCATTAACCGCTTTGCTGGCAGAACAGGGTTTGCTGGCTGCGGACAAGTCGGCCATTCGACCCCAATGGTCGCCCGAGCGGCCGACGGCGCCGCGACCGCCGCACTTCGCGGCAAAGGCCAGGAACGTGTTGGTGATTTTCTGTTCAGGGGCGCTGAGCCATTTGGATGTTTGGGATTACAAGCCCGAGCTCATCAAGCGACATGGCGAACCACTGCCCGGTGGCGAGAAACTTGTCACCTTCCAGGGCGCCAACGGCGCGCTGACCCAGCCGCTCTGGGAATTCAAGCCGCGCGGACAGTCAGGCAAAATGATTTCCGAAATGCTCCCCCATCTGGCGGAGCTGACAGATGACCTCTGCTTCATTCACTCGATGACCGCCAACTCCAACACGCATGGCCCGGCGGAAAATCAGATGAGCACTGGATTTACGCTGGATGGCTTTCCGAGCATGGGCGCCTGGGTGAGCTATGCGCTGGGGACAGAAAACCAGGACCTGCCCGCGTTCGTCGCCATTCCCGACCCACGCGGCGTGCCGCAGATCGGGCCGAACCATTGGAACTCAGCCTTCCTTCCCGCGGTTTTCCAGGGAACTGCGTTCAACACGGACAAGCCGATTCCACATCTGAAAACGCCCAGCCAAGTCTCAGCCTCCGCCGAGTCAGCATCCCGGGATTTCTTGAGCTTTCTCAATGACCGCCATCTTGCCCATCACCCCGGCGATACCGAACTGAGCGCCCGCATTGTCAGCTATGAGCTGGCCGCCCGGATGCAGCTTAGTGCGGCGGAGGTGACCGATTTCTCGAAAGAAACGGCGGCGACCCTCGAGTTCTATGGTGCTAACGATTCAAACCAGCTCAAGGCGCGTTTTGCTCGGAACTGTGTGCTGGCCCGGCGCCTGATCGAACGCGGCGTCCGTTTCGTTCAGTTGTTCAATGGCGCCTACGCGATGGGAGAAGGCGTCGGCAACTGGGACGGACACAAAACGCTCAAAAAGCAGTACGACGTCCATGCGCCAATTCTCGATCAACCCTGCGCAGCGCTCATCAAGGACCTCCGGCAGCGCGGTTTGCTCGACTCGACCCTGGTCGCTTTTGTCACCGAATTTGGCCGCATGCCGACCTTTCAAAAAGACGCGAGTGGCCGCGATCATAACCCACAAGGATTCACCGTCTGGCTGGCAGGCGCGGGGGTGAAGCGTGGATTCAGTTTTGGGGCCACAGATGAATTCGGGTACAAAGCGGTCGAAAACGTGGCCACCATTTACGATCTTCATGCGACGATGCTGCACCTGCTCGGCCTCGATCACGAGCGGCTCACATTTTACCACAACGGCGCCGAACGCCGGCTGACCGATGTGCATGGCGAGGTGATCAAAGAGGTGCTCGTGTGAACTGCGGGGCTGAACATCCAAGCTCCAAGCTCCAAGCACCAGAGAGGCTCCAAGTTCCAAATTCCAATTCCCAGGCTGCAGCAGCCGCAAAAGCCGCGCACACGTGTGCCTTTCGAAGGGATTGCGCCCGAGCTACACCTGTGGGCTCGACGAGGGCCCGTCTTGGAGCTTGGCGGTTGTTGTTTCTCTGGGGTTTGGAGCTTGGAGCTTGGAGCTTATTCCTGACGCTCATCTACAACATTCCTGCACTCGCCGCCGAGACCGCTAGCGCCGAAACCAAGCCGCCTGCCTCCGAGGAAACCCATTGGTCGCTGAAGCCGGTCACGCGGCCAATTGTTCCTGCTGTCCAAGTCGGAAAATGGAAAGCACGCAATCCAATTGACAACTTCATTCTGGCCAGGCTTGCCCAGGCCAAACTCTCGCCTTCACCTGAGGCGCCGCGCCGGACGCTGATTCGGCGGCTGTACTTCGATCTCATCGGCCTGCCGCCCACTCCGGCCGAAGTGCGGGTGTTCGAGCGCGACATGGCCACCAACGCCTATGAGAAAGTGGTCGAACGCCTGCTTGCTTCGCCTCATTACGGCGAGCGATGGGGTCAGCACTGGCTCGACGTTGTCCGCTTCGCCGAAACGCATGGTTTCGAGATGAACCAGCCGCGCTCGACCGCCTGGCGGTATCGCGACTATGTCATCGACGCGTTCAACCAGGATAAGCCGTACGATCGATTTATCCTCGATCAGTTCGCCGGCGACATCTTTGGCGAGGACGCCGCCATGGGTTTCCTGGTCGGCGGAGCGTGGGACCAAGTCAAGAGCCCGGACCCCGTGCTGACCGCGGCGCAGCGCGCGGATGAATTGCACGATATGGTAAGCACTACCGGCAGTGCGTTTCTCGGTCTGACGATTGGCTGTGCGCGGTGCCACAATCATAAGTTCGATCCGGTACCGCAAACCGATTATTACGCCGTGAAGGCCTGTCTGGCTGGCGTCCAGCACGGTGAACGCGCCCTGCCCATGCCTGACCGGGCGGCGCGAGAAGTGCAAGCTGAACGGGCGCGAAAGGAGCTGGCAGAGGTTGAGGCCAGGCTGGCTCAATTTGAGCCCATCGCGTTCATCGAGGAAAATCTATCGAACGATGATAAACCGGCCGACCCGGCGACTGGGGCTGAAAAACACTCACCGCGCGCCGCTGTTAACGCGCGACGGAACACCGACCGTTTCCCGCCGGTTTCGGCCAAACGTCTTCGCTTCACCATCGCCCGGACGACGGATGCCGAGCCTTGCCTCGACGAACTGGAAGTTTACACGGCGGAAAAGAGTCCGAGGAACATCGCCCTGGCCAGCGCTGGAACCAGGGCAACCGCTTCTAGCGTCTTCCCCAACTCGGACCTTCACCGGCTCGAACACATTAACGATGGCAAGTTTGGCAATAGCCATAGTTGGATTTCCAACGAGCGCGGCAAAGGCTGGGTTGAATTGGAATTTCCGGAACCGGTGACGATCGAGCGCGTCGTCTGGGGACGCGATCGTGAGCAACAGTTCTCCGACCGACTCGCGCTTAGGTACCGGGTTGAAGTTGCACTCGAGACCAACGACTGGCGGCTGGTAGCTTCTTCCGCCGATCGCGCGCCATACGTCGCCGGCCGCGCTTCCTCCAACGAACCGACTAGCCAGGGCTTATCCGAAACCGACAGCGGCGAGTTAAAACACTTGCTCGAACAGCAAACGAAACTCGAGGCGCGCCTCAAAGAACTGACCACCGCGCCGATGGTCTATGCCGGAAAACTGGCCGCCGTACCCGAGCCGACCCACCGCCTGCAACGCGGTGATCCTATGCAACCACGCGAGGTTGTCGAACCCGGAGCGTTGGGCGCGCTCAAAGTATCGTTCCGGATTGAAGCGGCTGGCGCGTCTCCTTCTCCTTCAGAAACTCCATTAACAGAGGACCAATCCCGCCGCCTTGCGCTGGCCCGATGGCTCGCCCATCCGTCGAACCCCTTGCCCGCGCGGGTTATCGCGAACCGGCTCTGGCAACATCATTTCGGAGAAGGAATTGTCAGCACTCCCAGCGATTTCGGAAAAAAAGGTGCCCCGCCCAGCCATCCAGCACTGTTGGATTGGTTGGCGGCCGAGTTGGTCGAGCCTGGAAACGTTGAACCGTTCAACCGTTCAATCGTTCAATCGGCGCACAATTCAACGATTCAACGATTCAACGATTCAACGATGCAACCCTGGAGTCTGAAGCATATCCACCATCTCATCGTGACTTCCGCTACCTACCGGCAGGCCAGCGCTTCCCGGCCGGACGGGTTGGCGATAGACGGGGGGTCGCGCCTGCTCTGGCGGTTCCCGCCTCAGCGGCTGGAAGCCGAACCGCTCCGCGATGCCATCCTGGCAGTCAGCGGCAAATTGGATTTGCGGCCGGGTGGTCCGGGTTTTAGCGCGTTTGAATCGAACGACAATTACGTCCGCGTTTATAACCCGAAAAAAGAATTCGGCCCCGAGGACTGGCGCCGGATGGTCTATATGACCAAGGTCCGGATGCAACAGGACGCCACCTTCGGCGCCTTCGACTGTCCAGACGGAGGCCAGATTGCTCCCAAACGATTGCGGAGCACGACACCGCTCCAGGCGCTCAACCTGCTTAACAGCGAGTTTATCCTCCGACAGGCCGAGTTTTTTGCCGCGCGCCTGGAACATGAGGCGGGGAAGAACGTGAACCGCCAGATCCGCCTGGCATTTGATCTGAGCTACAACCGCCGGCCTTCGGCAGACGAAACGAGCAGGGCCCGGGCGCTGATCGCCAGGCACGGATTGGCCGTATTCTGCCGGGCACTTTTCAACAGCAACGAATTCCTGTTCCTGGAGTGACGCTCCATCTCAGAATACTTCGGCGCAGAGGCCCGTGACTTCGCGCACTCGCTGCGCAATCCGGGACAGGGCTTTGAGCTTGAGGTGGCTGCAGCTCGGATGGTGCGGCGGCCGATGAGCCGAATAAACCTGCACGAGAGAAATTCGCGCGCCGCGGTTCTTGAGCTCGAGCAGGCGCCGGACGTACAGATCAATCTCCTTGGCCGGTGGTTCCTGGCCTTCGATGGCCGGGAACAAACTTTGAATCACGATTGGCCGCTCCCGGCCGAGCTGCAGAATGTTGGAAAGCACCTTCTCCAGCCGCAGATCCCCCCTGTTGACCAGATTCATATAAGCCTGCGACCCGGCATCGAGCTTGGCCCAGATCTCATCCTTAGAAGTGAGCAACTGCAAGCCGGCCCGGACTTCGGGCAGGTCCACACCCGCGGTGTTCGTCAGCAACACGAGCTTGAAAAAAGGAAACCGGCCGCACGACCGGACATGGACGACTTCGCGAACGATTTCGGCGAATTGCGGGCTGAGCGTTGGCTCGCCGTCTCCGCTCAAGGCGACGCTCTTAAGTTCGAGCAACTCTTCAGGCACCGTGCGAAAGTACGGCAGCTCCCGCAAGCGGCGCTGGCAGGTCAATAGCAGCAATTCTTCGAGTTCGGCTGCCAGGCGCGACAGATCCACCCGGCCATCTCCGCCCGGGACATCTCGATCCACCTCGCAATAGGCGCAATTGAAATTGCAGTGTTTGTCCGGGTTGAAGTTGATGCCAATCGACAGTCCGTGCGCCCGCTGCGAAATCACAACATAGACGAATCGATTGCCCAGAAACCCGCGCGGCCGGCCGAAGGCGTTCTCGCCGTCGCTATTGCGGACAATTGGAGCCGCCGTCAACGGTGGAACCAGCCGCGCCCCGGGGGCTTCCTGCCTCGCAGTTGCTGCAGTAATCTTTTCCATTTTTTCTCCTCAGGCAGCCGCCCGTTCGGGGACCGGTTCGACCAGGATCGTTTGCGCCAGTTGGTCGCTGAGGGCCAGCCGGGCGTTGCAAACCAGGCAAATAATGTTGTTATGACTGGTGAGAAGTCGTACGACCCGGTCTTCGCATAACCCAATTTCCCGCAAACGTCCGGCGGTTTCCGAGGAGGCGCAAAGTTGTTTGATGCGCACCGCCAGGCCGACTTTCACCCGATTGAGAGGGCACAGCGGCCGCGAGCAGGCGGCTCCCGCCTGCAAGGCGACTGGTGCATCCATTTGATTCATGCTGGAGAAAAGTTAAAACGCCCTCATAGAAGCCACTACACGTTTCTTGCCATTCGCTTGACATTTTTTGGCCAACCCAATTCGGGCCGGGTTTGCAAAAAATGCAAAGTGTTTAGCAAACCGGGTGCAGCCCCGCAAACCGCCAGGATTGATAATTAGGGCGTGAATGTGGGAAACACATTGCGGTTCGCGCGAAGTCAAACGCTTTTCAGCCGGGCGCCAGCGCCTGTGGTGGGGCATTCAGTGGCCCCATTGTCTCCAGTCATTCCTTCCAAACCTCCTTTTGGCCCGCGCCCGGCTGGTTCACCAAGAATATGAAACTCTTTGTCGCAGGACTAAGCTATAAGACCGCGCCGGTGGAGCTACGGGAAAAGCTGGCGGTGCACCCTTCGCGCCAGCGGTGCTACGGGTGCCGCTTAAAGATCGCCGGCAACCTCTCGGAGGTGGTGCTGCTCTCGACGTGCAACCGTGTGGAGATCTACGGGGTCAGCTCGTGGGTCAATGGCAAAGTCCATCGACTGTTCCAATTGTTGAGTGCAAGTGATGTGGATTTCACTCCGCATCTTTATGTCAAGGAAGGCGCCGAAGCTGCGCAGCACCTGTTCGAGGTGGCCGGCGGGCTGGATTCGATGGTCATCGGCGAAACCGAGATCACCGGCCAGGTGAAGCAAGCCTACCAGGCAGCGCAGGAGGCGAAACTGACCGGACGCGTGACAAACCGCCTGTTCCAGACGGCCCTGCAGACGGCGAAAGAAATCCGGACAAAAACCGGCATCGGACGCGGTGCGACCTCGGTGGGCAGCGTCGCAGTCGAGTTGGCGGAGCGGATTTTTGACAAAAACCTCTCGGAAAAAACGGTGATGATTATCGGCGCCGGGAAGATGGGCGAAGCGTGTGTGCGTCACCTGGCGAAGAAGGGGGCTCGGTCGGTGCTGGTTTCAAACCGCTCGTTTGAACGTGCGCAGAATCTGGCAGCCGAATTTGGCGGGAGAGCGCTCCGCTTCGAGGAGTGCCTCGAGGGAATGACGGAGGCGGACATCGTGGTGAGTTCGACCGGCTCTCCCCAAATGATTTTGCGCCATGACGATCTCGCGGCGGTGATGCCGACGCGCCGGAACCGGCCATTGTTTTTGATCGATATCGCCGTGCCGCGGGACATCGACACCGATGTGCAGCAACTCGACAATGTTTACCTCTACAACGTCGATCACCTCGAAGCCATCGTGCGGGAGAACGTGCGCTCGCGCGAACAGGAGCTGGCCAAATGCTCGAGCATCATCAGTGAACGCACGGCCGCGCTGATGCCACGTCTGACGCCTCAGCGCGAAGCCACACCGAATTCTCCCGCTCAACCTGAGGCCGGCTGGGCGCTCGGCGGGGCAGTCCTTGGGATGGGGTAGCCAATGCTTATGAAGACGCGCCCTCAATCACCCATCGTTGTGAAGACAACCTGGAGCAATCGGGCCGAAAGCAATTGGAGCTACAAGGTTCATCGGTCCGGTCCTCGCGGAGACTGCAAGCCCAACAGGAAAGAGAATTTCTACGGGAACGCCAGCGGCGAGCTCGCTGTCCGGCCAAGCTCCCGCTGGAAGACGCGACATCCAGTCGATGCCGCCTTTGGAGATGCCGCATCGAGCCAGTGCGGCGCGACCTCAGTGCACTGAAAACCGAAAACAAACAGGAAATTATGAAAACCGCAAAAATCCTGGCGATCGGCTCGGCGGTGGCGACATCCCTGATGCTGCTGCCAACGAGATCCGAGGCCGCTGTCGGAATTGTGGGAAGCGCCCACGATTTCTATCAGAACACCAACGCGTGGATCAACGGGACCACGAAATGGTTAACCGGTTCGCGGACGAATGTCTGCGGAGAATGCCACACGATTCACCATGCACCCGATCCGAAGAACGGGCCGCTGTGGATCCATACGATGAGCAGCCAGACTTACAAGACCTACGATCAAGCGGGGAGCGAAACTTTCGACGCGCTCGGTCTGACAGTCACGCTCGGTTCGTCGAGCAAAGCCTGTCTCTCCTGCCACGACGGCACGGTAGCGATCAATGATCAGACTTCCTTGATCCCCGGTCCCTCCGGCACAACTACCAACCAAATCATCGGCGGCACGCCCGTCTATGAGGACGATCACGTCATCCCGATTAACAACAACGACCTGACGCACATGCACCCGGTCGGGGTCAGTTATACCGCTGCCGCCGCGGCCCTGCCCGCTGGGGAACTTAACAACACCAGCGGAGTGTGGCCGAATACTCCCGGCAGTCCAACGATCCTTCAGGTGCTCAAGGGCCTCAACCACACTGTCGAATGCTCGACCTGCCACGACATTCATCGGACGCGGGGCAACGCTCCCAACAGCGGCATTTACACAATCGCCTCCGGACAAAACCTGTGTCTGGGGTGCCACAACAAATAGCACTCGATTCTCACGCCGTTTAGCCGAACGCAGGCAAGAGCATCCGACCGCAAGCCTCGGATGCTCTTGTCGCTTCAATCGGCTTCAGCGGTTCGTGTTCGTGGTTCGCGGATGCTCGAAATGCGCGGCGGCACAATCGTGCAGCTCTCAAAACCCAAGCAAATTTTGTCAACCAAAAGACAAAAAATGCAAAGCCGCTTGTGCGCAATCCGGATAAATTTCTCCTATGAGATTGCAATCCATCATCGGTTGGGCCAGGCAGTTCCGTGGCTGTGTCGTGGTGGCAACCTGCATCGGCAGGCTTGATTCCTGGCGCAGGATGTTGCCGGCCGTCGGGCTGGCGGTTGTGCTCGCCGGTTGTGCGACAGCGAACAAGAAAGCCACTGGTCCGAAATATGTTTTCTTCCCCCCCGCCCCAGATGCTCCCCGTTTGCAGTTCCTGACCTCTTTCAATTCGGACCGGGACATGCGCAGCGGCGGGCGCGACAGCTTCATTACTTTCCTGACCGGAAAGCAGCCTGACTATACGCCCATTTTGAAGCCGTACGGCGGCGCGACGCTGCCGGGCAGGATCTTTGTGTGTGACAGCAGTGGCGGCCTGGTATTGCGTCTGGATTTGGCGTTGGGGAAAATTCGCGCGATCGCGCCAAGAGGACCGGGAGCACTCACGATGCCTTTGAATCTGGCCGCCGAAACCAACGGCTGGCTCTACATTGTGGACGGCGGACGCGAGCAAGTGGTAATCCTGGATGCCAATGAAAACCTGGTCGATACCATTGGCGAGAAGGGAAAGACCAAACCCCGCGACGTGGCATTGAGCACAGACAGGATCTACATTGGCGATTTGCGAAGCAACTGTGTCCACGTGCTCGACAAGAGCGCACGGACCCCGCTGTTTGACATTCCGCGACCAGAAGACGCAACGAATCTCGAGCACCGGCTGTTCCAACCGATCAACATCGCGCTGGATTCCCGGGGTCGCCTCTATGTCAGCGATTTCGGAGCGTACCGTGTTCAGGTTTATGACCGGGACGGCCGGTTTCTACGCACGATTGGAAAGTACGGCGATAACTTCGGCGAATTCGCCAGAAACAAAGGCGTGACGGTGGACCGCGAAAGTCGGGTTTATGTAGTCGATGCGGCTGGCGAATTGGTGCAACTGTTTGACGAGACCGGGCGCCTGCTGATGTGGTTCGGCGAGCCGGGTGGGAGCCGCGTGGGCCTGGAATTACCGGCAAAAGTGCTCCTGGATTACGACAATGTGGACTTGTTCAAGCGCTTTGTGGCGCCCGACTTCATTGTCGAGCATCTGGTGATTGTTCTGAACCAATACGGCCCGCGCAAGGTCTCCGTCTTCGGCTTCGGGCACAAAAAATAGCCCGATGAAAAGCCGCCGATTGCCTCTCCTTCTGCTGGCCATCGGCTGGGGTGGTGTCCTGCTCACGGTCGGCTGCAACTCGGCCACGAAGCGAAAATGGCTGACGACGTTTTTCGACGGCGTCCCGTCGGAACATCCGCCCACGAACGTTGTCACAGCGACCGCCGCCGACACCAACCTGGTTGCTGGCGCGGCGCAAAAACCGGCGCCGGTCGCGCCCAGCGAACCTAATTACTTTGGGCATCAACCCTTCTCCCAGGAAAAATGCAGTTCCTGCCACGACTCGCAGTTCGGGCAAGGGATGAAGAAGCCGCTCCCGGGACTTTGTTGGGACTGCCACAAGGATTTCCTGGCCTCGGCGAAAGTCAAACATCAGCCGGCCGAGAATGGCGAGTGCGCGAGTTGTCACGATCCGCACCAGGCTTCCAACAAAGAACTGCTCCGCAAGACCGGAAAGGATTTGTGCCTGGATTGTCACGAAGCCCCAGTGGACAAAGGCAAGAGCCGGCATCAACCGGCTGAGAACGGCGAATGCCTTACCTGCCATAACCCGCATGCTTCCGGCCAAAAAGGTTTGCTGGTGAAGCCCGATGGGAAACTCTGCTTCGACTGCCATGATACCTTCGAAAAGCAGCTTCAGGCGGCCAAAGCTAAGCACCTGCCGGTCGAGAACGGCGAGTGCGCCTCATGTCACAGACCGCATGAATCCGACCAAAAAAAGCTGCTGGCCAAGCCTGACGGCAAGCTCTGCGCGGAATGCCATGAAGACGTTCAGAAGCAGGTCGCGGCCGCCAAAGTCAAACATCAGCCGGTGGAGAACGGCGAGTGCGCCTCATGTCACAAGCCGCATCAATCCGAGAACAAGAAGCTGCTGACCAAAGCCGGAGACAAACTCTGTTACGAATGCCACGATCAGTTGCAACAGCAGATCACGAAAGCCGCGTACAAGCATGACCCGGCTGGCAACGGAGATTGTTTAGCCTGCCACACGGCGCACCAGTCCAGCGAGCCGGGCCTGCTCTTGAAGGATCGCCGACAGGTTTGTTTCGAGTGTCACGAGGAAAAGGACATGCTGGTGGTAAAAGGTCACACCGGCGCCCCCCAGAAGCCGTGCATCGAATGTCACGACCCTCATGCCGGCGGAGATCGAAATCTCCTGAAACCGGATAAGCCGGCAAATTAGGAGCGCATGAGCGACAACCCTACAGCCTGCCGCCCCGGACGCCGGCTGAAGAACGTTGCGCGCGGAGGCTTTGGCGCCCGTCAATGTCCGCGCGGGATGGGCCGGCTGTCATGGATGCTCGTGCTGGCGTGTTTAGCCAGTGGCTCTCCACTCGTTTGGGCGCAATACAGTTATCTCGAGCAGCCTCAAGAAGCAGCGGGATTGCCGAAACTCCAGTACCTCAAGCTGGACGTCGAGGCGGAAAAGTCATCGCAACGTTCAAGCCTGGGCGCAGAAAGCCAATACCAACGCCTCTACGTCGCTCCGGCACTTGGGATTTCCTGGGACTATTTCCTCTATCATCCGGACCTGTTCAACTTCTCGATTTTGGCCGAACCAGGTTACAGTTGGCAGGAAGCCGGTCCGCCGGATGCTTTGAGTCGGCGCGATGACGTGCTGCTTAACGGGACTCTGACTGGCAGACTGCTGCAGCTCAAGCCGTATGCCACGTCTGTTTTCGCCTCTTCCACTCACAACACCCACCAGTACGACTTTTTCAACTCGGTGATCGAGGATTCACATTCGTATGGCGTCTTGACAGGTTACCGCACAGGGCCGGTCCCGGTGACCTTGTCGTTTCAACAAATCTCTCGCGACACGACCGGCTTTAATTACGATACTACTTCCGACCAGACGACCCTGGACCTGCACGCCCGGAATGAGCGGGCACGCCAGAACTTCACCGATTTTGCCTACCAATACAGCCACTATGAAAGCCGTTCAACAGGCTCGGGAGAAACCTTTCGCGATACCAGTGATTTTCATTACATCACCCTGAACGACACCGAGAACTTTGAGCATAGCGTGCTCACCTCGACTTTGCTGTTCGACCAGTCAGAGACCACCGCAGTGAACTCACAGGATCTCAACCTTCTGCTCCACTACAGCATCGAGCATTTGCCGAACCTGCGCAGTATTTATGATTATTCCTTCGCCCGATTCGCAACCGACTCGGGTGATGCCATGCAAGATAGTGCGCGCGCCGGTCTCCAGCATCAGCTTTATGAAAGCCTTACCTCCTATGGCGACTTTCATGGGTCATCTGCCAACAGCAGTTTCGGTGGCTCGACGCTGGACCTGGTGAGCGGCGGCACCAGCGCCTCCGTTGCATACACCAAACGCCTGGGCAATTGGGGGCGACTGACGCTGAGTGACGGCGTCAACTTTGATTTCACCGATCAACAAAGCAGCGGCGGAATTCTGCTCATCTCAAAAGAATCCCATGCGCTGCCCTCTGGACAATGGGTGCGGCTGAACGTTCCCCGCATCATTGTCATCGTGATCGTTGCTACGGACGCGGCGCACGGCGAAATGCCGCTGACCGAGAACGTCGATTACCTGGTCGATCGGACTCGCGACCCATGGCAGCTTCAACGGAATCCCTTCAGCACCGTGTTAACTGACAGCAACAACACCGTGCTGGTGACTTACACGGTCCGGCCCAACCCATCGGGCAGCTACTCGACGCTGAGCGACCAGGCCCAAATCCGTCTCGACTTGTGGAATGGCACGGTCGGCTTTTATGGCCGATACAGTTTCACCGAGAATCATGCGTACGATCCGGGATTCGTGCTGGAGGACGTGCGCGAGTTTCAGGCGGGGGCCGACTTCTATCGGCGCGGGTTGCGCCTGGCCGCCAACTATACCGACCGCCACTCTTCGCTGTTCGGCTATTATGCCTACAATCTGTCTGAGAGTTACTCCAGCGTTGCGCTGCCTCACTCCACCATCGGTATTGATTTGAATCAGCGGTGGAGTTTTTATCCCGCCAGTGGCAATCTGAGCAACAGCACCTCCAGAGTGACCTATTACGACTTCATCCTGCGATACGACTGGCATCCCGTGACGGCCATTAATTGGAGCGCCGAAACCGGTTACGAATTGCAGCGTGGCAACGGGCTGGACCAGGACCTGTTCGTCGCCCGGACTTATTTTAATTGGTTAATCGGCAAACTGGATCTCCACCTGGGATACGAGTTTCAAAACCAGAAGTACACGGCTGAAACCAGGGATCGCCACTTTGTCTTTTTGCGAGCGAAACGAAATTTCTGAAAAGGACATGAACTTGCGCCACGGATTGAACCTCACGCTCTGGGCAATCGGCCTCGCGCTGTTGGTTTCGTGCAAGTCTCCCCGGACCGAACAGCACCGGGAGCAAGCCACGACGCTGGTCTGGCCTCCGCCGCCGGATGAGCCGCGAATCCGCTACCTCAAGAGCATTTCCAACCCGGGTGACATTGGGCGCCCCCCCTCCGCGTGGAAGCGCGGCTTCGGATTCCTCGTTGGTGAATCAGCGGAGCGCGAAACCTTGTTGAAGCCACTTGGCGTGGCCCTTGATGAGGCGGGCAATCTTTGCCTGACCGATACCGGCAATAACACCGTCTGCCATCTAGATCTGGCAGGCAGGCGGTGGCGCCATTGGTCTTCCGCCGGCAACAAACCGTTCGCGTCACCAGTCGCCGTTGCTCGCCGGGGCGGAGTCTTTTACCTCGCGGATTCAGAAACGGGCCGCGTGGTCGCCTTCGGCGATAATGGCCGGGAGGTCTTCACCATTGCTTCCCCGTTGCAACGGCCGGCGGGTCTCACGCTCTCGGGCGACTCACTGGTGGTCGCCGACTCGCAGGCGCACGCGGTCTTTGTTTTCGATTTGCGCGGTCAGTTGCGTTTTAAGTTCGGGAAACGCGGTAGTGGTCCCAGCGAGTTCAATTTTCCAACACATGTTGCCGCCGATAACCACGGCCATTTGTTCGTCACCGACTCACTCAACAGCCGCATTCAGGTGTTCGATACCGATGGAAAATTCATTTCCCAAATCGGCAGCTCCGGCG
Source organism: uncultured Verrucomicrobiota bacterium (assembly GCA_964446585.1). GTDB lineage: Bacteria > Verrucomicrobiota > Verrucomicrobiia > Limisphaerales > UBA8199 > CAYUPI01. The sequence continues at coordinate 15,799 of CAYUPI010000024.1, forward strand.
ATACCCCAGGCCATTTCGGGCGGCCCAAGGGCGTGGCCGTGGACACTTTCGGCCATGTTTACGTTGTCGACGCTGTGTTCGACAATGTGCAGGTGTTCGATCTTTCCGGGCAATTGTTGTTAAGTTGGGGTGAGGGAGGCTCCGGACCGGGAACTTTTGGCGTGCCCGCCGGCATCGCGATCGGGTTGGACAACGTGATTTACGTTGCGGACTCCTATAATCGCCGCATTCAGGTATTCAAATACGTCGGCCAGCAATAAAAGATCTTGCGTGAGAACAGGATTGAGATTACTTCGTTTCAGCGGCTTGCGGCGCCATGGCGTCTCTTCGGCGAAGCAGCAGTTCGGGTTCGCTTTCCCCCTGTCGGGCCTTGCTGTTTTCCTTTGGCTCCTGCCGGCGCATGCGCCCGCCGCCAGCATCGTCCACTCCAAGCATAATCTCTCTGTTACTAGCGCCGGCGCCATTCGCGCTGTATCCGAGACCGACGTTTGCATCTTCTGTCACACGGTCCATCGCACCACGGGCCAGACTCCGTTATGGAGCCACAGCATGTCCACCGTGTCGAATTATGTGATCTACAGCAGCCCAACCTTGAAAGCCACGATCGGCCAACCGGATGGCTCGTCGCGCCTATGCCTGAGTTGCCACGACGGCACGGTCGCCCTCGGAATGGTGAGCAGCCGCAAGACGGCCATTGCGATGGAAGGCGGAGTCATGACCATGCCCGCAGGTCCGAGCAACCTGGGAACTGACTTGTCTGGGGACCACCCCATTTCATTTGTCTATGATCAGACCCTCGCCAGCCTCGACAGCAACGTCAAAGACCCATCTACGATTGACCGCAGGCTCAAGCTGGATCATTTGCATAAGCTGCAATGCGTCACGTGCCACGATCCGCATGACGACCAATTTGGCCAATTCCTCGTCATGGGTAATACCGGGTCGGCCCTGTGCCTGGGCTGCCATGTCGAACCCGGCTGGACGGGCTCTGCCCACGGTACATCGCCGGTCAAAGTTGCCGCGCCCAGGATCAGCCTGGCGCCAGCCAGGCTGGCGACCAATACCGTCGCTGGCGCCGGGTGTCAAAGCTGTCACGCTTCACACAAAGCTGGCTCGAAATGGCGCTTGCTGCTCCACTCCCGCGAGGAGCAAACCTGTTTCACCTGCCACAACGGAGTGGTGGTCGAGAAGGACCTCAGAGGCGACTTTAGCAAGCCCAGCGCTCATCCTGTGATTCGCTCTTCCACAATCCACCGCTCGGACGAAAACCCGGTCAACGCCCCGCGACACACAACTTGTAGTGATTGCCACAACCCGCATTCGGCCAGAGCCGGCGCTCCCGGCCTGAGGGGTTCGCCGCGTTTGATCGGCGGCGTTAAAGGCGTTAATTCTGTTGGTGTGGTTGTCAACGCTACTCGACAGTACGAACTTTGCTTCCGCTGCCATTCTGAAAGTCTTAATCGTGGTCCGGCCCGGGTGACCCGGCAATTTTCGGACACTAACAAGCGCCTCCAATTCAATTTGTCCAACCAATCCTTTCATCCGATCGAGAGCACCGGCAAGAACCCGAATGTGCCGAGCCTCATCGCCCCGTGGACGACCACGAGTCTCATGGAATGCACCGATTGCCATAACAACGACCAAGGAGTTAAGGCGGGAGGTGCCGGCGCGGATGGGCCGCATGGCTCGGCCTTCACCCCCATCCTCGAGCGCCAGCTTTTGCTCACCGACAAGACGCCCGAAAGCGCCGGCAATTATGCCCTCTGCTACAAGTGCCACAGCAGGACCAGTATTCTGAACGACCAGAGCTTTCGTGCGGCCAATAGCCTGGGTCAGGATCGCGGCCACCGCTTTCACATCGTCGAGCAACAGACGGCTTGCGCGACCTGCCATGACTCGCATGGTGTCGCCACCACCAAAGCGCTTATCAATTTCAACACGCTCTATGTGAAACCCACCAGCACCGGCCGGCCGATTCAGTATCTCAGCACGGGCTCCTTGAGCGGCAACTGCACCCTCAATTGCCACGGCTTCGACCATAACGCGACCTCCTACCCTCAACCAACGGCGGCGTTTCTGCGCAAAGCCAGCGCAAGATAGGCGCGCCCCCAGACTGCATGCCCGACTACACCCGTTTTACCAAAGCGCAACTGATCGAGCGGCTGGAGACGCTGGAGTCGCGGGTTGACCTCGCGCCGCAGGCGGAGCGGCAGGTGCAAATCACATTGAAGCAGTTGCGCGACATTAAAGCCGCGCTCGACGCGCATTCCATCGTGGCCATTACCAACGCGGCAGGCGACATCACCTACGCGAACGACAAGTTCTGCGAGATCTCCAAATATCCACGCGAGGAATTGCTGGGGCAGAACCATCGGTTGATCAAGTCCGGTTACCATCCGGGGAGTTTTTACACCGACCTGTGGCGCACAATTGCGCATGGGCAGGTTTGGCATGGCGAGATCAAGAACCGGGCAAAGGACGGTTCGTATTATTGGGTGGACACAACAATTTTCCCCTTCCTCAACGAGGCCGGCAAGCCGGCGGAGTACGTCGCGATCCGAACCGACATCACCGCTCGCAAGGCGAACGAAGAGCGCCTGGCGCGGGCGGAGAAACAGGCGCGGCAACTCCAAAAGGAGATTCTCGAAGTCAACGAAAGCGAACAGCGGCGCATTGGCCGCGACCTGCATGACGGCTTGGGTCAGCACCTCACCGCCCTGGAACTCTTAAGCCAGGCGCTCGTAGGGGAAATCAAGACCGCCGCACCGAGTCTCGTGAAACCTGCGCAGGAAATCACACGGCAGATCCGCGAAACCATCACCCAAACCCGGTTGCTCTCGCACAATCTCTCACCGGTGCCGCTCGAGGCCGATGGGCTGATGCTCGCCCTCTTTGAACTCGCCGCCGGCACTCAAGCCATGGCGGGAATTAAGTGTGAATTCCTTTGTGACGAACCGGTTTTGGTGCCGGACGCCCAAGCGGCCACGCACCTTTACCGCATCGCCCAGGAAGCCGTGAACAACTCACTTAAGCACAGTGGCGCCACGAAAATCCAGATCAGCCTCGCTAATCGGGCCGGTTCGTGGCACATCGCTGTGCAGGACGACGGTCGTGGGTTTTCCTCTGACTCCGAGGGGAACTCAGGTTCGGGTCTGCGCCTGATGCGTTATCGCGCCCAACTGCTGGGTGCGTCCCTGGACATCGATTCGGCGCCACGACGGGGCGCGCGAATTTCCTGCATGCTCCACAAAACATCATGAGACCGAAGGCAACATCAAGGCGCGGTCGAATCGGTGAAAAAGCATCGGGAAGCGCCCCTGCCCGCAACCTCCCGGGTAGAGTCGCACCGGCGCCGCGGAAAAAGATTCTCCTGGTGGACGACCATCCAATGATGCTGGTGGGCCTCGCGACTCTCATCAATGCTGAGCCCGATCTGGAAGTTTGCAGCCAGGTCCGCGACGCTGAAGCCGCACTGAGCGATGTTCCCAGGAGCTGCCCGGACCTGCTCATTACCGACATGACCATGCCCGGTCGGGGCGGCCTGGAACTAATTAAGGACCTCAAATCGCTGCACCCGGACCTGCCCGTGCTGGTCATCTCCATGCACGACGAAATGCTGCACGCCGAGCGGGCCTTGCGCGCGGGGGCGCGAGGCTACCTCATGAAGGAAGCCGGGGGCGAGAAGATGCTGGAAGCCATCCGCAAAATCCTGGCGGGCCAGATCTACGTCAGCGAGAAAATCTCCGCCAAAATCCTCGACGTCTTCTCCTCCAGGCGGCCGCAGTCGATTTCTTCACCGATCGAAAAGCTTACCGACCGGGAGTTCGAAGTGCTCCAGCTTATCGGCCAGGGCCGGGGCACCAAAGCCATCGCCCGTCAGCTCAATCTCAGTTCGAAAACCGTGGATGTGCATCGCGCGCACATCAAGAAGAAGCTCGATCTGCCGGACGCCTCCAGCCTCATACGCTACGCCGTGCGCTGGGTCGAAACGGAAAAGACCGGGCACTGACCGCAGTCGGCCAGCTCAAGCGCTGGCTGATTGACGCGTTTCAGCCGGGAACAAATTCATGTTCGTGCTCGCGCACGACCAGCACAGGGCAGGGCGCGCGCCGCACGACGGCTTCCGCGACGCTGCCCAGAAAGACATGCTTCAAACCCGTCCTCCCGTGTGTCGAGATGACAATTAGATCTGCTGGGAGAGCTTTGGCGGCCTCGAGAATCTCCACAACGGGAAAGCCAGTGCGGATGAGCGACTTGGCCGGTACCTGGCCCCGCACTTCCGCTCCGGCCAAGGCCTCGAGTCGTTCGGCTTCACTGGCGGATTGGTCGGCCTCAAGCTGGGCATAGTCGAGCCCGGTGTACTCGCCGCCGACGTAATTGGGTCTTGGCACGACGTAGAGCAGGGTGAGGGAGGCCTCGTGTTGCCGCGCAAACGGGATCGCATATTGCAGAGCTTTCTTGGAGCAGTCGGAGAAGTCAATCGGCACCAGAATGCTCTTGAGCCGGAACAGCGATGCCGCCGGGCTGGTGCTGGCCGCGGCCAACAGGGATTCATCACCGCGGTCGAGCTCGAGCACCACCTCGCCCGCGTGTTTGCTTCGTTTTGCTTTCATAGCGCGCCATCGTTTTGTTTCCAATTTGAACTTCGCGCAAGACCGGGCGCGCCGCCACACCGGATTTGCGATTTTCCGGCCATTTCTTGGCTTGGGAAAAGGAGCAGGGCGGATGCAAGAAGCGTAGCCGCCGACAGCAGGAGGCGCTGATCAATTTTGGATTTTGAATTTTGAATTTTGAATTTTGGACGTTGGATGTTTCCGTCAGGGCCTCGTCACGTCTGCGGCTACGTCATTCTTCCGATCCTTCTGTCGATGTAGGCGACATTTTTATCGATTCACGGGCCAGACTGTGAAGCGGGTATAAGCAACTTCGAAAATTCCATCCGCCAAACCGGGAATCGGCGGGACCGGCGAGGCGGCACATTCACCTCCGCCGCGAAAGAAAAACAACCATGAAAATTCAGAAGTCAAATCAGATGAAGAGAGTACAGCCTGGGCGAGGATCGTTTTTCGTTTCCCTGAAGAGGCCGACAGCCTGGCTGCTGCTGGTCGCCACCGTTCTGGCCCTGTCTGTGCCTGCATTGGCAGGTCAGGAATTTGGCCCACGCAGCAAGCGAAGCCTCAAGACCATGACCGTTAACCTCTACCTCGGCGCCGGTACCGAGCGCATCCTGGCCCTCGACCCGACGGATCCAGATTACCTCACCAAGCTGGTAACTGCCGTCACCGGCGTCTATTACGAACTCCTTGCTTCCGAACCCCAAGTGCGGCTGCAACGCGTGGCCGACGAGATCGCGGCGCGGCTACCGGACATCGTCGCGGTCGAGGAGGCATCACTAATCCGTAATCAATCGCCCGGTGATCTTGTCGTCGGCGGAACCAGTCCGGCTACTAACGTGGTATTCGATTACGTGGAGATTCTCACAGCCGCGCTGGAAGCGCGCGGCGCCCATTATGCTGTGGTGTCAATCGGCAATGAGTGGGATGTCGAATTGCCCATGCTCAATTTGCAAACCGGAACTTTGGATGATGTGCGCGAGACGGACCGTGAGGCCATCCTGGTGAGAACGGATTTACCCCCGGGGCAGTTGCGCGTGTCCAACCCCCAGAGCGGAAATTTCACCAATGTCATCGTGTTCCCCTCGCTGGGATTGTCCGTCGTCCGTGGCTGGTGTTCGGTTGACGTTTTCATCCGAGGGCGAAATCTCCGCTACATCTGCACGCATCCCGAGGAAGAAACCGCGCCACAACTCCAGGTGTTGCAGGCGGGCGAACTCCTCGCTGGGCCGGCCAACGTGGATATGCCAGTCCTGATCTCCGGCGATTTTAATTCCGATCCGCTGCATCGCGACGGCTCGCTGGCATACGACGTTTACACAGCGGCCGGTTTCAAGGATGCCTGGGCGGTGTTGCACCCGCGCGATCCCGCGGGAGGGATGACCTGGGGACACGATGAACTGCTGGCCGATCCCACCTGGCCGTTTGACCGGCGCATTGACCTCGTGTTCTACAAGGGCGCGACCTTCCGCCCAGTTCGAGCTGATGTCCTCGATCTGCGGTTGGACGGAACGCAACCGCCTCTGTGGGCGTCGGATCACGCGGCTGTCAGCGCAAAATTTCAGCTCAGGTAACCATTGCTCGCGTAGGCCGCCTGGAGGATATTGTAGGAAACGATGTAAGGAGTTTCTGATCAAGAAGTTGACGAAAAACATCAGAAACTCCTGACGTCATTTCCTACAGTCCCTAAAAGCCTGCGGTTCACCGACTTTGGCAGTGGCACTGCGCTGGCTCATCTGCCGCTGGCGATCAAGCCGAATCGCTGCTTGATTGAATCGTACGCCTGCGCCACGGACATTGCATCGGTCTGGACCGCCAGCGCGTATTCGGTCGGGTCCTCCCATGCGCCACCTGCTCCGGTCAATTGCGGGAGGTCGCCGCGCGCGGCCTTTTTCCACAGACCCTTCGGATCGCGCCTCGCGCAGGTTTCCTGCGCGCAACGCAGCCAGATAAACTTTACGTCGCTGAGGATTTCCTTGATCCGGACACGATGTTCCTGAAGAGGCGTCACAAAGGCGGCCGCCACGTTGATGCCGCATTCATTGAGTTGCCGGCAGCAGAAGGCCATGTACGACAGATGCACCAGCCTCGCATTCTGGCCCATATCGAAGTTTTCGACCGTCTGCCTTACTTCGTCTCCGTCCAGCAGCACGTAACCCACGGACTCGCGCACCACTTTGCTGGCGAGTGTCGTCTTGCCTGAGGCCGGCAATCCAAGAAACCAGAGCGTCTGGCCCTTCATTTTTCTGTTTGCGGCGCGCACGGAAGTGGCGCTGACTTGCTCCAATTCGGGTTCCAGCGAGAGCGTGCGCAGGTCCCAGCCGACGTCGCGTCCGCGCACTATTTCGAGGCTGCCATCCTCCGGAATGGAAATAACCTCGACCTTTTCGCCAAATCGCTCTTGAAACATTTTCTGCCGGTCGGTCACGGAGTAGGGATTGGCCGACGAGCGCGGCCCGTCGCGCAGCGCGATAACAACCTTTCTTCCCTCTCCCAGCAGCGTTTCCACTAACTTGGCATGACCTTCGTGCAGGGGTTGGAATCTTCCGATGAGCAGGCTTGTCATGTTTGGAACCTTTGATTTGGCTGCTGGGAGCTGACGTGGATGCAGTTCACGCGATTGTCGCGCCGCTCAGGCGCGAGTCAACGCGTTCGGCGTTCCACGGCCCGCGCTCCTTGATGCCGCTTTTTTCGCGCACGGTCAAACGTAATGCGCCTGCAGTCACATGACTTCGCACTTCAGTCTTCGAGGTACTTGCGCTACCTTCTTCGCATGGACGCCGACCTACCCATCAAACTCATTTCCACCGACTTCGATGGGACGCTCTTTGCCGAGTTCGAGAATCCGGCCATTCCTGCGGACCTCCAGCAGCTTATCGGCAGCCTTCAAGCGCGCGGCGTCAAATGGGTCATCAACACCGGTCGCGACATGTCCAGCCTCATGGAAGCTCTGGGCCGGGCCGGGATAGAAGTTGAACCTGATTTCCTCGTGCTCGTGGAGCGGGAAATCCATTGCCACAAAGACTCGCGCTATCCCGGGCTGGAAGACTGGAACGCAGCCTGCGCCCGCGCCCACGCCGAAGTTTTTGCCCGCGTCCAGCCCGAATTGCCCCGGATTGTCGAATGGATCAATGCGCGCTTTCATGCTCGCATCTACGAAGACCCTTATTCCCCGTTTTGTCTCATCGCTCACTCCAATGGCGACGCGGACATCATCCATCGCTTTCTGGCCGATTTTTGCCGCTCCATCCCGGGACTTACCGTCGTGCGCAACGATGTCTATGCGCGCTTTAGTCACGCGGCTTACAACAAAGGCACCGCGCTGGCGGAAATCTCGCGCCGCCTCTGCGTTCCACCCCAGACGGTCTTTGCCATCGGCGACCACATGAACGATTTGCCCATGCTCTCGCTCAATCATGCCCGTTGTCTCGCCGCCCCGGCCAACGCTGTCGATCCGGTCAAAACCGCTGTGCGCGAACAGAACGGCTTCGTCAGCCGATTTCCCCATGGCGAGGGCGTAACCGAAGCAATAAAATATTATCTTGCGCCGAACGGGTCCTGAACATTGAATTTTATTTATGCTGCCACGGAAATTAGCAGAACTGATTCTCACCTCTATAACTCCTGACAGCAAACCCCGCGCGACTCGCAACTTATTAAACAACAATAAGATAACGTTGTGGATAGAAATTGACTACCCGCACCCTGATGTTAGCTTGTTTGTATAAGGTATGCTCGCCAGGATGGCTTTGAGGCGCTATCTCTCCTGGCGAATTGGACCGAAGATTATACGACAATTTCATGAGTGACGCGACACTGACTACCCATCCCAACGGCGGAACGCCCAAGGTTGCCAACGTTTCTGAAGCCGTCATTCGCATTGCGGGCAATTCCCAGGACGGTATCCAGGCCATCGGCGGTTTTCTGGCCCGTCTGGCCGGCCGCAGCGAGCAGGAAGTGATGACCTTCATGACCATCCCCTCCACGATCTCCGGCGGCCCATCGATCTTTCAAGTGCGCATTGGATCGGGCGAAGTCCTGAGCGCGGGCGACGAAGCCGACGTGCTGCTGGCTTTTTATCAACATTCCTACGAGGACCACCTCAATTCTTTGAAAAAGGGCGGCATCGTCCTTTACGATTCCGACCACGTCGAAGCCAAGCCCGAATGGCAGAAGGACTACCACCACATCGGCATTCCCATTTCCAGTTTGACCATCGAAGCGATCGGCGGCACAGCAAAGGACAAAGGCAAAAACATTTTTGCCCTCGGTTTGGTGGCCAAGATGTTCGATCTAAACATTCACAAGCTCGAGAAACTGCTGAACGAGCGGTTTGGCGGCAAAGATGCCAGCGTTCTCAACAACGCGCTGGCGGCGTTTCACGCCGGCTACAGCCATTCGCTGGGCAACGTCCTCGAGACTTTCAAGTTCGTCGAGGGCCAGCGCAAGGGTGGCCAGCAGGTCGTTATGAATGGCAATGAAGCCCTCGCCTACGGGTTGATCGCCGCGGGCGTTCGTTTCGGCGCCGGGTATCCGATCACACCTTGGTCGGACGTGATGGAGATTCTGCGCCGTGAATTGCCCAAATACGGCGGGTTGTTTGTCCAGTGCGAAGACGAGATCGCCTCCATTTCCATGGCCATTGGCGCCGGTTACGCCGGTCGTGTTGCCGTGACCGGCTCCAGCGGGCCGGGCATTTCCCTCAAGACAGAGGCGCTCGGCTGGGCGGTCATGGCCGAAGTCCCGTTGATCATTTGCAATATCCAGCGAGGCGGCCCTTCCACGGGCATGCCGACCAGTGTCGAACAATCGGACCTGAACCAGGCCTGCTTTGGCAGCCACGGTGACTCGCCGCGCGTGGTCATCGCGCCCGCGAACGTCGAAGATTGTTTCTATACCGGCATCGAGGCCGTCAATATCGCCCGCAAATTCAACGTGCCGGTCCTCATCCTGAGCGACCAGGCCATTGCCACGCGGATTGAAGCTTTCCAGGAACCGAATCTCGAGAAGGTTTGCCAGGACATCTCGCCGGATTTCACACCGGTGCCGGACTTCAAACCTTACGATTTATCAGCCCCGGACGGCGTCACGCCGCGGGTGGTCCCCGGCACCCGGATCCTGAGCGGTCGTTATCCAATCGCCACGGGGCTGGAACACGACGAGTTCGGACATCCCACCGGCTCGCCCAAGCTCCACATGCAGATGACGGCCAAGCGGCGCAAGAAACTGCAAGCCCTCGCCGTGACCTTGCCCACGCCAAAAGTCTATGGCCCGCCCGAGGGGAACATCTTGCTGGTCGGTTGGGGCTCGACCCAAGGTCCCATCCGTGAGGCGGTGGATCGCGCCCGGGCCGCCGGCGACAGCGTGTCCTCGCTCCACATCAAACATCTTCACCCACTGCCGCCGGGCCTGGAAAACATTTTCTCCGGGTTCAATCACGTCCTCGTAGTCGAGATGAACGACGAAGGACTGTATGGCTATGGCCAGCTTGCCGGCCTGCTTCGGGCCCGCTATTGCGACCCCAATATCCGCGGCATCAACAAAACCGACGGTCTGACCTGGAAGGTCAAAGAGATCCTCGAATACGCCAAAACCAACGTCGCGGCCGGCATGCGCAAGCTTTAAGGACGAACACCATGAGCGAAACAAAACTTGAATTGCCTCCGCGCGGTAACCTGACAGCCGTGCCCACGACCGTTTCGGAGGAACGCAAAGGGCTCACCAAGAAAGAACTCGTGGCTGATCACCCGACGTGGTGCCCCGGCTGCGGCGATTTTTCCGTCCTCGCGCTTTACTTCAAGCTCATCGAAAAGCGCAAAATATGGCATGAAAAAATTACCACGGTCGCCGGTATCGGATGCTCGAGCCGCTTTCCGTACTTTCTTCAGGCCCACGGCGCCCACTACATCCATGGCCGAGCCCTGCCTTTTGCCAGCGGTATTTCCCTGTCCCGGCCCGACCTGCACGTGTTCGTTTTCGGCGGCGACGGCGACGCATTTTCCATCGGCGGCAATCACTTCAATCACACCGCGCGCAAGAATATCAAAATGACCTATGTCGTGATGGATAACTGGGTCTATGGCTTGACCAAGAAGCAGACCTCGCCAACCTCCCCGCTCGGCTTTAAGAGCAAGACCGATACGTGGGGCGCAGTTGATTATCCCATCAATCCGATGAAGCAGGCGATCGCCGCCGGCGCGACTTTTGTCGCCCGCACCACGCACACCAATCCGAACCACGTCCTGCAAATGATGGAAGCCGCCATGGACCACGACGGCTTCAGCTTTGTCGAATGCCTGAGCGAATGCGTCGAGTTCTATGAGGGGGCGTTCGACGCCTCGAACCCGCGCAAAGGCGGTGTCTTCAACCTCGTTCCGGCCGAGCATGATGTGACCGATGAACTCGCGGCCTATAAGCTGGCCGCCGAGCCGTTCCCGGGGTATTTCGGAGTTTTCTACAAGGTCAACAAGCCGACCAAGAACACGAAAGAAGCCGGCATTATCGCCTCGGCAACCGAGCGAGTCAAAGGCCTTAAGGATTGGGAAATCCTGAAAAAGAACTTCGACCGCATGAAGTAAGCCGGAGGGCCCGCACACCCGCGCTTCGCTCCGCCGCTGCGGGTATCATCCGCCTTGCAGGTGGTCTCGGAGGAAGTTAAGGCAGACTCGTTCCACGTACGGGATACAGAGCACAGCGCTGTAATGTCCTGTCGGCAGCAGCACCGTCTCAGGGCGGCCCATCTTTCGGCGCAATTCCCACCCTTTGTGGAACGGCACGACCTTATCGCACATTCCTAAAACCAACATAGTCCTTTTTGGATCGACGTGCTCGGCCACGAGGCAGGGATCCATCGTGATATTCTGCCGAAGGGCGTCCTCAAATTGCTCCACCGTCATCCCATGCTCGCCCATGAAGGCCTTCCGTTGCCGGACGATGGTTTTCTCCGTTGAATGCGATAGGATAAACGGCAAATCGCCGCCGGCCAGGCCGGCGATCGCAGCCTCAATCCGCTGATCCAATCCCGCCAGCAGCGCGGCTTGAATCCCGCCCATGCTGATGCCGAAGAGGCCGATGCGTTTCGCGTCCAATTCCGGGCGCGTCTCGAGCCAGTCGAGCACCTGCTTATTGTCCGCTACATTTTGCTTCAGCCAATCATTGATCGCCTGCGGCGTCGGCGTTTCGTGGCCGATTTCGCGACGATGCACCAGGGCCACGGCCAAACCGCGCTTCGCAAAATACCGCGCAAAAAGCGTCTCCGGTTCGTAATTGCCGCCCGAAATAGGCAGAAGCATCACGACCGGGCTGTTGCTCCGCGGCAATTGGTAATAATCCACCACGATAACTCTGGGAGTGGTCGGGTCGTGAGAATCAAGTTCGAATCGACGAAGTGTGTATTTCTTCTGAACCTCAAGAACAGTATTAGTTCGGACCACGGTGGGAGGCCGCGAGCCGCTGAATCCAGGGGAGTTTGCCTCAGGCAATGGTTGCGCCGCCCGCGGCGATTTATCCATCGACAGGTGAATGCAGCCGGTCGTCACAAGCAGAGAGGCGAGCAGAAACGGCAGAAAAGCTCTGGTCTTGCCTGTGAGGTTTGATCTTGGGCCAAAGTAGCCGCCGACGTGAGTCGGCGGTAACTTCACTTGGCGAATAACGCGCCGACTCACGTCGGCGCCTGCGTTCCAATAGACTTTGTCAACGGCCCGTCCGGAGGCCGATGTAGGAATACCAATTAACGTGCTCGTCTGTGTCAGTACGCTCGCTCGCACGCGGGAAACCATGGTTCAGAGTCGCCGACTTTGCAAGTTCGTCGGCCGTTCCTGTAACTGTTTCCTCGTTGACCGAGGGCGAAGCGCCATTAAAATGCGCGCTCTGATTTTACATCAGGAAGAAAATTGAAATGGAAATATGGCAGTGAAGGTTGCAATAAACGGGTTCGGCCGCATTGGCCGTTTGGTGTTCCGGGCCATGGTCGAACAGGGATTGGTCGGCAAAGACGTCGAGGTCGTTGCTGTTGGAGATATTGTTCCGGCGGACAATCTGGCTTACCTGTTGAAGTACGACTCCACCCAAGGACGGTTCGGCGGCTCGGTCAGTTCGGAGAAATCCGCCGCTGACAAAACCGAGGATGACGTGCTGGTCGTCAACGGCCGGAAGATGCTCGTTGTCAGCGCCAAGGAACCGTCACAATTACCCTGGAAACAATTGGGGGTGGATGTCGTCATCGAATCCACAGGACTGTTTACCGACGTCGAAAAAGCCAAGGGGCATTTGGCCGCCGGCGCAAAAAAAGTCATTATCTCTGCTCCGGCCAAGGGAGATTGTCCGACGCTCGTCATGGGTGTCAACCAGGACAAGTACGATCCGAAACAACATCATGTCATTTCCAACGCCTCATGCACGACCAACTGCCTTGCCCCTCTGGTTTATGTGCTGCTGAAAGAGGGGTTCGGCGTCGAGGAAGGCCTCATGACCACTGTTCATTCGTACACCGCCACGCAAAAAACCGTGGACGGGCCCAGCAAGAAGGATTGGAAGGGCGGTCGGACGGCGGCGCTAAACCTGATCCCCTCCACTACGGGCGCGGCCAAAGCGGTTGGGTTGGTGTTGCCTGAAGTCAAAGGCAAGCTCACGGGGATGTCCTTCCGCGTGCCTACCCCGACCGTTTCCGTTGTGGATCTAACCGTGAGGACGGTCAAGGATACCAGCTATGCCGCGATCAGCGCGGCGATGAAAAAGGCCAGCGAAACTTACCTGAAAGGCATCCTCGAATACACCGAGGACGAGGTGGTCAGTTCGGATTTCATCCACTCGACGGCCTCCTCGATCTTCGATCAGGGCTCAGGTATCGAACTGAACAAGCGGTTTTTCAAATTGGTGAGCTGGTACGACAACGAGTGGGGCTACAGTTGCCGCGTAGCGGACTTGCTGAAGTATGTGATCCAGAAAGGCGTCTGAGCGCCCTTTGCGGACCGTCGAGAGCAACGAGCCTGCATCCCGTTCCCCTCACCCCAACCCTCTCCCCCAGCAGAGGGAGTCCGTAAACCCGGGGCTCGGATGTTTCAACGCCTGACGATTCGCTTCCTGACTGGCGATGATCCCCCCTCTCCCAGGGGAGAGGATCGGGGTGAGGGGAAAGGAATCGCACCTGCTATGCACATTGCTCGCATTGGACCCAAGGTCTGATCCACACCCGCAAGGCCCGACCTCCTTAAATCATTTGCTATTTCAAACCTACGCCCGCGCCAGCGGTGGCAGGCTGCCCCGTTTCTTTGAGCCTTTTCTCGAATTTCTCGACCTTGGGACGGATGACGGCCCGACAATAGGGCTGGTTCGGGTTGCTTCGATAGAAATCCTGATGGTCCGCGTTGGCCTTGTAGAATTTTTTCAGCGGCACAATCTCCGTCACAATCGGATCCCGAAAATGTTTTTGCGCCGCCGCCTTGGATTTTTCCGCGGCGCTCTTTTGCGCGTCGTTGCTGTAGAGAATGATTGACCGATATTGCGTACCGGTGTCATGCCCTTGCCGGTTCAGAGTGGTTGGATCGTGCGCTTCCCAGAACGTCTCCAGAATTTTTTCGTAAGATACTTTCTTCGGATCGTACTCGATTTGAATGACCTCCGCATGACCGGTGGCGCCGGTGCAAACTTCCTCGTAGGTTGGATTTTCCTTCGTGCCCCCGGCGAAACCGCTGGCGACAGACTTGACTCCAGGCAGCATTTGAAAAATCGCTTCGGTACACCAGTAGCATCCGCCGCCGAGCGTGGCCGTTTCGGTCTGATTGGCTGAATTCATAGGCTTGGTTTGTGCGAAATCCGAGAGGGCACTTGCCAGCAGCAGAACGGGAAACGCGCGAAAGATCCTGCTCATCGCTCGCGGCTAATTTGCCGCCGGCTTTTGGAGCTCGGCGGCAATGGCTTTGACGTCGTCGGCAATCGCCACCGCATCTTTGCGGGGCAGACCGCTGACCTGAAAAATGGCCTGCACATCCGACACAATTTCCTGCATTTGCGTTGCTGGGATATTTCCGGGGTTCAAGGCCGCGTTGAGATTCTGTGACAGTCTTGAGCGAGTGCCATCAGTCAGAGGCTTTTGCGCGAGCGCGGCTGACACGTCCTCCGCAAGTTTGTTGGCTGCGGCAGGCGAAGGCTTGCGTGCGCCCTGGGCCAGGGCCATGAAATCCCTCGCAAGCTGCTGTTTCTGCGCCGGCGTGACCTGGGCGTCCACTTTGATCGCGGCCAAATCCGTCTGCAATTTCGCCAGGGCTTGTTGCGGAGTCAGCACGGCGGGGGCCGTCGTGGCAGGTTTGGGCGCAGCGGGTGGGGGTTGGCTGGGCGGAGGCACTCCTTGCCGGACGTTGTTTTGGTTACTGAGGTCTTTGGCGCGTTGCTTGATGATGGCCTCGGAACCAGCCGCAAAAGCGTGCGTGGCCAACAAGCTGCTCACGCCAATCATGAGAAGAATCAATTTCATAAACAAGATGCGCCAGGTCCCGGATGGAAGCATCCTGGCCGGAGGCTCAAGCGACCAACAGCCCCACAGGAGGTTAATCCTTCCGGTTTACATCCAGTGCGGGCTGGCCGGCCGCCAGCACGTTGGCTTTCGCCAGCATCGCGATGTAATCCATCAGAATATGCTCGGCTTCCAGCAGGCTCACATCCGGGACCGGCGGTTTCTCACCGTCGGAGTCGTCGTTAAGATTGAAATTAGTGCTCACTGCCGCACCGGCAACTGCTTTTGCGCTCGCGCTTTTGCCCCGGCCCGGGGCGCTGATGCGGGTGGAGGCCTTGGCCTGCAAATTCGTCTTTTCGACTGGAGGCGGCAGTCCGGGCATGCTGCATTGCTTGAGGCTCAGCTCATAAACCTTTTCCGGCGACTCTTTCCGGGCGAGCCGTTCTTGGTCGCGCGCCTTTTGGCGGGCTTCGATCTCCTCTTTTTCCTTGAGCCGTTGCTTTTCGTTCAAGGAATAGGTCTTGTCGGCCTGCAACTTTTTGTACTGCGCGGTATCCTCTCGCACGTAGTCGTATTCCCGTTCGGCCGCGACGCGCTCCGCGGACTGCTTCGTCAGCTCGGGCAGATAGGGCGCCACAAGGTTCAAGCGTTCATACTTGGCGCTGTCGATCGTGTCGTACTCCAACGCGTTCTCGAGCGCTTTTTCGCCGACATCCTTCGAATCATTGAACACCGACGGCAGCACGATGTCCGGCTCCACGCCCTTCTTCTGGGTCGAGGCGCCGCTGGCGCGATAAAACTTTTTGATCGTCAATTTCAATGCCCCCGGATCGTTGGTCAATGGCATCCGCATCATCATCGAGAGCGGATTGACACTTTGCACGGTGCCTTTCCCATGCGTCGAAGCATCGCCCACGACCAACGCCCGGCCGTAATCCTGCAAAGCGCCCGCGACGATTTCCGAGGCCGAAGCGCTGAATTTGCTCGTCAGCACAATCAACGGCCCATCATAGGCAACTGAGGCATCTGTATCCTCCTCGACCTGCTTCTTGCCGTCAGAGTTGACCACTTGCACGACCGGGCCCTCCTTGATGAACAGGCCGGTCAACTTAATCGCTTCGTCCAGCGAGCCACCGCCGTTCCGGCGCAAATCCAGAATCACGCCGGAAACATTCTCCTCCTTCAGTTTCTTGAGAAGTACCGCGACGTCCGCAGACGTTGTATTGGCCGCCGCTGCTCCGCTGGCGTTGGCCAGTTCTGGCCGTTTCATGCCGCCCAAATCAAACGGCGCATAGAACGAAGGCAAATCGATCACTCCAAGCCGGAGCGGCTCGCGCCCGCCGGCTGGCAACTCGATGATTTTGGCCTTCGCCGCCTGATCGTCGAGCGTGATTTCCCGGCGGATTAAGCTCACCACGGTCGCCGAGGCAGCATCCGCCCCCGCCGGAAGAATCTTGAGCTGCACCTCGGTCTCTTTCGGGCCGCGAATCAATTGCACCGCTTTATTGAGATTCATATCCACGACATCAACGAACGGCTGGCCTCCCTGGGCCACGGCGATAATCCGGTCCTTCTCTTTGAGCTGCTTGCTTTCGATGGCCGGGCCGCGCGGCAACAGCCGCAGGATCGTGCAATAGCCGTCCTCGGAGATGAGTTCCGCGCCGATGCCGAACAAGCTGAGATTCATCCCGATCGAGAAACTCTCCAATTGCGCATGCCCGAAGTAATCTGAGTGTGGATCGTACACGTGGGCCAGCGCCGTCAGATAAACCTGGAGCACGTCATCGTTGTCGTAGTCGGTAAACGTCCGTAGATTGCGGTGGTAACGATGGCTGAGCGTTGCGACGATTTCCTCCGCTTCCGATTTCTGCGGCGTCGCGGCCGGCGCCGGGCCGGCGGGGCGGTTTGTGGATGAGTTTTTTGCCGACTGGGACTGGGCCTTCTTGCGCGCGTCAAGTTTTGCGAGATGTTCCTGCAAATATTCGAACCGGAGGCGGTCCCGCCAAAGTGCCTTGGCCTCGTCGAGGTCTTTCGGATAAGGCAGCTCGTGGCGATTCAGCGTGATCCGTTCATCAGTATCGAACGTGAACTTCTCGGTCTTGAGTAATTCATCGACATAGGCGACGCGCTGCTGCAGCCGTTGCTCGAACCGATCGAAAATCTCGCAACCCGGCGTCGTGTCGGCTCCGCCATGACGATTGAGGGTCAGTTGATGAAGATTCGTGCGGTAATGCGCGAAATCCGCCAGGTCGGCCTGAGTGAAATGCACGTGTTGCGGGTCAAGTGCCTCAAGGTAACGGTCAAGGAATTTGCCCGAAATGGTTTCATCGAATCGCAAATGCGAATAGTGCAAATCTTGCAGCATCCGGGCGGTCAGGTAGGCGATCTTGCCGTCCGTCGGGCCAGGAGTGACATGGTGGATTTTGTTAGTGTGTTCCTGGCTTTCGGCGGGCACCGCCGCAGCCGCTGGTTCCGCAGCGGACAGGGGGAGCAGAAGTTTGCCGCCCAGGACCAGCAGCAACATCCTCAGAAGCAAGCGTTGAGTCATGATCTTAGTTGCCTAATGTTAACATACCTTGGACGGAATGCAGCAACAAACATTCCGAGATTTTACGGACAAAATGAGGCAATTTCGGACCATTTTCGGCGCTCCCGCCGGAACCAGGAACCCCGATCGCAGGACCATGGACGACGGGACCACCGACGAAGGGACCTCCAAGACGCCCTGGCCGGGTTTGTCAATGTCTGCAAATCCTCCGCGAACGTTTCAGATCAGGCGCGCCGGGCCGCTGAGCCAGGAATAAAGACGAGGAGCAGTCCGGGGTCGCCTGCATCTGAGTTCAGGCTCCGCGCGCTCGGCCCTCTGTGCATCCGCTCATCCTTGCCGCGCTCCGCTGAATGCTATCTTGAGCGTTAGCAGATCCAGGTCTCATGTTGATGCAAGAATCTAAAGATGTGCAGCGCTTAGAACCAATAAGAGTCCAGCTACCAGCGCGAATATGACAGAGATGGCGTATCCCAATTTTTGAACTGTTAGCAGGGCCCAGGTACACTTATCCGAGATCTTGCTGTAGACCTCGGTGCGCAGAGCGGTCGAGCGCTCTTGGCTTGGCCAGGACCAAAAGAGATGCCGGTACGGCTGCCAAAGGTGCGGGTGCGATTGGCGCAACCTTGGCGCGAACATCGCTGTCGAGGCTAGCGCGAACGCCGCGCCGAACACAGTTACGAGTGCCAAGCAATCCCTGGCATAGTCCCCGATTTGGGTGGCACGGGTGAGCGCGCCCACCCGGAAAAACAGGACGGCTGAGGCAATCGCAACTGCAGCTCCAACGATAACCAGCAGAAGTAAGCAAAGTCGGACACGATCGGTTGCCATAGTCGCCTGCTAACGAAGAGCGCAGCCACGCCGGGCCAGTGATGCCCAGCACGCCGCAGGACAGGCTCCCGGCGTTGGCTGGCGCGTTTTGTTGGCCATGCTAGTCATAAAACATCAGAATCTCCTCCTTAAGGGTGTGGTGATTACACTTTGGGCACGAAAAGCGGTTAGTCGGGCTACCGTACGTTTGAAAGTCATAAACATAGTTCGTGCAGTTGGGACAGGGGAAAAGGTTTCCGCGCCCCGGAAGGGAGAGGTCCTGGGGAACCCAAATGGCCTTCAGATTCTGTGGCGGTGTGTCCTTGCGATTCCATGAAATGGAAACGAATTTCTTACAAGTGCAGCAGTAGCCGGTACGTTCCTCGACTAGCTTGCTACCGCCTGATTTGCACTTCGCTTCAAATTTGCATTCCCGATTTTCACACGTGAACTTTAGCTCAGACCCCGCAAAAGCATAAGTCGTCGCGAGAGTGAATAGGAATATACTAAGAATCGTTTTCGTTTTCATTTGTCTAAAGGCCAACGCTCGCTCTCACTGGCGCCCGGCTAACAAGCCTCGATACGCAAACAGAGCGCCGTCCGGGCGGCCAGTGCAGAGCGTGGGTTAGACAATTCGCGTTCGAGCTTTCGTGTCTTCAGATACATGGACAAAAGAATACTGGCAAAGGCTAATGCCGCGACCGACCCAGATGCAACGGCGAGCCAGTCAACCTTCTGAAAAGCAGTCCGGTCGCGCCAACGGACGTGAACGAGAGTCCCGGTAAGGAAAATCGTGAGAGGACTACCGACCATGAACACAGAGAGCCAAAAACCGGGCACTGACGTGTCGCCGTCGTGCATGAGGAAGACGACCGCGGCAACGATCGAAAGCCCCGCTAAGGGAAGAATACCAATGCACAATGCAGACGGAGATGTTTTCACGGTTCGCTGGGTGTTGCCTAACGATGCTGCGCAGTGGCGCGCCGCCAGTGACGCATGGATGCAAACAGGAACGCTATCGCCGCGTCCACTGCCGCAGCCTTGTTATGCGAGCTCATTTCGACTTGGCACCCTCGCGACGAATCGCGATCAGCCTCAGGGTTTCTTCGTCAAAGTCGCTGAGAGCTTCGTCACTGATGTGGCTCATGGTTTTAATTCGCGCCTCCCGGATGGATCCTTCAGTCTTCTTCCCGCTCCTCGCCTTGATAGAGGGCACGGGCTTGTCTTTCGGTGTCAATTTATCGCTGCGTGCGGCCAATTTGCGAGCAAAGTCTCGGCTCGCGGCAGGTTTGTCGCCCGCCTTGGCAAACCTTGCAATCGCATCATCGGATTCCGCCGTCTGCGCATACCAGAGCAAATATAAGAGGCTCTTTTGCGCCTCTGAATTGGACTCAACTTCGAGGCGTTTCACCGCTCGATGGAGCCAGTTTTTGGAATCTGTCGGGAACAACATGATGATAAGGCAAAAGTCCTGCCCCAGCGTAAGAGCGTGTTCGGCAATAATCGCCTTGAACTTTGGGTCCTCGAGGACGTGAAATGCGGCGTCGGTAGTATCCTCGCCCAAAACCGCTAGGCGATGGACCTGGCGCAGGTAGGTCGTTTCGTCAACATCCCGCAGGTCACACCGGGCCACCGCCTGCAAGGCGGTGCGTCGATTTTCTGCCGTATCTTCCAACTCGAGCAGCAACATACTGCCATCGTAGAGGAAGAACTCGGGAACGTCCTTTTGCTTCAGTTGCTCCTTCAGTAGCGGAAGGTAGGTCTTGCGCTCCACTTTCGCCTTCTGCCAAAAGGCGTCGAGGGCTTTCGACCTCTGCCCTTGTTGTTCCTTGGTCAGCGTATGCGGACTAAAGGAGTACACCGCGAGGATCTCCTCACGGCCCGCCTCGCTACAGCATTTTGCGTTGAGCTATAGCC
Organism: uncultured Verrucomicrobiota bacterium; assembly: GCA_964446585.1. Lineage (GTDB taxonomy): Bacteria > Verrucomicrobiota > Verrucomicrobiia > Limisphaerales > UBA8199 > CAYUPI01. Next base: position 36,134 of record CAYUPI010000024.1, read on the forward strand.
TCAAGGTGCATGAAAAAGGCCAGATTTTGTGCAGGATCTGCTAGATTTATCGGCTACAGTTTTATTGAAATCGCTCTAGCTTCTTGCGCCAAAGCTGGCCCACAACCCCAGACGAATGCCAGCCAGGGGATCAATAGTGATTTCATTTCTCAATCCTCGAGGAAATCGAGATTCACGCATCGCTTCGGATTTATCGCATAACGATGAGGATCAGCCGTGACGAGCAGCCCGGGACTGACTCCCAAGCTTAGCAAGAGAATGCTCGCGCTGCTCGTCATCGGCTCCATCCGTTTGTTAACCCCAAATCCTCAAGAATCTCTTGAAGTTGAATAGTCAGCGGCAGCGGGAAGCCTTGAGGACCCTCGACGAGCATGTATTTGTCACTCCCGAGTCTAGGCAAACCGCGTAACTGTTCGGGCGACCGAGTCTTGATCTCATTCTTGATGAGCTGGTTGCCAACGGAATAAACATACTCCGACGCATCGTCGAACTGGTTGGTCACGTCACCATACGGAAAAGCAACAACTTTGAGCGATGCAACTAGACTGGTTACGCTCAAATCCTTCAAACGAGCCTTGATTTCGTCGAACATCGGCTTAGCAACTGCGCTAACTCGTTCATCGCGTGAGATGTTGCAACGAAACGGTCTTTCCTCCCATTTGTCGGTTAGCAGCTCTTGTTGGGCGTGAACGATGGCGTTGGAATATTTCCGCAGTCCTTCATCAAGGATGCTTGGTGTCTGCGGAGAACCCCCGGACGCGGCTGTTTTATCAGGAGACCTACTGCACCCGCAGAGCAGCAGTGCGTAAATGAAGAGGCATGCACGCATTTGGGTTAACGTGACGCTGAGCGGTGCGCCGCCGAGGACACACCAATACAAACAAAGATGCAGTCGGCGCATCCGCCCCAGCGAAAGTTAGACCGCCGGCTACAGGCCAGACATGAGCCAAACAAGTATAATCCCAGCGGCAGCATATGCAGCGGTTCGAGTTGCGGTTCCGCGCTCACAAAAGATGCTCTGAACCAATGCCCCTAGCAAGAGAGCGGCCGCTGACAGAACGTAGCCAGCGACGACCGCAGAGGCAACGACACCAGTGTTGTAACTCGTAGGAACTTGACTGGCGCTGTAAATACCGAAGAGCAGATACACGGGCAGCGCAGTCACCACCCAAGCTTTAAACGGAAAGAGCGGCAGCGCCAGCCACTCGGAGCTCGTTTTCGGAAATACGTGCATGCTCGGTCTAACGAAGAGGATGAGCCGTGACGAGCAGTGCGTCAACGCGACGTCCTGAAAAAGGCTGGCGAACCGCGCTGCTCGTCATCGGCTCAATCCATTTGTTGGGCTCATCGCAACTTGTGATCCGGAATGCTACATCTCGGAGGCTCACCCAAGCGACCAAGGGTGTAGCTCCCACCTCTCGGACAACTCGGTACCGCCCTGCCTTCGCGCGTCATGTAACGCCGGATGTCATCCCAAGTCACCGCCTCATTTGGAGTCCTATGGTGCTCCAGCATATCGAGCCTATACTGGTCCTTCGCCCCCTCTATCATTCGCAGGCGGCCGATGCAGGGGGTGCTTCCGAACGGGTCTGCTGGCTTACACCCGACGACAGCAAGCGTGAGGAGTGCGACTGTTAAGCATGTCATGGCTACAGGAGCCCAACGGCCCGGCTCAGGCAGGCCGGGGCGATAGTGTTCGATGCTAACAGACGCGCAATCCCGGCCTTGCCTGCAGTCGGTTTGTTCGGCGATCTCACAGATGGCCTCCAATCATAAATTTGAAATTCGTGACCAGCACAACCCCCACAATGATAAAGATCGGAGCCATGACCACACTCAGTAATCCAGCGATCCCAGCCGGATACTCTGACGTTGGCCGTAACGCCCGCCAGCTCGCGAAGAAGAAGCTCAGAAATACCAGCGGCAGTGAACCAAAGAAGATGTAACTCAGAAACCAAAACAGGCGAATCTTGACCTCAACGACAACAAGCAAGGCCCACAACAGCACGAACGCAAGAGCCACAAGACTGTTGTATGCGCAGAGACGTTTCATCTCGCCGAACGTTCAGGTCACCGATGGCGGCCCGCCACAAACGCCCGAATTGCCAAGCGGCTCGACAGGGCCGCCATTCGGTGAAGCGCCGGTTAGGCAGCGGATTCGATTCATCACTTGTCACTCCACTCGTAGTCATAGCCAGCCGGTGGTTCATAGAAGAACGAACTATTCCCAAAGCCTTTGATGCCGTTCCAATACATTGGGATAAAGCTCGCGTGTCCATCCACAAAGCTCATCACGTTCTTCGCATTGTTGAACTCGTACGGTTCGTTGCGTTCGTGAGTGCTCAGGCTGATCGCGCCGGAAATTTCTCCTTGCAAGACAAGCCGTGACGGCTGGCGCGTCGACGAAAACGGTTTCCCGCCCATTCGTGTGTCGGGTTCATCGGGAGCCAGGCCGTTAAAAAAATAACTCGTGTGATGCGAGAACTCCTGGCGATAAAAACCTCTTCCGCTTGTTTTTTCCGACATTAAAAGCAAAAGCTCTCTAATCATTGGGTCTTCGCTGTTCCAATCATCTGCTGGACAAGCGAACACGGTATCATTTGTTGCTGCCGCACTCCGCGAGAGGTACGGCTGAAGACTGTCTTTGTAAGTAAAGAATATCTCTTCCTTGTTTGTCACGGCCCGGATGGCATCAGCGTGATCGTCGGCGTAAATGCGCATCGCAAGATTAATCTGACGCGCGTTGTTGATGCAGGCAGTTTTGCGGGCAGCGCCTTTGGCTTTGGAAAGCGCGGGCAAGAGCAACGCTGCCAAAATGGCAATGATGGAAATCACGACCAGCAGTTCAATCAATGTGAATCCACGCTTCATCTGATTCGAACGGCCTAACAGTACAAATGGGACAAATTCACTGCGTTCGTAGGTGTTGCAAAGACAAAAACATGTCCTGGGCCTGCTGTTGGGCGACAGCGGTTCGTGGCAGAAGCAAATGCGATAGATTTGTCATTGCATGTTCGGCAGGACGTTGCAGAGACAAAAATCGCGTTGTGCTGATCTTGGCAGAGATGCAAGGCCGGGACAGTATTCATGCGGGTAACATAGCAGAGTTTTGGGGAAATCTGAAACGTTGAATTGGACGGCAAAACGTGTCGGGTGTTCCGTGTTCGTGTTCCGTGAGGGCTGGAAACTGGATGCTAATTGCTGGATACTGGCTCCTGGGTGTCGGGAAAGAAAGTAGGACGGGTAGGACAAATCGGGCGAATCGGACGGGGGGGGACGCAAGGCGAGTGCGCAGCACGGAATGCGGAGTGGGGAGTGCGGAATGGTAAATGGCCAGATTGCATATTGGGAATTTGAGATTTCAAGGTGGGTTTGAGAGGAGGAAGAGGAAGTGGCAGAGGCAGACCAAGCGCATGATGATGCTGTGCCTCACTCGACAAGTGTCAATTCCTCTTTTATTTTCGGTTTGTGGTCGAAACCGCTCAACCTGAAGCCCGGCCAGAAATCACGAGGGAAAGTGAGGAAAAGTCCAAATCCGGCCTGGAACCTGGTTACCTGGTCATCTGCTGGAATGACCCGGTCAACCTCATGACGTACGTCACCCACGTCTTCCAAAGGGTCTTCGGCTGGACCAGAAAGAAGGCCGAATTCCACATGCTCCAGGTCCATGAGCAGGGCAAAAGCGTCCTGACGCGCGAAAGCATGGAAAAGGCCGAACACTACGTTCACCAGCTTCAGCGGTATAGCCTCCACGCGACCATGGAGCCCGACCAGTGAAGATCGTGCGCGCCAAGGATCAGTTCACTCTTTTGCTCGGGGGGCGCGAACGACAATTGCTTTTCGAGCTGTTGAAGCGTTATCCATGCATCCCGCCGGCGCACCACCACCGGCATCGCTCGACCCGAATTCCGGAAGCCAGCCACCGATTGCTGGATGACTCGCTGGCACAGCAGCGCGCAGCCAACAAAAAACAGTTGCAGCAATGGATGTCAGACGACAGCCGTTTCGCTCAAACCGAGACCGGCTGCCGGGTCATCCTTTCCGGCGCTGAACTCGAATGGCTAATGCAAGTGCTCAACGACATCCGCGTCGGGTGCTGGATCCTGCTGGGCGCGCCTGAGGAGAAATTGGAGGCGGCCTTCTTCAACAAGAAGACAGCCCCGGATTTCCTGGCGATGGAAATGGCAGGCCACTTTCAAATGCAACTGCTCGAGGCTCTGGAATAGCCGGAGAAAATGTTGAGGAACCTGCATGAGCATCGCCGTGTTGGATGAATGCTTGCGGTTCCCGGACCCGCGGTCCGCCAATCCGGAGGGCCTGGTGGCCATCGGCGGGGATTTGTCCGTGCCGCGGCTGGTGCTGGCCTATCGCTCGGGAATTTTCCCCTGGACGGTGGATCCGGTCACCTGGTGGTCGCCCGATCCCCGAGCCATTCTCGAACTCGATCAGCCACATATCTCGCGCAGCCTGGCCCGGGCACTCCGTCACTGTGGCTTCGAGATCAGCATCGACCGCGCCTTTCGGCAAGTGATGGAAGGCTGCGCGGCGCCCGCGCGTGGACGCCGCAGCACCTGGATCACCCCTGAGTTCATCGAAGCCTATACGCACTTACACCAACAGGGACATGCCCACAGCCTCGAGTGCTGGCACGGCGAGCGGCTCGTGGGCGGCATTTACGGCGTGGCTGCCGGCGGTTTTTTTGCGGGCGAATCCATGTTCCACCGGGTAAGCAATGCTTCCAAGATCGCCTTGTTCCACCTAATCGAACACCTCCGCCATCGCGGCTTTGCCTTGTTCGACGTTCAGATGCTCACGCCGGTCACAGCGCAAATGGGAGGAAAGACCATCCGGCGCGGCGAGTACCTCTCACGGCTGGCTGAAGCGGCTGAAATGGGCTGCCAATTCTAAAGTCCGATCGGGTGCCAGGCTGTCTTGAATTCAACGGTGTCGAGAATCCAATAGGGATCTTCGGCTTTGGCACTGAACCATTGCTCGGGCGCAATGAAGTGATTGCAATAACGCTTCAAATTGAGCGCCGTCCCGGCCCGCAGCTTGGCGCTGAATTCGCTGACTCCGGCGCCGTCCACGATCGCATTCACATCCATGTGGCCGGCGATGTGTCCCACCAGCTCGTCGCGCCTGCCGGTCAAAACGTTCACGACGCCTCCGGGCAAATCGCTCGTCGCCAGGATCTCGGTAAACGTGACGGCCGGCAAAGGGTGTTTGTCTGAAGCGATGACGATCGCGGTGTTGCCGCTCAAGATCACCGGCGCAGTCAGCGATACCAACGGCAACAAGGGAGGCTCGTCCGGCGCGATTACGACTACCACGCCGGTCGGCTCGGGCGTGGTAAAGTTGAAGTGCGGCGTCGCCACCGGGTTCACGCTGCCGAATACCTGCGAGTACTTGTCCGTCCAGCCGGCGAAATAGACCAGGCGATCGATGGCCCGCGCGACCTCGCGCCGCGCCTGGCCGGCCGAAGCCTGGCTCGAGCGGAGGATTTCTTCGGCCAGCTCGCCGGCCCGATTCTGCAACATTTCGGCCGCGCGATACAGGATCTGACCACGCAGGTAAGCGGTTTTTTTCGCCCAGCCGTCGAACGCCGACCGCGCGGCAGTTACGGCGTCCCGAAAATCCTTCCGCGAAGCATGGCACACGTTCTCCAAATGAGCTCCCTTGGCCGAGCGCGCAGGCAGGTACCGACCGCTTTCGCTCCGGACAAAATTGCCGCCGATATAAAGCTTGTAGGTTTTGTGAACGTCCAGGCCCGTGCGCATAGCTCGTCAGAGACTAACATCGATGCCAAAGATGAAAAGCGAATTGAAAAGTCAGCAATCTCCGGCAACGCGGGAGGCCTGAAATCATGAATCACTGAAAGCCGTCACGTCCTATTGGGGGGATTGGATGCGAGGACCGACATGAATGCCTTGCACTGCGGGACGGTCGCTTCCCCCCTTACCCCTGCCCTCTCCCTTGGGGAGAGGGGGAATCATCGCCAGTCGGCGGGCGAACCTTAGGTCGTTGAAACATCCAAGAGTCGTGCGCAGCGTCACCCTCTCCCGGGGGAGAGGGCAGGGGTGAGGGGGAAAAGGACACAGTCTAACCCCGCAAGCCAAGCTGCTCCAGGAAACGCTGAAGTTCACGAATCTGCCAGAAGGAACCGGGAGGTTCCAAGGAGCAATTTGAAAGTTGCGCCCGGACGCGCTGCCCGGTAAATAGTGCGTCCAATCGCCTGCCCGCCCGCTCGGCCGAAGGCAAACCCGCAAAACTAAGAATGGCCCAACGCATCATTCACAGCATCGACGAACTCCGCTCCCTGGCAGGCCAGGAAGTCGCTGTCGGCGACTGGTTCACTCTCGAGCAAGCTCGCATCAACGCCTTTGCCGAAGCGACCGAAGATCGGCAGTGGATTCACGTCGATTCCGAACGCACGCGGGCGGAGCTGCCGCAAGGCAAAACCATCGCCCATGGATTTCTCACTCTTTCGTTGCTCAGCTTCCTGGTGAAAGAAGCCGTCGCGGTGAAAGGCAATTTTAGTCGCGCCATCAACTACGGCCTCAATCGGGTCAGGTTCCCGACGCCGGTCCCCGCAGGAGCACAGATTCGTGTCCGCCTCAAGTTGGTTTCGGTTGAGGACGTTTCCGGTGGCATCCAGATCTGCTGGGCGGCGGCTGTGGACGTGGACGGCGACTCCAAACCTGCCCTCGTTGCCGAATGGTTGCTGCGTTACTACCATTGAAGGCTTCATCGATAAGTCCACAACGCGGGATCTTCCAGATGCGGGATGGCGTTGAAACTGTCGAGGGTGAATCGGTCGCGCGTAATCGCAAACTCGGTGATCGAGCCGTTGCGCAGTCGCCACATCAACTCCAAAGCGGTACGATCGGGGGCAGCCAGGGCCAGTTGCGCCGCGCTGCCGATGAATCCACCGGAGGTAAAGAGGGCGACGCGCCCGCCTGAAACGGCCCGCTCCTGAAGCTGCCGGATGGCACGGTGCACCCGGGCGCGAAACGCGGACCAGGTTTCGAGGCCGGCGCAATCCGGCGTGCCGCTTTGCCAATGCTGCAGCAGCATTTCGAACATGGGCTGAAAACTGCGCATACGTTCCTCTCCATCGTTGCGCAGATAGCGCTCCGCCAGGCGCGCGAAGTCGGCATTCTGCCGGGCCAGTTCCGGCGCCAGAATCCGGAGCAAGCCCTTGAGATCATATTCGTCCAGGTCGGCGAACACGACCGGCTCGGGACAGGACTTTCCATTCCGACGGAACGCCGCCACGGCGAGCTCGGCCGACCGCTGCTGCCGCTCGCGTGGTCCCGTGTACACTGTGTCGAAGACAATGCCCCGCCGGGACCAGTACTCGCCCAGCGCGCGCGATTGCTGTTCACCCAGCGCCGAAAGCTGGTCGTAGTGGTCCGAGAAAAAGGAGGCCTGCCCGTGCCGGATCAGCGTCAGCACGCTCATCGGGCGGTAGAGTAGTACTTGGCCGGCGGCTGGCGGAGGCGTGACAGGCCAAAGAGGTTCAAGCCGTTGGCGGTGGCCTGGCGGGTCAACTCGTCGCGGAACTGGGGATGGGCGATCTGAATCAACGCCTTGGCCCGCCATTCCAGGTTGAGGAATTTGAGCCGCACGGCGCCGTATTCGGTTACGACCCAATCCAACGAATGCTCCGGCAGCGTGATCCGGACGCCGGCCTCATGACGCGGCACTATGTTGGACACCTCCCGGCCATCCTTCAGCTTCGTCTTCGACGGCAGGCAGACGATACTCTTGCCGCCTGGCGAGTGCTGCGCGCCAAAGGCAAATTCGAACGCGCCTCCCATCCCGCTGTATGTCTGGGTCCCGAGGCAATGCGCGCAGGCCTGGCCGCTCAGGTCAATCGTCAGGATGCTGTTGATGCTCGTCATCCGCTGCACGCGGGCGAGCACCGGGATTGGGTTGGTTTCCTCGACGGGCAGCATGGCGAAGGCTTTGTTATCCGCCAACCAGTGGTAGAGCTTGTCTTCCCCCAGCGCGAAGGTGCCGACCGACACACCGTCGTAGAGCCCTTTGTGCGCATTGGTGACACACCCGGCTTCGATCAAATCCACGTGCGACTGGCAAAACAATTCGGTATGGATGCCAAGCTCTTTGCGGGAGCTCAACAACCGGCCAATTACCATCGGGATATTGCCAAAGCCGAGCTGGATCGTGGCGCGATCTTCGATGAGCGCAGCCACGTTCGCCGCGATGGCGCGCTCGACTTCGGTCGGCTCGCCCGTGGCGTAGTTAGGCACGGGCGAATTGTCCTCGAGAATGTAATGCACTTCGGAAATGTGAATTTCGTTGTTCCCAAACTGCTCCAGGCCGCAAACGCGGGGCATGTGCGAATTCGTCTCAGCGACAATTCGTGTCTTCGGCGAGTTCCGAAACAGCCAGCGCAGAGCGTCGTTCGTCCAACTGGAGGAAAGCGACAGGTTGAGGAAACCGCGCTCGTCCATTGGAGCGGTGCGGACGATGAGGAAATCGGGCGGGGGACCGCAGCGGAGCCCTCGGTAAACGTCGCTGTAATGGAGGGGCGTATAAAAAACATTGTGCTGGTCCCGCCGCGCGGCGCGTTCGACTGGGCCCATAAATGCTGAGAAGCAAACGACGTTCGGCTGGTACAGCAACTCGCCCGCGCCCGATGCCGGCGATGTGGACACATAGAGCGGATCCTTATTCGATCCGAACTTTGCCAGCGCGCGCATAAAACCGTGCGGCTGGCCCATCCAGGTGCCGAGAGCGAGCTCATCGCCGGACTGAATTTTGGAAATGAGCTCCTCGCAGGAAACGAGACGGGAGCGATAATGGTCGGCGGCGGTCATATCAGAAGCACCACCTTGCCTTTGGTTTTTCGTGCCATAAGGTCCTGCAGAGCGCGCGGCGCCTGGGCTAAGGAATAGGTGGCGCTGATCAGCGGTTTCAATTTGCCCGCAATCAACCAGGTCATGAGCTGCGCCTGATTCTTCAGCGCAATGCCAGGTTCCCGGCGCATGAATGCGCCCCAAAAAACGCCGACGATGGAACATCCCTTGAGCAAGGTCAGATTCAGCGGGATTTTCGGGATCTCACCGGCGGCGAACCCGACAACCAGATAACGGCCGTTCCAGCCCATGCTGCGCACTGCGGGCTCGGAGTGTTTCCCGCCCACGGCGTCATAGACAACGTCCACACCCTTGTCACCGGTCAGTTGCTTGATTCGTTCGCGCAAGTCTTCCGTCTCATAGTTGATCAGGTCGTCGGCACCGAGTTGCTTGCAGGCGGCGAGTTTCTCGTCCGAGGAGGCGCAGGCAATGACGCGCGCTCCCAAGAGTTTTCCCAGTTCAATTGCGGAACTGCCTACTCCACCAGCCGCGCCGAGGATCAGAAGAGTTTCCCCTGACTTCAACTGCGCGCGATCTTTGAGCGCGTAATAGGAAGTGCCATAGGTCAGCGTGAAGCCGGCGGCCAGTTTGTAATCGACCCCATCCGGTAGAGGCAGGCATTCAGTTTCTTTGGCCACGAGCTCCTCGGCAAAACTGCCGTAGGTGGTGAGGGCAACCACCGAGTCACCCGGCTTGATTCGGGTCACTCCTTCACCCGTTTCCTTGACGATGCCGGCACATTCGCAGCCGGGAGAAAAAGGGAGGTCGGGCTTGAATTGATATTTGTTCTGGATGATGAGCGTATCCGGGAAGTTAACCCCGGCCGCTTTGATACTCACCACCACCTGTCCTTTTCCGGCTTTGGGCGGTGGAACCTCTTCGAGCATCAGGCTGTCCGGTGGACCGTATTGTTTGCAAAGGATTGCCTTCATCTTAGTCTTTCCCAAAGCGTGTGCTCAGGACTTCTTGAGCAGCCAGACCTCGGCCACGATGGGCCCGAAGCGCAGGCCGGGCGCGCGGGGTTCTTTCGGGTCACCCCAGTCAAGAACCAGCCTCCGGTCCTTCAGTAGCTCCTGTGGAATCGGGAACTCGGTGAACTGCGGGCTGATTCTCGGACGCGGCGTCTGCGCAGCCGCCGCTTCGGACCCGCCCGACAGCAAGGGTTTTTCTGTGTCCGCGGCCGGCTCGATCTTCGTCTGGTTCGCATACAAACTCATTTCGCCCCGGCCGTTCACGCGGACGACGTAGTGTCCGGCTGGATCAACGTTTTCATAGACCATCTGCGCCGGTCGCAGGCCACCTTGCCACGTCAAGCGGAGCCGGCTGTAGCCGCCCTGGTCCCAAACGAATCCCGGCGTGCCGGTGCCACGCAAAGGAATGAGCGGGTCGGTGTTGAGCTCCGGACCGCGGACAAGGTGCGGCGACCTGGACAGGTCGCCCAGAGCGTCGTAGTAACTTCCGGGGCCGGGATGCTCCCAACGTGCGAGCGCGTCCAGCCGCGCGACCTTCTCTTGTTCGGTGGCCATTTTGCGGATGGCGGCGAATTGGTCCTCGAGCCACCAACGGTTGTTCAACGGGTAATCGACGAAATCGAGCACGCAGCCGCGTTCGCTTTCACTCGCTCCGAAACGCTTAACGCTGGTCTGAAGCTTGACCGAGTCGAAGAGCGCCTGACAGAGCTGATCGATTCGGGCGCGCAAGTCTTTTCGGCAAGGCTCGGTCTCGGCCCGTTGTAGCACGGCGAGCGCATTCGTCATTGCGCGTTCGGCGCCGAGCGTTCCGGCTTGAGCCGTAATTGCGTTGGCCTCCTCCTCAAGTTTGGTTTCATAGAGCCGCCGGTGCCGAATGTAGGCATCGTAGTTGGCACGCATCAGGCAAAGCTGCCACCGCCAATTGTCCTTCAAATCCGGTTTCAGTTTCTCGAGCTGCTGCCACAGCGAGAGAGTCGAATCGATTGTCGGGTTGGTCACCAGCGGGCCGACCCAGTTCTTTTCGAACGCCATGATGCCGTCCGCCGCCGTTTCCGCTACGTCCGGACCGAAGAAAAAGCGAGCGTACTCGATGAGCGTTTGCCGCGGATCGGCATTCGGATCGACCCCCAACAAATTCCAGATCACTTTGTTTACGTCGTCATGGCAGCCGTCCGAGTAGCTGATGAACCCGGCCGTGCCCGGGGCCGTTTGCTGATGAACGTACGTGTAAAATAAAGGCCGCGGATTGCAGCACTCGCGGCCCAGCGTGAAGTTGAACGCCGGGTCCCACCACGTCACCGGGTACTGGCAACGCACCGTATGAGTAATGTCCGGATAGTCGCGCAACGGATACGCTTTGGGCAGGCGCGCTCGCAAGGCCTGAGGCGACGACGCCTGTGGCCCGGCCACAATGCCTCCCAGCCAGGCCGGCTCTTGTTCCTCCAAATATTTGACGACGTAATCCAGCTTCGCACCGTTGAAGCCCTGCATCGAGACCCACACTTTCCCTTCAGGATGATGTTTCGCCAAAAGCTTCGACACGTCTTCTAGGAAAGGCATCACCAGTTCCGGCGGATTTTTCCCCGGATCAGCGCCCGGAAAGAAGACGCCATTTAACCGGGGGCAATCGCGATAAAACGCCTCGTGCGTTTGCAGCTCTTCCGCCCGGCGCTTTTGATCCGTGAGATCAAACGTGGCCGGCGTCCAAACCCAATAATCGACGTCGTAGCGGTCGCAAATCTCGCTCAGTTGCCGGTTCATCACTGACCGCGGCACTGGCCAATGCGGACTTTTCTGCGAGTCTTCGAAGGGAATGTTCTCGATGCTGTTCGCTCCAAAAATGACCAGATCGCGGATGTATTGCTCGTATTGCTTCTTGTCCCAGCCGTCGTAGGAATTCGCCCGGGCACGGTAACCCAGTTGATGGCCGCGGATGGGATAAGCCGGCGCCGCCGCGACATCCAAAGATGCCGGCAAACGCGCAGTTCCGCGCGCCCACTCGACCGTCCGCAATAATCGGCCAACACCAAACAGCGCTCCGCGCGGATCGGCCCCCACCACCCAAACAGTCTTTCCATCTACCAATACTCGGTGTCCCTCCGGACGAGTCTCGGGGCGGCCGCTGCCCGGTCGCTTCGGCACGGCATGACCCCAGGTTTCATCAGCCGCTCCTGCGGTCACAGCCACGACCAGGCCTTTCTTCGGCCAAGAGGTCACCATCGGCAAACGTTTGCCCATTCGTTTCTCGAGCTCCTCGACCAACATTTGGGCTGCTGTCTGTTCGGCCTTGGGCAGTTGGCCGGAGCGCGTGACGACGGTGGCCTCGGCCAAATCGATGGTTTGTTGGCTCGGCGCGGATTGCCCAGCCGCCGTGGTCAGGACTGCGGCGCTGATGCACAGCAATACTGCTCGACAGGCTGGTGGAATCTGTGGACTCACTCCAGGTATGCCTTTCATTCGGAAACGACGCCACAGAATTAGCCACACTGCGCGCTCCGGTCAAGTGCAGCGCTACAGGTAGAGCCCGGTGTCCTCAGAGTAGGCCAACCGCATCCGGACCGCGCGCAGCGTTTGGAGTGCGGGGAGCTTGCTCTCGCTTTTGCCATGCTTCCGACAGTCGAAAGCGCCGGCTAGCCGGCCGCATTCCATACGCTCTGCGAAGCACCCTGCAGATCCCCATTTGGTGCTGCTGACTTGCAGATCGCACAATGGAATCATTCACGCGGAATTTCAGTTTAGCTGCTGAAGAAACCCTTTCCTTCCTTGGCCAACTTTTCCAGCAACGGCGCAGGCTTCCAGTATTCGTCGCCAACCTGCCTTTCATACTTGAGCACGGCGTCGCAGACAGCCTTCAACCCGATCTGATCGGCGTAGTACATCGGGCCGCCGCGATAGACGGGGAAGCCGTAGCCGTAAATCCAGACGATATCAACATCCAGCGGCCGCGCGGCGATTCCTTCCTCCAGGATTTTCGCGCCTTCGTTGATCATCGAGTAGAGCGAGCGCTCGAGGATCTCCTGGTCGCTGATGGCGCGGCGAGTGAAGCCGTGGGATTTTGAATGGTCGAGAATCATTTGCTCAACCAGCGGATCAGGCGAGGGATTGCGCTTCTCGTCGTATTTGTAAAAGCCGGCGCCGGCCTTCTGGCCGAAGCGCCCCATTTCGCACAGTTTGTCGAGGAGGTCATTGGCTCTTTCGCGCGGCGTCAAGCGGTCGAGGCGCGACTTGCGATTGCGCCATCCAATATCGAGGCCCGCCAGGTCGCCCATCGCGAAGGGTCCCATCGGAAAACCAAAATCGTAAAGGACCTTGTCGATCTGCTGCGGCAGCGCGCCCTCTTCCAGCATGAACGAGTGCTCCCGCATCCGGGGACTCAACATCCGGTTGCCGACAAAGCCGTCGCACACACCGACGAGCACCGGCACTTTGCCGATGGTTTTGCCCACTTTCATTGCGGTGGCATAGACCTCTGGCGCCGTTTTCTGTCCGCGGACGTTTTCGAGCAGCTTCATGACGTTGGCCGGGCTGAAAAAGTGCATGCCCATCACGTCCTGCGGGCGTTGGGTCGATTTCGCGATTTCGTCAATGCTCAGATACGAGGTGTTGGAGGCGAGGATGGAGCCCGGCTTGCAGACCTTGTCCAGTTTGGTGAACACTTCCTTTTTAATCGGCAGCTCTTCAAACACGGCTTCGATGGCCAAGTCCGCCTGACGCAGGTCGTCGTAGGACAGCGTCGGCCGAATCAGCCCCAGGCGCTTGTCCATGTCCTCCTGAGTGAGGCTGCCTTTGGCAACAGAGTTCGCGTAATTCTTGCGGATGGTGTTCAGGCCGCGGTCCAAATGCTCCTGGTTCATCTCCAGCAGCGTCACGGGCATGCCGGCATTGAGGAAACACATGGTGATGCCGCCGCCCATCGTGCCGGCGCCGAGCACAGCCACGGACTTGACCTCGCGCGTAGGTTGGGCTTCCGGCAGGCCAGGGATTTTCGCTACCTCACGTTCGGCAAAGAAGACGTGCCGCTGGGACTTTGACTGCGGGGAAACCATCAACTCCATGAAGAGCTCGCGTTCGCGCTTGCAGCCTTCCGCAAAAGGCAGCTCGCAGGCGGCCTTGACGGCTTTGATGCAGTGAAAGGGCGCCAGAAAGCCACGCTGCTTTTTGGCGATGCCCTTCTCGAATTCCGCGAACAGGTTCGGATTGTCGAGCCGAACATTGAGCTCGCTGATCCTGCGCCGGGGCCGCTTCTCCGCGACCACTTTCCGCGCGAACGCAATCGCCCCGGACCGTAGCTCGCCTTCGATGATTTCGTCGATGATCCCCATTGTCCTGGCCTTATTCGCAGCCACAGGGTTTCCCTCGACAATCACTTTGAGCGCTGCTTCCGGCCCGATGAGCCGCGGCAGACGCTGCGTGCCGCCCGCCCCCGGCAGCAGCCCGAGTTTCACTTCGGGCAGGCCGACCTTGGCGGACGAAACCGCGACACGATAATGGCATCCCAGCGCCACCTCGAACCCGCCGCCAAGTGCCGTGCCATGGAGGGCCGCGATGACCGGCTTGGCTGAATCCTCGATCGCATTGACCACTTCCGACAGATCGGGCTGCTGCGGCGGCCGGCCGAACTCGCGGATGTCCGCCCCTGCGATAAACGTGCGGCCCTCGCAATGAATCACCAGCGCAGCAATGCCCGCCTCCGCGTTGCCGGCCGACAGGGCCGAGATGATACCGGCGCGCACCGCCTGGCTCAGGGCATTGACGGGCGGGTTGTTGATGGTGATGACGCCGATCTCGTTTTCGCGAATCAGAGTTACAGGTTGAGTCATATTCTCGTCAGATTCTTGATCCAGTTTGATGGCCACCGCAAGCTTTCGCGCCGCAATCAAGAATTTTGGCGATTGACACCCCCAAGCTGGCTGACAGGGTGGGCGCGGATTGAGTTCATCATGCTCTTACATTGCAGGAGATGATGGCGGGCGACCGATCTAAGCGATTGCGACCCAGCGGCGGATACCGCAAGTTGCGAAGCTACCACGTGGCCACGATCATTTACGACGCTACGGTTTCATTTTGCGAACAGTTCGTGGACAAGCGCTCGCGGACGCACGATCAAATGGTGCAAGCCGCACGGAGTGGCGGGAAGAATCTGGCGGAGGGGAGCCGCGCGGCAGCCACTACCAGTCAGACCGAACTGCGCCTGGTGAACGTGGCGCGGGCGAGCCTGGAGGAATTGCTGCTGGATGACGAGGACTACCTTCGGCAGCGCGGGCATCGGCAATGGGAACCGAATGATCCCGGGGCGCTGGAGGTGCGGGCGGTGGGGCGGCAGCCGATTGGTCGGTCCGATCTGACTGATAGGTCCGATCCTGCGGCGCACTGGAAAATCTATGCTCGGTGGCTCGAACATCAGTACCCGGCGGTTGTCGCCAACACACTGATTTGTCTAATCAACCAGGCAAACTACCTGATTGATCAACAGATCAGCGCGCTGGAACGGGATTTTATGCAGGACGGTGGTTACAGCAAGCAACTCGCGGCTGCGCGTATCGCCGAGCGAGAGAGGCGCCAGACTTCCCCTGTTCCCACTCCCGAGGCCCCCTCACGTCCGGCATGCGGCAAACCGATGTCCCTCCGCACCGCGCGAAAAGGGCCTCGCTCCGGTTCACAGTTTTGGGGATGCTCAGGCTACCCGCTATGCAAAGGGACACGGCCATCACAATGATCGGGCAGATCCGACCGATCCGTCCGATCCAGCTCCTCCTCAGTCTTTCCCTCTTACTCGCGATTTGCTTTGCGGCAGCAGAAGATGCTCCTCCCAGCCAGAAGAAACTAATCGAATATGGCTGGGACTCCCAAACCCCGGCCTTTATCGCCGAGCACATTCGCGAGATGGAGCAGCGTCCCTTTGACGGTCTAATCTTCCGCCTGGCTGGAGGAGCGGACGTGCTGGATCCTAAGCCTTGGGACGACGCGAAGTTTGCTGCGGACCTTCAAGCAATCCCAAAGATCGAGTGGAAGAACTTCACCGACAACTTCGTGATCATGCTGGCCGCTTCGGACCAGGGCTGGGAAAACGACGAGCATTGGACAAACATTCTGAAACACGCACAGCAAATCACCCACGCGGCGCGCCTTGCCAAATGCGTCGGCATCTGCTTCGACGCGGAACCCTACGGAGAGAATCCGTGGGCCTACAAGACAGGGCGGGTCACTGACACCCGCAAGTTCGAGGAATTCGAAGCGGTGGTGCGCCGCCGCGGCTCGCAATTCATGCGCGCCATCCAGTCGGAAATCACCAGTCCCAAAGTACTGCTGTTTTACACTTTCAGTTATTTCCAAAACCTCTGCCTGCCGATGGAAGACGCCGTGAGGAACGAGCGACTGGCCCGGAACGCCAACGGCTTGCTGCCTGCCTTCATTGAAGGGATGCTTCTGGCTGCGAATCCCGGCTCGGAGATCATCGACGGCAACGAAAACGCTTACTATTACTCCGACAGCGCCTCGTACTTCACTATTTACCACTCCGTCACCCAGCGGGCGCGTTATATGGTGACGTCCGAGGTCTGGCCGGCCTATCGAGAACATTACCGGATGGGACAGGCGCTCTACATCGATCAGTACTACGGCTTGCGCCAGGAGCGAGTCCTTGGAGATTTCATGCTCCCGGAGGAATGCCCCAGGTGGATGGAGCACAACACTTATTGGTCGTTGTACACTTCGGATCGCTATGTGTGGTGCTACAGCGAGCGCATGGACTGGTGGAACAAAAAGCAGGTCCCCGAGGGTTGCGAAGACGCGATCCGCATTGCGAGAGCCAACGTCAACGCGGGCAAGCCGTTGGGCTTTTCCCTCGAGCCTATCGTTGCCGATGCCCAGAAGCGTCGGAACGAAGCCCAACGGGCGGCCCGCTATCCGCGCATGTCCCGACTCACGGTCGACATCAACCCCAGGACCGCTGGTTCTGCGCCTGTCATTGACGGCAACTTGAACAAGCCGTTCTGGCAGGGCATCGCCCCGCTGCCACCGTTCGTTCTCGTCGGCGCACCCGACAGGCCGCCGACTGCCCAAACCACTGTGCGCGCCAGTTTCGACGACAAGGCGCTTTACATCGCATTCCGCTGCGAGGAGCCGAGCCCCGATCAGCGCCAGTCGGAGAAACTTGCGCCCAACGACATGGACATCTTCAAAGCGGACCGCGTCGAGGTTTTCATCAACGCGACCCGAAGCGACAGCATGTTCTACCACTTTGCAATCAACTCGAGCGGCTCTTATTGGGCCGCCCATTATGTTAAGGACAAGCCCGAATTCCTGTCGCAGCCCTGGGAACATGCCACGCGCCTGGAACAGAATGCCTGGATCGCCGAGGTCGCTATCCCGTGGTCCATGATAGGGCTATCAGGTCCACCTACCACCGCCACGAACGCCCCACCGCCTGATATCTACACTCCGCGGCCTGCTCCACCTGTCCGCGTGAACGTGACCCGAGCGCGCCCAGGGGCCAGCGAAAACAGCTCCTGGTCGCCCTTCGCCAAAACCTTCCTCGAAACCGGAAACTTCGGCACGTGGCGATTCAGGCCGTAAGTATTCAGTAGAGAACCACAGATAATTATGAATCGTCAGAGGCGGAGCTAAAGTCCCCCGGCGCAAAGTTTCTGACACCAATTGCAAGAATTGGCACTAATTTCAAAACTTCGTGAAGATTCGCATTCGTGTCAAAGGCGTTTCGGTTGCGGCTTTGCTGCGCTGTGTCCATCTGTGGTGGATGCTGTTCTCTGCTTCGTGGGTGTGGCTCGGCTGGAGCGGATTTTTGAAACAAATCCCGCCTTTTCGTGTTCATAAAGAAAGATGACACTTTGGCGCTGCTCTTGCCGGCATGTCCGGCAGCGGCGAACTGTGCCGTGCAATTTTTGAAGAAACCAGACCCTTCTGCGTCAAATGAATTACAGCGGGCGTATGAAACGAGTGAAAAGCCCTGGCCTCGACCCAAAGGATGCGAGGGCGGACCCAAGCGTCCGCGCCGCCGGGCTGCATCTTAAGTTCCACAACGCACCCCTACGCCTCGTATTAACTTACATTCACGATGCCGCGGGCCTGCCGATTGAGGTTGAACCCAACGTCGAAGTCGAACGCCCAATCGAGCTTTGGAATGACCAACCGGTGACGAGAGAAGAGGCGATCCGGCTGCTCGAACAGGCATTGGATCGGCAAGGTTACGTGGCCATTAACAGACATGGCCGGCTGGCCATCATCCCGCGACAGGACGCCAAGAAGCACTGGATCCCGCTTCCGGAAGCTGTTGGCCGGGCTTTCGCCGGTTAAAGAATCATCCAAACCTCTCAAACAGCCCCGCCGCGCCCTGGCCGCCGCCGACGCACATCGTCACGACGCCGTAACGCGCTTTGCGCCGGATCATCTCGTTGGCCAGCGTTCCCGCCATGCGCGAGCCCGTCATGCCGAATGGATGGCCAATCGAGATCGAGCCGCCGTTGACGTTGAGCTTCGCTGGATCAATGCCCAACCGATCCCGGCAGTAGATGACTTGTACGGCGAACGCCTCGTTCAGTTCCCACAGGTCAATGTCGTCCACCTGCAATCCATGGCGCTTGAGCAGTTTCGGCACTGCGAACACTGGACCGATGCCCATCTCATCCGGCTCACAGCCGGCAACGGCGAAGCCGCGGAACACGACCTTGGGTTTCAGGCCGAGCGCCTCTGCCCGCTGGCGTTCCATCAGCAGAGCCGCCGAGGCGCCATCGGACAGTTGCGATGAATTGCCCGCCGTCACCGTGCCCTGTCCGCTGGTCGGATCGAAATGCGGTTTGAGCGCCGACAATCCCTCCAGCGTCGTGTCAGGCCGGTTGCACTCGTCCTTCTCCACAAAGGTTTCCTCTTCACCGATGGCTTCGCCGGTCTTTTTGTCGAGTACTGCGCGCGTCACTTTGAGCGGAGCAAGTTCCTCGGCGAAAAATCCCGCCTGCTGGGCCCGGGCAGTTCGCTGCTGGCTCGACAGAGCGTATTCATCCTGCGCTTCGCGGCTGATTTTGTAGCGTTTGGCTACGACCTCGGCGGTGTTGCCCATCACCATGTAGATGCCCGGCTTGTGTTCGTTGACCTTGGGGTTGATGACGATCTTGGGATCAACCGCCGCCTTCGTGTTCGCCGTAATGCTCTCAAGCCCGCCGGCGATGGCCACCTCCAATCCCTCGTGAATGATTTCGTGCGCTGCCGTGGCAATGGCCTGAAGGCCGGACGAGCAGTGACGGCTCACCGTCACGCCGGGAACGCTGGGCGGCAAGCCTGCCCGAATTAGAGCCACGCGCGCGACGTTGTTGCCCTGCTGGCCATAAGGCTGGCCGCAGCCGAGGACAACCTCCTCGATCTCGGCCCGGTCCAGTTGCGGCAGCTTGCGGAGCAGGTCCTGGATGCAGTGCGCGGCCAGGTCGTCGGGCCGGGTAAGATTAAACGACCCGCGAAACGATTTCGCCAGAGGCGTCCGTGAACTCGCAACAAGAACAGCTTCTCTCATGATTCCAGCTCGGGCCGCCCGTCCTTCGGGCGCCCGTGCGGTCGTTGGAATTAGTTCGAGACGAATAGGAAGTCAATCCGAAAGGCGAAAAGGATAGCTGCCCGAACTCAAGCTATTCTCCTCCTCATCAGGTCAAAAGACACGTGCAGCTTTCCTCGCCCCAAATCGACCGGAGGGTTTAGGGTGGCGTCCAGTCGGGCGTCGCTCTAATCTGCGACTATGATCCTCGCTGATATTGAACACGATTGTAAAGCGAGGTTGTTTCACGGCGGCAACTGTGCGTGGTCCCCAGATTCTGAAAGGGCCCTCGCTGAATGAGAGGGCGATTTTACCGGCTCGTTCGAGATCTTCACCTTTACGTTGGGCTTTTCGTTAGTCCCTTCGTGCTCGTCTTCGCCATCAGCGTGGTTTTTCTGGTGCACACGTGGCGGCCAGAGTTCGCTTCAGGAGCTTCCACCACGCGCGTGGTATCGGCCTTGCCGCTTCCAAGAGACTTGCAAACGCTTTCGGGGCGACCTCTAATCGAAGCGCTTAAGCCGGCTCTGGAAAAGGCCGGTGTCCAGGGCGAAGTCGGCTTCGTCCGGCACATGGTCAACGAGCAAAAGCTCATCATACCCGTATCCATCCCCGGACGCGAGACGACCGTCACGATCATCCTCGCCAGCGGCGAAGCGAACATTGTGACCCACGAAACAGGTGTGGCGGATGCCCTCGTAACTCTCCATAAATCTCCCGGGCAACACGGGCCCGATATCCGTATGAATTGGTTCTTTATGCGGGCGTGGCGTTGGATGGCCGACGCAACGGTTTACCTGATCTTGTTTGTCTCGCTCAGCGGCGTTTATCTCTGGTATGTGCTGCGAGCTGAACGAACGGTGGGATTGATCTTGCTGTCTGCGGGGGCGTTATCGCTTTTCGGAATGGCGTATGCCCTCAGCCACTGAACCAACAGGTCGAGGCCAATCACCGAACGCCTCTCGATTTCGGGCGGGGTTCGAGCGCTGGAACCGCAAGCTACATTTCTACACTGGGTTGTTCCTGCTATTCTTCACCTGGTTGTTTGCCCTCAGCGGCCTGCTCCTGAACCATCCGACCTGGAGCTTCACGGAATCCTGGAAGAACCGGAAGGAGAGGAATTACGAGAGGGAGATGACCGTTCCGGGACCTGAAGTGAAGGGTGACCTGGCTCAGGCGCGCGAAATCATGACACAGCTTGGCATTGTGGGTGAGATCTTGTGGACTACAACCAGGCTGGACCCCAACCAGTTTGAATTTCAAGTCAGACGCCCTGGTCATTTCTTTTTCGTCAAAGCTGATTTCGCCCAGAAGCGAGTTAACGTGCGGCAAAGCGACGTGAACCTCTGGGGCGTAATCAAAGTGCTGCACACATTTATTGGCGTTCAAATGGATGATCCTCGCAACACCCGCGATTGGGCTCTGACTTCGATGTGGGCCATTTCAATGGATGCCGTCGCCGCCGGGCTAATCTTCATGGTTCTGAGCAGCCTTTATATGTGGTTCGGGCTTGCTCAGAAACGCCTTCCTGGCGCTGTGGTTCTTGGAGTCGGCTCACTCATTTGCGGTTTGTTTTGCATTGGCCTCCGCTGGTTTTTCTGAGGAACCCGACGCGAGCCTGTCCGTGGGATTTCACTCCAGAATTTCCTCGAAGCACCACGTCGAGCCCGCTGCCACCGCGCTCACACTCTCACGCTCCCCCCGCTCCCACGCTCCCCCAATCTCAGCCTCCCACACTCTTAGCTGGCTGAGGGTGCGGACGGACGTTCTCCTCCATTCCTTCGATGAAATAGAAGGGCGCCAAGTGCTGTCGGACGCGGCGCGGTCCCGGGCCCTCCTTCGGCCAGGTGAAATGGCACTGCTGGCAATAATAGTCCCTCTCAACCAGGCCGACCTCGGCTGAAAGACCGACGGCGAGGTTGGTCAACAAGGAATGATGCGCGACCTGTGGATAATCGACTCGCAATGATTTGCACTCGGGACACCGAATCGCATCGATCAAGGCCTCCTCGGCGGCATCCCAGGCCAGAAGCAACTGTTCGGCGCGTTCGAACTGGGCGCGGGGAACTTCGAGGTAGTAAGTGCCGGCGCTTTTTTTAGGCAGTAGCCACAACCTTTGGTGCCAATGGATGTCATGGATTTCGGCGGGAATCCCCGCTTGCACCAGGCGTTGTTGTAGTGGTTCCGCCATAGCTCGATTGTTGAAAAGGGCGACAGGAACTGTATTCATGCTTCAATATCGGCTCCGAGAGCGAAAAATCAATCGCCCGGGGCAGTCAGTCCGTCGCGGGCAGAGTCCCATCGGTCCCATTTCGCCCGCTCCACTCGCCATCCACCCTCTCTCATTGTCCAACGGCCTGATCAGGTGCCGGGCCGAAGGCCTGTTTCATACCAGCCCAGGCCAACGGCCTGGGTTCATCGTCGGCACCCAACGGTAGCAGGCTGAAGGCCTGCCTAATACGGTCGCGCCATGCCAGAGTCTCTCAGTCAGGTTATCCTCCTCATCATTGTCTTCAGCATGATGATGAAGCGCGCTTTCAGCGCTTGTACATATTTCGCGCAATGAACCCAGGCCGTTGGCCTGGGCTGGTATGAGCCAAACCTTTGGTTTGATTATGAAATGTCTGTGAACACGAAGGATTTCGGCTCGTCGACCTCTCTCAAATTTTGAGATGCGCTCCTGACCCACACAACGCAAATCTTTCAATTGCCAACTTGCATGATCCGGCTAATGTCCTTCTTAAGATATAGATCGAAGCGGCGCGCGAGAATCTTTTTGTGTCATGCCTGTTTGCAGTCGGCGTGCGCAGAAAACACTTCAGGCTCTTGTAAGACTTTTTGGGAATTACGTAACATGAAGCTCATTTTCTCCACCACGGTCACAATTAATCTCTTGCTAACAACTTTCCTCCCACCTGACGCGACTGCTGCGACAAGTGTCAAACCCAACGTCCTCTTCA
The DNA here is from genome assembly GCA_964446585.1 of uncultured Verrucomicrobiota bacterium. Taxonomy (GTDB): domain Bacteria; phylum Verrucomicrobiota; class Verrucomicrobiia; order Limisphaerales; family UBA8199; genus CAYUPI01. The sequence continues at coordinate 58,482 of CAYUPI010000024.1, forward strand.
TCGCCGTCGATGATCTGAATCATTGGGTCGGCTACCTTGGACGCAATCCTCAAACCAAAACTCCCAACATCGACAAACTCGCCGCTCGCGGTGTCTCGTTCACGCGCAGCTATTGCGCCGCCCCGGTCTGCAATGCTTCGCGCACCGCTCTCATGACCGGCCTCCGGCCCTTCACGACCGGCGTTTACGAAAATAACAACGACTGGCGCACCGTTGTCTCGCAGGATCTTCCGCTCACAACCTCTTTCCGCAAGGCCGGCTACTACGTTTGTGGCGCAGGCAAGATTTATCACCCGGCCTATAACCGCCGCTCCGAGTGGGACGATTATCTCGCCAATGAAGGACGTGACCCTGGCCCCTCCGGCAACACCGGTGTCGATGGGATCAAATTCGCGCCTCTGGATTGCGCCGACGAGGATTTGCGCGAATGGCGCATCATCGACTACGGGATCCAACAATTGGAAAAGAAGCATGACAAACCCTTCTTCCTCGCCGTCGGCCTGCACAAACCGCACATGCCCTGGAACGTTCCTCGCAAGTATTACGACCTCCACCCGCTCGCCACCATCCAACTACCTCCTTACCGCGAGGACGACCTTGGTGATTTGCCAAGCGCCGGCGTCCGCATGGCCCATCCAGAGACCGATCACAGAGCCATCCTCGAATCCGGCCGCTGGAAGGACGCCGTTCAGGGGTATCTCGCCGCCATTTCCTACGCCGACGCGATGATTGGCCGGCTCCTGGAAGCGTTCGACAAATCAGCCTACGCCACTAACACCATCATCTGCTTCTGGTGCGATCACGGCTGGCATCTCGGCGAAAAGCATCATTGGCGCAAATTCGCCCTCTGGGAAGAAGCCACCCGTTCCCCGCTCATCTGGGTCGTCCCCGGCCTCACCCCTGCAAACGCAAGCTGCGTCCGATCCGTGGATTTCATGACCATCTACCCGACGCTTATGGATCTTTGCGGCATTCCCCTCCCCGCCCACATTCAGGGCGACAGCATCCGCTCCTTGCTCGCCGACCCAAAAGCGCCATGGGACAAACCCGCCATCACCACCTACAAATTTCAAAATCACACCATCCGGACCGAAGGCTGGCGACTTATACGTTACTCCGACGGCGGTGAAGAGCTTTACGACGAGACCAAAGATCCCTACGAATGGACCAATCTCGCGCGCGACAGCAAAATGTCCGCCCAAAAAGAACTTCTGACAAAATGGCTTCCTAAGACCAATGCGCCCGATATTGGCGGCCGCCCGAATCGAGGCGCCGAGGAAGGCGAGCCTCCTCAAAAACCCAGCAAAGCCACCTCACGAGAATAGCGAAGCCGCCATTCCACCATTTGAACGCCGCGGGTTAGGTGCGATCGAGTCCATACTCTCGATTCAGATCCAGAAGACGATGCCCAAGGACCCTCCGGTTTGGAAGATCCAAGCCCAGGACCATGAAGATATTCTTGTCCTCCGTGCTGACTAGCACATGCTGGAAAAGGCCCGCCGGGTGCTCCCAGACGTAGGTCACCGCTCCAGCACGGCAATCGTGGCCCTCAAAGTCTGATTCCGGGATGGAGCCGAAATAATCCCAGAACTCGAAGGGTGGTGCTGCGTCGGGAGCGAGGCGCTTCATCGGTTCTCCGAAGGTGGCGTGGTAATCTTGCTCTGAAAGTTGGCTCATCGCGAAAGCCTCTAACAATCACAATCAACGATCCCGCGCCACTGGGGTCCGACTTGGAAGCGAGGCGCCATCGCCGGGTTCGGTGCATCCGCTTCAGCAATTCTCATCGGAAAGATTTGACTACATGAAACGACGCCAAAGTCCGTCCCGGAAGTCATCTCGATGCAGCAATTTTGCGATTTTCGCAAGGGTGTCCACATGTTTTTGGAATTGGCCCGTCGGTACCAGAAACAGCAGGACCAGATGGACTGGTTTGCCGTCGAGCGCGTCGAATTGTATTCCCCTTCGTGAACGCCCGACCGCTCCCGCTACTTCGGAGATCAATTCCGTGACAGCGTGAGGGAGGCCAATGCTAAACCCGACGCCTGTGCTCATCGCCGATTCGCGCTGCCTTACACTGCGTGCGATCGCATCCCTTTGCTCAGTCGCAATCTTGTGAGTAGCCACAAGATGACCGATCAGCTCCTCAATCGCATCCCAGCGGTTCTCTGCGCGCAGCTCAATGATACTCGGCTGTGGCCCCAGAAGGTCGTCAAAATCCATACTTACCAGCAACTACGATGGCTGCGCCGAACGATGGCGGTCAAGCACGACGGATCGAGCGCACTCTGTCGGGAAAACAAGCGTGAGCTGCTCTCGCCTGTACAGCGCTCTAGTTCCGTGCATTATCTCCTGCTAATCTTCTGCAACACCAGATATCCCAGGCACACGGCAATCACCGCAATGCCAAGACAGAGGACCCCGAAAACAATCGGGACTCCGATGCTCTCAGGAAGAAAACCACAAATTATTCCTAAAACAGCCACACTCGAGAGAAGGTGCCAGAGTCTGAATTCTCGTCCTGACGCAAATTGAAACTCAAACCTCATGTCGCGTGCGAACCTGATAAATATTCAACTAACCATCCGTTCGAATAATCGATCGTGCAAGTCCAACAGGCAAGGCATTCGGCGAGAGAACTGTGCGCTCCGCGGCCCGTATGCATCGGCACTAGAAGGGCCTGTGCGTGATGGCCGAATCGCTCGCCCGCCGATTGCTCCTGCTATCAGCCTGGCCTATCTGGGCGGACGAACGCCGACCCTGTTATCTCGGTAGCGGAAAACGGCGGCTTTCGTGGTTTTTAATTTGCTTGAGCTGCACGTTGATTCAAACTGGCTGAGCATTTCGAGAACCGAGACCCTATGCCGCAGTCGATCGCCAAATTCATTGCCGCCACAGGTATCGTGGATGTCCACGAACATCACATGCCTGACATCCTGCTCAGTCGTGAGGTCAACCTATTGCAGTTGTTTCAGCAAAGCTATGCGGGCTGGACGCAAGCGCGGCCTTACACACTCCCTTCGGAGCGCCGAGACAGCGATCCGATGCTGGTCGCGACCGGTCCGACGACTTGGGAGACGCTCGCGCCTTACCTTGAAAAGAGCGCCAGCAATGCGTTCGTGCGCAATCTCGTGCGCGGGATTACGGACCTATATGACATCAAAGAGGGGACTATCACGCGCGACAACTGGGAGGAGATGGACGCCCAGGTGCGCCGGTGGCATCAGCAACCGGATTGGTGCCGGGAAGTCTTGCGTCGCGCCGGGATCGAGCAGGTGATTACCGATTCCTATGCGGATCCGCTCCTCGATGCGCGTCAGACCCTGGGAAACAACTACAGCTCAGTCGCCCGCATCAACGCCTTCGCCTGCGGCTGGCATCCGGAATCACGCGACCACAACGGCAACAGCGCGCACAAATTGCTCAAGCGATTGGGTTGGGAGCCAGTTTCGTTCGACGACTATGCGACTGCGCTGGAAAAGCTGGTGGACGGCCTGGCTTCGAGGCATCAGGTGGCCCTCAAGAATGCCCTGGCTTACGACCGTGACATTTCCTTTGACGAGCCGGACGAGAAACTGGCCTGCCGCGCCTGGGGGAGGGCTTCGCCCTCGTTCACCGAGCGGAAGGCATTCGGCGATTGGGTGGTGGACCGGCTCTGCCGTCTGGCGGGAGAACGGGGCGTACCGATGCAAATGCACCTGGGCACTGCCATCATTCGCGGATCGCATCCGTTGAACGTCGCGGGCCTGCTCGAGCGTCATCCGCGCACGCGGTTTCTCTTGATGCACCTGGCGTATCCATGGAGCCGCGACCTGCTGGGGATGGCGTTTGTCTATCGCAACATCTGGTTGGACCTGACCTGGTCGTGGCTGATCAGCCCGTCGCACTTCAAGCTGGCGTTGCACGAAGCCATCGAAGTCCTCCCGGACGAATCGCGGATGATGCTCGGCGGGGACAACTGGCACATTGAAGAGACCTATGCCACGATGAAACGGGCTCGGCAGTTGATTGGTGAGGTGCTCGAAGAAAAAGTCGCCGCCGCTTACTTCCACCAGGCAGACGCCCAGCGGCTGGCGGCAAAGATCCTGCGCGAAAATGCGATTGGTTTCTTCAAACTGGAATTGTAGGAGCCGACGTGAGGAGGCTCTGATCAATTTTGGACTCTGGATTTTGGATTTTTAGATCAGAGCCTCCTCACGTCGGCTCCTTCAGCCTTAAGACACGCTTTTGGGTTTATGTTTCGCCGCGCACTTTTCCTGCTACCGCTGTTGGTCCTGGTCGGCTGTCGTGATGTGCACGAGGTGAAGCCCGGGGGGAGGGGTGTAATCCTGGAGAATCAATACATTCGGTATGAGATCCGGGCCGATGGACGGAATGAACACTGGGTGGACGGGCGGACCGGCCGAGATTACGCGGTGCCGAACTCGCCCTGTGCTCGTGTCAAGAAGGGCGGCAAGGATTTTCCTGTGACTGGTGCAGCCTTTAAAGACGGGCTGCTTACTTTCCAATTCGGCGAAGCGAATGTTGAGGCTGCAATTCGAATAACGATCAAGAAAACTCACTTTCTATGGGAAGTGGCCTCGCTGAAGGGAACGGGGGTCGAGGAATTTGTTTTCGCCGAGGTGCCGCTGACGTTGAAGGGCTCACCGGACGAGCCGTTTGTGTCGTCCGCTATGGCGTTGAACCTGCAAACTCTCGTTCCGGGATTTCCCCAGCCGGTGTCGCGGCTGGGCGCGTCGTGTTTTCCGCGGTTTGGTTTTGCCGGAGCTCAAGTGGCGCTGGTCGGTTGTCCGACGGCAGAACTGCGCCGCGTGATGCAGGAGGTGGTTACCAACGCGCCGGCGTTGCCCAAGTCCGCCCTGGGTGGGCCTTGGGCCTGGGACGCGCCCTCAGCCCGCGGCTCCTACCTGTTTGATTTCGGCAATCTCAACGAGAAGACCGTGGACGACTGGATCCGCCTAGTGCAGAACCTCGGATTCACCCAGGTTGATTTCCATGGCGGACGCTCGTTCCGCTTTGGCGATTGCCGCGTCAACCCGGAGGTGTTTCCCCGAGGCCGCGAAGGTTTCACGGCGGCGATCGACAGACTCCACCAGGCCGGAATCTCGGCGGGCCTCCACACCTACGCGTTTTTCATCGATAAGAAGACCCCCTGGGTCACTCCCGTGCCCGATCTGCGCCTGGCGAAGGACTCGAGCTTCACTCTGGCCGAGGATCTGAACGTCGATGCCGCAACGGTGCCGGTCGTGGAATCGACCGAAAATGTGTCTGCCGTCACGGGCTTCTTTGTCCGAAACAGCGCAACTCTGCGAGTCGAGCAGGAATTGATCTCCTACACCGGCGCTTCGAAGTCGGCGCCCTACGGGTTCACGAGATGCAAGCGCGGAGCGTACGGCACTCGCGCAGCAGCGCATCCTCGCGGAGCGAAGGTGGATCATCTCAAGGAATGTTTCGGCCTGTTCGTCCCTGACCCGGAGACGACGCTCCTCGCCGAGGTTGCGGCGGCTACGGCGGATTTCTACAACGAATGCGGGTTCGACATGATCTATCTGGACGCACTGGATGGCGAGGACATCCTGGGCGGCGCGGAGAACGGCTGGCACTACGGCTCGCAGTTCGTGTTCGAGATTGTGAAGCGGCTGCGCAAACCGGCGCTGATAGAGATGAGCACTTTCCATCATCACCTCTGGTACGTTCGCTCCCGCGCCGGGGCCTGGGACCATCCGCGCCGCGCGGAAAAGCAGTTCATTGACTTGCACCTTGCCGCCAACGAGACGTACCAGCGCATGTTACTCCCGGCGAACCTCGGCTGGTGGGCGGTGAAGAACTGGTCCGGCGCCCAGGAAGAGCGAACGTTTCCGGACGACATCGAGTATCTCTGCTGCAAGAGTTTGGCCACCGACAGCGGCCTGTCGCTGATGGGGATCGAGCCAAAGAACGCCTCAGGGTTGTCGCGCATGGCTGAAATCTTCAAACGCTATGAGACGTTGCGCCGCTCGGGTCGGGTCCCGCAATCAATCAAGCAGCGACTCAGCTTACCAGGGGACGAATTCCGGCTCCTGGAGTTGCCTGGCGGCGGCTGGGAGTTCCGACCCGCACGTTTTGATCAACAAAAAGTCGAGATGGAAGGTGGGACAAGCCAGGTCTGGGCCGTGACCAACCAATTCAAAAGCCATCCTCTTCGACTGCGAATCGAGGCGCTCATGGCCACGGGCCCGTGGGAAGCGAGCACCAACGTTCTCCTGGCGGATGCCAGCAGTGTCGGCGCCTTCACCAGTCGCGCCTCCGCCCCCGGCGTGCAGTCGGAGCTTGCACTCTACGGCGGCGTTGTGCGCCCCGGTTCAACCGCCAGCCTCCGCTTCTCTGCCACGAACATGACAGCGTCGGCCCGCGGGGCCTGGACAAAAATCGAGCGGACCTTTTCACCTCCGTTGAATCTCTCAGGGCGCGAAGGCCTCGGCGTGTGGGTTCACGGCGACAGCCAGGGCGAGGTTCTCAATCTGCAACTGCGCTCCCCTGAGCACGTCGTGGCCGGCATCGGCGATCATTACATCGTGGTGGATTTCACCGGCTGGCGGTACTTCGAGTTGGTCGAACCGGAAAGCCGCCGCTGGGCGCTTTACACTTGGCCTTACGGCGACCCTTACTCGATCTATCGCGAGTCGGTGGATTTTCACCAGGTATCTCTGGTCTCGCTTTGGTTCAACAATCTGCCGCCGGGCAAGTCCGTGACATGCTACCTCGGCCCGATCAAAGCCCTGCCGCTTTTGAAGAGCTTCGTGCGACATCCGGCCGTGACGATTGGCGCCAGCCGCATCATTGTTCCAGTCGAACTCGAAAGCGGAAGCTATCTGGAATTCAATTCTTTGACCGACTGTAAAATTTATGGGCCGAATGGAGAATTGAAAGCTGAGGCGAGGCCGGAAGGAGAGATCCCCACATTGGCCCCGGGAGTGAATCAGCTCGGCTTCCGATGCGAACCCAACGACGGTACCCGTGCTCGTGTCAACGTGACCGTGATGAGTGAAGGAGCGCCTGTCGGAGTAATGGAGTGATGGAGAGATGAAGTGAAGTCAGGGAACGACGAGCTTCGTGAACGGAGCGACATAAGCCTGGAGGAACACGAGGATTCCCATGAGGATGGCGAGCGCCAGGCTGTGAAAGAACACGTAACGCAGGATGCTGCCCTCGTGGCCGTACCAGTTGGTGACGGTGCTCGCCACCACAATGCTTTGGGCGTCAACCATCTTGCCCATCACACCACCGGAGCTGTTCGCCGCTGCCATCAGCGTCGGGCTGAGACCTGCCTTTTTCGCCGCGATGGTTTGGAGGCTGCCGAACAGAAAGTTCGAGGCCGTATCCGAGCCTGTCAGCGCCACGCCCAGCCAGCCGAGCATCGTGCCGAAGAACGGATATAGCCGGCCCGTCTGGGCGAGGGCCAGACCCAGTGTTCCGTCAATGCCGGAAAAGCGACTCACGTAACCCAGCGCCAGCATGGCCGCAATCGTCAAGAGCGAGTAACGAACGCCTACTAGTGTTTTCACATACTCGGCGGCGAGTTGAGCAGGCGCGAAGCCCATGATCAGTCCGGCCAACACAGAAGCGACGAACACACCAGAGCCAGTCGCCGAGAGCCAATTGAGCCGATAGACAGCCTCCTCTGCTTTAGCGGGCGCTTCCGCCGTCAATTCGGGAGCAATCGGTGGCGCGCGCTGGACGACATTGTGCAAACCCGGGACCCGCAAGCTGGGCGAGGCGCGTCTATCGAGAGCGCTCTTGAAAAAGGGCACGCCCCAAACGAACACCAAAGCACTCAAAAGGACCCAAGGAATCCAGGCTTGGACGACTCTCTGTCTCGGAATGCCCGTTTGGGCTGCCCCAGCAAGCGCGCCATCCTCTAGGTCGGATATCTCGTGCTTTGTAGCCGCCGACGTCAGTCGGCGCTGCTCAGCGTTTGTGATAGAGTGCGCCGCCTGATCCCGCAGGGCGGGACGGCTACACCCTGTCGGCGAATCGTGCGCGGCATCCTCTGAAAGTTTCCATTGCTGGGCCGGCTGCCAAAACCTTGACAACGCGGCTGTCGCAGCCATCGAGCAAATCGAGGCCACAATGTCCACCAACCACGGCCCATGAAAGTTAGAAATCAAGAACTGCGGGACAGCGAACGCAAGACCGGCGGTCAGTGCCGCGGGCCACACGGCGAGCATGCTACGAAAACCCGCCATCGCCCACACGACCCAGAAAGGAACCAGCAACGAAAAAAACGGAAGCTGACGCCCGACCATTTGCGAAAGGGCCACCTCGCTTATGCCCGTCACTTTACTTAGCGCAATGATTGGGGTGCCCAGCGCTCCGAACGCCACGGGCGCAGTATTAGCGATCAAAGACAATCCCGAGGCTGCCAAAGGCTTGAAACCGAGTTGCATCAGAATGGCGGCCGTGACGGCGACAGGCGTGCCAAACCCCGCCGCGCCTTCAAAGAACGCACCGAAGGAAAACGCGATCAGGATCACTTGCACCCGCGGGTCCGGGGCCAGGCGCGAAAGGCTTCCGCGCAAGACCTCGAAAAGGCCGGCTTTGACCGTCAATTGATAAAGAAAAATCAGATTGAGAATGATCCAGCCGATCGGGAACAGGCCATAAGCGGCGCCGAACGCTGCCGCCGAGGCGGCAGGCTGGAGCGGCATGCCATAAATGCCCAGCGCGATTGCCAGGGCCACCGCAAGTCCGAGCAGCGCGGAAAAATGAATTCGTAGCCGCAGGAGCGCAATCGAGCCCAGCAGGACCACGATCGGGAGCGCAGCAAAGAAGGTTGAAAGCGCCGGATTGTGCAGCGGGTCGTATCGTTGAATCCAAACCTCCATGGCCTAGCATACCGCTCCAGCCAGCCAATCGAGGTAACGCTTATTTCCGGCCGCTATCTTTATCACGAGAAATTCCGGAGTGTCATACGGGTGTTTCGCCACCACCAACCTTTCCAGCGCGGCCAGCCGTCGGGCGGTGGTCTTCAAAACCATCAGCACTTCCGCTCCCCTCTCGATCTTACCTTGCCACCAGTAATGCGACTCGACTCGTGGAATCAGGTTCGCGCAGGCGATCAGGCGCCCTCGCAAAGCAGCGCGCGACAGCCTGAGGGCCGTTTTCATGTCCGGCACCGTGACCAGCACGAAAGCGCATTTTCCTCGTAGCTTCATCCACTCACCCTCAATCGTTTGACCTCTGAAATCTCAATTTACCTGCGAAAAAACCTCACGTCCTATTTTGCGTCTCGGTGTGTCAAGCATAAGTGTCGTAGACGGTCGCTGGCAAGGAATGCCCATAGCTCCCGCAACGAAAAAAAGAGCATCCGGCGAACCGTATGCTCTTTGCGCAATTAGCTTGGTGGATGGTTACCCGACGAGCGGATTTTCCGCCAGGAGCGCGGCGGCGCGGTCTTCGGGTTCAGGCTCTTCCTCGAGCTCGACCAGCGCCCTTAAGCGAACCTTGCGATGGTGATCGAAGCCAGTGCCGGCCGGGATGATGTGGCCCATGATCACATTCTCTTTGAAGCCACGCAGGTAATCCACTCGCGCACGCGTGGCCGCTTCCGTCAGCACGCGCGTTGTATCCTGGAACGATGCGGCGCTCAGAAAGCTTTCGGTTTCCAGCGAGGCTTTGGTGATGCCGAGCAGGACCGGCTGCGCTTCGGCCGGTTTGCCGCCCATCTTCTCAACACGCTGGTTCTCTTCCTCGAACTCAAGCTTATCCACCTGCTCGCCCCACAGGAACGTCGTGTCGCCAGGCTCGGTGATTCGCACCTTACGCAGCATCTGGCGGACAATGATCTCGATATGCTTGTCGTTGATGGTCACGCCTTGCAGCCGATAGACTTCCTGGACTTCGTTCACCAGGTGCTCCTGCAATTCCTGCGGGCCGCAGATGTCCAGGATTTCGTGCGGATCGATCGGACCTTCAGTCAATTGCTGGCCCTTTTTCACATAATCGCCCTTGAAGACGATGACATGCTTGCCGATCGGGATGAGGTGTTCCTCTTCCACGCTAGTCTGCTGATCTTTGATGACGATGCAGCGCTTGCCGCGCACGCTCGGGCCGAAGTCCACAATGCCGTCAATCTTCGAGATCTCCGCCGCGTCCTTGGGCCGGCGCGCCTCGAACAACTCGGCCACACGCGGCAATCCGCCGGTGATGTCCTTCGTCTTCGAGGTCTTGCGCGGCGTTTTGGCCATGAGCGTGCCGGCGACAATCTTGTCGTCTTCGGCGACTACAATGTGCGCCCCGGAAGGAATCGGGTAATTGGCCGCCGGCTCGCCGTTGTCATCAAGGATGATAATCTGCGGATGCAGATCCTCTTTGTGTTCGATGACTACCATCGCTTCCTGGCCAGTCGTCTCGTCCATTTCCTGCTTCATCGTGACACCTTCGATGATGTCGTGGAACTTCACCCGGCCGGCTTTCTCGGAGAGAATCGGCACATTGTACGGGTCCCATTGGATGAAGGTCTCGCCCTTCTTGACCTTGCTGCCGTCGCCCACGGAAATCACGGCGCCGATCACGACATTGTGATTCTCCAATTCACGGCCGTCCTCGCCGAGGATCGAGACAGAGCCGTTCTTATTGAGCACAATATTGTTGCCGTCCTCCAGTTGCACCAGGCGCAGATCGTTGTAGCGGACCGCGCCGTCAAATTTCGCTTTGATTTGCGGCTGTTTGAAACCGGCGGTGGCGGTGCCGCCGATGTGGAATGTGCGCATCGTGAGCTGCGTGCCCGGCTCACCGATGGACTGCGCGGCGATGATGCCGGTGGCTTCGCCCAGCTTTACCTGGATGCCGGTCGCCAAATTGCGCCCATAGCATCTGATGCACACACCCTGCTTGCTCTCGCATGTCAGCACCGAGCGGATTTTCACCTTCTCGACTCCCGAGTTGTCGATCAGACGTCCTTTGACTTCATCAATTTCTTCACCGGCCCGGATCAATATTTCCTTCGGGTTCTGCGGATTGTGGATGTCGTCGCAGGAATGGCGGCCGATCAGCCTTTCGCTAAGTTTCACCACTTCATCCTCGCCTTCGTAGATGGCCTCAACCCAGATGCCGTTGGTCGTGCCGCAATCGTCCTCGCGGATGATCACATCTTGGGCCACGTCCACCAGCTTGCGCGTCATGTAACCCGAGTCGGCCGTCTTTAAGGCGGTGTCGGCCAGGCCCTTGCGCGCGCCGTGAGTCGAGATGAAATACTCGAGCACCGTCAGTCCCTCGCGAAAGTTGGAAAGGATCGGCTTTTCGATGATGTCGCCTGAGGGCTTGGCCATCAGGCCGCGCACGCCGGCAAGCTGGCGGACCTGCTGTTTGTTGCCGCGCGCCCCGGAGTCCACCATGAGGGAAACAGGATTGTATTCCTTCTTTCCTTGGTTGTGTTTGAGCGTGTCCAACATGACGTTGGAAATCTGGTCGGTGCAGTGCGTCCAGATGTCGATAATCTTGTTGTAGCGCTCGCCCGGAGTGATGACGCCCTTGCGGTATTGCTTTTCCACTTCTTTGATCTGCCGCTGGGCGTTGTCGATCTCCTGGTTCTTTTCCTTCGGTATGATCATGTCATCGATGCCGATGGAAACGCCCGCTTTAGTTGCCTCGCGGAAGCCCAGCTCCTTGAGTTTGTCGAGCATGATGACCGTCTTTTCGTGGCCGCAGACTTTGTAGCATCGCCAGATCAGGTCCCCCAGCTCGGTTTTCTTCACCGATTTGTTCGAAAACCCCAATTCATCCGGCCAGATTTCGCTGAAGATGACGCGTCCAACCGTGGTCTCAATCACCTTTCTGTTTGCGTCTCCGAATTCGGTCTTCTTGCCAAGATCAGGATTGGCCAGCCGGACGCGGTCATGGGTGGCCAGCGCGCCGTCGGCGTAGGCGAAGAGCACTTCCGTCTTGGAACCGAACAGCTTGAGTTCATTTGGATCGGACGGCGCCGCTGTCCTCGGCTCGGCGGTAAGATAGAAGCAGCCCAGAGTGATGTCCTGCGTCGGCGTGATGATCGGCCGGCCGCTCGACGGGCTGAAGATGTTGTTCGGCGCCATCATCAGCAGACGCGCTTCCAATTGCGCTTCGACTGACAACGGTACATGCACGGCCATTTGATCGCCGTCGAAGTCCGCATTGTAAGCGGTGCAAACCAGTGGATGAATCCGGATGGCTTCCCCTTCAATGAGCTGCGGCTCGAACGCTTGAATCGACAATCGATGCAGCGTCGGAGCGCGGTTCAGCAGCACCGGGTGGCCACGAGTGACTTCTTCGAGGATGTCCCAGACTTCGGTCGTCTGCCGCTCGATCATTTTTTTGGCGGAACGGACCGTATGGACGTAGCCCAGCTCCTTCAGGCGGCGAATGATAAAAGGCTCGAACAAAACCAGCGCCATCTTTTTGGGCAGTCCGCATTGGTGCAGTTTGAGCTCGGGACCGATGACAATGACCGAGCGTCCGGAGTAGTCCACGCGCTTGCCGAGTAGGTTTTGGCGGAACCGTCCGCTCTTGCCCTTGAGCATGTCGCTGAGCGATTTGAGCGCGCGGTTGCCCGCGCCGGTGACAGCGCGGCCATGCCGGCCATTATCGAAGAGCGCATCCACCGCTTCCTGCAACATGCGTTTCTCGTTGCGGATGATGACTTCCGGAGTCTTGAGCTGGAGCAGGTTCTTCAGGCGGTTGTTCCGGTTGATCACGCGCCGATACAGGTCGTTGAGATCGGAGGTGGCGAAGCGGCCGCCTTCCAACGGCACCAGCGGGCGCAGGTCCGGCGGGATCACCGGCAGCACGGTCAGGATCATCCATTCCGGCCGGCTCTTGGACGATTGCAGACCCTGGAGCAGTTTGATGCGCTTGGCGATTTTCTTGCGGATTTGCTTGCTCTTGGTCTCGGTCATCGCGGTCTGCAAATGATCGATCTGTTTGGCCAAATCGACTTTGCTCAACGCGTCGCGCACGGCCTCCGCTCCCATCTTGGCGACGAACGCCTCCGGGCCGTAGGTCTCGCGCGCCTCCCGAAACTCGTGCTCGCTCAGCAGTTGGTTCAGCTTGAGCGGCGTCGAGCCGGGGTCAATAACCATGTAGTCTTCATAATAGATGACGCGCTCCAGGTTGCGGGCCGTCATGTCCAGCACCAGGCCGATCCGCGAAGGCATGCACTTGAAGAACCAGATGTGGCAAACCGGGACCGCCAGCTCAATGTGGCCCATCCGCTCCCGGCGAACGCGCGCCAGCGTCACCTCCACGCCGCATCGGTCGCAGACCACCCCGCGGTGTTTGATGCGCTTGTATTTCCCGCACGAACACTCCCAGTCCTTAACCGGACCGAAAATCCGCTCGCAAAACAAGCCGCCCTTTTCCGGCTTGAATGTCCGGTAGTTGATCGTTTCCGGATTCTTGACTTCACCTTTGGACCAGGAACGAATCGAGTCCGGCGAAGCGACGGAAATCGCGACGTATTCGACCTGATTGACCTTGTCCAACCCGAGCAGCTCTCGGGCGCTTTCTTTGGTGCTAATCATAAAAACAATTTAGTGAACTAATAGGGCTTGAAAAAGTTATGCCGAGGACAGGAGCGTCATCCGTTCAACAGGCTGATCGACAGGGTTGGAGTAACCCACTTTCACGTCGAGGCCCAGCGACTGCATTTCCTTGACCAGCACGTTGAACGATTCCGGTATGCCGGCCTCAAGGCTGTTGTCGCCTTTGACAATGCTTTCGTAAATGCGTGTGCGGCCCTGCACGTCGTCCGATTTGACGGTCAGCAGTTCCTGCAGCGTATAAGCGGCTCCATAGGCTTCCATGGCCCAAACTTCCATCTCACCAAAACGCTGGCCGCCGTACTGCGCCTTGCCGCCGAGCGGCTGCTGGGTGACGAGCGAGTAAGGCCCGACAGCGCGGGCATGGATCTTGTCAGCGACCAGATGGCCGAGCTTCATCATGTAAATGTAGCCCACGACGATTTCCTGATCGAAGGTCTCGCCGGTCCGGCCGTCAATAAGCCGCGTCTTGCCGTGTTCGGGCAGTTTCGCTTCCTCGAGGTAATCCCGGATTTCCTTTTCCTTGATGCCATCGAACACCGGCGTGGCAAAACGCAGCCCGAGCAGCCGGGCCGCCCAGCCCAGGTGCGTCTCCAGCACCTGGCCGACGTTCATGCGCGAAGGCACGCCCAGCGGGTTCAACACAATGTCCACCGGCGTCCCGTCCGACAGGAACGGCATGTCCTCTTCCGCAACAATCTTGGCGACCACGCCCTTGTTCCCGTGCCGTCCCGCCATCTTGTCACCGACCGATAGTTTGCGCTTCGAGGCGATATAGACCTTGACCGACTTAATCACGCCGCTATCGACGCCTTCGCCCGATTCGGCGCGCTCGATCTCTTCATCGTACTGCATCTGCAGGTCGTCGAACTTCTTCTTGAACGCGCCGATGATTTCATTGATCTTGTTGCGGATCGGCGACGGATCGATCTCGATGCGATCGTACACCTGGGCCAGCTTGCGCAGGAGCGTCTTGGTGATCTTGCGGTTGGCCGGAATGATGATCTCGCCGGTCTCGCTGTTGACGACATCCAGTGGAATCTTTTCGCCAAGCAGGATGTTGCTCAGTGCTTCGGTAAGCTGCTCCCGCAATTCGTCCGTCTTTTTCCGGTGTTCCTCTTCAACTTCCCGGGCGTGGCGCCGATCCTCGGAGGCTGAGCTGCGGCCTTCGTGGTCGGAATCCTTCTTGGCCGAAACTTTGACATCCATGACGATCCCGTAAGTTCCCGAGGGCACTTTGAGTGACGTGTCTTTCACATCCGCGGCTTTTTCGCCAAAAATGGCCCGCAGCAATCGCTCCTCTGGCGCCAGCTCGGTTTCGCTCTTAGGCGTGATCTTGCCGACTAGTATGTCCCCCGGCTTGACCTCGGCTCCGACGCGAATCACGCCGTCCGGACCGAGATTCTTCAGCGCCTCATCGCCAAGATTCGGGATGTCGCGCGTGATTTCTTCCGGGCCGAGCTTGGTGTCGCGGGCGCCGACTTCGAACTCATCAATGTGGATCGAGGTGAAAACGTCCTCTTTGACGATGCGTTCGCTGATCAGGATGGCGTCTTCGAAGTTATAACCGTTCCAGGGCATGAAGGCCACGAGCACATTGCGACCCAGCGCCAGCTCGCCGCCCTGCGTGCAAGGGCCATCGGAGATGACCTGGCCCTTTTTCACCGAGTCACCCTTGTGGACCAGTATCTTCTGGTTGATGCATGTCGCGGCGTTCGAGCGCATGAACTTGCGGACCTGGTAAACCCAAATCCCTTTCGCGGGGTCGTGCTTAATCCGTTTCTTGGTCTCGGGCAGCTTGCCGTCTTCGGTGATAATGATCTGATTGCCGGTCACTGAAGCCACTTTGCCGCTCTCTTCGGCGACAATGACCGCGCGCGAGTCCCGCGCAACGCGCTCTTCCAGTCCGGTCGCGACTAGGGGCGCTTCCGTCGAAAGCAATGGAACCGCCTGGCGTTGCATGTTGGAGCCCATCAGCGCCCGGTTGGCGTCGTCATGCTCGAGGAATGGAATCAGGCTGGCGGCTACAGAGACCAACTGTTTGGGCGAAACGTCCATGTAATCAACCCGTGCGGGTTCCACGTCGATAAAATCGCCCTTGCCGCGGCACACCACCCGATCAGTCCCGAACGCGCCACGCTCGCTGATCGGCGAATTGGCCTGAGCGATCACGAACGATTCCTCGCGGTCCGCCGTCAGGTAATCGATATGGTTGGTCACCTTGCCCGACTCGGCTTTCCGATAGGGCGTTTCGAGAAATCCGAAATCGTTGATGCGAGCGAACGTCGCCAGCGACGCGATCAAACCGATGTTCGGGCCTTCCGGCGTTTCCACCGGACAAATGCGGCCATAATGGGACGGGTGCACGTCCCGTACCTCGAAGCCGGCGCGATCGCGCGAAAGTCCGCCCGGTCCCAGCGCCGACAAGCGCCGCTTGTGCGTCAGTTCCGCCAGTGGATTGATCTGGTCCATGAACTGCGACAACTGGCTGCGCCCGAAGAAATCCCGGATGACGGCCGAAAGCGCCTTCGGGTTGATCAATTTTTGCGGAGACATGGATTCGACGCCCTGGTCGAAAAGCGTCATACGCTCTTTGACGAGGCGTTCCGTGCGGGCCAGACCGACCCGGCATTGATTTGCCAGCAACTCGCCGACCGTGCGCACGCGGCGGCTGCCCAAATGGTCGATGTCGTCGAGCGAACCTTCGCCCTTCTTGAGGCGGAGCAGGTACTTGGTCGCCGCCACCAAATCCGCTTTGGTCAGGATGCGGGAGTCGCCGCCTTTAATGCCGAGCTTCTGGTTGATCTTGTAGCGGCCGACGCGGCCCAAATCATAGCGTTTGGCGTCGAAGAACAACCGTTTGATGAGCGCCTTGGCGTTGGCCGCCGTCGGCGGGTCTCCTGGACGCAGCCGGCGGTAGATGTCCTTGAGCGCCTCTTCCTCGTTTTTCGCCGGATCCTTCTTCATGCACTTGATGATGATCCCTTCGTCGGCGGTGGTATCGACGACCTTGAGCTTGTGCACGCCCAGCTCGGCAATCTGCTTGACTACGGCTTTGGACAGCGGCTCAAAAGCGCGCGCCACGACCAGACCCTTGTCCTGATCCACAGCGTCTTCAATAAGGACTTTGTTGGGAAGATCGTCGCGCTTTTCGGCTTCCTTGACGCTCATCTCTTCGATGTCATAGAAAAGCCTCAGAATTTCTTCGTCCGTTCCCCGGTTCTTTTCATGGTTTTCCTTGCCCTTGCCCTCCCCATCCAGAAACGCCAGCGCCCGGAAAAACGTCGTGGTCAAGAATTTCCGGCGCCGCTTCTTGCGGTCCAGATAAACGTAAAGCAGATCGCTGGTGTCGAACTGCGCCTCGTACCACGAGCCGCGATCCGGGATGATGCGGAACGAATGGAGGATTTTGCCGTTCGGATGCTGGGTGGCCTCGAACGCCAGGCCCGGCGACCGGTGAAGTTGGCTGACGATGACGCGTTCCGCTCCGTTGATGACGAACGTTCCTTGCGGTGTCATCAGCGGTAACTCGCCCATAAAGACCTTCTCCTCTTTGGTCCCTTTTTCTTCCTTGAGGAGGAAGGTGACGTACAAGGGAGCTCCATAGGTCAATCCTTCGCGCAGGCACTCCAGCCAGTCCAGTTTGGGCTCGCCGATCTCGTACGAATGAAAATCCAGCACGCACTTTTCGTCGTAGCTCTTGATGGGGAACACTTCGGTGAAGACCGCCTGCAACCCCAGGTTCTTGCGTTTGGAGGGCGGCTGGTCGGCTTGCAGAAACTCCCGGTACGAATTGGTCTGCAATTCGATCAGGTTGGGCGGAGCGATGATTTCTTTGATCTTGCCGAAGTTGATTCGTTCAATTGCTCGTGATGGCATTTGGACCTTTTTCAATGGCCTGGCCAGCGGCTCAGGCCGTCAGTTACTGCTAAACGACACAAGGCAAGAACGCTCCGTTCAAAAGCGAACTTGCCCAAACCCGGACCGCTCGAGGCGATCCCGCGCATGTGCTGATGGAAATTCTCAGATTATCTATTGACCACCGGCCGAGGGTGAAATCCGGGGAAGCCGTCCTGGCGCCTCCCCGGAAAATTTCCCCTATTTGACTTCTACTTTAGCGCCCGCTTCTTCCAACTTCTTCTTGGCGTTATCGGCGTCGGCCTTCGGCGCGCCTTCCAGCACCGCTCGCGGCGCGCCTTCCACCAACGCCTTGGCTTCCGCCAGGCCGAGGCCGGCTTTGACCTCGCGCACGGCCTTGATCACGGCAATCTTCTTATCGGCCGGAACCGATGCCAGGATCACATCAAAGGCCGTCTTGGCCTCGGCGGGCGGGGCCGCTGCAGCCGCGCCGCCAGGAGCCGCTGCCGCCACCGCTATCGGCGCGGCCGCTGTCACTCCCCATTTCGTTTCCAATTCTTTCACCAGGTCGGCGATCTCCAGGACCGTCGCGCTACTCAGGTCTTCCACGATTCGTGTTTTATCCAGGGCCATTCTTACCTTTCATTATCGTCTCGTCGTCGGCCATGGCGATGGCCGGTTTGAGCTCGCTGCCTGCGAACCGACGATTTACGTTGTTGTTGTTTGTTCCCACCGCCGTTTGGCTTGTACGGGGTGAAATTGTTAAATTCGTTTTCGTTAGCCGGCCGCGGGCGCAGCGGCCGCCTCGCCCAGCTTCTCTTTTCGTGCCGCCAGCACTCGCGCCATTTGGCTGGCCGGCGTGTTCAACAATCTGACGAATTTGGTCGTCGGCGACTTCATCAACCCCAGCAATTGACTGCGCAGAACCTCGATCGATGGCAAATCCGCCAGTGCCAGGACCTGCGGCTGCTCCAGCCGCTGATTGTTCAGATAACCGAAGTGGACCTTCAATCGATCGAATTCGGCTCCGAACGATTTCACCACTTTCGCCGCTCGTGAAATGTCGCGCTGGCCGGTGACCACCGCCACCTGGCCTGTTAAGGCGCCGTTCAGGTCGCCGACGCCCGCTTCTTTAGCCGCAATCCGGAAAATCGAGATCTTGACGATGTGAATCTCCGCCCCGGCTTTGTTCAGCCGCTGTCGCAATTCCGTCAGGTGGGCCACCTTCAAGCCCTTGTAGTTGACCACGATGAAAAAGGGCGAGCTGTTCAGCCGGACCAGGTATTCTTTTGCTAAGTTTTGCTTTTCGGCACGCATGTTTCTTCCTGTATTTGGCAGGCAGGTTAGGTCACGACGAACTCTTTCAAATCCACGCGCACCGGAGGGCTCATCGTCGCTGAGAGGGTGCAGCTATGAACGTAGGCGCCCTTGACGCTGTGAGGCCGCGCCTTGACGACTGCGTCGATCACCGACCGGGCGTTCTCTTCGATTTGCGTCTGGTTAAAGGACGCCTTGCCAATCGGCACGTGGATATTGCCCGCCTTATCAATCTTGAACTCGACCCTGCCGGCCTTGACCTCTTTCACCGCGCGCCCAGTGTCGTCGGTCACGGTCCCCGTCTTGGGATTCGGCATCAAGCCGCGCGGTCCCAGTACTTTGCCCAGTTTGCGCACTTCGCCCATCGCCTCGGGCGTGGCCACCGCAACGTCAAACTCATTCCAGCCTTCCTGGCATTTTTTAATCATGTCCTCGAACCCCACGTATTCCGCGCCCGCGGCTTTCGCCGCCTCTGCGGCCGGGCCGCTCTTGGCGAAGACCAGCACACGAACGGTTTTGCCACTGCCATGCGGAAGCGGAACTGTTCCCCGGACCATCTGGTCCGATTGTTTCGGGTCCACGCCCAGACGGAACGCCAGATCGATCGTCTCGTTGAACTTCGCCTTCGGAAATTTGATCAACACCTCGACGGCAGATTTCAAGGGATAGATTTTCTGCTTGTCCACCGCTTCGAGAGCTTTGCGATATCGTTTGCTTGCCATGTTTGGTTTTGCGGTACTGGCGAATTCCGATCTATCGGGACTCTCCCGCGATTCTACTGGGACCTATGGTACTCATGTTAATCAACCACTTCGATGCCCATGCTGCGGGCCGTGCCGGCGATGACTCGAAATCCAGCTTCATCGCCGGTTGAATTCAAATCTTTGGCCTTGAGTTTGACGATTTCCAGGACCTGCTTTCGGGTCACTTTGCCGACTTTTTCCTTGTTCGGTTCTTTCGATCCAGCCGTGATCCCCGCCGCCTTTTTCAGCAGCACGGATGCCGGCGGCGACTTGGTGATAAACTTGAACGATTTGTCCTGGAAAACCGTGATCACCACCGGGATCACCATGCCAGGCTGATCTTTTGTCGCAGCGTTAAATTCCTTGCAGAACGCCATGATGTTGACGCCGTGCTGGCCGAGCGCAGGTCCTACCGGCGGCGCCGGATTGGCCTGCCCGGCCGGTATCTGCAACTTAATCATTCCTGTAACTTTCTTGGCCATACAAATTCTTACTCTTACTCTTGATCCTAATCTTAATCTTTCTCTTACTCTTGCTCCCGCCGCCCCGTCAGTTTCTGCAGATTAAGGTTAATAAATGACCGCTCACCCTTTCTCCACCTGCCAGTATTCCAATTCCACCGGCGTGTTCCGGCCGAAAATATTTACTGTCACTTTCAATTTGCCGCGTTCCGGCTCAATTTCCTCGATCACGCCACTGAAATTGAGGAACGGACCGTTGTTGATCTTGACCGTTTCGCCCACGTCGAAGCTGACCTTCGGCTTCTCATGCTCTTCGGAGGCCGAGATCTGGTTTTTGATCGACTCGACTTCCTCCGCAGGCGTCGGCGTCGGAGGCTCTCCGCCCACAAAACCAATCACTCCCTGCGTTTCCTTGATGAAATACCACGGCTTCTCGATGATGCGGTGGTTGTCATCCAGCAACACCATGTCCACGAACACGTAGCCCGGCCAGAGCTTCCGGGTGGACACCGTTTTCTTCTGGTTGCGAACTTCGACGACCTTCTCCATCGGCACCAGGACTTCTTTGATAAAGTCGCCCATTTCCTCGGGCTTGATGCGCTTTTCGATGCTCTCTTTGACCTTCTGTTCCTGGCCCGAGAGCGTATGAATGACAAACCACTGGCTTTGCATGATGCTCACAGTTTCAACCAGTAAAGGACCCGGAAAAAGATCTGATCCACCAGGACCGTGAAGCCGCCCAGAATAAAGATTGATACCGCGACTACCACGGTCGAACCCTTCAATTCGTCCCACGTCGGCCAGGTGCACTTGCGTAATTCTTCACGCGTCTGCTGCACGTACGTCGTCAATCGCACAAGGTAACCCTTGCGCCACAGAATCCCGAAGAGGATTCCGACGACCGCCACCCAGATGCCTATTTTTCCAAGATCGCTCACAATTTTCTGCTCTATCTATAACTGGCGGAGAGGGAGGGATTCGAACCCCCGTCGGCGGTTAAGCCGAAGCGGTTTTCAAGACCGCCGCAATAGACCACTCTGCCACCTCTCCGGAAGTGCAGAGTGAAGAGTGCAAAGTGCAGAATGCCGGAACCGTTGCTTGCCGGTTAACTATTCTTCGTTCTTTATTCATTCTGCACTCTTCACTTTAAACTCTGCATTTAAGATGGCAGGGCGGGAGGGACTCGAACCCCCAACCGACGGTTTTGGAGACCGCTACTCTACCAATTGAGCTACCGCCCTTCTGCCGAAGTACGCCTGACGTAAGCTCGTGCTGACCATTTAGTTCAATCGACTCGATTGACCTCTGACGCGTAAACGCTTTAACGATTCAACGGTTCAACGTCTCCAGGCTTCACAGCCCTATGCGATGACCTCCGTAACTCGTCCCGCGCCGATCGTCCGGCCGCCCTCGCGAATCGCGAACCGCTGCCCGCGCTCCATCGCCACCGGCGCAATCACTTTCACTTCCACCGAGACGTTGTCGCCTGGCATTACCATTTCCACGCCCTGTGCCAGGGTCACGGTCCCCGTCACGTCAGTCGTGCGGAAATAAAATTGCGGCCGATAATTCGTAAAGAACGGTGTGTGCCGCCCGCCTTCTTCCTTCGAAAGCACATAAACTTCCGCTTTGAAGTTCGTGTGCGGGGTGATGCTGCCCGGCTTGGCCAGCACCATGCCACGCTCGACTTCTTCTTTCTTGGTGCCGCGCAGCAGCACGCCCACGTTGTCGCCCGCGTTTGCGGAATCCAGCAACTTCCGGAACATTTCGATGTCCGTGGCGACTGTCTGGCGCGTGTCCTTGAGCCCGACTATCTCCACCGGGTCCATGCGCTTGAGTTGACCCCGCTCGACTCGGCCCGTGACCACCGTGCCGCGGCCTTCAATGTTGAACACGTCCTCGATGCACATCAGGAACGGCTTGTCGATTTCCCGTGTGGGCAGCGGTATGTGTTCGTCAATCGCTTCCATGAGCTTTTGGATGGCTTGCTCGCCCTCGGGCTCTCCCGCCATCGCCTTCTTGGAACTGCCCCTGATGACCGGCGTCTTTTCACCTGGAAACTCGTACTTCGTCAGCAGATCGCGCACTTCCATTTCGACCAGGTCCAGCAGTTCCGGATCGTCCACCAAATCTACCTTGTTCAGGAACACAACGATCGCCGGCACCCCGACCTGTCGGGCTAGCAACACGTGTTCCTTGGTCTGCGGCATCGGGCCCTCGGAAGCGTCCACAACCAGGATTGCTCCGTCCATTTGGGCTGCGCCCGTAATCATATTCTTGATGAAGTCAGCGTGGCCGGGGCAATCGATGTGCGCGTAGTGCCGCTTGTCGCTCTGATACTCGACGTGTGAAACGGCGATCGTGACGGTCTTGGTTTCGTCCCGCACTGTGCCGCCTTTTGTAATTTCCGCATACGAGATCGGGGTCGCCAGGCCCTTCTTGCCCTGGGTCTTCACAATCGCCGCCGTTAACGTGGACTTCCCGTGGTCAATATGCCCGATAGTTCCGACGTTGACGTGCGGCTTGTTTCGTTGAAATTGCTCTTTTGCCATTGCGTTCTCCTGGTGTGGTTGTCTCTGTGTGTTACCTGGTTTTGTTATTTCAATTAGCAATTACCGGCTCGGCAGTTTGACGTTTCAGATGGAGCCCATGATCAGGGTTGAACTGATGACCTCGTCCTTACCAAGGACGCGCTCTGCCAACTGAGCTACATG
>CAYUPI010000025.1:0-80904 GCA_964446585.1 uncultured Verrucomicrobiota bacterium
GTGGTGTTCGGCGATTGGGCCTTTGATCGGGGCACGGAGCGTTACACGCTGACTCCGAAGGCTGGTGGGGCTCTAATCACCAAGAGCGGCAACTACCTCTACCTGTATCGGCGTCAAGGGGATGGTTCCTGGAAACAAAGCCGAGTCATCTGGAATTAGCAGCGATCCGTTGCGATAAGGCGGCGTCCAACAAAAGAAGGAATGTACGCGTCGAGGGTGGTTTCGTTGGCACTCCGCTTTGTACCCGTTCAGCCTGGGTGCTGATCAGGGGGCCAGGCCGAAGGCCTGTTTCATTTCAGCCCAGGCCAACGGCCTGGATTCATCGTCGTTACCGAACGATTGCAGGCTGAAAGCCTGCCTCATGTCGCGGCATTGCAAGAACTCTCAGTCCGGACATCCTCCACTCCATACTCTTCCGCATTAGGATGAGGCGCGCTTTCAGCGCTCTTACACATTCCGCTCAATGAACCCAGGCCGTTGGCTTGGGTTGGTATGAGCCAAACCCTTGGTTTGGTTATGAAATGTCCTTAAACACGAAGGATTTCGATCCGTCGACCTCTCTCAGATTTTGAGATGCCTCCTGGGGCGAATTGGGATGGAAATACTTATTGCAACCGGTAATTCCTCTGGTATATTCCGCCCTCCGTTTGCCCGGAGGGCCTTCCTTCGGGCGCGATTCGACGCTAAGCAATGCCGACAATTAACCAATTGGTCCGCAAGGGCCGCCGTAAACTGAAGCATAAGTCCAAGTCGCCAGCCTTGGAAAACTCACCATTTCGGCGGGGCGTCTGCATTCAGGTGATGACGCGCACCCCCAAGAAGCCGAACTCGGCGATGCGGAAGGTCGCCAAGGTCCGCCTGACCAACGGCTACGAAGTCATTGCCTACATCCCCGACGAAGGCCACAACCTTCAGGAACACTCGATTGTGCTGGTTCGTGGCGGCCGGGTGAAAGATCTGCCGGGCGTGCGGTACCATATCGTTCGCGGCACGCTCGATGCCGCCGGCGTCGAAAAACGCCGGGTAAGCCGCTCCAAGTATGGTGTCAAGCGCCCCAAACCCGGATCCAAACCCGCGGCCGCAGCCCCCGCTGCCGCTCCCGCCCCGACCCCCGCAGCTTGAGCACTCTTTAGCCGAATTAAGCCAATTTAAGCCAAATTAAGTCTATTTAAACCTATTTACCAAAAAGCATGTCCCGACGACGCCGAGCCATCAAACGACCGATCATCAAAGATGCGAAGTTCAACAGCACGTTGGTTTCGCGCCTGGTGAACACCGTTATGCAGTGCGGCAAGAAGACCGTGGCGCAGCGTGTGGTTTACGGCGCCTTCGATCAGATCTCCGCTAAGAACCCGGCCAGCAATCCGCTGGACGTGTTGCAGCGGGCCGTGGATAACGCCAAGCCGCGCCTCGAGGTCAAAGCCCGCCGCGTGGGCGGCGCCACTTACCAGGTCCCGCTGGAAGTGCCGCCCGACCGCCAATTCGCGCTGGCGTTGCGCTGGTTGGTGGATTTTGCCGATTCGCGCAAAGGCGTCCCCCTCCGCGAGGCCCTTGCCTCTGAGATTCTGGACGCCTATCAAGGACAGGGTAACGCGATCCGCAAACGTGATGAGGTGCACAAAATGGCGCAGGCCAACAAGGCCTTTGCACATTTCCGCTGGTAATAGTATATATTTTGAGAGCGCCCCGATGGCCGCAAACTGGTCCGGGGCGCTTTCATTCTCTAACAACAGAGCATCAGGATTTTAAGATGGAAGCAGTCATGGAAAAAGCTGGCTCCCGAAAAACCGGGACCTCGCCCAATTCGCCGAATCGGCAGTACCCGATGGAGCGAACGCGCAACATCGGCATTGCCGCGCATATCGACGCTGGAAAGACCACTACCACCGAGCGCATTTTGTTCTACACTGGCCTCATCCATAAGATGGGCGACGTGGACGACGGAAACACCGTCACCGACTGGATGGAACAGGAGCGCGAGCGCGGCATTACCATCACCTCGGCCGCCACGACCTGCTATTGGACGCAAAAGACCGACGGCACCTACAAGGCCTTTCAGGGTGTGGCTCACCGGATCAACATCATTGACACGCCGGGACACGTGGACTTCACAGCCGAAGTCGAGCGTTCCATGCGCGTACTCGACGGTGCGGTCGCCGTGTTTTGTGGCGTGGCCGGCGTGCAGCCGCAATCGGAAACCGTCTGGCGGCAGGCGACCAAGTACAAGGTACCGCGGATCGCATTCGTCAACAAGATGGACCGAACCGGAGCGAACTTCGAGAATGCGCTTAACGACATGCGCAAGAAGTTGGGCGCTTATGCCTATCCGATCTTCCTGCCGATCGGCAAAGAGGACTACTTCCGGGGCGTGATCGACGTCGTGAATCAGAAAGCCATCGTCTATGACGAGGACGATGAAGTCGGCCTGAAATATGAAGTCACGGACATCCCAGCCGAGCTGAAAGATTCGGCCGCGTCGGCCCTGGCTGAGCTGGTCGATGCGGTCTCGAATAAGGACGACGCGATTGCGGAACTGATCATCGAAAACAAGCCGGTCCCGGCGCAGGTATTGAAAGCGGCGATTCGCCGTTTGACCTGCCGGATCGAGCTGGTCCCCGTGCTCTGCGGTTCTGCATTCAAAAAACGCGGCGTCCAGCCGCTGGTGGACGCGGTGATTGATTACCTTCCCTCCCCGCTCGACGTGCCGGCTGCGACCGGCCAGTCAACTGATTCGGAGACAAAGATCGAAGTGACCTCCGACGACCACGGCAAGTTTTGCTCGCTCGCGTTCAAATTGTGGACCGATCCCTATGTAGGCAAGCTGGTCTTTTTCCGAGTCTATAGCGGCCAACTCAAGAAGGGCGACGTCATTTACAATCCGCGCACGCGCAAGCGGGAGCGCGTCAGCCGCGTCATGATGATCCAGGCCGATAAACGGATCGACGTCGAAACCACCTACGCGGGCGACATTGCCGCGCTCGTCGGCCTGAAGAACATCACCACCGGCGACACGCTGTGCGATGAGGACTTCGAAATCTTGCTGGAGCCGCCCACGTTCCCCGAGCCGGTGATCTCGATGGCGGTCGAACCGAAAACCAAAGCCGACCGCGAGAAGATGGGCGAAGGCTTGCAGCGCCTGGCCGAGGAAGACCCGACGTTCCGCTGTTTCACCAACGAGGAGACCGGCCAGCTCATCATTGCCGGCATGGGCGAGCTGCACCTGGAAATCATTCGCGACCGTCTGTTTCGCGAATTCAAAGTGGCCGCCAACGCCGGCGCGCCGCAAATCGCTTATCGCGAGACCATCACCAAGGCCGCCGAAGGCGAGGGCAAGTTCATCCGCCAATCGGGCGGTCGCGGCCAGTATGGCCACGCCTGCGTCACGCTGGCGCCGAATGAACGCGGCAAAGGCGTCGAAATCGAAAACAAAATCGTGGGCGGTGCCATTCCGAAGGAATACATTCCGGCGGTCATCGACGGCATCGAGGAGGCGATTGCCGGCGGCGTGCTGGCCGGCTACCCGATGGTGGATCTGAAGGTCGAAGTAGTCGATGGGACGTTTCACGAGGTGGACTCGAGCGAGCTGGCGTTCAAGATGGCCGGAATCTTCGCCTTTAAAGACGCCGCGAAAAAAGCAAACGGCATTCTGCTCGAGCCCATTATGAAGGTCGAGGTCACCACACCCGATGAGTACCAGGGCGACTTGCTGGGCGACATCAACCGCCGCCGTGGCCGGATCATCAGCATTGAGGCCAAAGACAGTTCCACGGTGTTGAATGCCGAAGTGCCGCTGGCCGAGATGTTCGGCTACGCCACGGCGATTCGTTCGTTGTCGAAGGGCCGTGCCGCTTATTCCATGGAGCCTTTCCGCTTCGACACGGTGCCGGCGAGCATCGTGGCGGGCATTTTGGACACCGCCGCGAAAAAGCCGCCCGCCAGGGCCTGAGTGGAATTTCGGCAGCGGCGCGCAATTTTTGTGTTCCCTCAGTTAAAGAAGGGAGACGCGGCCCGGAGTGCGCCCGTCCCCGGGCGCAGCAATGTAGAAATGTCGAGTTGGCCGGGAAATGCTTGGGCCCTCGCTCGGTCGGCAGTTGCTGCGCCCGGGGACGGGCGCACTCCGCCTCCAAAGCCGGAGCCCTTACTATTCTTTCAGAAACCTGTTGCAGGCAAAGGCCCTTTTGCTATATTCCGCAGTCCGTTTCCCGGGTGGGAACCGGGAGACTGTAACAACACCATTAACAGACAATTGTTCTTTGTATGGCTGGACAGCGCATTCGCATCCGATTGAAGGCCTTTGACCATCGGGTCATCGACCAATCCGCCCGCGACATCGCGGATACCGTCAAGCGCACAGGAGCGCGCGTCGCCGGTCCCATTCCGTTGCCGACTCGGATCGAGCGTTTCACCGTTCAACGCTCGCCGCACGCGGACAAGAAATCACAGGAAACTTTCGAGCAACGCACTCATAAACGACTGATCGACATCATCGAACCGACGGCCAAAACCGTGGATGAACTTAAGAAGCTGAACCTCCCCGCGGGCGTGGACATCACCATCAAAATTTAATGATAACAAACGGAGTAATCCATCGCTCCATTACTCCAAGACTCCATCATTCCAATTTTTCCTATGCCTCTCGGACTCCTCGCAAAAAAGTTAGGCCAAACGCGCGTCTATAACGCGCATGGCGTCATCACTCCAGTGACGGTCGTCCAGGCAGGACCGAACCGTGTTCTCCAGTGCAAGACCCAGCAAACCGACGGTTACAACGCCGTTCAGCTCGGCTTCGACGATCAAAAGGAGCACCGGGTAACCAAAGCGTTGTTAGGTCACATTAAGAAGTTCAACGGCGTAGCCGTCCGGCGCATCAAAGAGTTCCGTGAGTTCTCCAAAGAAGTGAAGCCCGGCGAGGTGATCGGCGCAACCCTGTTCGCCCCCGGCGATTACGTCGATGCCATCGGGCTAACCAAGGGACGCGGATTTGAGGGCGTCGTCAAACGTCATCACTTTGCCGGCGGTGATTCGACCCACGGCGCCAAGGGATGGCACCGCCGCTCCGGCGCCATTGGCCAGCGCCTGTTCCCGGGCACGGTCATGCGCGGCATGAGAATGCCGGGTCACATGGGCCAGGTCCGCCGCACGGCTCAGAACCTTGAGGTGGTGCAGGTGCGCGAGGCAGACAATTTGCTGCTGATTAAAGGTGCGATCCCTGGAGCCAACGGCGATTACGTGGTCATTCGCGAATCCAAAAAGCGTCCGAAGGGCTGGAAACCACATGCCCAACGTGCTGAGGCCGCGAAGAAAGGTGAGGCGAAAAAGAAATGAAACTGACCATCAAAGACACTAAGGGGCAGGACCAGGGCGAGCTGGAAGTAAAATTTTCGCTCATCGAGGACGGCAAAGGGACACAAGCTGTTCACGATACGGTGGTCGCTTACACCGCGGCCCAGCGGATGGGCACAGCTTGCACCAAAAATGTCGGCGAAGTCGCTGGCACCAACAAAAAGCCATGGCGTCAAAAAGGCACGGGCCGTGCCCGCGCCGGCTCGTTCCAGTCGCCTTTGTGGCGCGGCGGCGGAGTCGTTTTTGGACCCAAGCCCCGTGATTTCAGTAAGAAGGTTTCGCGCAAGACGAGGCAGCTCGCGTTACGGAAGGCGCTGAGCGAACGCCTGCGCGCCGGCGATGTGTTGTTGTTGGATGAGCTCAAGCTGGACTCGCCCAGGACGAAAGAGTTCGTGAGCCTGCTCTCGGCGCTCGATCTCAAAGGCACTACTTTGATTGTCGCGCACGGCACAGATAAAAATCTGATCCTTGCGTCGCGAAATATCCCTACGGTCACGCTGGCGACTAGCGACTCGCTTAGTACTTACGATGTGCTCCGGCCCAGCAAACTCGTCTTCACACGGGGCGCGTTCGAACAAGTCGAAGCCCGGCTCGTGAAGTAAGAAACCTGAAAATCACTCGCGAGCTAAACGATTCCCAACATAAACGTGCGCAGGATTAATTGCGGCTCAGGTCCTCGACTTCAGCCATAACTTATGAACACTTTTGAAATCATTAAGACTGTCCGTGTGACCGAAAAAGGCACGCGGCAGGGCACTCAACCCGTGCGCTACAAGGTAACCAATAAAGATGGGTCCTCAGAAATCAAGACTCGCCCCCTCAACCAGTATACGGTAGTGGCCGACCGCCGGGCCAACAAGACCCAGATCCGTCAGGCCGTTCAGGAGTTGTTCAAGGTCAAAGTGCTCAGGGTCAACACTCTCAATGTGCACGGCAAGCTCCGACGTCAGCGCACCTACCAGGCCGGCAGCTCGCCAGACTGGAAAAAAGCCATTGTCACCCTGAAGCAGGGCGACAAAATCGTTTTGACCTGACGGCGTCGGCTCGGCGGCGGAGTGTGTCCGTCCTCGGGCGCAGCAAGCCAGAAATGGGGAGGGCTGAGGGAGTAACCAATGTGGTAGCACGAGCAGGACCTGCTGCGCCCGAAGACGGGCGCACTCCGCACCAACCGCCCTGCCAGGTCGTACTGTCAAAGTGCGCCGGCAAATATCTCGGTCCCGAGTTTCGGCTTGCGCCAAGGCCGACCGCTGTTAGAGTCCGACAGCTTTTTCTCCACCGTTCCGGTGGATTCCTGGGTTAACAAATCATCAACCGATCGTGAAGATTTTCAGTGGCACCTCCAACGCGCCTTTGGCCGAATCTATCTGCGCTTACATCGGCATTGAACTTGGCAAGTCCACCGTCAAACCGTTTCCCGACGGGGAAACATTCGTCAAAATTGAGGAGAACGTGCGCGGCGAGGACGTGTTTCTGGTGCAATCCACTTCGCCGCCCACCAACCATCACTTGATGGAAATGTTCATCATGATCGACGCGCTGCGCCGCGCCAGCGCGGCGCGCATCACGGCGGTGCTGCCCTTTTACGGTTATGCCCGCCAGGATCGCAAAGACCAGCCACGCGTGCCGATCACCGCCAAGCTGGTGGCCAATCTGATCGTTGCGGCCGGCGCCAATCGCATACTGACGATGGACCTGCACGCCCAACAGATCCAGGGTTTCTTCGACATCCCCGTGGACCATCTCTATGCCGCGCCCGTGATGTACGAGTATCTGAAGAAAAAGCAGTTGCGCGACCTGGTGGTGGTGAGTCCGGACATCGGCGGCTTAAAAATGGCGTATGCCTATTCGCAGACGCTTGACGCCAGCCTGGCGATCGTCGCCAAACGCCGCAAGAGCGCCAGCGAGGTTGAATCGATGGCGATCATTGGAGAAATTCGCGGCAAAGATGTTCTGCTCGTGGACGACCTGACCGAGACGGCCGGCACGCTGACGACTGCCGCGGTATTGCTCAAACGCAAAGGCGCCAAAAAGATCATCGCGTGCGTTTCCCATGCCATTCTCAATGAGATCGGCGTGGAGAGACTCCGAAAATCCACTATTGACGAATTGGTAACAACTGATACTATCCTCCGCCCTGAAATTAGTGGGGTGAAAATCACCACCTT
The DNA here is from genome assembly GCA_964446585.1 of uncultured Verrucomicrobiota bacterium. Taxonomy (GTDB): domain Bacteria; phylum Verrucomicrobiota; class Verrucomicrobiia; order Limisphaerales; family UBA8199; genus CAYUPI01. The sequence continues at coordinate 7,509 of CAYUPI010000025.1, forward strand.
GTCGGTGGCCGGGCTCTTGGGCGAGGCTATCAAGCGAATCCATAGTAATTCGTCGGTTACCTCGCTGTTTGAATTCAAGGGCGGGCGTACGAGCTAGCTCCGCCGTTCGGCAAGGAAAACAAACCAGGCGGGCGACTGAGAATCGATAGTCAGCGATTGATTTTGGGCAAGCGGACAATAGTCCAAACCGAAAACCTGTAACGAATCTACCAGGACATAATGAAATCTGTTGCACTAAATGCATTTCCGCGGACATTGGGCCGGCGAGCCGGCGCCAAACGGCTGCGCGCGGCCGGTCGGATTCCGGCCGTGATTTATGGCCGACAGGCCAAACCGCAAATTCTCGAGGTCAAAGCCAAGGAAATGGAGAACCTCATTCACCATTCCATCTCCGAGAACCTGCTGGTGGATCTGGAGGTAAAGGATGATCCGCGCCCCAAGAGGCTCGCCCTGGTCCAGGAGGTCCAGCATCACGCCCTGAGCGGTGAAGTGCTGCACGTCGATTTCCACGAAGTCGCCGAAAACGAAAAAGTCACCGTGATGGTGCCGGTGGAAACGACCGGCGAAGCGGTGGGCGTCAAGACCGGCGGCGGGGTGCTCGAGCACGTATTGTTTAAGATTCGCGTTCGCGGATTGCCCAAAGATTTGCCGGAATTGATCACAGTCGATGTGAGTCACTTGAACATCGGCCAGGCCATACACCTCGGCGAGATCAAGGCGCCGGACAAGGTCGAGATCATCGGCGACAAACAGATTCCAGTCCTTGCGGTGGCGGCGCCGCGCACCGAAGAGGAAGAAGCGGCCGAAGCGGCCGAAGCGGCGGCGGCGGTCCCGGGCGAAGTTGAAATGATCAAAGAGAAGAAGGAAGGCGAGGAAGCTGCCCCGGCGGCCAAGGGCGCCGCAGCCCCTGCGAAGGTTGCCGAGAAAGCTGCGGCCAAACCTGGCGAAAAAGTTCCCGAAAAGGCGGCCGAGAAGAAGCCCGAGAAACCGGCCGAGAAAAAGAAGTAATGGTGGATTTTGGACGTGGGTGAAGCTGCACCTCATCGTGGGACTGGGCAACCCCGGTGCCGAATACTCTCGAACTCGGCATAACGTCGGCTTCTTGCTCGTCGAGCGATTGGCCGGGAGCTGGGATGGTCATTGGGCGTACGAATCGAAGTTTAATGCCCGCCTTGCCCGGGCGGACGGGGCGGGTGCCAGCGTGCTGCTTTGCCAACCGCAAACGTATATGAACTCCAGCGGCGATGCGGTTGGCGCAGTGGCTCGGTTTTACCAGGTGCCGATGAGCGGGCTGCTGGTGGCGGTGGACGACGCGGACCTGCCGCTCGGAGAAATACGGCTGCGGCCTGGCGGCAGCAGCGGCGGTCATCACGGGCTGGAGTCCGTCGAGCAGCAACTCGGCACGCGGGACTATGCGCGGTTGCGCATGGGGATCGGCCGGCAGAGCGGCGCTCGAGAGATCACCGGCTATGTGCTGGGCCGATTTAGTTCGACGGAAGCTCCGCTGGTGGATAAAGTGTTGACCGTGGCCTCTCGCCAGGTGGAATGCTGGCTGGAGGCTGGAATTCAAAAGGCAATGAGTCAGTTTAACGGGGCCGTGGTTGGCCCCGAAATCGAAAGAAAAGAGCAGTGAAACGATACGAAGGCTTGTTCATACTGGAAACGGCTGGCAAAGAAGACGGGCTGAAAGAAAGCCTCGACAAGCTCTCCGCGGAGATCGCCTCCGTAGGCGGCAAAGTGGAAACCGTACAGAAAATGGACCGCCGGAGTTTTGCGCGCGTCGCCAACAAGAAGCACAGCGCCGGCCACTACGTGAATGTGATTTTCGAGAGCGAACCGACCGCTCTCGACCAGTTGAAGCACCGGTTGGCAATGAATGAAGAAGTGTTCCGCGTGTTGTTCATTCAGGCCCCCGCTCCCAAGCCGGTAACCGCCTAATTCAAGGAACTCAGCATGGCCAACTTTAACAAAGTCATCCTCGCGGGAAATTTGACCCGCGATCCCGAACTGCGGTACACCCCGAAAGGCACGGCGATTGCCCGAATTGGCATGGCGATTAATCGCACCTGGAAAAGCGATACGGGAGAGACAAAGGAAGAAGCGACCTTTGTCGATGTGGAAGCCTGGGGCCGCCAGGCGGAAGTGATCGCGCAGTACGTGAAAAAAGGCCGGCCGTTGCTCGTTGAGGGCCGGCTCAAACTCGACCAGTGGGAGGACAAAAACACGCACCAAAAACAAAGCAAGCTCCGGGTTGTGCTCGAGAGCTTCTCGTTTCTCGATTCCAAAGGCACCGGCGAGGGTGCTCCGGCGTCGCGGTCGGCCGCTCCGGCTGCCGGGGCTGCCCCAGAGGCTCCTGAACCCGAGGCCGCGCCACCCGAGGAAGACGACGTCCCCTTTTGAATAACGCGCTGAGGGCTGGTTGCTTTTCCCTCAACTTTCACGATCAACTCTCAACTTTTTTCCGAAGTATGGCCAAGACTGAAGTAGTATTAACGCACAACATCGTCGGATTAGGCGGCGAATCCGACCAGGTGAAAGTCGCCGCCGGTTACGCTCGCAATTACTTGTTTCCGCAAGGGCTCGCGATACCGCTTACCGCGACGAACAAACGCCGTCTTGAAGTGCTCAAGCAACGACGCGGTGAGCGGGAAGCCCACGAGCTCAACACCATGACCGAACTGGCCAAGAGCCTCGCCAAGCTGGTCTGTGTTCTCACGGCCAAAACTGGGGAAGATGGCAAGATGTTCGGCGCGGTCACCGCAGGGATGATCGCTGATCAGCTCAAGACGCAGTTTGACGTGTCGCTCGACAAGAAGAAGATTCATCTCGAGCACCCGATTCGCGCGCTGGGCGAACATGATGTAGAACTGCGCTTGTATCAGGACGTAACGACGATGCTCAAGGTCCGGGTCGAAAGCACCACACCACCGCCGACTCCGCCGGCGCCCGCGCCGACCTCTGAGTCAAAGGCGGAACACCCTCGGACCGAGAAACGTGGCCGGCGTCCCGAAACTGGCGGTGGTGAAAGGCCCGCCAGAGCAGGCGCTCACGAACGGAGACCCCGCCCAGCGCGAGGCGCAGGCGCGCCCAGGCCGGAAAGACCTCCTCGTGTGGCGAAACCTCCGGTTGCCCAGAAATCAGAGCCAACTTCTTGAGCGGGTTTACGGGTTGGTCGGGAGGAATCGGATTCGGCGCTAAGCGTCGCTTACGCGAATCCACTACGAGGTCCAACACCTGCGAATAAGCTTACCAGTCCTTGAATGGCCGGCTGCGGTCCGTCGGCTTCTTGTTAGGTTTGAGCTGCAGCAAATGTTCTTCGCTCTTCTGCGCGTCGAGTAATTGCCGTGCTTGTTCCGGGGTCATCTGGCCGAGAGCCGCCGCCGCTTCCTTTTCTTTGCCTTCGGTCTTGTCCTGCGGCTGGCCGGAAGATTGATTGGCCTGCTCCTGATTCTGCTGCTGAGACTGTTGTTGTTCTTTCTGCTGCTGTTCGCTTGGGGACGGCGGTTTTTGCTCCTCCTGTTTCTGTTGCTGGGCCTGTTGGTTTTGCTGACCAGACTCCTGTTTCTGTTCGGATTGATCCTGCTTTGCTTGCTCTTGTTGGTTCTGGTCTTTCGATGAATTCTGGTTTTGCTGATTCTGTTGCTGTTGCTGGTCCTGGTTCTGATCCTGCTTTTGATCGGATTTGCTCTGCTGTTGTTGCTGTTGTTTGAGTTCCTCCAGCTTTCGCTTTACGAATTCATAATTGTATTTTGCATCCGGATCCTGCGTGTTCAGCTTTGCGCTGCTTTCGAAATCTTTGAGGGCCCCTTTCCACGCCTCGCTCTTCTTGGAAGGATCAGGAATTTGTTCGCCCAGGCGGAACAGCGAATTGCCGCGATTGTAGTAAGACTGACCTTGAAGCCTCAGGTCCGGTGAGGACAGAGCAGAGTCGAATTCCTTGGCGGCCTCGGCAAAGCTCTTCTGGCGATAGGCCGCTGCGCCTGCGTTGAAATGCAGGCGCGGGTCGTTGGTGTTGCGTTGGAGCAATTTCTGGTACTCCTTTAGCGCCTCATCGTAATTGCCTGCCTTGTAATCGCGCAGCGCGCCTGCAGTCGAACCGAAGGCCAAAGCCGCAGGCAGCAACATGCAGAACACTGCAAAGTATTTCGTCGTTCTCATTGTGCTGCGACAGGTACCGGCGTCTCCAAGGGTGTTGCCTTTGCCATACTTGTGCTCATTTCGCGCTTTCGTTCGGGAAAAAGCATTTCAACCAACAGGCAGAGGATCGCCAACGCCAACGGCCAATGATACCTCTCATGATACCGCCGAACGAGTTTTTCCTGATGCTCGGATTTCGGCAATTTTGACAAACCCTGCTGATACAGAGTTTCCATCGATTTTGCCCCCTGGAGCCGGAGGTAAATGCCGTAATCGGTAGCTTTGGCGATGTCGCGCAACAAGTCCTCATTCAAATGCGATTTAACCACATTGCCTTGCTCGTCGCGCACAAAATCGCTGCGCCCGTTCGCGTCCTTGATCCGTAGCAATTCGCCATCGGCCGTGCCGACGCCGAGCGTGAAAATCTGCAAGCCGGCTTGGGCCGCCCGTTTTGCGGCATCCAATGCGCCCGAGTCGTGGTCTTCGCCATCGGTAATGAGCACGAGCGCCTTGTAACTGTCCCCTTCCTTGAACGCGTTGAGGGTAGTGTCAATCGCTTCCGCCAGCGCCGTGCCGCCCTGCGGGATGATGTTCACATCCAGCGCCTCGACACCCTGGCGAAATGCCGTGTCGTCTATAGTGAGCGGACACTGCAGGAACGCGGTGCCGGCAAATGCGATGACACCGAGACGATCGGATTTGGCCTGCTGGGCCAGATCGAGCGCAGCCAACTTTGCGCGCGCTAGCCGGTTCGGCGCGATGTCCTCCGCCAACATGCTCTTGGAAGTATCGATCGCGACGATGATATCCAGCCCGCGCTGTTTGGTCGGCTCCCAATCAAAACCCCATTGCGGCCGGGACAACGCCAGGATCAAGCAGATTACGGACAGCACCAGCATCGCCAAGCGCAGCTTAAATCGCCCGGGAGAAATCCCCACCGTCAGACCTGCCAGCAGTCGCGCCTGGATAAACTGCGTGACCAACCACTGCCGCTTGCCCCACGACCACCAGAAAAAAATGATCATTAGCGGCGGAAAAACCGCGAGCAACCAAAGGAGCTGTGCCTGGGCGAAAAGCATTAATCTCGGGCGCCTTTCATGGCAGCCTCCTGAACATCGTATGCCGCAGGAGAATTTCCAGCAGCAGCAGCCCCAGGCCCGGCGAAATGACCCATGCCATCAGCTCCCTGTGATGCGTGAATTTCTTAATATCCGCTTCTGTCTTCTCTAGTTTGTCGATCTCGGCGTAAATGGCTTGAAACCGTTCCGAGTTATCGGCCCGATAGTACTTCGCCTTGGTCATTTCCGCGATCTTCTGCAGTGTCTCCTCGTCGATATCGACCGGCACCCACTGGTACATGGTCTCGCCGGTGAAGGGGTTTCGGCCGGCCGGCATCGGCGCGCGCCCGCGCATGCCGACGCCAATAGTATAGACCTTGACGCCGAGTGCTTGAGCCGCTTCGGCAGTTGTCACCGGCTGAATTTTTCCGGCATTGTTCTGACCATCGGTCATCAGAATCACCAGCTTGCTCTTGGCCTTAAGGTCGCGCAGACGATTGATGGCCGAGCTGAGCGCTGAACCGATAGCTGTCCGGTTTTCATCGATGTCTCCAATCTTCATTCGGTCCAGGTTCTGGATGAGGAAATCGTGATCCAGGGTCAACGGCGTGGCGATGTAAGCCTGCGAGGCGAAGACGACCAATCCGATCCTATCATTCGGGCGCTTATCGATGAATCGCTTCAGAACGTCGCGAGCCATATTAAAACGGTTGACCCGTTTTCCCTTCACTTCGAAATCCTCCGACACCATGCTGCCCGACATGTCGAGCGCCGCGACGATGTCCACACCACTGGCGCTGACTTTGGTTTCGCTCCGGGTCAGCCGCGGCTGAGCCAGGGCCACGATAAACAGCGCCAAGGCCAGCCAGCGCAGCGCCGCCAGAAAGCCGCCGGACCGTGCCTGGGTCACGTTGAGGATACCGCGCACGAGTTGCACAGACGAATAGACAAAGGCCGGCGGTTGACCGCGCTTGCCCTTGAGCCATGCCGCGACCGGGAGCGCCAGCAGGAGCAGCAACAGATATGGGTGAGCGAAAGTCATGGCAGAAGTGTCGAGTGTCGAGTGTCGAGTGCTGCGGTTCCGGCGGGCACTGCATCAGCGGGAGCGGCGGGCTCGGTTTCTTCGACCAAGCGCATTGCGGAATCATGGAGGTCCCGCAACTCCGCCTCGCGCGGCTCGTATTTGGCGAATTTGACCAGGTCACAACGCTTGAGGAACTCGCCCAGGCTCTCCTTCTGATCGCGCGTGAGCAGATCCGTTCCCTGCAACTCATATAGGAATTCTTCGGTCGTCCGCTCCGGTGCGTGAAACTCAAACCGTTCTTCGAGGTACCAACGGATGGTATCAGACACCAGGATGCAGAATTCTCGCGGCTGGCCGAGCAAGGCGAGCGCTTCCTGGAGCCTCTGTTTCGCGCGGACGTGCGGCGGAACGACTGGGACAATGGCAGCCTCAGCGCGGCGCCTTTGCCAGATTCTCCAGGCAAAATAGAGCGCCACCGCAACCGCCACCACGCCCACGATCCACCAGACCAAGGCCCAGCCAGTGGGGATCTCGATGGGTGGCTTGATGTCCCGCAAGACATTCGTGTCTCCAGCGGATAACTGCGGCGCGGCGTTTGTTGGAGCGGTCTTGATCAAGGGAGTAATGCTCTAAGCTCAAAGGGACGCCAAGGCGATCTCGAGATCCGATTAACACTCGATTTCCGCCTCCTCACGTCGGCGGCTACATTTCTGGAATCATACATGGAGCCTCCTGCGTTCGCGCGTTTCAAAAAACCGCGCCAGGCCCATCTCGTACGGCTGATCGGTGCGCAATTGAATGGCGTCGATACCCGCCGAGCCCAACAACCGCGCCAGGTCACTCTGGGCGCGGGCCTGGCGCTCGGCGAAACCAGCGCGCTTGCGGGCGTCGCCGGTATTGACCTCGACCACTTCGCCGGTTTCGGCGTCGCTCAGCACCAACCGCCCCAGCGCGGGCAGTTCCTGCTCGTACCGATCAGCGATTTGCACCGCAACGACATCGTGCCGCCGGTTGGCCTGGCGCAGCATGGCGAGCGAGGCCTGGGCCAGCGATTCCAACAGCAGGATTTGTGGACGCAACCGACGGCGACGCGTGTTCGATAGCTCAGCCGGCGAGCCAATAAAATCAGAAATCACCACGGCAATCGCCCGGTGCGGCGTCACGCGCATCAAAAACTCCAGCGCGTCATTCAAATCCGTGCCACGGCGCTTCGGCTCGAAAAACAAAACCTCGCGAATGACGCGCAGCACGTGCCGACGGCCCTTGCGTGGCGGGATGAATTTCTCGACCTCGTCCGTGAACAGAATCAACCCGACCTTGTCATTGTTGCGGATGGCGGAAAAGGCCAACACCGAGGCGATCTCTGCCGCCAGCTCCCGCTTGGATTGCGCGCAGGAGCCGAACAAACCTGAGCCGCTGACATCCACCAGCAGCATCAGCGTCAGCTCGCGCTCCTCGACGAATTTCTTCACAAAGGGATGGTTCATGCGAGCCGTGACGTTCCAATCAATGGTGCGGACCTCATCGCCCGGCTGGTACTCCCGCACTTCGTCGAAATTCATCCCCTGCCCTTTGAAGACGCTATGGTATTGGCCGGCCAGCGTTTCGCTCACGAGCCGATTGGTGCGAATTTCTATCTGCCGGATCTTTTTAAGGATTTCCCGTGGAATCATGCGAATGCGGAGTGCGGAGTGCGGAATTTGAACAGCCGCAGCCCCAGCGGCAATGACTACGGCACCGGCAACTCATCGAAAATCTTCTGAATGATGCTTTCGCTCGTCTTTTCCTCCGCCTCCGCCTCGTAGGTGATGGCGACGCGATGCCTTAGTACGTCCATGCCGATGGTCTTGACATCCTGCGGCGTCACATAGCCGCGCCCGCGCAGGAAGGCGAACGCCTTGCCCGCAAGCGTCAGTGAGATCGTCGCGCGCGGGGAAGCGCCGAGCTGGATGAACTCTTTCACGGGAATCTTGTGCGCCTCAGGATCGCGCGTGGCGCAAACCAGGTCCACGATGTAATCCTTCACTTTATCATCGACGTAAATATCGTTTATGATCCTGCGGGCCTCGAGGACCTGCTTTGGATCCACTACGGCGGTGGTCGTGGGTGTGCCGGAGGTGCGCGCCATCAACTCGAGGATCTGCCGTTCCTCGGCGCGCGAGGGATAGCCGATCTTCAGTTTGAGCATGAAGCGGTCCACCTGCGCTTCCGGCAGCGGATATGTTCCTTCCTGCTCGATTGGGTTTTGGGTCGCCAGCACCAGAAACGGCTCCTCGAGCCTGAAGCTCTGCTCGCCGATGGTAACCTGTTTCTCCTGCATCGCCTCCAGCAGCGCGCTCTGGACTTTTGCCGGCGCCCGATTGATCTCGTCCGCCAGCACCAGGTTGCCGAAGATCGGGCCGCGGCGGGTCGTAAAAGCGCCCGATTGCGGGTTGTAAATCTGAGTGCCGATAACATCGGCGGGCAGCATGTCGGGGGTGAATTGCAGCCGGGAAAACTTGACGTTGAGGCAGCCGGCCAGCGACTTGACCGCAAGCGTCTTGGCCAGCCCGGGCACGCCTTCGAGCAACACGTGGCCGTTGGCCAGCAGGCCAACCACTAGCCGCTCAACCAGGTAGGTCTGGCCGACGATGACTTTTCCCAGTTCATTGAATAATGGCCGCAGAAACGAGCCGGCCTCCTGCACTGCCTGATTAATCGCATCAATTCCCGTATTCATTGGTTCTGAGATCTTACTGAGCGATGGACAGCAAATCCAGAAATTGCGTTCAATGGGCCATGCAGCCAACCACGAATGGACTGGTATCACCACGAAACCCGCGAAGCGCGTACCGGGTCCTTGGCGACGGTGGGTCAGGTCTTCCTCTCCGCACGCTGCGTGCCGCACCCTGCGTTCAACCGGTTCCCATTAACACCCCCTGTCCTCCCGCCTAACGTTCGCCCATGGCGGCCTCTCTTCAAACGAACGAGCTGAACCAGGAATGAACTCCCAGCCTGCCTCGCCGAAGCGTTGGCGAAGGCTTGGTTTGTCCCCCATTATTAACTTAGTAGGAATTCTTGCCTGCTAATCATAGAATTGGTCATAGCGCTTCGTATGGATACGCAAGCGGCGAGTTCAATTCTTGCCAAGCACTTGGTCCGCTATCGGTCGCGATCATATGCGGAGTTGTCGGCTTGGCTCAGCGAGAGGCGCATCGATACGGCAGAGGCAGTGGGCCCGAGCGGAAGTCTTTACGAAATTGAGGTTCAGTTCTTCTGGGATGACAAGCCTGACGGCGACGTCCGGGTGTCTGGTTCCATCAGCGACGGGCGGGGCATTCGTGCTTGTGTCCCGCTTACCGACAGTTTCATCCTGAGGCCGGAAGGCAGATTTGTCGAAGAATGAAAAAACAACTGCCCAACCAATTGCGTCCGCCGACGCGGGGAGTCCGTCTCGCGGCAGTTCGGGCGTCAGCGGCCCGGCGCCGCTGAGGCCGGACGTCGGCCGCAGAACACGCCGATGACGACGAATGACTCCGCTCGGATACCGCGACTCCGGCTCAGTTTGCTCCTGTGGCTTGCCGGTATGCTCGGCGTGGTCGTCATCACGGTCACCGCGCTGCCGCAAATGTTGCGTGGGGTGACCCTCCCTGCGCCGCTGTGGCTAGTTTCGCTGGCGAGCGTCGCGCAGAGCGCGCTCCTCGTCGCGCTTGCCGTGTGGGCGGGCGTTGTGCTCGCGCCGAAGGTTGGGCTCCGCGCTCCCGCGTTTGAGGCAGCGGTGACTGCCCGGTCGATCGCGTCAGCCCTCCGGCCGCAGTTTCTCCCCGGCCTCGTCGCCGGGGCGGTGGGAGGGGCTGGGCTCTTCGCCATCGGCGGTTACGCCTCACCCGCGGCCCTCGCGGGGGTAGAGCAGCGTTTTACCCTGCCGATTTTCGCCCGCGTGCTCTATGGCGGCCTCACGGAGGAATTGCTTCTGCGGTGGGGGCTCATGACGGCGCTGGTTTGGGTGGCGTGGCGACTCCTGCAACGCCGGATGGGTCCCCCACGGGCAGTTTACATCTGGCTCTCCGTCGTCGTGAGCGCGTTGCTGTTCGGCGCGGGTCATTTGCCGGCTGCGTCAATCCTGGTCGGAAAGTTGACGTGCGACGTGGTGCTGTTCGTCGTCGGTGTGAACACCGCCTTCGGAGTGCTGTTCGGTTGCCTGTTTTGGCGATGCGGCCTGGAAGCGGCGATGATCGCACACGCGACTGCACACGTAGTGAGCCATGTCGCGGGCCTACTCTGCGGCGTGAGCGGCATAACACCTGGCCGATGAAGCTGACCGGGTGGGCATCACAGCGTTCCGAGAGATAGCGTCCCTGCAGCCGGCCTAACCCGGCACATTCACTGGACAGAGCGATGAGCATCAGTTTACATTTCAGACAGCACTGGCGCCGCGCCAGTGGTGTTCGCCTATAATTGCCATGCTAAACAAAGCGAAAGGACTGTTTTATGCGAGTGAGCTATGCAATTGTTTTTGTGAGCGACATGAACCGATCCGTGTCGTTCTATCGGGATGTCCTCTGCCTGTCCCTCCGATTCCAGTCCCCCGGTTGGACCGAATTTGCAACTGAAGGGGCAACCCTGGCGCTTCACCAGAGCGAAAGGCCAAATTCCGCAAGTGAGGCTCTGCACCACGAGAGTGCCGGTCGGTGTCGGCCTGGCCTGAGCGTTCCAGATATCGACCACTTCCACAAGAGAATGATCGAGAAAAACGTACGGTGTGTTCAGGAGCCAAGGGACACATTTGGCGTTCGGATCGCCCAATATGTCGATCCCGATGGCCTGACGATCTCCGTGAGTGAGCAGAAGCGCGGCAGCTAACGTGGCGCCTGCAGTAACGGCGGGCCACTCTGAAACTCCCTAGGAGTGACATGATTGTAGCCCAGGGTCAGCGAGGGACGAGCGACACCCTGGGTAAAGACATCCGAAAGAATATTCTCCTCTCCCCATCTGATGGGGAGAGGGATTAAGGGAGAGGGGCTTGCGAATTGACGGTACCTCAATCGCAGCCATAAAGTGAATCGTGCCAAAGACGAACCAGCGTGCTGGAGGCGACAGCGAGATTCGCTCCCGATTACCGATCGGGCTTTATTGCCACGCAGCGCCTGAGCGCCATCGTTGCCTTCTGTCATGAAGACGCTTACGCGCAGACGAGTTGGCTGGGTTCTACTCGCACTTTCGGTCATTGCAGCAGTTGTCCTGCTCGCCTCGGGACGACCGTTCGTATCGACGGCGGAGGTTCACCGAAATTCTTATCCTGACGGGAGTTTCTCTGAGAGCGCGATAGCGGGATTTCGTTGGTTATATGTTGTGTCCTTTGCGGCTGGAGCTACAGGGTTGGTTTTGATATTGATGTCACGAACTGAAAAGTCGAGCGGCTAACATTTCGGTTGAGCGAATGGCGGTTGGCGGAGCCCGTTCGCGAGCGTTGGCGCTCTTGGCCCGCCGCCATCGCTCAACTTTGCGTAAGTTGGCATAGCACCACACGATGGACCAAACATCACACGACAATCGCTTCAAGATTTCATTTTGGATTCTTGGTCTGGCCTGCCTACTCTTCTTTCCCGCGGTTTTCTATTACGGCATCGCGGGCGTTTTGGCTTTGGGGTTTGGGATAGCGGCTTTGCGGTATCTTGTCGCGGTATTTCGTTCAGCGCCAAATGTGTGTTGGGGAGCTGGAACGATGACTCGATCTCGGATGTCTCGACTTTCGCGTCTCCTCATTGGTCTGTGGCTTGCGTATTTCTCAGCGCATATCATTATTCGCCTTGTTCTTAAGATGCCTGGGTCGCCTTACTATCTGGCTGGTCATGTCGTGTTCGTGTTGCTGGCTTTACTGGCACGATGGAGGGACACGGGCAGATGGAGAGGCAGAATTATAGTATGACTCTGTTGCCTTACTTCTATTTAGCCCGCGCGCTCAACAGCAAAAGGATCTTCAAAGCGGAAATTTCTAAATCTCCTCTTCTCATCCTCAGAGCGGGAACTCAGGTCTAGTTTTCAGTTGAGCAGCTCGGATTTCAAAGCCTGACGTGGATTTGGACCCCGGGAGGCGTCCGGCTAAACGCCTGTCTGGACTCAGTCGGAACAGCGGGAGTTGTCTCCGTTAAACCCTCGACCCCAGCCCCCGGAGAGGATCGTTGCCCGGCTTCGAGAACGATGCACTGTCGGAATTGTGGGGAGCGTGCTGGTGTCCTCAGTCCCAATCCTTACCTTGATCTTAACTACCAAGCCCCATGTTCCCGTACCGAACGTAGCGGGTTGTAGCGGGTGGTTTAGCGGGGCCGACTTCAACAACACCCAATAAAATCAATAGTTGCAGCGCTGTAGCGGCTCCAGAACCCCAAGAGGTGCATCAAGAAGATGGCAAATGAAACTCGCTATCAAAGCCCGTACGAGCATAGCTGCTGAAGTCCGCGCTCCAAGTCGCTCAATTCCCGTCGTGATGCTGGTAATGGCGGGAGACACCAGGGTCCCGGTTCAGCGTTCCAGGCTCCAGGTGAGCCGCGCCATCGCGCCGAAGCGGAATCCGTGCCAACTTTTGCTTGTCTTCGCCCGGGGGATGCTTACAATGCGACCATGGCACAGGGCATGCACCTATCGCAACGATTGACCCAATCGTTGGTGCTGGCGCCTCAATTGCAACAGTCCCTCGCATTGTTGCAAGCCCCCACCCTCGAGCTGAAAGCCCTCGTGGAGCAGGAATTACAGCAAAATCCTGTGCTGGAGGAGGTCTCCGCGTCCGACACGGATGAAAAAGAAGACCAGGAGAGCGAGCGCGCTGCGGAGGCGGTTGACCCCAGCGAACCCCCGGCGGATCTGAACTTCGATCCCGCTACGGAGAAAAACAGCAGCGAGCCGGTGGATGATTTCCAGGCGGAATTCGAGCGCCTCGTGCAACTTGACCAGGAATGGCGAGATCATTTTGCCCAGACCAACCTTCCCACCCGCGTATCGGCTGAGGACGAGGAGAAGCGCCAGTTCATGTTTGATTCCTTGGTAGCCGGGACTTCCCTCCAGGAACTGTTGATCGAGCAAGTGCGCGAATCGGCTTTGCCGGAGGAACTGCGGCCCATCGCCGAGATGCTTATCGGCAACATCGACGACTACGGCTACCTCAAAGCCACGGTCGAAGAACTCTCAGCTTCCACAAATCTGCCGGCAGACAAGATTCTCGAAGTGCTCAAAGTGATTCAGAGCTTTGACCCGCCCGGCGTCGGCGCGCGTGACCTCCGGGAATGCCTGCTGCTGCAACTCGAACGATCGGGGCAGCAAAACACCCTCGAGTACCGCATCGTGGCCGAGTTCATGGAGGCCCTGGGCAAGCGGCGAATCCCGGAAATCGCTCGGGGCACCGGCCAGGACGTGGACGACGTCCAGGATGCTCTCGAGCGCATCGCCCGGCTCGAACCGCGGCCCGGGCGCGCCTTCTTGCCGGACAACGACCAATACATCCTCCCGGAGGTATTCGTTCGCAGGGATGACGGCGAGTACGTAGTCACCACCAACAACGAGCAGATCCCGCACTTGCGCATCAGCAATACCTACAAGGATTTGATGGCCCAGGGTGAGAACTCTTCCGAAGTGCGCAATTACATCCGCGAAAAGATTCGCGCAGGGAAGTTCCTCATCAAGAGTCTCCACCAGCGTCAGCAGACCATCCTGAACATTGCCAAGGAAATCGTCGCACGCCAGCGCGAGTTCATGGAAAAAGGCGTGTCGTGTCTCAAGCCACTGACGATGGTCCAGGTCGCTCAGGTCGTCGGCGTCCACGAAACCACGGTCAGCCGCGCGGTTTCGGGCAAGTACATGCAAACGCCCCAGGGCATCTTCGAGATGAAGTACTTTTTCACCGCCGGCATCCAGACGGCCGCGGGTGACGTTTCCAACACTACCGTTAAGGACATGATCGCCGACATTTTCAAACAGGAAGACACGACCAAGCCGCTCTCCGACCAGGAAGTGGTCCGCATGCTGAAGGAAAAGGACATCGTCATCGCCCGCCGCACCGTTGCGAAGTACCGCACGGAGTTGAACATCCTTCCATCCAACTTGCGGAAAGTGTACTGAAGTCAGGCGGATGGAGGGCGCCCGTCCCCGGGCGCAGCAACGCAGAAACGATGGCGGCGCTGTGAAAATTTCCCTGTGCAGGTTTCCTCCGAATTTGCTGCGCCCGGGGACGGGCGCTCTCCGATGCGTCACTTCTTCAGCGCTGACTTAGTTGCTGCTTGTAGTTTTTCCAGCTCCGGCCGGAGTTCCTCTTTGGTTTTTTTGTCCATTCGATCGATGAAGAGAATGCCCTGGAGATGATCGGTCTCGTGCTGGACGGCGCGGGCCAGCAGGCCTCCGCAGCGGAAATGGAGCGGCTGGCCCTCTTTGTCGAGTGCCTCGACGTCAACCGGGTCCGCACGCGCGATCTCGGCGAAAACCTCCGGGAAGCTCAAGCAACCTTCCGGCCCAGCCACAGGTTTGCCGAGCGGCTTGATGACGGGATTCATCAAAACGAGCGGCATGAACTCGGCCACTTCCACCGGCACACCCCGCAAATCGAGCGAGGAGGGGCGATCCGTGACGCCGCGCACGTCGATAACTGTTAATTGCAACGCTACACCCACTTGCTGGGCTGCCAAACCGATCCCTTTGTGCGCATACATGGTTTCCAGCATGTCGCCCATCAGCTTCTTGATAGCAGGCGTGACGGTTTCGATGCGGGCGCCTTTCTGGCGGAGAACTGGCGTGCCATATTTGACAATGGTCAAAAACATCGTTGCGATTCCATTTATGGGCGCTCTCAAATGCTGAGCGCTTTGCTCTGGCCCTGGTGCTTTTCCTGAGTTTCGCGCCCCCTTGCGAGGCGTCGCGTGGCCACTGGCCATTGACGCAACATTTGCCCCAAATCAGGTATCGTCGGACTGCGGCCCGTGCGAACGTAAAAGCCGCTGGTTGCCACGCCGGTCAGCAGACAAAGCTCGGTCGAAAAACCGAGCAACCTGGCCAGGCAAAAACCGGAGTTGAAATGGTCGCCCGCCCCGGTGGTGATCTTCGGTTTAGGCTCAAATGGTCCCTGTACGATGACCGCTCGGTCCGGGCCGGAGGCCAGAGCATAGGCGGTCGGATGAATAACCACCGTTTCCACCGGCAGACGCGAGTGGATTTCCTGACAAAGTTTGAGCAAGCTCTCGGGTGAACCGCGTCCGGTTTTGAGCCCGAGGGCTGCGGCGACTTCGTCGCCTTCCTTTTCGTTCAGTCCCAGAATGACGTCGAAATATTTCTGAAAAGCTTCGATGAGCTGAAGCGCCCGTCGAAGATCTGCTCTCGTGCGCTTCTCCGGATCGGCCAGGTCGAAGAAAAGCTTCCGTCGCAACCCTTTCATCTCCGGACAGATTTCTCTGAGTACGCCGGACCAGATGTCGCTCATCGAAGTGAGCATGGTCCAATTCACGAACCCCACCAGATCCGCCCGGCCGAAGTGAGCCGCGAAGCTCTCCAGGCCAAAGCGCGCCTTGATGTTCGCCCAATTCATCTGCTTGAGGGATTCGTGTTTGCCGAGCATGATCTTGCCGTCTTCAAATTCCAGCGCGTCGGTATAGCCTGGCTCGGCGATAGAGTGCACTTCAGCGCGGTTTGCAAAATCGGCGAAGACCGGATGCAAATTGGGATAGCCCAGAATGCCAAGGTAGGTGACTTTCAGGCCGAAGCTGGCCAGGGCATTGGCCATAATCGGGCCATTGCCGCCCAGCTTGGTTACCTGGCTTACCAGTTCGACATTCGTGCTCCGCCCCGCCGCCGCAGCAAATCTTTTCGCTAGTTGTTCGATCCTCGCCAGGCGTGAGTACTCGTCCGCGCTCTCACGCTTGTCCACCACGTGCAGGATCTCATCGACGAATCCGTCCAGCCCGATGAACGCCTTCATTGCCGAGGCGCGGGTGACACTGGCCAGAAGTTGAGAGGCGCATTGGGCGCGCAATTCAAGCTCGTTCATGTAGGAAGAAGGCGACTGGTCGATAGCTGGGGAGGCAACTGGCTGACTGGAAATCGCGAAGGGCGGCAGTTCTTAATTCCATCAATTCCGGGCCCCTCATCCCAAACTCAATCGGCGCTTACCCCCAGAATTTGCAGGATTCGTTCGAACTCGGCCTCGCTAAAGAAAGAGATCTCCACCGTCCCCTTGCCTTGCGCGTATCGCAGTTGAACTTTTGTCCCAAAGCGCTCGCGCAATTTGTTTTCAATGGTCGCCGCGTGCGGATCTTGCGCAGGTACTAAGTTAATCCCACTCTGGGATGGGGTGCGGATGGCCCGCTCAAGTATGCCTGCCACCAGCGCTTCGGTCTGGCGCACGTTGAGGCCCCCTTTCAGGATGCGTTCGGCGGCGCGCCGCTGTTGCTGTTCGCTCGGCAATCCCAAAATCACCTTGGCATGGCCGACTGAAAGCCGGCCCTCGCGAATGGGCGTCTGGATCGACGCAGGCAGTTTGAGCAGCCGCAAAGCATTGGCCACCGCCGCACGGCTCTTGCCGACTTTCGCGGCAGCCTCCTCCTGCTTAAGCCCAAACTGATCAATGAGCTGGGTGTACCCATTGGCTTCTTCAATCGCGTTGAGATTTTCGCGCTGCAGGTTTTCAATCAACGCCAGCTCCAGCACCGAACGGTCATCCGCCGGACGAATGATGACCGGCACCTCGGACAGCCCCAGCAGTTGTGCCGCGCGCCACCGGCGCTCCCCTGCGATCAACTCCAGCGCCCCGTTGCGCTCACGGACGATTAGCGGTTGAACGATGCCTTGTTCCCGCATGGAATCCGCCAATTCACGAAGGGTTTCCGGCGGAAAATCCTTGCGCGGTTGCAAAGCACAAGGGCGAATGCGCTCCAACGGCACTCGTTCCACTCGTTCGCTGTCGTCCGGCGCCCCTTGAACTCCTGGAACTGGGGCTGGGACTGAAACCGGAGCTGGCGGCTTCGCAATCGGACTACCGCCCAGAAGCGCGCCAAGCCCCCGGCCCAAAGCTGGTTTGGCCATGCGGCCAGAGTGTGCCAGGAGCGGGGCGTTGTCAATAATCTACGCGGCTCCAACCACGACGCGACGGGCAAATTTCGAGGATAGAATCGAGCTCAAAGCTAGTTCGTTAATGCGGCCAACGTGAAGTTGCCCGGTAGTTAGTAGTCTGCGGTTGGAGTTCCCGGGCCGTCGGCGCTCGAGGGGCAAAGTCGCCCACTCCAAACAACTGGCGCCGGGGACTGGATTTCGGACGTTGAGATTCACCGAGCGAGCTGTAACAATGACTCGTGGCTTCAAAATCCAGCAAAATCGAGACGGAGGTCAACAGGTTGGGGGAACGCGATCTTAACCCACAATACATGGCATTTTTTGAACACTTCAACAAGCATCTCTTCTATGAAGCGCATGAAGTGTTGGAGCCACTTTGGCTAGCAGAGCGACACGGGCCAGATGGTGCCTTTTATAAGGGATTGATTCAATTGGCAGGCGCTTTTGTCCACATCCAAAAGGGCCGACCACAGCCCGCAGCCGCCCTTCTGCGGCTAGCCGAGACGAATCTTCAGGGCTATCCTGCGCTGCACAAGCGACTCGAGCTGGCTACGGCACTGTCGTTAATCGGTGATTGGCAGAGAAGACTTGAGGCCATCAGCGTGAGCGAGCACTCGCTGCTTGAGAACATTGCGCCCAGGCTGCAATTGCGCTCTTCATAAAACTGTAATCGCGCGAGGCAGGCCAGCCACAATCGTCATCGGACATTCTACGGACCAAGGCACGCTCCTTCTTCGGCTCAGAAGTTTCTTCATTGTCGAAAAGAATTTACTTGCTTTCTAGGAGCGGTTGGGTTGAAAGTCATGACGGTTCCAGCAACATGATGTAAATGATTAGGGAGTCCTTTTATGAAGTACGTTCCTGCGTTTTCGGGACGAGTTGCCTTGTCTCTCCTCGCTACTATTGCCTTTAACTCATTCTCAGTCGTCCACGCTCAGATCCAGCCTGGGCAGGTTTTCGTTAAGGATGTGCAAGGTGTGGCTACGTACTCCAAGGACGGCAGATGGCTGCCGCTGAAAAAGAATTCGATTCTGACCCGCGGCGCAATCGTAAAGACCGGAGCTGAGGCAACTGCGGATCTAATCCTGCAATACAACGGTACGGTCCTGCGCCTCACCCCGAACTCCACCTTGAGTTTCGATAAGCTCACCAAGGAGTACGCAGGCGAAGAAACCATAACCGAGACAAGCTTAAACCTGCATTCCGGCGCGCTCGCTGGATCTCAGCGGAAGCTGGCGGTTCCTTCATTTTTCGAGATCAATACTCCCGGCGGGACCGCCACGATTAGAGGAACGGAATATTACGTCCGGGCCGATGGCGCAGTCGCAGTCAAGTCCGGTACGGTTGATGTGATCTATAACCTGCCGAACAACGGTGGCTCGGTCAAAGTGACGGTTGCGGCCGGGTATTACTTTGACCCTTCCACCGGCCAGGTTTCAAAAATCCCGTCGGACTTCTACAACAACATCAAAGCACACATCGACACAGTCCGGAACAATGCCGAAGTTTTCAAAACGGGAGGAGCGACGGTGGTCGTCAAACCCGAAGCGGTACTCACACCCACCAAAGGTAACAATGGCGTCGGCAACGGCATCGACCCGCAGCCACCCGGAAATCCGCCGATCAACGACGGTCCGGGCACTGGACCAGGAAGTCCCGGCAATCGTCACCATGCCGGCAGCAATGCGCCGCGCAACCCCAATGTCAAACCGCCTTGACCCGAAGCAATCGGCTGCGGAAGGGCTGCAGATCTGGACGTAGAGGGTAGATAGCTTTGCTCGCGGTTCGTTCTTCTCTGACCCTTGTTCTTGGCGACTCCGTAGACAGGACTGCCCCCAGACAACGCTTTCGAAAAGCCCGCTCAGCTCGCGTTTTGCGAGGCCGCGAAGCGATTGAATCGTTCGTCCAGCCAACACTTCCGCACGTCGTCCAACAGCCGCACGAGATCTTCAAATGCGTGCGGCTTGACGCGATAATCATGGACGCCAAGTTCGCGGGACTTGTGAATATCATCCTCGAGCTTCGAAGCGGTCAGCACAACCACAGGCAAAGTGTCGAATTGAGGATGCGCACGCAGCCACGCAAGCACATCGAAGCCGTCCATTAAAGGCATTTTCAGGTCGAGCAGCAACAGCCCAGGCAGCGGATGCTTCTCTCGCTGAGAAAACTGGCCTTTGCCCTCGAGGTAATCGACGACCTCCTGTCCGTTGCGTACGACGAAAAGTGGATTTTGGAAGCCGGAACTGTCGAAGGCACGCCGCATCAGGAAGATGTCGTTCGTGTCGTCTTCAGCCAGCAAAATGGGGACGTGATCCAACATGGTCTGAAACTCCGTTATTAATGGTATAGCGCTTACAATCTTTCAATGAATTTACTCTTCCACAGAACCAGAAGCAAAACAACTTTCATTTTCCTCGCCTCTATTTTCCAACGGCCTATTTTTGCATCGTGATCCGTTTGCATGGCACGCTCGCGGGAGTGGCAGCGGCGGCGCTTCTCTGCGCCCCAATGACCGCCGGCAGCAGCCCGGAGGCTGACGGCAATCGGCTCACTTACCTCGACGAAAACGATCCATTCTATGTCGGCCGCGACTTTCCGCGTCTGGTCGCTCCTCAATGGATTGGCGAGGCCGGCGTGGAAGCCGTTGTGGTGCTTGGGATCGACGATATGACCCAGCCCGAGCGCTGGGAAAGCTACCTACGGCCAATTCTGGAGCGGCTCAAGCAAATCGATGGAGGCGAGCCCGTGAGTATCATGACGGTGAAAGTGGACCCGCAGCATCCACAGCTCCAGGCCTGGTTGAAGGAGGGGCTATCCCTTGAGACACACACCCTGACGCATCCGTGTCCTTGCCTGGCGAAGGGCGATCTCCAATTCGCGGCGACGAACTACCAGGAATGCGTCGAATTAATGAATCGCGTGCCCGGCAACCGGCCAGTGGCGTTCCGCATGCCGTGCTGCGACTCGATGAACACGCCAAGCCCGCGCTTTTTCTCCGAGATATTCAACCGCGTCAATTCCCAGGGCCTGTTCCTAACCATCGATTCCTCGGTCATGAATCTGTTTACGACAAATGACCCGTCTCTGCCGCGCTCGCTCGTGCTCGAGGCCGGGCACCGCGAGCGGTTCCGCAAGTACTTGCCCTTTTCGTCGTTTGAGACCGTGATCGAAGATTACCCGTATCCTTATGTTGTCGGGAAACTTTGCTGGGAATTTCCAGCGGTGGTGCCAAGCGATTGGGAAGCGCAACATCTGCACGGCACAAACAACCCGGCGACTGTGGCGGATTGGAAAGCGGCCCTGGATGCAACAGTCGCGAAACAAGGGACAATGAATCTGATTTTTCATCCGCACGGCTGGATCCGCCCCGAACAGATTGTTGAACTGATCGACTACGCCGTTCAACGCTACGCTCACAGAATCAAGTTTCTCAACTTTCGAGAGGCTCAGGAGCGGCTGGACAGGAATCTCCTGCATGGCACGCCGCTGCGCGCCGCTAATGGCGAGGACAACGGCGTGAGACTGCTGGACCTGAATGGGGATGGTTTCTTGGACGTGGTCCTGGCGAATGAGCAGCGAACTGAAACATGGCTTTGGCTCCCGCAACGACGCACTTGGGAAACCAACTCGTTTCCGGTTCCGCTGGTCGTCCGCGATCAGAAAGGACAACGGGTGGAGACCGGCGTGCGGTTTGGGATCATTCGCCCAGGCCGCGTCTCCGCGATTGTCGGCACCCCGGCCCGAAAACAGGCGTGGACATTCAACGGGAGGGGGTGGGCGGCAGACGATGAGTTGCTCAATGGATTGTATCTTTACGAGAAACCGGTGTTGACGGCGGCGCCGGATTCCGCAGGCGTGTTGCGGGATCATGGCGTGCGCTTCCGCGATCTTGATCTGGATGGCCGTTGCGAATTGATCGTCGCCAACGATTCTCAAAACGCCGTGTTCGGGTGGTCAGAAGAAAACAAGAGCTGGAAACGCCTCGCGTATTCGTTGCCAGGACACACAGCTATCGTCGATGCGGCGGGCCGCGATAACGGGCTGCGATTCGTGGACGTCAACGGAGACGGCTTTGCCGATGTGCTGTTCTCGAACGAAGAGCGATACTCGCTCCACCTGTTCATCCCGGAAGTGTATCTCGGATTTCGCAAAGGATGGTCGCGAGAGGTGCTGTCCGGAAAACGGGGCGACTTCGGCGAAATGCCAATGATCACGCGCAACGGGAGCAACAATGGCGCCTGGGTGCGTGATCGAACGCTCTGGGTCCAAAACGAGGACACGGCCACCCTGCCGGACAAAGTCGAGCGTCGTTCGTTTGATTCGTTGCTGGCGGGACTTCAGCCACCGCCGCTCTCGCCCGAGGATTCCCTCAAAGCTATTCACGTCCCGGCGGGCTTTAAAGTGGAGTTGGTGGCCCACGAACCGCTAGTCCAGGATCCCATTGCTTTTGACTGGGGCGCCGACGGAAAGCTGTGGGTCGTCGAGATGGGCGATTATCCATTAGGAGTGGACGGGAAAGGAAAAGCCGGCGGAATTGTCCGTTTTCTGGAGGACACAAACCACGATGGCGTCTATGACAAATCAACCGTCTTTCTAGATGGGCTAAATTTTCCGACAGGCGTCCTGCCGTGGGGCCGTGGAGTAATTGTCAGTGCCGCGCCGGAGATTTTTTATGCGGAGGACACAGATGGCGATGGCCGCGCGGACGTCCGGAAAGCGCTGTTTACCGGTTTTCGAGAAGGCAACCAGCAGCATCGGCTGAATGGTTTCGAATATGGTTTGGACAATTGGCTTTACGGCGCCAACGGCGACAGTGGCGGTCGGGTGCGCTCCGTTCTAACCGGCCAGACCGTGAGCATCAACGGTCGCGACTTCCGCTTTCGGCCCGCGGAAGGGGCGTTCGAGACCCAGGCCGGCAACGCCCAATACGGGCGCCACCGCGATGATTGGGGCAATTGGTTTGGCAACAATAACAGTGCCTGGCTCTGGCACTATTTTGTCCCGGAACATTACCTTGCACGCAATCCGCATCTGGCAGTCCGCACCACGAAACGGATGCTAGCCAATTACCGGAATGGCTCGCGAGTATTCTTCGCGTCGCGGGCAATGCAACGATTCAATGACATCGGCATGTTTGGACACGTGACCTCTGCGTGCAGTCCTGTGCCCTATCGGGACGAGTTATTCGGCGCGGAGTTCGCAAACAGCGTCTTCGTTTGTGAGCCAGTGTACAATCTGGTCCACCGCGAGATTCTTGAACCCAAAGGTGTCAGTTTTAGCAGCCATCGCGCCGCCGGCGAAGAACAGAGCGAATTTCTCGCCTCCACTGACAATTGGTTCCGCCCCGTCATGGCGAAAACAGGGCCCGACGGCGCGCTTTACATCGCCGATATGTACCGGTTGGTCATCGAGCATCCGGAATGGATACCCGATGACGTCAAACATCACCTCGATTTGCGGGCAGGGCACGACAAGGGACGCATTTATCGAGTCTATCCCGAAGGTGTGTCATTGCGGAAAACTCCCCGCCTGGATCAGCTCGATGGGGCGAGCCTGGTGGCCGCGCTCGACAGTCCCAATGGCTGGCAGCGTGACACAGTGCAGCGCCTCCTCGTGGAACACGCCGACAAGGCTGCCCTAAAACTCTTGAAAGCTCTGCTCGAACACAGCGAGCACCCAAAGACGCGGCTGCAGGCTCTGGGCGCGCTCGAAGGTCGCGCGGGCCTTATGCCCGAGCTAATCCAATCAGCCCTGGGGGATTCACACCCGGCCGTCCGCGAATTGGCTGTCCGCTTCAGCGAGCCTTGGCTGAAGCAAGCCATGCCGGATAAATCTCGCAAGTCACCTGTAGTGGCGAATGCTCCTGCCGCGCCCCATGCGCTCACTGATGCCCTGCTGAAGTTAGTGGATGACCCGGCGATTCGTGTTCGCTACCAACTGGCTTTCTCACTCGGGGAATGGAACGACCCGCAGGCCGCACTGGCCCTCGCCAAAATCGCATTCCGGGACGCAGAAGACCCGGATATGCAAATGGCCATCCTGAGTTCCGCTCCCCGCCACCTGAGTGGCATGCTGGCGGCCGTCTGTGAGGCTCCCGCCGAACAGGGTGCGAATTTACTCGACAAATTGCTCGCTTTGGCCGCGGCGATGAACGACGAGCGCTCATTGGCCGACGCGCTGGCCAGGCTCATTCAAACGGGAAGTGGCGTTGATACACAGGGGCAATTCGCCGCTCTGGCCGGTGTGTTGGACGCGCTCGATCGGCGCGGCCAGACGCTGGCCGGCCTTCACCAGGAGTCCCACGGCCAATTGCGGGCAGTGATCGAACGGCTCGACGGACTTTTTGCAGATGCTCGTGCCCGAGTCAAAAAACAATCCGCCAGTGATGAGATTCAGCCCGGCCTCGTCACCGCTCTCGGTTTGCTGGGGCGCGGCCGGACGGAGCGCGAAGCGGACCTGGAGGCAATGGCCGGGTTGCTTCAGCCGCGCTTTCCTGTCGTCGTTCAGGAGGCAGCTCTGGCGGGGCTGCGACGGGCCGAAGGGAAGCACGTCGCCGAACTGCTAATTGGCAAATGGCAAGTTAGTAGTCCAACCTTGCGGCCCGATCTTTTGGACACGCTCTTCCTTAGACGCGAATGGATTCAAGTCCTGCTGGATGCAATTGAGCGGGGGCGAATTCCTGCCGGCCAGCTCGGCCTGGCTGGCCAGCAGAAGTTGCTCAAACATGACCAGGATTCAATTCGCGCGCGTGCCGCAAAACTCTTTTGCGGCGCCGATACCGACCGTCGGAAAGTCGTGGATTCCTACAACCAAGTCGCGAGACTTAAGGGCGATCCACAGCATGGAGCCGCCTTGTTCCAACAAAATTGCGCGATGTGCCATGAAGTCCGGGACGGCCGCCCACAAGTCGGTCCGGATCTGGGTGCGCTCGCGGACAAATCGGTCGAGACGCTGCTCATTGCGATTTTCGATCCGAACCGTGCCGTCGAGGCGCGTTATGTCAATTACACGGCCGTCGCCAAACACGACCGGGAGTTCAGTGGTGTCATTGCCTCCGAGACCGCAAGCAGCATTACTCTGCGCTCCCCCAGCGGCGAAGAAACCATCTTGCGGAATGACCTTGAGCAGCTCACCAGCTCCGGCCTGTCGCTGATGCCGGAGGGATTCGAAAATATCCTTACTCCGCAGGACGCAGCCGATTTGATTGCCTACGTCGCGGCGCGGACACCGTTGAAAACTAATTGATGACGAGAACGGCCACAACCTCCAGACTCGGACCGTATGACTCGGATGTCCTCACCGGACCAGCGCGGGCAAAAAGCGAGTGAAGGAATGGCGGCTGCCGAGCGCCGGCCGGCTGTATCTCTCCTGGCGAGGTGGTGGGGCACTCCCGCAACTCGCGCCCTGGCAGCGCTGGGATTTGTAGTGGTCATCGGCTGTATCTTCAACGCCGATGGCGCGTTTCTGAAAATGGGCACCCACCGCGACGCGCTACGGCAGGCATCGGTGTTCGGGATTCTGGCCTGCGGCATGACGCTGGTGATCATCAGTGGCGGGATCGATTTGGCGGTGGCCAGCGTGCTGGCGCTCGTGGCTGTGGCGTTTTCCTTAATAAGCATTCATTGGGGATGGCCGCCCTGGGTTTCGATTCCGCTCTGCCTGCTGATGGGGCTGGCATGCGGCGCAGTTTCCGGTGGATTGACGGCCTGGTTTGGCATTCAACCGTTTATTTCGACGTTGGCAATGATGGTGTTTGCGCGTGGGTTGGCCAAAACCATCGCCGGTGGAAAAAAAGTTTCCACGATCGTTCAAGCGCCGGATGGCAGCTATCACCAGGCGGCGGTGCCTGGCATTTTCAAGCATATCGACAGCCGCGTTCTGGGTGGCAACGTGGCCGTCGTCTCTGTGATCTTTCTTGTCTGCGCCGGGTTGGCCTGGCTGGCGCTCTCGCGCCATTTCGTGGGCCGCCAGCTCTACGCCATCGGCGGAAATGAAGAGGCTGCCCGGTTGTCCGGGGTTCGCGTGCAACTAACGAAAATCTTCGCTTATGCCGCAAGCGGGCTGTTCGCTGCCGTGGCCGGCATTTGCCAGGCAGCACAGGAGCAACAGGGCGACCCGGAAACAGGCATCGGCTACGAATTAACCGCGATTGCGATTGTTGTCATCGGCGGCACGACGTTGAGCGGGGGCCGCGGCGGAATCGGCTTAACTCTACTCGGCATGCTGACGATTGGGTACCTGGAAAAAATACTGAGCATTAACGCGGTGCCCGAAGCCAGCCGCCTGATGTTGACAGGGGCGATCATTGTAATTGCAGTGGTGGCCCAGCGACGATGTCCACGGTAACTCGAAGTGTCGAGACCAGGGTCTCACTCGCGCCGGTTCTTTTCACTTTGCAACCGCTAGTCGAACCGCTATCCAGAAGCACACTTATGCGGTATCAAGAGCGCCGTTTCCTTTTTCTCATCATTATCGCCCTGGTGGGCGCCGGACTATGGGTTACCGGTTGCAACAAATCTGAACCCAACGTCCCGAGCAGCGCCGGAGGCCAGAAAAAGGCCAAAACCAGCTACACGATTGGCATGAGCCAATGCAACCTGGGCGAACCTTGGCGGGTTGAAATGAACGCGCAGATTAAGGCCGCCGCCGACAAACATCCCATTCTTAAAGTAATCTTCAAAGACGCTCAGAATGACACCCTCAAACAGCGCGCGCACGTCGAGGAATTCGTCAGCGCAGGTGTGGACTTGCTCATCATTAGTCCCAAGGAGGCCCAGCCTTTGACCGAGCCGGTGGCCCGAGCCATGGACGCCCACATACCCGTCATCGTGTTGGATCGCAGCCTGCTCGGAGACAAATTCACGTGTTTCATTGGGGCCGACAATGTGAAGATCGGCCGCGCGGCTGGGCAATGGGTCGCCAAAAAACTGGGCGCCAAAGGCAAAGTAGTAGAACTGAAAGGCCTGATGACCTCGACGCCAGGCGGGGACCGGAACCGAGGCTTCCGCGAGGGCATTGCCGGCTCAAACATCGAGGTAATTTTCGAAGCGGACATGAAATGGCTCGAGCCTGACGCGCGCAAAGAGATGGAGTCGGCGCTCGCTCGATTTCCGAAGATTGACTGCGTCTATGCCCATAATGATCCGGGCGCGCACGGCGCCTATCTCGCCGCGCAAGCCGCCGGGCGGGAGAAGGAGATGATATTTGTCGGGATCGACGCCTTGCCACAGGAAGGGGTTGCTTATGTGAAACAGGGCATCCTGGACGCCACTTTCCAATATCCGACCGGCGGCGCGGAAGCGATTGCAACAGCCCTTAAGATCTTCAACGGCGAAACTGTGGCGAACACGATCACGCTCGGCTCTCGGGTTTTTGATAAGGAAAACGTGGCGGCGGGAGGGATGGAGTTGAAATGACCTGCCAAAAACCCAAAATCCAAAACTCAAAACCCAAACAAAACTCAAATTTCAAACTCCAAACCAGAGGAAGGGGGCGGGGCTGCAGTTGGAACTTGGTTATTAGGATTTGTTTGGGATTTGGGTTTTGGATTTTGGGATTTCCTATCGCGTCGGCAGCAGAACAAAAGCTCACCTATGTAGATTTGGTTCATCGTCTGACGGATCTGGAAGCATTGGCGACCATACCGGCGGACGGGGAGCGTTGCGCGCAATGGTCGAGTTACGATCGCGCCAGCCGCTACGACGAGGCAACGGGCAAATACATTTGTTGGGACGCCAACGGTGATGGCGGCGGCATTATTCGCAAAGAGGGCGACAGACAGGTGCTGGCCGAAATGGAAGGTCCAGGCTGCATCTGGCGGATGTGGTCAGCATCGCCGGGCAAGGGCCATGTGCGCATTTACTTGGATGGCGCACCGGACCCAGCGGTGGATCTGCCTTTCATCGGTTATTTCGACGGCAAAAACGCGCCTTTCACCCGCTCAGCAATAGTCCACACCGTCTCGCGGGGCTGGAACAATTACACGCCCATCCCTTATCGGAGGTCGTGCAAAATCGTCGCCGACAATGAGTGGGGTCAATACTACCATTTTACTTACGAGACTTTTCCTAAGGGCACGGTCGTGCCAGTGTTCAAGCGAGAGCTAAGCGAAAAGGAATCCGCCGCTCTCGATGAGGTCGATAAAATTCTAACTCGTTCCGAACGGTCCGCGAGAGGACCGCAATCAGGCAAGAATGTGTTCAACGCCAACCCGAGAGTTGAACCAGGCAAGACGGTGCGAGTCTCGGCATTTAAGGGACCACGCGCGATTACCAGGATGCGGATGAAGCTTGACCTGCCGCAAGCCCCGGCCGATCGGGACGTTCTCCGCGAGCTCACACTGCAAATCAAATGGGATGGCGAAGCCGAGCCAAGCGTTTGGGCGCCGCTGGGCGATTTCTTCGGCACCGCGCCAGGCGCGAATGAATATCGTTCGCTGCCGCTCGGTCACGCGGCCGATGGCTGGTGGTATTGCGCCTGGTACATGCCTTTCGCCAAGGAGGCCAGCATCGAGTTGGTTAATGATGCCAGACAGCCGCGCACGGTTGCTCTGGAGATCACTCATGCGCCACTGGCGAGGCCAATAAGCCAACTCGCCCGCTTTCACGCAAAATGGCATCGTGACGCGTTCATTTCAGACGAACCTGAGCGCCGGATCGATTGGCCGGTCGTCAAAACTGAGGGCGTGGGCCGGTTCGTTGGGATGATGCTGCATATCTGGAATCCACGCGGCGGATGGTGGGGTGAGGGCGACGAAAAGTTTTTCGTCGATGGAGAAAAATTTCCGTCCACATTCGGGACCGGGTCTGAAGATTATTTCGGGTATGCCTGGAGCAGCCCCGACAAATTCCAGCACGCATTGCACAACCAGACGCACAATGATGGAAACAGCAAGGGCCACGTGTCCGTAAACCGCTGGCAGCTCGCGGACAATGTACCGTTCCATCAGTCATTCGAGGGTTGCATTGAGAAATACTTTCCGAATGAAAAGCCGACTCTTTATGCCGCGATGGCCTATTGGTATCTGGCGCCAGGCGGGAAGGATCCGTACCGACCCCTTCCCTTGAACCAGCGCGCGGGCTATTGGACGCCGGTCGAAAACTCGAAGGTCAAAGGGGCGATCGAGGGCGAGCGAATGAAGATCCTCGGCAAGACTGGCGGGAATCCGCAGGAGCAGGACATGGCGGGCTTTGGAGACAAATGGAGCAACGACGCGCACTTGTGGTGGATCGACGCCAAGCCGGGCGACAAACTCGAGTTGACGTTGCCGGTTGAGAAAAGCGGATACTACAAACTGACGCTTCAGATGACCAAAGCGCGCGATTATGGGATCGTGCAACTTTATCTCGATAGCGACAAGATTGGTGACCCCTTCGATCTTTATAATCCCGAGGTCGTGCCCACCGGCGTAGTTGAATTGGGAAGCCACGCCTTGAATGCCGGCGAACACAAGCTGACCGTGGAGATCGTTGGGGCAAATGACAAAGCCGAGAAGGCTTACATGTTCGGTTTGGATTACGTGAAGCTGGAGCCCGAGTAGTGGGGGCTCTTCGAGTAATCAATCCAGACACGTGCCTCACCTCGGCGCAATGCTTAACTAAGCCGAATCGGCATCGAGCGGACGCGCGAGCCGGTGGCGTGAAAGAGCGCGTTGGCGATAGCGGGAGCGATGGCGATAATGGGCGTCTCACCTGCGCCGGCAGATGCCAGGTCGGGACGATCGAGCAGGTAAACATCCAGTTCCGGCACGTCATCGAACCGTGGCACCTGGCACTTGCGAAATGAGGCGGTCAACAGTTTGCCATTCTCAAACTGCATTTCCTCGCGCAGGGCCGGTCCCAGACCCATGATGATCGCGCCCTGGACCTGATTGAGCAGGTTATCGGGGTTCAGGATCGCGCCGCACTCGAATACCTCGCAGACATGTCGGACTTTGATTTCTTTCTGTGCGCGATCGATCTCGACCTCGACACACGCGGCGACATAAGAGCCTTTCTCCGTGCCACAAGCCAGGCCGACGCCCGCGCCTGGTTTCGTTTTCGCCACGCGCGATTTCCAATCGAACCGTTTTGCCGCGGCTTCGAGCACGGCACGCAATCGCGCGTTCTCCAGGTGGCTGAGGCGAAACTCGAGCGGGTCGGCTTTAGCGGCGGCGGCCAGTTCGTCCATGAAACATTCGCGGGCAAAAGTGTTGGCGGTGGCTGCCAAGGCGCGGTACGAGCCATGGCGCAGAGGCGGAGTCGAGGAGATGAATTTGCTCTGACGCTTTTCGATGCGGTACGGTGTCCCGGCCGCGGACGGTCCAGAGTTGATGTTGAGGAAATGCCAGGAGGTAATCATTCCACGCGAGTCGAGCCCAGCCTCGGCTTGGATGACTGCAGCCGGCCGGAAATAGGCCCAAGTAAATTCCTCCTCGCGCGTCCACCGCAGTGAGACGGGTTTCCCTGCGGCTTTCGCCAGTCGTGCAGCTTCGACCGAGGCTTCACCGGTGTGTTTGCCCCCAAACCCGCCGCCAAAGTCCGGGACGATGACATGAACGTCTTCCGCTGCCAGGTGGAATGCGCGGGCGAGTTCGGAGCGATGGCCAAAGGGGTTCTGCGTGCCGCCCCAGACGGTTAGTTTGCCATCGGTCCATTCGGCGACGGCCGCGCGCGGTTCCAAAGGAGCATGCTGGACATAGGCGACGTGGTAATCCTGTCGCAGCACTTGCTTGGCGGCGGCCAACTCATCTGCGAACGGATTTGGCGGAACGCCGCCTTGGGCATGCTGCTTGAGATAATCGTACAGCGACGTGCTGGAAGGATGAGCAGGCTGCTCCCATTTGGCGGTTTCCGCGACCGCTGCGAGCGCCCGCTCGGCTTCTAAAGTGCTGGGCGCGGCGACCCCGACGAATTGCTCGTCTTGGATTGCCGCGACGTCCTTCATTGCTTTGGCCGGACCCAGATCAACTGAAATTAACTTCGCTCCGTAGGACGGTGGGCGCAGGATCTTGCCGTAGAGCATTCCCGGCCGGCTGATGTCCGACGGATATTTGTGCGCGCCGGTTACGAGTGCGCGCCCATTGGCCCGAGAGGAGGCCTTGCCGAGAACCTTCCACTCCTTGACCGGCGTGAGGCTGACTTCCGAAGGGATCGCCTGGTCGAACGTTTTGGACGCTTCTTCGTTGCCCGCGAGATCGGCGTAGGAGAGCGACCGCTTCGTCGCGACATGCATTGCCTTACCGTCGCGCACTTCGCAGGTATTGGCTTCGACATTCCATTGCTTGCAGGCAAATTCGAGGAGAAGTTGTCGCGCCGCTGCGGCACCCTGACGGACGGCGGGGACTGTTCGCGGCGAACTGCCACTGCCGGCTGTGATGCCGTCGTCGGGCACGAGGCTGGTGTCAGCCATGATGAGCTGAATACTCGTGACCGGCACGCGCAGTTCTTCGGCGGCGGCCTGGGTTAACTCAGCTCGCGCACCCTGACCGGCCTCGACTTTACCGGTGAGAACCGTGATGGAGCCGTCCTTACCGAGATGGATGCGCGCCGACACGCTGCGGGCACCGCTGCCGCCGAAGCCGCCGCGGCGTCCGGCAGGTTGCGCCAAGGCTGGGGCGGTACTGGCGGCGATGAGCAACCCCGCTCCCAGAAGCTGCATGAAGCCGCGCCGTTTCAGGCCGAAGTCAAAGTGGACCGGCTCGAGGGGCTCTTCGTACTCAACGACCAATTGCTCGTCATGCGCCTTCATCTGTATTCCTTTCTCTCATCCAGCGCTTGGTTGTCGCCTTGCTTTCACCCTCACGTGACCGATGGCCTTTACAATTCGAGTGTAGCTGCAGCATCGGCAAAGGTGTTTTTGCAGCTTCGCGAGCATGTCTGCCTCCGTCGCCTTCGCGTTTTCATTTAGCACGCCTACGACGCCAAGGATCATTCCGGGCGTGCAGTAGCCACACTGGAATGCGCCCTCCGCCAGAAAAGCCCGCTGCACAGGATGAAGCTGATCCCCCTTGGCCAGACCCTCGATTGTCACTATTTCCTTGTCGTCAGCGTCGGAAATTGGAGTGAGACATGACGCGACGCTCTTGCCGCTGAGCAGCACTGTGCAGGCCCGGCAATGGCCTTCACCGCAACCGTATTTTGCCCCGGTCAATTGCAGGTCCTCACGCAGCACATCAAGCAAGGGGCGTTGAGGATCGGTGGTAACACTATGTGCTTGTCCGTTGACGGTGAATTTGAAGGTCGCACTCATGCGTCAGTTCCGGCTAAACCGTTCCGCGGGCCTGGCGCACGGCGGCGGCCACGCGGACCGGATTCCGGGTGAATCTACCACTCTTGGGCAAAATGCAAAGCTTTCAGCCGTCGGGCAGATGCGATGAACGCATCTCGGCACTACCACCACGGAGCAGGCACGGCCTCGTCTCCGAATCATAACCGTGATTCAAATGGCGCCGGGGACGAGGCTGTCAGACGAGGCCGTCCAGCGTCACTAGGATTTCAGGACCATCACCTTGAAGTGATTGATGAGAATAGCCCAATGCTAACGTTGGGCTATTCTCAGACATCCCTCAGGGATACTGCATAGGTCGAGGCGTCCCGGGCCCGGGGTCAACCCATAGCATGGTTCGCTTTTCAGTGGACAGCATGCGCGGAGTCAGACCGTAGAAAACTCCGCAAGTTCGGCTTGACGCACGTCTGATTCATCCGATTCTGGGCTGCATGCTGAGCAAACTTCGGCTCGAGTATTCGGGTGCCACGCATCACATCACGAGTCGAGGGGACCAGCGTGACTACGTTTTTCTGGGCGCAAGGCCCGGGGGTCAACCCATAGCATGGTTCGTTTTTCAGTGGACAGCATGTGCGGGGTCGCACCATAGAAAAGTCCTGAACTTCGGCTTGACGCTCGTCTGATTCATCCGATTCTGGGACGCATGCTGCGCAAACTTCGGCTTGAGTATCCTGGTGCCACGCATCACATCATGAGCCGAGGGGACCAGTATCACGACGTTTTTCTGGGCGAAGTGGACAAGTATGGCTTTCTGAGTCCGGGATATTTCTCCGGTCTGACCCCGCAGACGTAGTTCTAAATATCGTGAATACAGTCCACTCTCAATATCCTCTACCGAAATAAGCTGTGCAAGGGACTGATGGAAACCACGTACGAGTTCCGGGTTAGGGAAAAATACGCGTCGCTCCTCTTTCGGCCCGGCGAGGGCAGACGCCTCGGCGAGCTGATTCGAAAAATTCAGATTCCTGAGCGCGACCCAAGACTCGTTCGGATTGGTGAGTTGTACGCATCTATCAAACGCGAGCAGAACGATTATTTTTTTGCGGGTTGGGACATTGCCCGTCGTTACTCCGCTGAAGAGCTTGACCGGGCATCGCTGTTTCTCGTCCACCACCTCTCGACCTTCGAGCCAGCGGGAGAGGAATGCGGCACTCTATATGACGAGTCGTCCGCTTGCCCAAGTTGCAAGAGCGGAGCGAAGCAGGCATCACCGCTATTTCTCAATCCGAGACGCATTCCCAAGAATAAGGACATCGCGCGAACGATTGCTGGTGAAATTGTCGTTTCGAAACATCTGCTCGAGGTTTTTGAGCGCCACTCACTAACTGGCGCGGACTTTCGTCCTGTCCTCCAGGGTCCAGGCTCCAGTGCCGAGTTGAAGAACTGGTTCCATCTCCTCGTAAAATCGTGCGATGCTGAGGTTGTTCCGCCCACCAAAGCGGGTGTCAATCCTTTCGACGAGGACGCCTCGGGCGAGTTCCGTTGTCCTTTGGGAGATCTGATTGGACTTTCGCGAATATCCGAGGTATGGATAAGTGCCGCGCGCAGCAACACGCCAGACGTAGTTGCTTCTCGACAGTTTGTTGGCAGACGGACTGGACTGATTCGCCCGGAGCGATTCCTGCTGATATCACCGAGACTTCGACGCATCCTGGAAGAGCAGGACTTGAGAGGTTTTGGACTTGAAATCGCACACCTTGTCTCGCAGCCTAGCGACGATCACGCTGCCGCAAGCTCCCGCTCTTGACAGTCCCCGAAGCACTACATATTCGGATACAATGCCGTCGGCGACAACCGCCTCAAAGAGATCTGGAATAAAACTTCGGCCGGCGTTACCATCTCCAAATTCAATTACGGTTACGACGTGCTCGGCAGAATCACAGCCTGGACCAACGGCCTGAACTCTGAGGCGATGGCGTTCACCTACGATCGCGAAGACCAGTTGCTCGACGCCCGCCGCTTCTCGGCCTCGGGCGGCTCCACCCCTCGCGCCCAGGGTTTCAGCTATGGATATGACCCGGCGCGCAATCGCACCTTCGAACAGTCCGAGCTCGCCCCCGCCCCAAGCGGCCAGGGCCCCCATCCTGGTCCCACCACAGTGAGCCTGTCCACCCACAATAACCTCAACCAACTCCAGGCCCGCTCCGGTGCCGGTTCGACACTCCCGATACGCTTCAACGGCACGGTCAGCGAGGCAGCCACGGTCACCGTCAACGGCCAGGCCGCCTCTATGGACGCGGCCGGAAAAGTCTTTACCACCAGCAAAAGCTTTCCCAGTCCCGGTGAGAGGTCCGTGACTCTGACCGTCAGGGATTACGGTACCAGCGGCGGGAACACCGCGTCGCAATATTACACGATTGATGTCGAGCCGGGCGTCAGCAAGTCGTACACCTACGACGACAACGGCAACTGCACCGGGGTTACCTTCGGCACCACGAATGTGGTTTATGACTGGGATGCCGGAGATCGCTTGGTCAAAATCACGCAACAGGTGAGCGGGACCACGCAATGGAGCACCGAATTTTCCTATGACGCGTTCAGCCGCCGTGTCCAAATCGTGGAGAGGAACAGCAGCGGTTCAGTCACGAGCAACAAACGGTATATCTGGTGCGGTTCGCAGATCTGCGAGGAGCGGGATGTGCTGAATAATTACGCAGTCACCAAGCGGTTCTACGCCGAAGGCCAAATCAACTATCAGCCATCCACAGTGAACTTGTTTTACACCCGCGATCATTTGGGCAGTATCCGGGAAGTCACCGACGGTACTGGCGCGGTCCGCGCCCGCTACGATTACAGCTTCTACGGCGTCCGCGGCGCGAACCAGATCACCTCAAATCCCATAGAAGCCGACTTCGGCTTCACCGGGCATTATTTCCATGCGCCGAGCGGGCTGCATTTGGCTTTGTACCGGGCTTACGATGCGGATACGGGGAGGTGGTTAAGCCGGGATCCGATTGAGGAGGAGGGGGGGCCGAATCTTTACGGTTACGTCCAAGGCAGCCCGATCAACTATGCTGATCCGCTTGGGCTTCTGTGGGCCCCGAGCGATGGGGCCGATTTTTTGGATGGCGTCATCTGGGACACCGAGGAAAGCACAAGTACAGCTTCGATATACTTCGCCGACATGCTGCATGGAATGGTGGATATGCTGAGATTCGGGGAGGGCATCGAAAGCGGCGATTACGCAACGGATCTAGGACGCGGGGGCTCTTTAATCCTAACCCTCGCCGCCCCCTTCCTTAAAGGTCCAAGGCCTTGCCGTGGAGCCCCAAAGCCGTGCTTTGCTGCCGGCACACTGGTCGCGACGGAGGACGGCTCTAAACCGATCGAAGATATTCAAGTAGGGGATCGTGTTTGGTCGTCCGACGAAATCACCGGCGAAACGGCCCTTCATGAAGTAACCGAGACGTTCAAGCGCTTTTCGGATGAAACACTCCAACTTAAGATCGGAGACGAAATAATAATCACCACCCCGGAGCATCCCTTTTGGGTAGAGGAGACAGGGTGGACAGCCGCGAAGGATCTCCGGCGCGGGGACTCCGTGAGGACCCTATCCGGGCAGGGAAAGACGGTCGCGGAGTTGCCTTGCTTGCTTGGGGCAGCAACCGTTTACAATCTTGAGGTTGAGGGCTCGCACTCCTATTTTGTTTCGCGTGACGGCTTGTTGGTACATAACGCGTGCAAGAAGAAGCATACGCCGGGAAGGGACCACCAAAGGTACAGCGGGCCTCAGAAAAAGGAGAGGTTTAAAGATAAGGCCGCAAGGAAACGCGCCCAGGCAGAGGAGGATTTGATCAAACAGTGGGACGTTTGGAACAGCTTGAAGCCGGAGGTTCAAAAGCTTCGCGACGAACTCAAACCGACCAAACCGGATCCAAGGCTCGAATGAAAAGGACACCTCCCGGAAATCGCCGCAGTTTCGAAGGGGATTGGGACAGGATTTTGTACCTGTACGATAAACTGCTACACTGGTTGTACGGCATGCACAATCGCCGCAGGGCTGTGAAGTTCTCCGCGCCGCTCAAGTCCCTCCTCGCTGCGCGCGTCGGTCACACCGCAATTAAGGGAGAAGAGTGCTGGTCGCTGGTGTGTGAGGCTGAGGGTGACCTGCCAAGCGCAATCAAGTACCGGCGGAGCGAAATTCGGCTTATTAAGCGGCTACGCAAATTAATGCGCCACCCTCCCGAGTACGGACCCGATGATTTGGCAGACCGTTACGATTTGCTGGCGATCCTCTACCACGATGCAGGAAGACTCGACAGCGCCATCGCAGCCCTTAAGGAGTCAAGGAAAATCTGCTCGCGCGCTCGAATTCGATTCGACGGAGCGAAGTTGATGAAGGACTACCTTCGCGAGAAGGGGCGCCTGGCTTAGATAGGGGTCGGCGCTTAGGCGCGTGTCACGCAGAGCGAGAGAGCAAGAGAGCGGGACGCGAAGGGAAACCATCTAAACCATGATCATTATTACTTCCCCAAGCGCTTCTGGTGAGGGCAGTTTGACTTATGGAAGAAAAAAGCATTGTCGTGTTGGCAAAGAAAAAAAGGCCCAGCGCCATAAGGAGGGTGCTCGTGCGGGGCGCTGATCCGAACGAGACCGATGGGGCGAGCAGGGCGGCCCTGCACTGGGCCGCTCAAGAAGGCCTTACTGAGATCGTCAGGTGCTTGCTCGAATTCGGAGGCAACCCTAACAGTATCGACAAGCTAGGTTTTACCCCATTGGCTGTCGCTGCAGGCGAGAACCGTCCTACGATCATCCGGTGCCTGCTGCGTGCTGGCGCCAATCCAAATCATAGAATTCCTGGCGATCAGAATGGTACGGCCCTTCACTTGGCGTGCTCTTGGGGAAATACGGGAGCTGTCAGGGCGCTCCTTGAGTGTTCTAATACCAACGTGGATGCGCGCGACGCCGATGGCAAAACACCCCTCTCGTACGCTATTGAAAGCAGAAACGCGAAGCTAATAAAATATCTCAAAAGACACAAAGCGATCAAGAAAGGATTTCCGGGCAGCAAAAATAAATCTGGACAAGGCATGCTCGGCAAGCACCAGCGAAAATCTCGCATTGTGTGACATTCGTGGTCAAGCGTGCCATCCAATAGAGGGTTCGGCGGAACTGTCGGCGACACAGAAGGAAGTCATAGAGGCGAACAAGTCGGCCATCAGAAAAGCCATTGGCCGGATACAACGTTGGTTTAGGTGTTGAGAACACGAATGAATAGAGACCGTCCGGACTTTGTTTGGGTTTTCACTGGTGCCGGATCTAGATTCCCCAGCGGTATGTTTTTTGAAAAGGAAGAGGCTGCGGCATGTCTCCAAGCACCTATTAAGCGGCATGCTAACAAGATGTCCTGTGAGCGTTGGGCTCTACGACCGGGCCTTGAAAGTGAACTATTTCGTTCCCAAACGGGAAGACCAAAGGAGCCCGGAACTCATTGGGCGATTCACCTGTGCAAGCCTTGAACACTATCATTATGAAAACGGCCTCGTCTGCGGGGTCAGGCCGTAGAAAACTCCGCAGCTTCGGCTTGAGGCTCGTCTGATTCATCTGATTCTGGGCCGCATGCCGCGCAAACTTCGGCTCGAGTGTCAGGGTGCCATGCATCACATCGTGAGCCGACGGGACCAGCGTCACGACGTTTTTCTGGGCGAAGTGGACAAATGGCCCTAATGGCTGACCCCGCAGACGTTTGGACTCCTATCCCGTGAATCCTGTTAATCCTGTCGAAGAATAAGGGATAAGGAAGAAGGAAGAATTGACAACGGGTTTTGACGGGGCGCGTGCGATTTGCTAAACGCTTCTCTGGATCGCAATTGGTTGGCTTAGCGAAAATCGTCCACACGCAAGCCGCTCCCTTCGACGATGCTTTTGAGCGTGCCTATAGGAATGGGCTTATTACCGTGCATCGCCACAATTACTTGCCGGCCGCTGACATGGCGCCATTTCTGGTGGCTGCCCTTTTGGCTGACCATCACGAAACCGTGCCGGCGAAGGACTCGAACAACTTCCTTGGCGCTGCAGACTGGAAATCGTTCGCTCAAGGGAGCGCGATTTCCAGCACCTTCGCGCCGGCAGGAACTGAAACCGGCGATGGCTCAAACCAAAGTTCCAGAGCTTCCTTCGCGTTGCGAACAGCTTCCTCCTCGGTGTCCCCCGCGGACGCGCAACCGGGCAGTTCCGGGAAGAACGCCGCCCAGCGTCTGGTTTCCGGATCATGCTCGACGACCAGCCGAAGTTTCATCCCCCAAACTATAGTCGCCCTCCGGCCTCCCGGCAATCCGCAACCACGAGCGAATCTGGCTTGCGCACAGATAGTTCTTTGGAAGCCCAGCCCAAAGGTTCCGCGCGCAGGTCGTGGTGACCACGCACGTTTGGCTTCCTCAAGAGGGTGGCAGGCCGTCTCAACTCTCAACTACTCGGCCCGCCATAGTCCCGCCCTGCGGGACGACGGCGGCTCCCTTCTACTTCATCCTTTATCCCTTTCTGCCTCCTGACGCCCTGACGGCTCAGGACCCCCAAGCGACTCTGTGGGGCATGCTCACCGCATGTTCACAAAGACTTCGGCAAAAAGCGCTAACGCCGGAAAGGGGTCAGTCAAACATATTGACAGCTCCTTGAGCCGGTGATGTCATTTCCCAATGGCTCGGAAGATGCGGGTGCAATATCCAGGGGCAATTTACCACGTCATGAATCGCGGTGATCGGCGCGAATCAATTTTTGAGGATGACAAGGATCGACAGCGTTTTCTTACCACTCTCGGGGAAGCTTGCGGCAAAACCGAGTGGCAAATACATGCCTTCTGTTTGATGTCGAATCATTTTCATTTTGTGGTCGAGACACCACAACCAAATCTGGTCGATGGTATGAAATGGTTTCTGGGCACCTACACCTCGCGCTTTAACCGGCGGCACAAACTTTTCGGCCATTTATTCAGCGGCCGCTACAAAGCTCTCATTGTGGATGGTAGTGGCGATGGTTATCTCAAGACCGTTTGCGACTACGTCCATTTGAACCCCGTGCGGTCTAAACTTTTGACGCCGGAGCAGCCGCTCGAGGCTTACGCCTGGAGCAGTTATCCGTTCTATGTGGGCGAACCAGGAAAACGGTTTGGTTGGCTACGAGTGGATCGGTTACTGGGAGAATGGGGCATAGCGCAAGATAGCGCTGCGGGCTGCCAGCATTTTGCGGCGTGTATGGAAGCGCGGCGGCAGGGCGAGCTGGAAGAGGAGTTCAAGCCGGTGCGTCGAGGCTGGTGCCTCGGGAGCGAGGAATTTCGCAAAGAATTATTAGCGCAAGTGGACCAAAAGCGCGGCCGATGGCACTACGGACCGGAGTTACAGGAATCCGCCGAGGCCAAAGCAGAAAGACTTATCGCCGAGGAGCTCCAGTCTCGTCGGTGGACCGAACACAAGTTACAGGCCACGCGCAAAGGCGAGCCCATGAAGGTGGAGTTGGCGCTGAGACTGCGAGCGGAAACGACAATGAGCCTTGAGTGGATCGCCAAACGCCTTAGGGCCGGAACTCGCGGTCATTTAGCGCACTTGCTGTATGTCCATGACCAGATCGGCAACGGGGGCAGTAACGCTACAGCTAAAGTTCAACAATCATTCAATATGTTTGACTGACCCCTTTCCGGTTGAATTTATCACTGATGGGCCAAATGGAAAGGGCTTCCGACGTCTCTCGGGATGCTCATTGGCGGTCACATTCGACGGCCGAATTTCTTATCACCTCGGTAGTCTGTTCCAGAGCGTCACATTTCCGCTTGCAGGCGGCGAGAAAGAAATTAGGCTCGGAGCGCAGCAAGAAAAAATCGATCACACCGGGCGGGTGCGATCCTCGATCCTGAAAAGAAGTGTATGGCGAAAATAGATCCTCGAGTCGATGCTTGCATTGCGCAGGCGCCTGAATTTGCGAAACCGATCCTGACCCATATCCGAAAACTGGTCCATCAGGGTTGTCCGGAAGTTGAGGAAACGATTAAGTGGCGATTCCCGACGTTTATGTACAAGGGGATGTTTTGCGGCATGGGGGCATTCAAGGGCCACTGCACGTTTGGGTTTTGGAAACATGAATTGCTCTTTGGAACGGACGGCGGCGAGGCCAAGGATGGCGGCATGGGACAGTTTGGCCGGTTCACGAGCCTCTCGGACCTGCCGAAAGATTCCGTCCTGATCGGTTACATCAAACGTGCGGCGCGATTGAATGATGAGGGAGTCAAAGCGCCATCGCGGTCCAAGCCCAAAGAACGGAAACCATTGGTGGTGCCGTCCTTTTTCCGAAGTGCGCTGAAGAAAAACAAGAA
This sequence comes from uncultured Verrucomicrobiota bacterium, assembly GCA_964446585.1. Taxonomy (GTDB): domain Bacteria; phylum Verrucomicrobiota; class Verrucomicrobiia; order Limisphaerales; family UBA8199; genus CAYUPI01. The sequence goes on from CAYUPI010000025.1 coordinate 47,359, forward strand.
AGCGCTGGCCACATTCGAGAATTTCAGCTATAGCCATAAGAAGGAATACGTAGAGTGGCTGACTGAGGCCAAGACCGAAGAGACGCGCACACGACGGCTGGCGATGGCGCTGGAATGGTTGGCGCAAGGCAAAGCCAGGAATTGGAAATACATGAACTGTTAGCCGTTCCCTGATAGCCCATGATAGGCCAAAAGCATTGTCCGTACTGCCTGGCACCGGCGCAACTGGGTTGCGCGCACCTGGCACTTGCGGTGGAGGCGCGGGATTTCGTTCGACGTTGCATCGAGAGTTCAGAGGCGCAGCTTCAATGGCAGGCGTTGTGCCAGCGCCGGAAAGGCCAACTGCAGAGTGCGGGCCAATGGTCGCCGGAACGGGAAGATTTCACCTGGCTCGAAACCGCATTTTGCGATGAGTTCCTCCGACGTCTGAATTGGTTCGGAGAGATGGATTACGAATGGCGAACCGGGTCCAAGCCCGAGCAAGGCGGCTTCTGGGTATTGTTATGGTCCAAAGACGCGAAGCGGCTATGGTGGGAATTGCGAGATGAATTTGAGCGCCAATCCACGGCCCACATACCGCCACCCGTATCTTCTCTGCACGACAATTTCCTGCCGCTTTAGTTTTTAATCGAGCAGCACCTGGTTACGGCGAATCCAGCCGATACGGCGCGGATCGGTTGTTACCTGGAGCCAGTCATCCTTTCGATCCAACACACGCATCTCAGCGCCGTCATGGACTGCAAAAACGTTCTGCGAATCATCGAGCGGGCCGCGGCGCACGACGGCGTCAGGAGCGATGACGATTGCGACCAGACTGGAACGCTGATCGTGGAGCGCGGCGCCGAGGCAGGCGCAGAGGGCGGCCGCCACCACTCCCAAGCTGGCCCATAGCTTTCTGAAGTTGCGTTTCCAGGCTGAGCGCCATTGCGCAGCGGCCAGCAACAGGAACCAAAGCCAAACCGCGCCTGAGGCCAGCATGGTCCATTCGTTCAAAGTCAGCTTGGCGAGCGACAGGTGCCATCTGTTGGGCGAGAAGGTCGGACCCTGAGTCTGGTTTCGGGCGAATTGAAGATTCGCGCGGATGTCGGGGTCACGCGGTGCGAGCTGCTCGGCTTGACGATAGGCTGCGAGCGAGCGGCCGATTTGACCGGCTTTAAACCATGCATTGCCGAGGTTGAAATAGAGCGCGGGAGAGACCGACCCCGCCTGAATCAATTTCTCGTAAGCAGCGGCGGCCTCGGGGAATTTGTTCTCGTAGTAGAGCTTGTTGGCTGATTCGAAGGAAGAGGATGGGGTTTGGGAGTGAAGCGGGAATGGGATGAGGAGTAAGGCCAAACTCCAAAATCCAAGACCCAAGATTCGGCAGTCAAAGTTCAAAGTTCAAAGTTCAAAGTCCAAAGTCCAAAGTCCGGAGTCGGAAGGCCGAAATGGCAAATTGAAAATGGAAAATGGAAAAAATGGTCACAGGCTAAGGGATTGCAGTTCTCGGAAGGTGACATCGATTTTGGAACAAAGTGTGGCGAGCTCTCCGCTCGAGCGGGCCTTCGCATAGCGGGCCAGGTTGCAGGCATGGAAGAGCTCTTGGACCTGCGTCAAAATCGGTTCGGGCACTCTCCGCGGGCGCAGGTGCTCCTCGATCACAGCTTCAGTAATCGAAGAAGCAGGCAAGTCCAGACGCTCTCCCAATTGTTCCTGCAGGAGGCGGAACAGGCCGGCGAAGAATTCTTCGGATTTGTTCTGCGCGGCCTGCTGGCGCAGCTCGACCAGGCCGCCCCGAATCAGGTTCGCAACCTGGCGCTGGCGTCGCAGCCGCGGATTGTTCGCGAGAGCCTCGGCGCGTCTGCGCCAAACCAATGCCGAAATCCAGGCCAGCACCGGCACGCCTTGCAGCGCGACGAACCATGGCTGCTGAATCAGGGGGGGCGAGATTTGAGCCATTGTTCCCATCCGGGTTTTGATGGGAACAATGTCCTGGGCCGGGGGTGGAGTCTCCGATTGCGCGGCGCGGTTCGCGGATGCAATTGTGGGCGGAGGCGCGGAGCCGCCCGGCCGCACGCTCAATTTCACCGCCGGCTGAATCAAATTTTGATACGCTTTCCGTTCCGGATCAAAAAAGCTGAACGAGATGGACGGCAGCTCTTTGATGTCGGCAGTTTGTGGGATGATGACTTGCTCGAACGTCTTCGAGCCCTGGATGCCGAGTGGGTCACCCGAGGTGTCAACTTTGGTTGTCGGCGGGTAGGTTTTGAAATCATGCCAGGCCGGTTGCTCGGGGAGCGCGAGAGTGTCAAAGGCACCGCGGCCGGCCAACTGCACGCGAACGGTAATTGGGTCGCCGACAGCGGCGTTGGTTGGGCCGACACTGGAGCTCATAGTGAAGCTTCCGACAGCGCCGTTGAAATTTGCGGGCGCGTTTACCTTCGGAAGGTCGAGACACTGCACTGATTGGGGTTCGGACGCGAGCACGACTTGTTTCTGTTCGCCGCTGCTGAAGAAATCACGGAAACCAAACTGTTCGAAAAATGGGTCAGACCGGCGCCGGCCAGAGGCGAGCTCCAGGAGCACAGTTGCAGTCACCGGCCCAATGGTCAGAGCCCCGGTCCTGATCGGCTTGAGCGAATAGGAGAGGGGAATGACGGTGTAGATCGAGTTGCCGACCTGGCTGCGGCGCTGGTCGCGTTGCACCATCTTGCCCAAAACGCCGCCGTCCGCGGGAAAGGCAGTAAGCTGGAACTGGCTGATGTTCCGCACGCTGCTGTGGAGGTAGAGTTCGATTTGGATCGGGATCGTCTCGCCAAGATACAGTTCCTTCTTCGGCAGGAGCAATTTCAGGAAGGCCAATTGCGAACCCGATTCGATGGCTTCAGGGGTTGGAGCGCCGGGCTTGAGAACTCTAAGTTTCACGGGCTGCGTTGTCAGCCGTTCGCCGCCGGCGTCGGCGGTCATTGAGGGAATCACGAATTCACCAGGCTGGCGCGGCGTGATGTAGAAGTTGTGGCTGAGGCTGGAGGTGATCTGCTGCTGGACGATGTTGACGTGACTGGACTGTCCTATGTAGTCGATTTGCAGACCGGGGATATCCGGCGGAGCGGGCACACTTTGCGGAGTCGCGCCGGAGAACGTCAGAGAGAGCGTGGCTCGTTCGCCGAGAGTTATGGTGTCGCGATCCAAAGCAGCAGTAAATGTGGCGGCCGGCAAGGACCCGATGCAGCAAAATATCGCAGCAGCGGCAATGCGGAAGAACTGATGCTTACTCAGCTTCCGGCCGCACATCGCAAATCTGATCGGCCCTGACATTGTTCGCGTATTCAAAAAAGTTCAGTTTGCCGGTGGTGACGTGAGACGCAAGCTTCGCCTGGCGCACCGCCGTATTGACAACTGCGCTCGCGTCGTGTTCGGCAAAAACAGATGAGCAAAGATCGTTCAGGCATGGCAGGCCTAAACCACATCGAGAGCTTCTTCTAATGAAAGTTATGAGCGCGGGTTCGAAATTCCCTGCAAAGTGGCACTCAGAGCGACCCGACCGATTTTATGGGACTCGACACTACAATCTGTTGGGTCGCAGCAATCATGGAGGCACTAGAGCATGCGTGTGGTATTCTTAATCTATTGATAGCCATGGGTTTGACTGCAGTACCTTGCTCGGAGGAGGGCAATTTCGGCAGGCTTCAAAGGCGAGGGAACGGTTTGTGAATAACTTTTGAATAAGTCCTGAAAATTCTTGTTGACACGAAGTGGGTTGAAATGGTTAAAAGTGGGGCGCAGTGGGGCAGAAGGAGTCGTACAAGCCCTATTGTGAATAAGTAATGGATCCTGAGACAACTATACAGGCGACGTATTACAACTCGCTTTATCGGCACGGTGTGGATGAGAAACGACGCATCCAGGTACCGGCCAAGTGGCGTCCCTCCAAGGCTGGGGTCGAGTTCACGCTCGTGCTGTGGCCAAAGTCGAAAGAGGGTCCCTGTCTTCGAGTTTTGCCGCCGGCGGAGATGGCGGAGTTGATGCGCGATTTGGATGCGATGCCGAATACGGATCCGAACAAGGTGGTTTTGAAACGGTTCATCGGCAGCGAATCGGTCCAGGTGACGCTGGATAAGAGCGGTCGGATTTGTTTGCCGGAGGAGATGGCAAATGCAGCGGGTATCAAGGACGAAGCGATTCTGGTGGGGTTGCTCGACCGGTTCGAGATTTGGAATCCGGAACGCTATCAGAGAGTCAAGACGTCGGACGCCGTGATGGCACAGGAAGCATTCAAACTGATGGAATAACTATGAGCCTGATGCGATTGCTCAGCGCGGGAAAGAGTTTGGTCGGTATGAGTGACGCCAACAGCCGATACCGCATGGGGAAACCAGGGATGATGCCCAAGTTCGGCTCGGGCCGGAACCCGTTTCGATCGGCCGCTCAGAAAAAGGAAGGGCAGGGGGAGTCGGTCACCAAGCCCGTTGAACCGGCCGTCACTCCTTCCAGCTCGCAGCCGCACATTAGCATGGCTGAGCAAAAGGCACAGCGCACTTCGCCGCGCCGGCGATTAGTGTTCCGTTCACTCTTTGGAGCCTGGATTGAGAAGCTCAAAGCGCGATTTGGTCGTCGAGCGAGTGACAACCAGCGCGCGGCCATCGCGCCGTCGCCGAGCGGGCTGATGCAGGGCGAGCTGTCGCTGGATCGGATCAAGGTCGTGCGAAACGATCTGAGCGACACGGATTTTGAAATTACTGCGCGCGAGGCCGCAGCACCCAGGCCAGCCGTGGATGCGAGCAGCCAGGAATTTAGGACGGCCATGAAAGCCGCGCCAACCGCCCGGAGGGACTACGGGCCGTGGCGCGAGCTTTCAGGCCGTCTGGACGAGTTGCGACAGCCGGCGCGTGGGGCGGAGCGAAGTCCCGCAAGCCAACCGATTGCGGCCGGGGCCATGCTGAGTCCGTCCGGCGCGGTTTGGTTTGCCTCGGTGCAACGTTAACCGGTCGAGGGCTGATGCGTGTCCCTGGCATTCGCGCACAGACCGGTGCTTCTGGTGGAAGTGCTGGAAGCGTTGAAACCGCGACCGGGCGGACGATACGCCGACGGCACGATCGGTGGAGCTGGACACGCGGCGGCCATTTTGGCGGCGAGCTCGCCGACGGGCTGGTTGTTCGGGTGCGATCGCGATGGCGCCGCGCTCGAGGCGGCGCGGGAACGATTGTCGGAGTTCGCCAGTCGGTTTGAATTGCGGCAGGCAAATTTTTCGGAGCTGGCCGAGTGGGTGCCGCCTAGAAGTTGCGATGGGGTGCTGCTCGATTTGGGTGTGAGTTCGCCGCAACTGGACACGGCCGTGCGCGGGTTCAGTTTTCAGCAGGACGGGCCGTTGGACATGCGGATGGATCGGCGGCAGTCGCTGACGGCGGCGGAGCTGGTGAAGACGGTGAGCGTGGAAGAACTCGCCAGGATTTTTTGGGAATTGGGTGGCGAGCCGGAAGCGCGGCGATTGGCGCGCGTTATCGGGCGGGAACGCGAGCGCCGGCCGCTGGCGACGACGCGACAGTTGGCGGAAGTGATCGAGCGGGCGTCGCCCCGGCTTGGCCGGAGGGCGCATCCGGCGACGCGACTATTTTTGGCGCTACGAAGCGCCGTGAACGATGAGATTGGTTCTTTGAAATTGGGGCTGACCGGAGCGCTGAGGATTCTCAGGCGCGGCGGTCGTCTGGCTGTGATCACTTTCCACTCGGTGGAAGATCGGGTGGTGAAGGATTTCGGGCGCGCGCGGGCGCAGGATTACACGTTCACGGGAGGGGTGGACGTTCCAGAGTTGCGTGAGCCGCGCGCGCCTGAGTTGCGGCTGGTGACGCGCAAGCCGACGAAACCCGGCGCGACGGAATTGGCGGAGAACCCGCGGAGCCGGAGCGCGCAGCTGCGCGTGATGGAGCGACTTTAGGCGCTCCGAGGGCGGCTGTTTGAGAGGGCTCCCAGGCGACATAGCCAAGTGAATGAAAGCGTAAGTGGAGTGAACGTGACGAGATTCGAATGGCGAAAAATAGAAAATATCGATCGGCCGCGCTGAGGTTCGGGCCGGCGTTGAAAGCCTTTCTGCTGTGCCTGCTGATTGGCGGGTCGGGCGTAGGATATGTGTGGCAGAAAACTCAGATTTACGAGCTAGGCCAGCAGATCAAGGCGCGCGAGCTGCACCTGGAACGATTGCAGAACCAGAACAAAAAACTCAGTGAGCAGCTTGGAAGGATGCGCACGCCGGTGTTCCTGGCGCAGCGGATCAAAGATTTGAATCTCGGTCCGCCCTTGCCGTCGCAAGTATGGCTTTTGCCGGAACCGTATCGTGATGCGCGGAGACCGGTTCTCGAGCGGCAGATTGCCGCCGGGAGTAGACCGGCGAGGATGGAATGATGGCCTGAAGAATTGTGCCGCCGCCCGCGCGCCGTCGGATGAGGAACCGATGGCAGCGGGCGGACGGCAGTCTTTGAAAGAGTGGATTAGTGGGTAATCGGATTAATGGATTAACGGATGATTGGACAAGCAGATGGATGAACGGATGAAGGAATCAGCGAGAGCGTGACTGAATGAAGCGATAACCAATTTACCGCCGCCCGTGACGCCGTCGGATGAGGAACCGATCGCCGCGGGCGGCCGGTATTTTTATTTATGGCCCGGCAATTACAACTGCGGAGACTGGCGCTGCTGGGGCTGCTTTTGGCGGCGGCCTTTGGCGGGCTGGGCTATCGGCTGGTAGATTTACAAGTGCTACGCCACGCCTACCTCACCGCCAAAGCCCAGGAATATACGCACCGGGAGGTTCTGATCGAACCGCGGCGCGGCGATATTCTGGACATAAAAGGCAATCTGCTGGCGACGAGCATGCCAGCCCGGACGGTGTGCGCCGACCCGGCGCTCATCGGCAATCGGCAGGCTGAAGTTGCTCACGTCGTGGCGCCGCTGCTCCAGCTCAGCGAAACCGAGGTGGTCCAAAAAATAGGCTCGCGCATTCGGCAGACCGATAAAGGGACGGTGCTGACCAACCATTACGTCGTGCTCAAGCGCAAAGTGCCGTTGGAAACCTGGCAGAAGCTTCAGGCGACGATGAACAACTTGTCCTTCGGTTTCGATGAGAAAAAGCTGAAGTCGCCGGAGCGATCCTTCTACGCCAACCTTCGGCAAAAGGCGATCTACACCGACCCGGTGGAGGACCAATTGAGGGTGTATCCTAACCAGTCCCTGGCAGCCCACGTCCTGGGATTCGTCGGAATGGAGGAGCGCGAAGTCAATGGCGCGCGAGTGCTGGAGACGACGGGCAAAGAGGGGATTGAGCTGACATTCAACTCGAAGCTTGAGGGTGTGCGGGGATGGCGGGTTACGGAAACAGACAAGCGGAAGCGGGAAGTGGTTCCAATGCGGCAACAGGATGTCGAGCCGCGGGACGGACTGAACGTGGTGCTCACAATTGATTCGGTCATACAGCATATCGTCGAAACGGCATTGGCGGAGGGAATGGAAAAGCATGCCCCGATCAGCATCTCGGGCCTGGTGGTTCGTCCGCGGACGGGTGAAATCCTGGCGATGGCAACACTGCCGAATTTTGATCCTAACCATCTGGATATGGCCTCGGCCGATGCGCGGCGAAATCGCATCATCACCGATGCGCCGGAGCCCGGCTCGACGTTCAAAATCGTCGTGGTTGCGGGCGCGCTGAACGACGGCACGGTCCGGCTGACCGACACTTTCGATTGCGAGCACCGGCACTTTTATTACCGGGGCAAGGAACTGCACGATCATGAGTCTTATGGAATCCTGCCGGTGGAGACCATCATCACCAAATCGTCAAACATCGGCGCAGCCAAAATCGGAATCAAGATGGGCGAAGAGCGCTTGTTTGAATACATCCTGGATTTCGGTTTTGGCAGCAAAACAGGGATCCCACTGCAAGGGGAAGCCATTGGCATCGTTCACCCGTTGACGAACTGGAGCAAAGTTTCGATCGCGCAGATTCCGATGGGGCAGGGGATCGCTGTGTCACGACTGCAAATGATGATGGCGATGTGCGCGATCGCCAATCACGGCTGGCTGATGCGGCCGATGCTGGTGGATCGGCTGGAGGACACCAGGCACAACTTGGTGGCGAAGTACACGCCGCAACCGGTCCGGCAGGTGATCAGCGACGCGACGGCTCGCCTGATGACCAAGGCGCTCAAAACGGTCGTGTCGCCGGATGGCACCGCTCCGAAAGCGGCGCTGGAACATTACACCGTTGCCGGAAAGACGGGAACAGCGCAGAAAGCCGAGCACGGAACGTACGCTCCCGGCAAGTATTTTGCTTCGTTCATCGGATTTTTCCCGGCGGACAATCCTGAGTTGTGCATCGCGGTGATGATGGATGAACCGGATTTGCGGAAGGGATATTACGGAGGCCAGATCGCGGCCCCCGTCTTCAAACAAATTGCCGAAGGCGCCGCCAATTACGTCAACATTCGGCCCGAAGACGGCCCGGAAATCTCTCAGGCGAACGCGCCCGCGGCGCCCGTGGAGGAAGGAGGACAGAAGAGGACAGTGCAGCGATGACCACACCAGAAACCAAACCAACTACGAAAGGCCAAACATGAGCTCACTGCAGCTTATTTCGCATCACTTGTTCGCGGCGGCCATCAGCCAGCCCGACAGCCGGGCCGAGAGCGAAATGATGTGCGAACCAGAGGGGAGTGGCACAGCCATCGCCCTGGAAGTGCTGGATTGTTCGGAGCCGCTGTCGGAGCTGGCCGCGCGTCCATTGCGGACCTCGGCCAGTGCCAGTGCCGATTAAACGCATGGAACCTCGCACACTACGATTCGTGGCGAGCGCCTGTGGCGGCCTGCTCAAAGGCGGCTCGCTGCAAACTCGGGTCCTGGGCGTCTGCACCGACTCGCGCCAGGCGCGGGCGGGAGACGTTTTCTTCGCCTTGCCGGGTGAGCGCTTTGACGGCCACCAGTTCCTGGCGGAGGCCGCGGCCAAAGGTGTGTCCGCCGTCGTAGCGGCGTGTGACAGAGTGCCGGCAGATTTCAGCGGCTGTGCCCTACTCGCGGTCGAAGATACGCGCAAAGCTCTGGGCCGCCTGGCGGCAGCCTATCGCAGCGACTTTGCTTTGCCGATCGCGACGGTCGCCGGTTCGAATGGCAAGACGACGACCAAAGAGCTGGCGGCCTCGGTTCTGCGGCAAAAATTGCCGACGCTCTGGAGTGAGGCCAGCTTCAACAACGACATTGGCGTGCCATTGACGTTGTTGAGGCTGGATGAGTCGCACCGCGCCGCGGTCATGGAGGTTGGCACGAACCATCCCGGCGAGATGGCGCCGTTGCTGGAAACGATCCGTCCTCGCTACGGCATTCTCACCAGCATTGGCCGTGAACATCTCGAATTCTTCGGGGACGTGGCTGGCGTGGCCCGGGAACAAGGTTCGCTGGCGGAATTCGTTCCCGCGCAGGGGAAATTGTTTGTGCCTGGCGACAGTGAATGGACCGAGGGCATCGCCGGGCGTGCGCGAGCGCCGGTGGTGCGCGTGGGGTGTCTGGCGGCGAACGATTGGCGAGCGAGCAACCTGCGCCCGGACAAGAAAGGCGTCACGTTTCATGTGGACGCGCCGAAGGCCGAGTTCACAGGCGAGTACCGTATCCATCTGCTGGGGAGCCACCAGGCAGCCAACGCGTTGTTCGCCATCGCGCTGGGAGCGGAATTGGGTTTGGACCGGGCAACGATCGAGCGCGGACTAGCCGAGTGCCAGCCAGCCAAAATGCGGCTGCAGCTTTGGGAACATAACGGCGTGCGGGTGCTGGATGACGCTTACAACGCGAACGCAGACTCCATGTTGGCGGCATTGCAAACGCTGCTGGAACTACCGTGCAAAGGCCGGCGCGTGGCCGTATTGGGCGACATGGCCGAGTTGGGAGCGCACAGCGAGGCAGCGCACGAAGAGGTCGGAAGGCGCGCGGCTGAGATGGGAGTCGGCCAGTTGTTCGCGGTGGGAAAAATGGCACAGGTGATGGGTCGCGGGGCACGGGACGCCGGGCTGAGCCGTGTCTTTGAATTTCAGGATGTGGAAACGGCGGGCGCAGCAGTGAAAAGTTTTGTGAAGCAAGGTGACGTGTTGCTGTTGAAGGCCTCGCGGGCGTCGCGGTTGGAACGAATTTCGGAGATTCTGCGCCGAGGCGCGAATGGCCGGGAGAATTGAGACGAGTTTGATGCGAATGGAGCTGGATGCTTTATTATATCAGCCAACAGTTGCTGGAATGGTCGGCCGGGACCTTCTGGGCCGAGTTCCTCTCCCCACTGCGGCTGTTCCGCTACATCACTTTCCGCAGCGCGGGAGCCGCTTTCACGGCCTTGTTGATCAGTTGGTGGCTGGGAGCCCGGGTGATCGCCTGGCTCAAGACGTTGAAATTCGGCCAGGAATATTCCGACAAGGCCGAGAGCGGGGGCAGCCTGGCGGTGAGGCTGTTCAGCAAGAAGGGCACGCCCACCATGGGCGGTATCCTCATCGTGCTGGCGCTCAACGCATCCACGCTGCTCTGGGCGAAGTGGAACACGCTCATCCAACTGTCCCTGCTTTCAGTCGTGGTGCTGACCGGACTGGGTTTCTACGACGATTACGCGAAGATCATACAGCAGAGCGGCGCCGGCGCGCGCTCCCGCGTGAAACTGTGGGTGCAAGTGGCGCTGGGACTGTTCATCGGCCTCTATTTGTGGCGCGTACCCTCCACCAGCAAGCTCATTACCGAAATTATGGTGCCCTTTTACAAGTACCCTGTTGCCACCGGCGCTGGATTGATTGGGCTGGCGCTGACGGTGGCGACTGTGGTGGGCAGTTCCAATGCAGTGAATCTAACGGATGGACTCGACGGGCTGGCCATCGGTTGCACGCTGATTGTGTCCGTCGTGTTCGTCGTGTGGGCGTATCTGGCGGGCAACGCGCGTGTTGCGGACTACCTGCAGATCCCTTACGTGCCGGGCGCAGGAGAACTGAGTGTATTTTGCTCGGCGATGATTGGGGCAGGGCTGGGGTTTCTCTGGTTCAATTGCCATCCGGCGCAGGTGTTCATGGGCGACACCGGCTCGTTGGCGCTTGGGGGCTCGCTGGGGATCATGGCAGTCCTGATTCATCAACCTCTGGTGTTGGTCATTGCTGGAGGCGTGTTCGTGATGGAAGCGGCCTCGGTCATCATTCAGACTGGCTGGTTCCGCTACACCAAGCGCCGCTACGGGGCGGGCCGCCGCGTCTTCCTTATGGCGCCAATCCATCACCACTTCGAAAAGAAGGGTTGGTACGAATCCCAGGTCGTAATGCGATTTTACATATTGTGCGTGATTTGCGCGCTGGTGGCTTTGAGCACGTTGAAGATTCGGTGACTTCTGGCGACCGGTTTTTGCTGGAATCGTGGATTTGAAAAATAAAGATGTGCTAGTTATTGGTCTGGGTGGCCGCGGTCGTGCGGCGTGCGAATTATTGCGCCGCAACGGGGCCAGGGTCGTTGCGGTGGACAGCGACAATAATCAGGATTTACGCGAGGACGCCAGTCAACTGCGCCCACTCGGGGTCGAAGTCGCCCTTGGAGTGACGTCGCTTCCGCAGAGGAATTTCAGCCTCGCGGTGCTGAGCCCTGCCGTTCCAGCCAGCACGCCTCTGGTTCAGGCCGTCCGCCACAATCATGTGCCGGTCATCGGTGAATTGGAGCTTGGCTTTCAGCAGGCCAACTGCCTGAGCGTTGCCGTTGCCGGCACGAATGGCAAAGGCTCGACCGCGGAGTTGATTGAGCGCATTCTGTCTCACAACGATCGCAAGACCCTCTTGTCCGGCCATCGCGCCCGTCCGCTCTGCTCCGTGGTCGAACAAACCAAGGAGCTGGATTTTCTGGTGCTGCAGGTCAGCGCATTTCAATTGGAAGTAACGCAATTCTTCCGGCCGTCGGTCGCGGTGATGATGAATCTGACGCCGGCTCACTTCGACCGTTACACCAGCGTTTCCGATTACGTCCGCGCCAACGCCCGGATTTTCCGCAACCAGCAGGGCTTTGATTGGGCCATTGTGCAGAGTGATGCTCTGGCCCGGTTGCGCGAACTGGATCTGCCCGTTCCGGCAAAAACCATCACTTTCAGCGCGACCGAAGCCAATGCGGACATTTATCTCGACCGCGGCCTGCTCTTGAGCCGGCTGCCGAATTGGTCCGGCCCGTTGCTGGACATGGACCATTGCCAGATTCGGGGCCCGCACAATGCCGAGAACCTGATGGCGGCGTTGGCGGTCGGGCACGTGCTGCGGCTGCCCCTGGAACGCATGGTGGACGCCGTCAAGACGTATAGCGCCGGCCCGAACCGCTTCGAGTTGGTCGCGGAAATCAATGGCGTCCAGTTTATTAATGACTCCAAGGCCACGAACCTGGATGCCATGCAAAAGGCGCTGATGGCGTCGCGTCCAGGCCCGGGCGGCGAACCCAATATTTGGCTGATCGCAGGCGGCAAGGACCAGGGGCTGGATTTTCACGACGCCGGCCCGCTGGTGTCCAAACGGGTCAAACAGGCCTTCCTGCTGGGTGAAGCCAGCGAGAAAATTCGATCCGCCTGGGGCTTATTTATCCCTTGCACAGTTTTGAATTCGCTGGTAGAAGCAGTAACCGAAGCGGCGAGGCGCGCCGTTTCCGGCGACGTAATTTTGTTTTCACCGGGCCGTCCTAACGGAGATTCGTATCGAAGTTGTCAGGAGCGCGGTGAAATCTTTTGCTGGGCGGTGAAATCAATACGTAGGGGTGCTCCCGGTGAGCACCCCAATATACATGACAAAAATGGCAGAATGCACGAATGATGGCATCACCGTTCAGAAATACATTGACCAATTTACTTCGGGGTTTTTTGAGGCAAAACCCCGGAGTAAACCAATCCAAACTCCATTACCTCAATTAACACAATCCAACCAGCTCAATTAAAATGAATAATCAAAGTCCACTCGTTCCCCAAGGTTCCACACTCGATCAAAAACAGAAAGGCCGCGCCCGAGTAAAGCTGGCGGTCTTTTTCGTCCTCGCCGTCCACGGTGTCGGTTTGCTGGCCTTGCTGCTGCAAGGATGCCATCAAGACGCCAGTCCGCAAGCCGGCCAGAGCACCAATACGCTCCCAACGTTTGATGCGACTAATGTGCCGATTGTCGCCGAGCCAAGTGCGCCGGCGACGCCGGCGAATGCCGTGCCGGTAGTCGAAGCGACCAACGCGGCGCCCGCTCCGGCGACAGAGTACACCGTGGCGAGGGGCGATACCTTCAGCACGATCGCCAAAAAATTCGGCGTTTCGTCAAAAGCAATCATGGACGCGAACCCCGGCGTGGAAGCGACCAAGCTGCAAGTTGGCAAAACGTTGCACATTCCTGCGCCGACCAAGACGATTGCGGCGAGCCCAGGAGGAGCGACCGCGCCGGAGACGGCCAATGGCGAGCAGGTGTATCAGGTCAAGTCCGGCGATACGCTGACCAAAATCGCCAGCGAGCATCACACGAGCGTTAAGGCCATCCGCGCCGCTAATAGTTTGCGGACCGATCGCATTACCGTGGGACAAAAGCTCAAAGTTCCCGCGAAGGCTACGACGGCCTCAACCGCGACCAAAACGGCATCGGCGAATCCGACGACGCCGAACGGCGTGCCGGCCGCGCGCTAGGCGTTCGCGCCGGAACGCAGAGTCCAAGCTCGGCGCGACTACCCGCGACCCAGGCCCGAATGAGACTGGCCGTCACTCTGTTGGCGTTTTGTGTTGCTGCCTTGTTGGCACTGGGAATGGTGGTGCTTTACAGCTCGAGCATGGGCCAGCCGGGGGCACGCTTCCTTATCACTCAACTCACCTGGTGCGCCTTGGGTTTGGGGTTGTGCGTGACGGCTGCGAACCTGGATTATGGATTGCTGAGGAAGCTGGCGGTGCCGCTGTTAATCGTGGCGGTAGTGCTGTTGGTGCTGGTTTTCGTTCCGCATGTTGGACTCAAGATCAAAGGAGCCCGGCGCTGGCTGGGTTACGGCGCGGCCAGGATGGAGTCCTCGGAGTTTGCGAAGTTGGCACTGATAATCGCTCTGGCGTGGTATGGGGAACGCTATCAACGCCAAATGTGGACCTGGAAGCGGGGCGTGGCGATACCGGCGGCAATGGTGGTGACGGTGCTCGGGTTGATCTTCATCGAACCGGATCGTGGAACAACGATTCTACTGGCGGGCGTCAGCGGGGCGATGTTGCTAATCGCTGGTGTCAGGTGGACGTATATCGCGCCGCCGATCATGGCCGCGCTGGCCGGCCTCGGTTTTTCCCTATGGCACGATCCCATGCGCATCAAGCGCATTTTCGGCTGGCTTTACCTCGAGGAGCACAAGAACGGCGTCGGTTATCAGGCGTACCAGGCCATGCTTGCCCTGGGGGCAGGTGGCTGGACCGGACTGGGCCTGGGCAACGGGAGACAAAAACTGGGATTTGTGCCGGAGAACCACACTGACTTCATTCTTTCGGTTATCGGCGAAGAACTCGGGCTCATCGCGACCCTGCTCGTGGTCCTGGCGTTTGTCACTATCGTGATGTGTGGTCTCTTTATTGCTCGCAGTTCGCGCGACACTTTCGGCCTGCTGCTCGGTTCGGGCATTTCGTTGCTTATCGGGCTTCAAGCATTCATCAACGTCGGCGTCGTGACCAGTGCCTTGCCCAACAAGGGGCTGCCTCTGCCCTTTGTGAGCTATGGCGGGTCGAACCTGTTAATGATGCTGACGAGCGTGGGCTTGCTGCTGAGCATCGCGCGCCTATCGCGCGTGGGTCGCCCGATAACAGTTGATTCGCGGTCCGGTCACGAGGTTCCTGCTGCCCAGGCGACATGAACCAGCCATCGCGCCAACCCTCGCGTTTCGTCATCGCTTGCGGCGGCACAGGCGGCCATCTATTTCCGGGCCTGGCTGTGGCGCAAAAGCTGGCGCAGCGCGACTGCCAGGTGACGCTGCTCGTCTCGCCCAAGGAAGTGGATCAGCACGCGGTGAAGTGCGCCAGCCAGGTGGACGTCGTCACCTTGCCGGCGGTATGTTTGAAGCGCGGCAGCGAAATTGCCTTCATCCGCGGATTCAGCCAATCGTATCGCCTGTCCAGGAAGCTGTTTCGCTGGCTAAAACCGGAAGCGGCGCTCGCTATGGGAGGATTCACCAGCGCGCCGCCGATCCTCGCAGCAAAAGCCGCGCGGGCACGCACGTTCCTGCACGAGTCCAACACGATTCCGGGCCGGGCTAATCGCTGGCTTTCACGGGTTGTGGATCATGGATTTATTGGTTTTCCATCCGCGGCGAGCCGACTCAAACGTTGCTCTCTGACCATTAGCGGCACGCCTGTGCGGCCGCAATTCAAGGAAGGTGACGTGGCCAGTTGCCGGGTGGAACTGGGGTTGGAGCCGGAAAGGCCGGTGGTGTTGGTGATGGGAGGCAGCCAGGGTGCCCACGGTATCAACGAATTGGTCCTCCGCTCGTTGCCGCTTCTTGCTCAGACGGCCCCGGATTGGCAGTGGCTCCATTTGACCGGGTCCAACGATGCGATCGAAGTGCGACGCGCGTACACAGCTCTGAATTTAACCGCCATCGTTCATCCATTTTTCGACCGGATGGAGTGCGCCCTGGGCGCCGCGTCCGCCGCAGTGACGCGGGCTGGCGCCTCGACATTGGCCGAACTCGCGGTGATGGAGTTGCCGGCTTTGCTGGTCCCCTATCCCTCTGCCACCGACAACCACCAGTGGCACAATGCGCATGCCTACGCAACCACCGGCGCGGCTCGGTTGTTGACACAAGCCGACGCCACACCCGAGCAATTGGCGCGCTCGTTGATAGATCTCGTTCGCAATGATGCCGTACGCCATGCGATGCAGGCCGCTCTGTCGCGGTGGCATCGCCCAGTCGCTGCGGACGACATTGCCGACCGCATGCTCGAAGCGGTCCGAGTGGCGGAGTTACAGGGGCCGCTTCGACTCTCCAGCCTTCGAGCCGCGGCGCCGAGCGCCATTTTCAACCCTCCCACCGCCTCAGAAAATTCAGCCGGTGAGCTGAACCTCGCGCGCAAGGCCGATCCGCCGGAGGCCTTTTCCGTATGAACCAACTCGCTACCGAGCTGGATTGCCCGGCCCAAAACCGCATGGATACACTCGAGGAATTGCGCCGGAGGGTTTCGCCTCTGACGATCCTCCGCGCAAACGAGCTGCTCGCCCGGCGCACGACGTTGCGCGTCGGCGGCCAGGCCGACTTCTACACCGAGCCGGCTTCGACGCAGGAACTCGCGGAGGTGGTTCGATTTTGTGCCGAGCACCAAATCCACTATTTGCTTCTGGGTCGCGGCTCGAATCTGTTGGTCAGGGACGGAGGCTTCAGGGGCGTGGTGATCTCTTTGGCGCAGCCGCACTTCAGCCAAATCGAACTCGCCGGAGAATATCTGAGCTGCGGGGCCGGCGCCCGGCTCAAAGTCGTGGCGAGCGAAGCGAAACGCCATGGGCTGGCGGGACTCGAGTTTTTGGAAGGTATTCCTGGAAGTGTCGGAGGCGGGTTGCGGATGAATGCAGGGGCGATGGGAGGACAGATGTTCGACGTGGTGGAATCGCTCCGGCTGATGGACGAGAATGGACGCGTCGAGGAGCGAAAACGCCGGGAGCTGGACGTTGAATATCGGAGCTGTCCCACGCTGAAGCGCCACATCGCGCTCGGGGCCGTGCTGCGGGGCCAGGCTGGCGAACGCGATCAGATCGCGCAACGAATGAACGAGTTCAGCCGCAAACGGTGGGCCTCACAACCGGCCGCCCCAAGCGCGGGTTGCATTTTCAAGAATCCGACGGCGATACCTGCCGGCAAACTCGTCGATGAACTCGGCCTGAAAGGAACCCGCGTGGGCGGCGCTTTTGTTTCGGCTGAGCACGGCAATTTTATCGTCAATGATGGCAATGCCACGGCGCAGGATATTTTGGAATTGATTGAATTGATTCGATGTCGCGCGCGGACGCAACGCGGCATCGATTTGGAAACCGAGGTGGAAATCGTCGGTGATTGAACTTCTACCACCCAGACCCGGAAACCACCGGGGCGCAGAGATGCAGGACTCCCCGTCCGCTGGAACCACTCTGCGCCCCGGCTCATTCGCGGTCTTTACCGTAATGCAACCTGTGCCCGGAATCAAACGCGCTCGCTGAACGTGCCGGAGAGACTGAATATCACCGTGATGCTGGGCGGGCCCAGCGCCGAACGAGAAGTGTCGCTCAATTCCGGGGCGCAAGTCGTCAAAGCGCTCCGCTCGCTCGGGCATGAGGTCCACGAGCTGGATCCTGTCACTGAACAGTGGCAACTGCCGAGGGGGACGCAGGTTGTCTTCCTGGCGTTGCACGGCACTTATGGCGAAGACGGCACGGTCCAGCGCCGCCTGGAAGAACTCGGCGTGCCTTACACTGGCTGTGATCCGGAGGCCAGCCGGATCGGCTTCGACAAACTCTTGACCAAACAACGATGCCTGGCGGCCGGTGTTCCCACCGCGAGGTTCCTGTCAATCGAGTCCCCAACGGCAAGTTGGCCTATGGGCTGGGATCCTCCCGTGGTGCTCAAGCCGGCGCGCCAGGGCTCAAGCGTTGGTTTGCAATTCGTCGATCGGGTTTCCGAATGGGGCAATGCCCTCGCCGAGTCGATGCGGTTTGATTCCCAGGTATTGATGGAGGAAAAAATTCAGGGTCGCGAAACTACTGTCGGAATTCTGGGCGCTGAACCACTGCCGGTCGTCGAAATCCGTCCGCGTGCTGGCGTTTACGATTACCAAACGAAGTACGGCGTTGGGACGACCGAGTACCTCTGCCCTGCGCCGTTCGATGAGGCAGTAACCAACCGAATCCAGGCGGCGGCACTCGGCGCGTTTCAGGCAATTGGCGGTAGGGATTACTCGCGCGTGGATATCATGGTGCGGCCGAGCGGAGAGCCGGTGGTGCTGGAGGTCAATACTCTGCCCGGGATGACCGAGACCAGTCTGCTGCCCAAAGCGGCGGCGGCAGCGGGGATGGGTTACGCTGAGCTTTGCCAGCGGATGGTGGACCTGGCGATCCAGCGCGCAAAGCACGCCGGCGTGAAACGGAAAGCATCATCCAATTCGCATCACTGACTCTCGTGTGGCTCCAGCGCAAAATTAAGAACCGCCGGTTGGGGCGCGAGCACGTCCTCGACGTTAAGCTCCGCTCCAGCCAGGTCCGCCGGACCCGCGTGCGCCTGGTCTCGCTCGCTGTGGGTGTGCTCTTCGGCACAGTTTTTGGCCTTTACCTGCTCTGGCGTTCAGGTGACTGGCTCTTGAATCGCCTGGTTTACGAAAACAGCGCGTTTGCGATCCAGCAATTGGACGTGCAAAGCGACGGTGTGCTTGCCGCGAGCCAGTTGTGCCGGTGGGCGGGTTTGAAGCCGAACCAAAATCTTCTCGCGCTGGATTTGACTCGCGTGAAGCGGAACCTCGAGTTGGTACCGCTCATTCAATCAGTGTCAGTTGAACGGGTGCTGCCTCGCACCTTGAGGATTCGGGTGACGGAGCGGGAACCGATCGCTCAAGTCAATGCTCCACGTCCGCGAGCCGGCGGCGGGATCGAGGTGACGTGCTTTCAACTCGATGCTGAAGGATGCGTGATGCTGCCGCTGGGGACCCGCCCGCATGCCGGTGCGCCGCCGCCCTCGGCTGAGCCGCTGACGGTCATTTCGGGGCTCGACCCGCGCGAGCTGCAACCAGGGCGCCACATCGAGATTCCTCAGCTTCAGGCCGCCCTCCATTTAATCGTCGCTTTCCAGGAATCCCCCATGGCCGGCCTGGTTGAATTGAAGTCGATCGATATTTCGTCGCCGGAAATCCTCCTGGTGAGGACCGGCCAGGCCAGTGAAATCACTTTTGGTCCGACGGACCTGGAGCAGCAACTACGGCGGTGGCGGGAAATATTCGACCTCGGCCAAAGAATGTCCAAAGCGATCGCTACCCTCGACCTGGCCGTGACCAACAGTGTGCCGGTGTGCTGGCAGGATCCGGGTGCCGTGCCGCCGGGCACGCCCAAACCGCCCAAACCCTTGCGCATCGCGAAAAAACATGTTTGACCCTTCCTCGATCATCGTCGGCCTTGAAGTCGGCACATCCAAAGTCTGCGCCGTCGTCGGCGAACTGAATGCTGAAGGCGCGCTCAACATCGTGGGCCTCGGCCAGGCACGCTCCCGCGGCGTGCGCAAAGGGGAAATTGCCGACGCGCCGACCGCCGAGGAGGATGTGCGCCACGCCATCGTCGAGGCCGAGCAGATGGCGGATGTTGAAATCCGGAGCGTCTATCTCGGGGTCACCGGCGGTCATTTGCGCGGTTTCAACAATCGTGGCGTCCATCCAGTCGTTTCGGCGGACCGGGAAATCTCCGAGGACGACGTGCAGGACGTCATCAAGAACGCCAAGACCATTAATCTGCCTGCCCAAAACCATGTGATCCATGCGATCCGCCAGCATTTTCTGATTGATGGTCAGGATGGCATCACCAATCCGGTCGGCATGCTCGGGGCCCGCGTTGAGGTGGACGTTCATGTCGTGCACGGCACGCTCAACCGTTTGCAGAACGCGATCCGGACCGTCAAAGGACTGCAGCTCGAGGTGGACGACATCGTGTTCAACGGTCTGGCGTCTTCCCTGGCGCTGCTGAACAGCGAACAAAAGGAGCTGGGCTCGCTGGTCATCGATCTCGGGGGTGGCACGACCGAGTACGTCGTCTATGCCAACGGCATCATTAAGCATACCGGCGTGCTGGCCGTCGGCGGCGACCACGTCTCGAACGATTTGGCTTACGGTTTGAAAGTGCCGCTCAGCCGGGCCGAGCACCTCAAAATCGAGCATGGCTCGGCCCTGGTGGAGGAGGAAGTCAAAGGCCGGACCATTACGCTCACGAGCGAGTTGGGCCTGCCGCCAAAGGAAGTCAACCTCGAGCACCTACGCCGTATTATGTCTCTGCGCCTTGAGGAGATTTTCCAGCTTATCGGACAGGACCTCGAACAGGCCGGCGTTCTGGATTTCCTGCGTGGCGGTGTGTTCCTGTGCGGCGGGGGCGCGCGTAGTCCTCAGATCGCGCGGCTCGCGGAGCAAGTGCTGGGGATGCCCGTCTGCCTCGGCAAAGCCAACTCCATCAGCGGGCTTAAGTCGGCTCTCGGCCAGCCGGAGTTCGCCACCGCCATTGGCCTCGTAAAATTCGGTTCCTTTCAGCACCGCAAACGCGGGGCCAGGGGTTCGCTGACCGACGGGCTCCGCAACACGCTGGGACAGTTTTTCAAGCGCTAACGCTATGGCATTCAAGTTTCGTTACCGGGCCCGCCGTTGCGATCTCCTCTCCTCCCCAGGACTCATCATTACCCACATCTCGAATTGCGAAATCCTCGAATCCCAACGGGATTCAATCACTCAGCCCAGGGTTGCGAGGAACGAGCTACCCTGGGTGCGGGGGTTTGATCCACGAGCCAATCCCAACGGGGTTGCATCCACATGTCGCGATTGCCGACGTAACCCCGTTGGGGTAGAGGCCCATTATGCACGGTTTTCCCAGGGTAGCTCGTTCCTCGCAACCCTGGGCTGGAAGACACCATCCCTTCGGGATTGGTCGAAGCCTGCCATTGAAGTAGTGAGTAATGGCAAGTCCTCGCGAGGAGAAGGTCAGGGCCTGTCCCGCCAAAGCGTCCTTGCAACTGCGGAAGAGAAGGCCTTTCTATCGAAATTTATTTGCAACTCTACTGGGCCCGCAACGGCTCATTTATGAATGGCGTAACACCTACAGACAAAGCGGCAACTCCGCCCGCGAAACCGACCCCGAACATCAAGATTCTGGGGCTCGGCACCGCGGGCCTGAATTTGCTCGGGCAACTAGCTCGCGAAGGCCTGGCCGCCGAAGCGCTCGTCGCCGTGGACTCGGATGCCTCCGCGCTCGCCGCTTGCCCGGCCTCCGAGAAGCTCCATGTCGAAGCCAGCGTCTTGCGGCGCCTCGGCTCCGACTCGGAACTCGGGCGCAACCGTGTCCTCGGCGAAGAGCCTGTGCTGCGCCTCAGAACGCTCTGCGCCGGAACCGATGTGATTCTCCTGATGGCAGGCCTGGGTGGTGTCGTGGGCACCAGCCTTGCTCCGGCGCTGGCCGCTGCAGCCCGGGAATCCGGTGCGGTGGTGGTATGTTGCGCGATTTTGCCTTTCGATTGTGAGGGGAGCCACCGCGGTGAATTG
Organism: uncultured Verrucomicrobiota bacterium; assembly: GCA_964446585.1. Taxonomy (GTDB): domain Bacteria; phylum Verrucomicrobiota; class Verrucomicrobiia; order Limisphaerales; family UBA8199; genus CAYUPI01. Next base: position 68,585 of record CAYUPI010000025.1, read on the forward strand.
GCGCGCGCCGCATTGAAGCGGCTGGGCGAAGTTGCGGACCTCGTGATCTGTTTGCCGAATCAGCAAACGCTGGCGCTGATTGACGAGACGACAAGTCTGCTCGACACATTTACAGCAGCCAATCGTTTGTTCGGAAGCTGCATCCGCGGCGTCTGGCGCGCGGTGGCAGGCCGAAACCTCATCGGTCTGCCCTTCCTCGACCTCTGCGCAATGCTCCGCGCGCACTCAACAGCATGCAGCTTTGCCCTGGCCGAAGTTCACGGGCCAACGCGGGCCGCCCAGGCCGTGGAACAGCTTTTGGCTCATCCTTTGCTGGGCGGTCCCTCCATGTTGAAGCAGGCTGCGGCTCTTGCCGTTTGTATCCTCGGCGGTTCGACGCTCACCATGGCTGAAGTGAATCGAATCATGGACCAGCTTCGCCGGCACGGTGAAGAGGTTCCTATTCTGATGGGCGCGGCCATTCTGCCGGAGTTGGGCGATTCGTTGCTGGTCAGCCTGCTAGTGCCCCAGGTCGAAGGCGAGGCCGACTCACCTTTGGCGGACGAGGCCTCGGATGCCGAACCGGAAGCACGCGGCCGTGCCGAGGATCTTCCCTCCCAACTCGTCAACCGCGCGGAACCGAGCCGGCGGAACTCGCGGTTCGTTCCGCCGCCGCCTGCGGTTCCGCCGGAACGAATGGCGCAACTCATCAAGGACCATGCCCGCGGCGCCCGACGCGCGCGCAAAACCACCTCCAGGTTGCGGCAAGGTCACCTGCCGCTGGAAATCGTTTCCAAAGGCCGCTTCGACAAAAGCGAACCGACGATCCACAAGGGCGAGGATCTCGATGTGCCGACCTACATCCGCCGCGGCGTGGCTCTAAACTGACCAGGAATCGGGGCGCCCACGCCCGGCGGGAGCCACCACATCTTGTGCAGGCGCGCCGGCGCGCGCCGGTAGGACGTGCAAAATCCGACCGAAAGATCTTGAATTATTTTTAACGTCGGACCAGCATCCAGCCAACGCTAGCCAAGTCAACGTGTCCACCGGTTTGACCCATATCCGGACAGACTGCGACTAACGCGGCGCTTACGAACGTCATGGGCATCGCCGCCGGCTGGTGGCACAATGTTGCGCTCAGGAACGATGGAACGGTGGCTGTGTGGGGACAGAATTACTATGGACAAACAAACGTGCCTGCGCCGCTGACCAGCGTGGCCAGCAACGCGCCGGTGAAGCTTCTCGCCGCAGGTGGCCCCCAGACGATCGCCGGAGTGTTCAATCCGCTTACCCAGTATCAGATCGACGTGACGAAGGACCTCTTGCTGATTTACAATACGAACTCCTCTGACAGTGCCGGGGTAAAGGACTACTACCTGGCGCACCGGCCGATGGTGGCCAACGCCAACGTGCTCGGTGTTGGGTGCAGCAACAAGACTGAGACATTTTATCCTAGCGAGTACACCAACCTGTTTCTGCCGCAAGTGACGAATTGGCTGGTAACCAACGCGACGAAGCGGCCGCAGTACGTGGTCCTTTTCGTGGACGTGCCCTCGAGGGTGAACACGAACGCCGATTATTCGCAGGACGATTTGATCAACTATCCGCCAAGGTTTTTGCCCGTCAGGCCGAGCGTTCAACACCAATTGCACGAGTGGGCTTGGCCGAATTGGCATCCGTTCGTCGCGCACATCAACATGGGCGCCTCGAACGACTGTGTTCACTACATCGATAAGCTCGCCAGCCATGCTGGGGTTGCCGTTGTCCTGGCCGGGGGAAGCGCGGCAGGCACAAATTACTATTTCGAGGATGCCGGCTCCAGCACTAACTATAGCGCCCGAGGTCTTGCTGCGCTCGAGGGTGTGACGAACAATGGCGTTTCCAGTCAGTTCGTTACCTACGTCCCGCGGACGAGCACCAGCCACATAGTGAGCGGAACCAACGTGGCGGGCTACTGGACCTGGGGCGCAAACGGGGGGCAGGGCTACTATTTCCCCGACCCCGGGCATGTCGCGTTCCAAACCAACAGTAACTGGTACCTGATGGGAACGGGCGAGTCGTTCAACGGGCAGCGATTTCACCCCAACCCACCACCCGCCGACCAGACTGTCCCTGCCACCCTCCAGAGCTGGTTCGGTCAATGGTTCGCCTCGGGCGCCTTCGGTGGCGTAGCTTATTCGAGCACACCGGTTGCCGGCGTGAGCCACGTTGATGAGCCATTCGAGGCAGGGCTTGAGGATACGTATGTCTATTTCGGGCTTTGGGCGGCTGGAAAGAACTTCGCGACCTGCTCTTGGAACTCAAAACAGACGCCCCAGTTCCAAGCGGTAGGTGACCCGTTGGTCGTTAAGTAAGAAAGGATCCACGATGCAAATTGGCATTCTCCACCCGCTAATCATCGCGGCGGCTCTGCCGGCCACGTCCTTCGGTCAGAGCACTTTTCAGAATCTGGATTTTGAACTTGCGAACATCCAGCCGGGCCAGCTTCCGGGTTTGGTGAGCGCTACTGACGCGATTCCGGGTTGGACTCCATATATAGGCACGAACCAAGGCTCCGGGGTCCTATTCGATCAGCTCTCGACGGGAGCCGCCGCTATCGTGCTGCTAGATGCCCGGGGAGGGAGCATAGAAGGAAGCTTTAGCGTCACCCTCCAGGGCGGGCTCGCGAACTCACCGGGCTCGCCGGGCGGCGTGGCGCCGGCTGAGGCCTCGATTCGGCAGACGGGTCAAGTGCCAGTAGGGACGCAAGCGATTTTACTTAAAGCGCAACCCAGCCTAATACCGCTCTCGGTCTCCCTCGCTGGCCAAAGCATATCCATGTCCGCCTTGGGAGCAGGGCCCAACTACACACTGTTTGGCGGCGACATCTCGGCATTTGCTGGTCAGACCGTGGAGCTGAAAATTGCAGCGTTGCCATCGAACAATTATTGGAACATAGATTCCATCGAGTTTTCCGCCTCGACAATTCCTGAGCCAGGCGCCGTAGCCTTGGCGGCTATTGGCTTCGCGCTTTTGGCAATGAAATCGGCGCGCGGTAATAAATCAGGACGCCCCAGGTGCGGCGAACGACTTGGGTCAGACCAACGTTCCAACCTGCATGACCGACGTGATCGCCATTTTGGCCGGCTAGCGGCACTCGTTGGCGCTCCGCAGTAACAGCACTGTGGTAGCCTAGGGTGACAGCTTTTACGAGCAGACGGTTGTGCCGGACGGTTTGGCCAATGTGGTGGCAATTGCTGCGGCGGCGACCATGCGCTGGCGCTGCTCAGCAACGGCACGGTGGTGGCCTGGGGGAACAACTCCAGCGGCCAGACCAACGTTCCAGCGAGCCTGACGAACGCCATGGCTATCGCCGCCGGCTACGCGCACAGTATGGCGCTGAGCAACAACGCGACGATCGTTGATTGGGGCGACAGTGGCTACGGCCAGACTAACGCACCGAGCCCGGACCTCAAAAATGTTAAGCTGATTGCCGCGGGCGCCTACCAGACGCTGATCTCCCCGTTCTCGCCGCTCGTGCAGTACCAGATCGACGTGACGAAAGACCTGCTGTTGATTTACAATGTGGGGACGACGAACAATTCCGCCCGTACAAATAGCGCGTACGTCAAGGACTATTACGTCGCGCATAGGCCTCTCGTGGGCACAGCCAATGTTATCGCAATTGACTGCGTCACGAATGAGCGGGTAGATCTCCCCACCTTCACGACGCAGATCGTTACCCCGGTCCTCCAGTGGCTGACGAACAATCCGACCGAACACCCCCAGTACCTCATTCTCTTCCCCGACATTCCGTCGAGGGTCTGGTATACAAACGGCAGCGGCGAATTCACTTCCGCTTCTTCGAGTGTCGCCTACGGACTGTCCACGCGCATCCCCGGGATCCAGCCCTTCGTCACGAGCATCAACATGGGATTCTTCGATGCAACCAACGATTGCATTCACTACATTGACAAGCTGGTGGCCCTCGGGACAAACGGGACGTTGATAATCAGCGCCAGCGTAGGGGGCTACCCGAACACCAACTACTTGCTGGATGACATCAGGCACGGAACGGGATACGTATGTCCTCCCCTCGACTGTGATTACTCACCGAACGGCGACAAAATTTATTCCGCGACGAGCGCACTGCTGGCGGCGGGCGTCCGGGCGTCAGTCCTCACTTTTTCAACTCCCGGGGGCTGAACCGTCTGCAGCAGCCGCAGCGCGGCTATTAATGCGGCGTTTTGGGTTTTGCGTTCGCGGGTTTGTTCCGTCATGCTGAGGGCATGCCGCCAGCGACAATCGTTGCTTTGGTCGTGGTTTTGGTTTTTGCGCTGGCAAGTTTCTTCTTCGCGTTGGCCGAAACTTCCCTGTTTTCCCTCAGCAAATGGCAGGTGCGGCAGATAGCTGACCGGGAGCCGCGGCTTGGCGGCATGGTCCAGCGGCTATTGGGCGAGCCGGAGGATCTGCTGGCAACAATGGTTCTGGGCAATACGTTCGCGACAGCGGCCATGCTTGCGGTGGGGCTTTGGATGGCGCTGGGCGGGCATTGGCAGTTTGCAGGCACGATTGCAGGTCTGCTGCTGCTGATCCTCATTGGTTGTGAGGTGCTGCCCAAAACGATGGCAGTGCGCAAGCCTGAGCGATGGGCATTGCGCGTGGCGCGTCCATTACTGCTGCTGGAGACGCTGGCCATTCCGCTGCGCCGCGTCGCCCAGCGCGTCAACGAAGCCATCCTCAGGGCAGTCGTTCCAAAATCATTTTCCCCACAGCCGGTTCTGACTGATGCCGATTATCAGGAATTGCTTGAACTGGCTTTTCAGCGAGGGACATTGGCGCAATCGGAAAGGGACATCATCCTGCAGATCATCAACCTCGACCGACGTACCGCCAAGGAAGTCATGAGACCGCGCTCGCAAATGGCCGCGATTTCTGACGACCTTTCAATCGAGGAAATGATCGCCGCGGCGCGAAAATTCAAACATCGCCGGTTGCCGATTTACGACGAAACTCCGGACACGATCGTCGGGATACTCGACACGCGCGCGTTGCTGCTCGACCCGCAGTGCGACCTGGCCGAGGCGATGGAGCTTCCTTCGTTTGTTCCCGAAACGATGAATCTGTTGCAATTACTCAAGAGTTTACAGCGGCAGCAGCGCGGCCTGGCGGTTGTATTGGATGAGTACGGCGGCACGGCCGGTATCGTCACGCTGGAGGATATCCTTGAGGAAATGATCGGCACCATTCGCGCGGAAATGGAGCCGGAAGGCTTCGTCATGGAAAAACTCGCTCTCGGCCGATGGCGCGTCAGTGGGGCGTTGCGGCTGGACGATTTTCGCCGCGAGTATCCAGCCCTGGGCGAACCGCCGGAGGTCGAGACCATGAGTGGCCTGCTGATGAGCCTGATGGATGTCGTTCCCAACCAGGGTGAAGCTGCGACCTATCGCGGCCTCAAGCTGACCGCGCAAGTTGCCGATGAAAGAAGGGTGCGTGAATTGTTAGTCGAAGTGCTCAAATGAAAGCCCTGATAGAAAAAGCACCAAGCGCCAAGCTCCAAGCACCAGAGAAGCTCCAAGAACCAACCTTCGAGCAGCAGAAAAACTCCAAGCTCAAAATTCCAAACTCCAGCGGCCTTGCGCGAGGCTCCTTTTGGGCTTGGAGTTTGATGTTTCTCTGGAGCTTGGAGTTTGGAACTTGGAGCTTGGAGGACCGTTCGTAACATGGGTCCCGAGGTGTTGATCTGGCTGCTCCTGGCCGCCGCCCTGACGGTGTCCTTCGTGCTTTCCGGCATGGAGGCGGGAGTTTTCGCCCTGAGCAGGCTGCGCATCCGTCAGCGGATGCGCGCCGGCCGGCGCTCTGCCCGGGTGCTGCAGGGGTTTCTGGACCATCCGGAGAACTTTCTCTGGACCATCCTGGTCGGGAACACCGTCGCCAATTTTTTCATTTTGGGCTGGCTGATTCAGGTTCTGCATCGCGCGCTGGCCGCGCAGCGGGTCTGGTTTGTAATTCTGTTTTCGGTCGCGGTCTATTTGTTCTACGTCTTTTTCGATCTCCTGCCCAAAATGCTCTTCCGGATGTACCCGAACCGGCTCTGTCTGATGCTGGCCCGGCCGTTTCGGCTGATCCATCTGCTGTTGCGCGTGCTGGTTTGGGCCGTCGAATCGGTTTCCAGTGCATTGCTTCGCTGGCTAGGCGGTCAGGCGTTCACTGGTCACCTGTTTGGCAATCGCGAGGAGCTGCGCCTGGTCATGCAGGAATCTGCCCAGGCTTTGACCTCGGAAGAGCACGCGATGATCAATCGGGTGCTGGACTTGCAAAGCTTGACTGTGCGCCAGGCGGTCACACCTCTTGCGAACACTGCGAGCATCTCGGCCGAGGCTACCGTCAGCCAAGCCCTGGCGCTCTGTCGCGAGCGAAAAGTCGCACGGATGCCGGTCTGGGAAACGCGCGATGGCACGAAGCGAATCATTGGACTGGTCAGCCTGAACAACCTCCTGTTCCGGTCTGACCTGGACCCGAATCGGCCCGCGGCCGAGTACGTGAAACCGGCCCTCTACCTCGAAGAAGATCTGAGGTTGGAAGTGGCCCTCCGGCGCATGCAGCGCAGCGGCCAGCGCCTCAGCATCGTCGTGGGTCGCGAACAGCGCGAGATTGGCGTGATCAGTTTGAAAGATGTGCTCAAAGTCATTTTTGGAGAAGTCAGCCCGTGAGATTCAGCTTTGGGAATGCTTCTGGCTTCATTCTCCTTCCTGGTTTTGATAGAAATTAGGCGATATGATCAAAACCAAGTCTGTTTTCAGCCCCATCGAGCCGTCTAAAGACGGATTGCGGATTCTGGCCACCCGCTTTCGCGGGCGCGGCATGCCCACCGCACGCTACCATGTCTGGATGGCCAATCTCGGTCCCAGCGAAGAATTGCTCCGCGGTGTACAAAGCGGGAAGATTTCGTGGACGGAATTCCGCCGGCGATACCGCAGGGAACTGTTTGAAGAGGGCACAATTGATCGCCGCAATCGCACCATAAAAAATCATGGCCAGAAGTTCACTTTGCGGCTTCTTCAGGAACTGGCGAAGCACCAGACCGTGACTTTGATGTGCCATTGCGCTGAAGACGAGCCGAATTGCCACCGGCACACACTGCAGTCCGTGCTGCAGCACAAAGTATGAGACGGCTCCCTAACGGCAGCAAGCCGCAGAGGGTCGTTTAACCTCCGCGAATTCGGGATGAGCTTTTCGATTAGTGCAACTGATCTGGTCCTGAAAATCCTGCTCGTCATCGGGCTGGTGTTGTTGAACGGTTTTTTCGTCGCTGCAGAGTTTGCCCTGGTGAAAGTGCGAGACACGCAGTTGCGGGTGCTTGTGGGGCGCGGACATCGGCGCGCGAAGGTCGCCGAACATATCCTGCAGCATCTCGATTCGTTTTTGAGCGCAGCACAGGTGGGCATCACACTGGCCAGCCTTGGCCTTGGCTGGATCGGTGAACCGGTGTTCCTTGCCTTGCTGAAACCGGTTTTCGGCTGGCTGAGTGTCGATTCGGAGCAGGCGCGCCACGTGGTCGCGTTCGGCGTGGGATTTACTCTCATCACTTTTCTCCACATCAGTGCCGGGGAACAAGCGCCCAAATGGCTGGCGATCCAGAAACCGCTAGCGACGACCTTGTGGGTAGCGTACCCGTTGCTTTGGTTCTCGCGTATTTTCTACCCGGTGGTAGCGGCGCTGAATTGGTCGTCACAGTGGCTGTTGCGACAGGTGGGCCTCCAGCCCGCCGGCGAGGCGGAGCGCAGCCATTCCGAAGAAGAACTGCGCTTATTGGTGTCGGCGTCTCAAAAGCTTGCGGGCGCGAGCGCCCTCGGACGGGATATAGTGCTCAACGCGCTGGATCTGCGCCGGCGCATCGCCCGCGAAGTCATGCGCCCGCGTCAGGAGATTGTCGGCCTGGATACCGAAAGCAGCATTGCCGAGTGCCTCGATGTCGCGGAGAAAACGCGCTATTCCCGCTTCCCCTTGTGCGAGGGCGGGGATCTGGACAGGACCTCAGGAGTCATCCACATCAAAGACCTGTATGCGATGCGCCTCAAAGCGCGCACCGGAACCGATCTATTGCCGGCCGCGCGCAAGCTCATCTACGTTCCCGAAACTGCAAAGCTCGAGCGTCTGCTCCAGTTATTCCTCGAACGCAAATTGCACTTAGCCATCGTGGTGGACGAATTTGGCGGCACTACGGGCATGGTGACCCTCGAAAACATTCTGGAAGAATTGGTTGGCCAGATACAGGACGAGTTCGACCAGGAAAAGCCGTTGCTGGCGCGGGCCGGCGAAGGCGTCTGGGAAGCCGCGGGAGCGCTGCCCCTGCACGAGCTGGAGGACTTGGTCGGCGAGCCCCTGCGCCGGGAGCGCATCACAACGGTGAGCGGTTGGATCACGCGCCGCCTCGGCGGTTTTCCAAAAGTGGGCGACACAGTCGCGGTGGGCGGCTACGAGCTGCGCGTCGAAGCGATGGAAGGTATGCGCGTGGCCCGGCTCAAACTCACGCGCAAGCCAGAGCCGGCCGCACGAGCGAAGAGCGATGGCGCGGTGGAGTAGTGGAATGATGGAATAGTGGAAGAATGGAGTGATGGAGCGATGGAGTGGCAGGAACAACACGGCCCTGGCGCTGAGCTTGCTTCTGGCAGTATTCGTTCGGGGTGGTAGCAATGCCGGCACTAAATTTATCGTAGCGCAGTGGCCGCCAATCTGGACAGGCGCATCGCGCTTTCTGTGTGCCGGACTGGTGCTGTTGGGTGTCTTGCGTTTCACCAGGTGGTTTGGAACCGAGCCATGCAGTCCTGGCCGGCCAGCCAGGTTCTGCTGTTCAACAAGCTGATTCCGCACAACACTCCGAGGCTCTGATCTCTTGCAAAACCGTCGATGTGCAAAGGAAATTTGAGCCTCGTTACCTCGGCTCCTACAATGCTAACCGATTTTCCAAACGCGCTCTTAAGCCGCTCTCCAAGCTGCGAGCACTACTCGCGAGTTGACCGGAATCCGGCAGACCCCTTTACTGCGGCTATGCGCCTTCCGTTCATGCTGGCTATTACGCTCCTGTTTTCGGGTTGCGCCGGCAGCAGGAGTTCTCAATCGCATGTTTCGAGCGGCGGGGGAGCGGAGGGCACAAACGTTTCCAACAAGAGACTGGTCGTTACACCGGATACCTCGCTGGTGGGAAAGGTCGCGCGAGTCAACGTCGCCGGACGGTTTGTCGTCCTGAACTTTCCTATCGGTCGCATGCCGCTTCTAGAGCAGCGGTTAAATCTGTACCGGCACGGCTTAAAGGTCGGCGAAGTAAGAATCGCCGGTCCTCAGGACGACGACAATATTGTGGCTGATCTGCTAACGGGCGATGCCGAGGTCGGGGACCAGGCGAGAACCAAATGAAAGTCCCCGCCAACTCGCGCAACGGTGCCTATTCCCCTTCCCTGACTGATTCCGCCACCGGCTTGAGAACTTTAGATGCGGGCGGCCTCTGGTACGGTGAGTGAAGATTAAAGTAGATCCCGCACAAAGGACGTGGCTTGTCGTTCTGACTCAGGATCACGGTGACGTGTTTGTCGAGGGCGATGCCGTGGCGCAATTGCGGCCCGCGGCTCTCATAAGCTTTAATCGCCTTGTGCAACAAGGAAATCAGGGAGATCTCAAATTCCTCCGGTGTCTTGTCGATACAAATCACGTACCGGTCGTACATGCGCATCGCTTCCAGAAGTTCGGCTCGGAACGTTTCGACAGTCACAGTAAAGCATCATAATCCGCAGTGGAGGGAAAGTGAAGCCAAAAAACACTCCGTAAAAAACCCGACGGAGACCGGGAGAGTACGGGTGCTGGAGTCGCGGAGTGATGGAGTTGAGAAACGGCGAGCGGGCGCAGCTTCCCCGTTCGGCCGCGCTGCGTTTGACCGAGTTCAGACTTTTGATTCGCAGCCTCGAGCGTTACCATTTGGGCCGCGCTGCGATGAATGCCCAGGATGTAAAAAGCTCAGCGAAGAGCGCCGAAGCCAGAAGCCTCCGTCAGTTTCTTAATCAAAAACTGCGCTGCCCCAGCTTTCTATCGCTGCTGCTGGCGCTGGCTACCTCGACGGTATTTCTGCAGGTAGTGCGGAACGAGTTCGTTAACTATGACGATCCTGACTACGTTTCAGCCAACACCCACGTCGAGACCGGAGTTACCTGGAAGAATGTGGCGTGGGCTTTCACGACCGGCCATGCCAGTAATTGGCATCCGCTGACCTGGATGTCTCACATGCTGGACTGCCAGCTCTTTGGCCAGCGGGCTGGAGCACACCATCTGGTCAGTGCCGGGTTTCATGTGGTGAACACGCTGCTGCTGTTTTTGGTTCTGAAAAGTCTAACCGGCGCGTTGTGGCGCAGCGCGCTCGTCGCCGCGCTCTTCGCGCTGCATCCACTCCACGTCGAGTCAGTCGCCTGGATTTCCGAGCGCAAGGATGTGCTGAGCACCTTCTTTTTCGTGCTCACGCTGCTCGCTTATGCGAGATACGCAGAAGGGAGAAAGCAGAAAGCAGAAAGCAGAAACCAGAAAGCGGGAAACATCCAAAGGCCAGTGACCGGTGGCCAGTCGGTCAGTCACGATCTTCCGTCTTCCATTTTCTATCTTCTTTCCCTCCTCCTCTTCGCCCTTGGCTTAATGAGCAAGCCGATGCTCGTTACGCTTCCCTTTCTGCTGCTCTTGCTCGATTACTGGCCGCTGTATCGAATCGGTCGTTCCGAGCACGGTTCCACGCGGCTCCAAAGTGTAGCACCAGCAGGCCGCTCTACCTCACTGTGGCGCCTGGTCGCTGAAAAGATTCCGTTCTTAGCTCTGAGCGTGATTTCCAGCTATGTGACTCTTATCGTGCAGCGGAAGGGCGGGGCGGTTTCCACGACTATTTCTCTGGGAGCGCGATTGTGCAACGCACTTGTCGCCTACGCTAGGTACATCGGTAAGATGTTTTGGCCGCAAAAGCTCTCGGTGCTCTATCCGCACCCAGGCTCCTGGACGGCTTGGGAAGTGGCAGCGTCAGGCATCCTGCTACTGGCAATCTTTGCCGTGGTGATCGTGTTTGGGAGAAAACGCCGATATCTGGTGGTCGGCTGGCTCTGGTTTTTCGGCATGTTGGTGCCGGTGATTGGACTGGTCCAGGTAGGTGTTCAATCGATGGCCGACCGCTACACGTACGTTTCGCTGATCGGCCTGTTTATCATGATTGTGTGGGGTGGAGCTGAAATCATCCTGGCGCAGAGTGGCGGCAGTCTAAGCCCCGACCGCCAATCTCCACGCTCCAAAGAAATCCCAAGTCCTCAACAGCGCTCCGATGTAGCGGGGATTCTCGTGGCTCGAAGCTGGGCTCCGGGCATTGTCCTTGTGCTCCTGGTCTGTGGGGTAGTGAGTTGGCGACAATTGCACTACTGGCGAGATAGCGAAGCGCTCTTTCGCCACGCGGTTCTGGTCACTGATAAGAATTATCTCGCCTATAATAATCTGGGGTTCTTCTTGTCCCACAAAGGCAAGACTGCGGAAGCGCTGGAGAACTATCGCAAGTCGCTGAGCATCAATCCAGCTTACGAGGATGCGCTGAATAATGTCGGTTACGTACTGGCGCTCCAGAAGAAGCACCAGGAGGCAATTGGATATTACGAAGCCGCCTTGCGCGTTCGGCCGAACCAAGCTGATGTGCACAATAATCTTGGCAACGCGCTCTCTGAACTGGGCCGAATTGACGAGGCGATGCAGCAGTACGAGTTGACCTTAAAGCTAAAGCCGGAGCACGCAGATGCGCACAACAACCTGGGTATCGCCCTGGCAATGCGCGGCCGTCTCGATGAGGCCAAGAAGCAGTTTGAAGAAGCGATTCGTTCCAAACCGAATGACGCCGGCGCCCACAGCAACCTTGGCAATGCCCTGGCTGCTCAGCACCGGCTGAGCGAGGCGATCAAAGAGTACCAGGAATCCCTTCGGCTCAAACCTGACGACGCCCAGGCGCACAATAACTTGGGTAATGCGCTCTCGGAGCAGAGCATGTTGGCGGAGGCCGTCGTCCATTACGAACAGGCGCTGCGATTGAATCCGGACAACCCCGAAGCGCATTTCAATCTCGGCGTGACTCTGGCGCGCCAGGGGCGGCGCGAGGAAGCGGTCGAACACTACCGCGAGGCATTACGCCTCAGACCGGATTACCCGCAGGCACAGAAACAGTTGAGCGAAGCGACCCGCCCTCCGGGCCAGCCATGATTGGTTTTCGGCGCGGCAGAAACTCGCCGGCTGTGAAGCTTCAACCCTCTAACAGGCTGCTGAAAAAGGGGGTGATCTTTCGCGCGATCCGGTTTTATGAT
>CAYUPI010000026.1:0-77826 GCA_964446585.1 uncultured Verrucomicrobiota bacterium
CGTTTCAACCCCGATACACCCGCTCTCTACGCTTTTACACAAGAACTCTTACGCCGCCCAGTAATATCACGGAAGAGTCCTTCCTTGACTTCCTGCGCTTCACGTTCCACTGTAGTAATTCACCAGTTTTGAGAGGCGGGCAACAATCGAAAGGTTTGAGTCGTATGAAGGTTGCGAAAATGTTGCTACGGCCGGTCTCCCGCAAGACCTTAGTGGCCGCGTCCCTCGTGTTGCTGTCTGCCGTTGGCAGTTTCGCGCAATCCGGAACAATTCCGGCTGTAACGGTACGGGCAACCGATCCTTTTGCAACGTGGTCGGGCGATCCAGGCGCTTTTACTTTGTTTCGCGATGGCCCCACGAACGAGACGCTGAACGTGTTTTATCGCCTGGATGGCACCGCCTCCAATGGCGTTGACTACGCCCAGATCCCGTACTGGACAACAATCCCCGCGGGCGAACGAGCCAGTCTGATCGCGGTGAAGCCGATCAACAATGGCCAGACCAACGACGAAACCGTAACTCTGCAGCTTTCCTACCCGCCGACTATGCCGCCGGTCAATTACGCCATCGGCAGTCCCAGCAACGCCACCGTTTATATCCTGAACACGAACCGGACGACGACCAATATCCCGCCGGTGGTCCACATTCTCACGCCCACGAATGGCACCACATTTTTTACGCCAGTGGACGTCCTGATTTGCGCCGACGCTCGTGACGCCGACGGATTCGTGACGACCGTGGAATTTTTCGCTGGCACAAATAGCCTTGGGGTCCGGACCAATTGTCCCGCGTGCGCGGGACCACAGAATCCGTTCTGCCTAGTATGGTCGAACGTACCGCCGGGTGATTATGTGCTGAGCGCGCTTGCCACCGATAATGGCGGTGCGACGGGCCGATCCGACCCAATCAAAATCAGCGTGCAGCAAGGACCGCCGCCTACCAATTTCCCGCCGGTCGTGCGCATATTCAGTCCGCCCGACAAGACTGTCTTCCGAGCTCCCGTGAGCATTCCTATTTATGCCTACGCGAAGGACCCGGATGGTTCGGTCTCGTCAGTCGAGTTCTTTGGCGGCACGAACAGCCTCGGCTTGGGTGCCATGCTGACTTGCCGCACCAACACCGTCGGCTGGGGCTGCCCTACGAATGTTTTTTTTATCGTCTGGAGCAACGCGCCATTGGGCACTAATGTGCTACGGGCGAAGGCAACCGATAATGGGGGCGCCTCCACGGTTTCGGAGTCGGTCACTGTGTATGTCCTTCCCCCACCGCCACCGCCGACGAATTTCCCGCCGGTCGTGACCATCGTCGCGATCGATCCGATCGCGATCGAAGGCACCAACTGCTGGGTCTGGCCAGGATGCACCAACACGACTCCTACCTGGAGTAACTGGCCGGGGACAGCCTGTCGCACCTTCACCAATTGCGGTCCCAAGAACGCCACGTTTGTTGTGCGTCGCTTTGGAGCGACGAACGACGCGCTCACCGTAAACTACGCCATCGGCGGCACGGCCACAAACGGCGTGGATTACGTAACGCTTCCGGCTTCCGTCACGATCGCCGCGGGTGAGCGCGCTGCCGAGATTTCCGTCGTGCCGATTGACGATGGGCCGCCGGATATCAGCAGCACCGTCATCCTGAAACTTATTCCGGCGACGAATTACATCATTGGCTTCCCATCCCGCGCCGCCGCGATCATCTTTGACGGCCCATTGCCTTGGCCGGGGACAGGGCTCTTGACTGACCAAACCTTCCATCTGAATGCGGCAGGCCCGGATGGCGCGTGGTTCCGCATCGAGTACACGACCGACCTGGTCAATTGGGTGGCGGTATGCACGAACCAGGTCGTGAACGGCTCGATCGATTTCGTCGATCCGGACGCACTCACGGATCAACACCGCTTCTACCGCGCCGTGCCGGAGAACGATCCGCCGCTGCAGTAGAAAATCTCACATTCTATTCTAATATCTGTCGCCGGCGATCTGCCGGACGAGGTCGTCCTGATTGTCACCGAGCGGTGCGGCTGCAGCGCGAGACTGGCCATCAAAGGCAATCACGATTTGTGGCCTTCGACCACCGGGGGAATAATTTCATTCCGTACTTTGGCCCTGGTTAATTCCGCCGTCTCCAGTCGTGCCTGGCTGCGATGGATTCGACCAACGTCGAACAAACCGCCCGGGCCTATCCGCCAGGCCAGGCCTACGAAATAATCCTCCGTCGGCCCGAAATTGCCTGTGCTGTCTTTCTTGCCCCCGCCGAGGCCGCCGCCGAGAATTTGGGCGCCTACAGAGGGTATCCGCGGGCCATAAGCGGTCCAGTTGTTCCCCTCGCGCGCGGCCGATACCAGCGCGCGGCTCTGTTTCATCTCGAGCCGAGCATCGAGCGCCTGCTGCACGAGTGAGTCGAGAGCGGCATTGGTTTCGACCGATGTGAGCGGGACCAGATCGCTCTCGCGTGGAATCAGTTCGATGCTTGATTCCAAATGGAGGACTTGTGCCAAACGGGCCGAGGTCACGCGCTGCTCGCGTAGCGGGTGAGGTCCTGTGGCGTGCGGTGCGCGGAAATGACTTGGGCCTCGCACGCCACGCTGAACTCGGCGCAGGCCTCGGATGCGGCTTTCATCACCGGCCAATCCGAATCGCTTGCTATGATGATCCCGACCAGCGGGGCGACAGCAGTTCTCTTTTTCATTTTGAAAACGTGGCCATGCTACAAAGGACTGCGCTCGAAAGCAAAACAGTGCGTATCAAAATGCCGCGGCGAATCAAGGAGACTCCACCCTGTGCGTGAACATTCCCTTCAGGGGCCTTTGGCCGCTCGTGTTTCATCGAGGGAGCCGATCGCTCGGCTCAAGCTGTACTGTGCCTTGTTATACTCAGCCAGCAAATTGACGTAATCAGAGCGGGCTCGATCAAGGTCTTGCTGGGCTTGAATGTCCTCCAGGACGGCTCCAACCCCATACTGTTTGCGTTCGTTCGTTACGCGTAAGGCCTCCGTAGCAAAAGCCAATTTGCTTTCGGCCAAAGTAATCTGATCTGAAATTGATCGCAGGCGTGTCAGCCCCGCGACGACCTGAGCGACTATATCATCTTTGAGTCTTGCGCCGCCTAGTTCCGTGGCAGCGAGTCTGGCTTTGCTGGCGCGGATGCGGCCCGAATCAAACAACCCTCCAGGTCCGATATGCCAGCTCATGCCAACCAGATAGTCACCTTCCGCTCCGAAATTGCTGGGGCCGCCATCCGGACCACCTCCGGCGCCCCCGCCGAATACCTGAGCATTGAACGAAGGGATCATTGGCCCATAGACTGTGCCCTTTCTATTCTCTTCAGCGGCAAGGAACAGTGCTTGACTCTCCTTTAGTTCTGGGCGCGAGCGGAGAGCCTGGTTTACCAGAGGGTCCATCGCAGATTGTGGTTCAAACAAGGTCAACCGCAAACGGCCGTCATCCTGTGGGACAAGTTCCACCTTCGAGTCCAGGTGCAAAATGCGCGCCAGTTCCACGGCGATGACACGCTGTTGCTCCACTGCTTGTCGCAAACTGATCTCGAATTGTTTGGTCTGTGTTTGGATTCGCAGTTCGTCGCCCTTGAACGCAATGCCGGCAGCGACTGCCTGATGCAACTCCTGTTCATAGTCCTGCGACGTCTTCAGCGCCGCGCGAGCCACTTCAATCAATCCGCGAGCTCTCGCGAGGTCGAAGTAACTCCTCGCTACAACCAGGATTGCCTCCTGTCGTTGCGTCTCGAGGGCGTTATCCGAAGCTTTGACAAGCTGTTTGGCGGCGAGGTTCTTGTAAATGGCGTCACCCAAATCCAGTTGTGCCGCAAGCGCGACCCCGGGATAATACGACTGGAAGTGAGCATCAGAAAGCGTTCCCGGAGGCACGCGCTGCGCGAGGCCATCTCGGCGGTGGTAACTTACTCCAGGGGCGATCCAAGGGAAAAAGCGCTCCTTGGCGCTGGTCTGGTCTGCCTCGGCCTCCCGCAAGCGTTCCCGCGCGATCTGGATTTCGAGATTCCGAGCGCCCGCCAAACGAAGCGCTGCGGGCAAGTCGATAGGGGACGTTCCATTCGTTTCTTGAGCCGCTGCTTGAAACCAAAAAAGCAGCAGGAGCGCCAAGCTCCATAGTCGAATTTTTAACGGCGAGAAGCTCACTTTCCCTCCGAGATGGTGACCGGCTGACCATCATTGGGCGGTTGCTTGCCAGCCAGGATTATCTGCTGGTCCGGGTTCACGCCTTTCAAAATTTCAACGTTCACTCCGTCGTTAAACCCCGGTTGCACACGAGTTTTTTTCGCCTTGTTCTCGCTCAGAACAAAAACGGAGGCGCCGGCTTTCTCGGTCAGCAACGCGTCTGTGGGCAATAAGAACACGTCCTCCTTCCGCTCGATACCGATTTTGACAGTGGCATACATGCCGGGCCGCAACTCCAATTTTGGATTCGGCATTTCGATTTCCGCGAGCATGGTCTTGCTCGCTTCGTCTAACGAATAGGAAACGCGAGTGACGGTGCCTTCGAAGGTTCGATTGGGCAGGCCCTCCACCGTCAACTTCACCGGTTGGCCAACCGCAACCAACGATGCCTCGACCTCCGGCACAGCGACCTGAAGACGCACGCGGTTGAAATCTGTCAGCGTGACGATCGCCGCGTTCTGGGCCGCACTGCCTGAGGTGGCAGCGGGAATGAACGCTCCAGGATCGACAAAGCGTCGTGTAATGATTCCCGAGAACGGCGCGATGATCCTCGCGTAATTCAGCAAGGTCTCGGTCCCTTCTAAATTGGCCTTGGCAACATCCAATTTACCCCGAGCATCATCGACAGTCTGCGGCACAACTAAATCAGGGGCTTTCTTTTGCGATTCGCTCAATCGTTTGAAATCGATGTCGGCGACCTCAACCTCCGCTTTGTATCTTGAGCGCTGAGCGATGAGTTCGGGAACCTCTATCTCTGCCAAGAGCATCCCTTCTTTGATCTGGTCCCCCTTGTCCACTGCGATTGTTTTCAGGTATCCGGCCACCTTGGCATAGAGAATGGCCTGCTGATATGGTTTGATCTCGCCCGGCAGGGTTACAAAACGGGTAATGGCACCACGCTTGGGCTTAACCACCTTGACTGCGAGTGGTGGAGCAGCCTTTTGCTGCGACTCGTCGGCAGAAGGTTTGCAGCCTGAGAAAACCGCTAGCGCAGCGAGCGGAAAAAGACAGAGGACCGAACTCGAAGGGTTGGGTTTCATGGAGGGTGGACTAGGATGACGCGGGTTGGGAACCCTGACGGGTGGCGCGCTCTACTTCCTCGGGGTCAAGGGACGCAGAACGACGATGCGCGCGCGCTTGAACAATGGCAAAGACTGAAGGAAGAATCAGCAAGGTGGCCAACGTGGCTACGGCCAGACCTCCCACCACGGCCCGGCCGAGGGGCGCCGTCTGCTCGCCGCCTTCGCCCAAACCCAGAGCCATCGGCAACATACCGGCGATCATGG
Organism: uncultured Verrucomicrobiota bacterium; assembly: GCA_964446585.1. Taxonomy (GTDB): domain Bacteria; phylum Verrucomicrobiota; class Verrucomicrobiia; order Limisphaerales; family UBA8199; genus CAYUPI01. The sequence continues at coordinate 5,478 of CAYUPI010000026.1, forward strand.
CGATGCTGGTCATCAGAATTGGCCGCAAGCGGCTCTGCGCTCCCTCGACGGCCGCGGCATCCGCACCGTTTCCCTCGATGCGATTGCGCTCGGCAAACGTGACTAGCAGAATCGCGTTCGCCACAGCCACGCCCACTGCCATAATGGCACCCATGAACGACTGGATGTTGAGCGTTGTCCCTGTGGCCCAGAGCATCAGCACGACGCCTGCGATCACCGCTGGCGTCGTCGAAACCACGATGAGCGACAGCTTCAACGATTGAAAATTGGCCGCTAGCAGCAGGAAGATAACCAAAATAGCCGCCAGCAAACCCTTTTGCAGGCCGTCCAGCATTTGCTGCAGCGGAACTGTCTGTCCGCGAACGGTGACGGTGACTCTGGGTGGGGGATTGCCTAATTCTCGCAGCGCCTGGGCGACCTGCTTGGCCACCGTGCCGACCTCGGAACCGGAAATGTTGGCCGTGATGCTGATCGTGCGCTGCATGTTGTAGCGATCGTATTCTCCCATCGCCATGTTTCTGGTCACTTTGGCGATGTTACGCAATAGTATGGCTTCGCCATTCCGGTAGGTTACCGGCAGATTCTGTGCCTCCTCCAATGAGTTCATGCGCGCCTGGGGCACCTGCACCTGTAATTGATACGCCACGCCGGTATTAGGATCGGCCCAGTAGTTCGGCACGGTGAACCGGCTGGAGGAGGTAGCGGCCACCAGCGAGCGCGAAACCTCATCCATTTTGACTCCCATCAGCCCTGCCCGTTCCCGATTCACCGCCACGTCCACCGTCGGATAATCCAGCGACTGACCGAACTGCACGTCGCGCAGCGAAGGGACTTTATGCAGCCTTTCTTTGATCTTTTCGGCAAACTCCCGGTCCGCCGCCAGGTTCGGTCCACTGATCGCGACTTCAATCGGCGTCGCCGAACCCAAACTCATGACCCGGCTGACAATGTCGCTCGGTTCGAAGGAAAAGCCCACACCCGGCATCTCGTCGGCGAACTTGCGCCGAAGCCGTTCGGCCAGCTTGCTGATACGGACCGGTGTGCCTCGTTTCAATTGAACTTGCACCACGCCTTCTTCGGAGCCGCCGTTCCAGAGATAGATGAGGTTGATAGGGTAACTGGAGGCATGAACTCCCACGAAACCCAGAGTGATTTCCACATTGGTCGGTCCGACCTCGCTTTTGATAATGTCCATGGTCTTAAGCGCGATGGCCTCGGTGCCGTTCACATGAGTGCCGGCAGGAGCGCGCAAGCGCACTTGCAGTTGCCCAACATCCACCCTCGGGAAAATCTCGGTTCCGAGCCGAAGGCCAACGACAACGATGGCCAGGGCGGCTAAGACAAGGTAAGCGCCCAGGACAGCCCATCGCAGGCGTACGACTCTAGACAAGAACCCGGCATAACGCTTTTGGAACGTGGCGAATCGTCCCTCGGGTTTGCCTTTGGCACCCTCCTCGTGCCCGCGCAGAAACCAAACGGAGAGAATCGGCACCAGGGTCGTGGACAAGATATAGGAGGCGACCATTGAAAAACCCACGGTCAGCGATAGAGGCAGGAACATCGCTCTGGCAGCACCAACCATGAACAGGGTGGGCACGAACATCGCCAGGATGCAGAACATCGCCAGCAGCCGCGGGACGGTGGTCTCGGTGGTCGCGTCGCGCGCAGCACGATGGAGCGAACCGCCTCGCGTTAGATGTGTATGAATATTCTCGATGCAGACCGTCGCTTCATCCACGAGGATCCCAACCGCCAAGGCCAGGCCGCCCAAGGTCATGATGTTGACGGTCTGCTTGGAAATCCACAACGACAGCACGGCTGCCATCAAGGAAAGAGGAATGTTGATGACCACGATAAGAGCGCTACGCCAGTCGCGGAGGAAGAGAAGGATCATCAAACCGGTAAGGACAGCTCCCAGCCCGCCTTCCAGCATCAACCCACGAATCGCCCGTGTCACATAGGTCGACTGGTCGAATTCATAGCTGACCTTAACGTCCCCCGGAACTACGCTTTGGAACTTCGGAATGTTCTTTTTAACCAAATTGACTACCGAGAGCGTCGAAGCATCCGCCCGTTTTGTCACCGGCACGTAAACGGTGCGCCGTCCGTTGACCAGTGCATAACTGGTAACGATGTCAGAAGCGTCCACAGCCTCGCCAACATCTCGCAGGAAGATAGCCGGATAAACTCCTGTGCGAATCGGTACGCTTTCCAAATCCTTGATACTCTTGACCACCGAGTTCAGCGGCACCATCGGATACTCGCCACCAATTGGCATGTTTCCTGACGGACTGATCGTGTTGGCCGAGGTCATAGCCGCCACGATTTCGTCTGGTGACATGTTGTAAGCGCGAAGCCGCTCCGGCTTGAGATTGACTACAATGCTTCTGGCGCTCCCCCCAAATGGTGGCGGGGCCGAAACGCCGGGCAAGGTGGCAAAGAGCGGCCGAACAAGGTTCAACGCCGCGTCCTGCATCTCGCCTACCGATCGGGTGTCACTCGAAAAAACCAAGTTACCCACGGGAACGCTGCCGGCATCAAAACGCATGATAAATGGCGGCACCGTGCCCGGCGGCATAAACGCCCTTGCCCGGTTGACATAGGCAACCGTTTCGGACATGGCCTGTGACATATCCTTCCCGGGATGGAATTGCAGCTTGATGATGGAGGCGCCCTGGATTGACTTCGACTCGACGTGTTCAATCCCGGTTATGTACAGGAAGTGGTATTCGTAATAATAGGTGAGGTATCCTTCCATCTGGGCCGGGTCCATGCCGCCAAAAGGCTGCGCGACGTAAATCGTGGGGATCCCAAGCGTGGGAAAAATATCGCGGGGCATCTGCCGCAGTGCCAGCACCGAGCCCAGTGCAACCGCGATCACTGCCACGATCACAGTAAACGGCCGCCGCAAGGCAGTTTGGACCAGATTCATAGTTGTTTCATCCTACTACCGTGGCTCACTTGCTCGCGTAGCTGAAATTATCAAAAAGCGTCACGCTGTCGGCCTTTGTCCAAACGCCGATTTTGCCGGCTTTTCATTATTAATAGTTTTCTGATGGGGGCATGATTCGGAGGACAGGAGTGCCATTGAGATTTTTGATCGGGAAGTAGGCTTTGTGGGATTTCGAGTCAACGGCAACAGTGTGGGAGTTGGGGCCAACGTCAGCGTCGCCCAGCTTGGTTAGCTTGCCGCCATCGGCTTTGAAAATAGAGACGCCGCCGGACTCGCAGGCAACATAGAGCAGGTGGAGTTCCGTGTCGAAAGCAAGAACGTCCGGGTCCGGTTCGACGGGGAAGACGTCTTCCTCTTGGCGGGAGTCGAGATCGAAAACGATCAGTTTGTTGTCGCCCTGGCAGGAGATGTAGGCGCGGTTCCTGGGGGCGTCAATGAAGAACCCGTGGGGATGGTTGCCCTTTTTTAGATCGTAGCGGGCGGTGATCTTGTCGGTTTGCGGGTCGATGGCCACAAGCTGGTTCCGGGTTTGGACGGCGACGTAAATGAGATGGGAAGTGGGATCGTACTGCGTGTTGCCGGCTTCGCCGCCCAGGGGGATGGAGCGCAGTTTCTCGTTGGTCGTCGTGTCAATGACGGTGTCCACGCCGCCCGATTCATCGGAGACATAGAGCTTTTTGGTTTCTGGCGAGAAGGCGAGGCCGTCCGGGAATTTGCCATCGGGAATCCGTTTGACGATCGCGAGCGTCTCGGTGTCGACAACCGCGACTTCGTGGTTTTTTGTGACTGAGCTATAAACGCGTTTGAGCGAGGGAACAACCAAGACACCGGTCATCGTGGGAAAGCCGGGAAGGTTCGTGACCAGCTTTTCGGCGCGTATGTCGAAGACCATGAGTTTGCCGTCGCCCATGTGAGAGAAGTAGAGGCGGCCTGCGGCTGCATCGATACTCGCGTAATCGAAACGGGTCGCGCCTCCGGGTAGAGGGATGTCTGCGACTTTCTTTAAGAGCTCTGCGGAAAGACCTTGGAGAGCCGTCAGGAAGGCGGCGAGCGCCAAAGGGAAGGAGACCGGGAGTTTCATGGGGTATCCCTCACTTTTTGTCGTCATCGTCGTCACCTTCTCCTTTGGCGGCTTTTTTCCTGGACTCCTTCTCAAGCTGGTCGGCGCTGGAGACTTTGGCCTCGGCACCGTAACTGAAATCGTCGAATAACGTGGTGCTGTCGGCCTTGGTCCAGACGCCGACCTTTCCTGCGTCCTTGAAAGTTTCGTCTTTCCAGGTGAAGGCTTCTTTGCCGTCGAAGGTGACCACGAAATAGTTGTCTTTGAAATCAACACGCAAAGTGTGCCACTGGCCCGAGGTCACCTTGGTGTTGATACGCTTCTTTTCACTGCGTTTGCCGTTTACAGTGTGGTAGATAGTGACATTGTTTTCGAGCGCGTTGGCGCGGGAGATATAGTAGTTGTCCTTGTCCTTGCAGCGCCAGATGACGCCCCCAGCCTGATCTTCTTTGCCGGAAACGGGCTTGAATTTCACCTGGACAAAGCCGTCCTTAAGGCTGGTATCGTCCTTGAAGCAAACTGGGTAAGTCGCTTCGCCAGACTGTTTGAGAACGTTCGGTTTGCTGGGCGCGGTTTCGTCCTTTTCGATGGTCCAATTTGCTTTGCCGCGCCCGGTCTGGGTCGCGGTCCAGCCGGGCGGCGGCGCATGGGTTTTGAGCTCGTCGAAGTTGACCGTATCGGCTACTGCCATTGCAGTTCCGAAAGTGCTCATAAGCGCGAGGGCATGGGTCGTTTTCATATTAGTTAACTGGTTTGGTGACTGCGTTCATTACCACTTCAAGCTTTCTTACTCGTAACGGAGAGAATCGATGGGATCGAGCCGGGACGCTTTCCATGCGGGATAAAACCCGAACACGATGCCAACAGAGCAGGCGACCGCCACTGACGCAACGATGGCCGGCAGCGAGGGGACGGTAGGCCAATTCAGGAACCGCGTAACAAGAACAGACACTCCGCGGCCAACCAAGATGCCCGCGACGCCGCCCGAAAGGCAAAGCACGACAGCTTCCGTGAGGAATTGCCGCAGGATGTCGCGGCCACGGGCACCGACGGCCATACGGATGCCAATCTCTCGGGTCCGCTCGGTCACGGAGACGAGCATGATGTTCATGATGCCAACGCCGCCGACCGCAAGCGAAATGAGCGCCACAACAAGCAATAGATTCGTCATGATGCGGCTGGTGGCGGCAAACGTTTCCGAAATTTCCGTCAAGTCGCGGATATGAAAATCGTCCAGCGCTCCCGGCGCTATGTGATGTCGGTCGCGCAGCACGGCGTTGATTTGGCGGATGGCCAATGGAATGTTTTGCGGCGAACCGCAGGCGACCCATACATCGTCAATGTCGGCGAAACGCGTCAATTGCGGCGTATCCGTGGCCCGCTCCGCCGGCGCGGGCGGATAGAGCGGAGCCTGCTGTGCTGGATAAATCTGATTCCAAGGGTTGCCCGGGCTGGCACCTGCGGACAGTGATTGCGTCGCCTGCCTCATGCTCATGACGCGGTATTTGACCGTGGTGAGTGGCGCGAGCAGGAAATCGTCCTGATCCCAACCCATCACGTTCGCGCCTTTGCGGGCGAGGAGGCCAACGACTTTCAAGCCGACTCCGCGCAGACGGACTTCCTTGCCGAGTGGCGATTCCGCGCCAAAGAGCTTTTCGGCGACGCTCCGGCCAATTAGACATACCCCCGCCGAACTGCGCACGTCGTCCATCGTGAACGGCTCGCCTTCCGCGACAGGCCAGTTGCGCACTGACAAGTAATCCGGCGTGGTGCCGAGGATGCGGCTGGGCCGCCAGTTGCGGTTGCCGGCGATGACCTGGCCCCAGCAATCCACGCTCGGCGCGACTCCTTGCAACACGCTGCAGTCGCGCCGGAGCGCCTCCGCGTCGTCAATCGTCAAGTCCATGTTGCCGCCGCGTCCGGTGCTCACACCGCCGACAGAAACGTCCACTGAATCAATCTGAATCACGCTGGCGCCGAGACTGGCGATCGCCTGCTCAATTGAGCGAGTCGAGCCGCCGCCGATTTCCATCATTGCGATGACGGCGGCGACGCCGATGATGATGCCCAGACACGTGAGGGCAGAGCGCATCACATTCCGCCGTAGCGCGTGCAGGGCCATGCGCAAGGTCTGGCGTATGGTCTTCATGCGAGTCGAATCGGTTGGTTCAGCGGCGGATGTATCGCGAGAGAAATGGATTCTTTACCTCCGCGGCCGTCGCGGCGATTTCGCCGGTGACAACTGGATCGCCTTCGTGCAGTCCATCCGCGACGATGGCGGTGTTCGCGCCATCGGTAATGCCTGCAGTCACCTCAATTGGCCGGACAAATTCACGGTCCTTGATCCAGAGCGTGCGGTGCGACGTTTTCTGGTCGGCGCTTTTTTGTGGCACTGAATTTGTCGTAGTCACTTCGCCGGGCGGATCAATCAAGTTTCCTTTGCGCGCGTCGGGGGCGACCTGCGCAAGCGAGGAGGGCGACCAGCGCAAGGCAGCGTTCGGCACGAGGAGCGCGTTGGTCTCGCGCCGCAACTGAAAGTGGACACTGGCCGTGAGATAAGGCAGCAGCAGCTTGTCCGGGTTGTCCACGTTGATTTCAACGGTGTAGAGCACGACGTTTTGCGTCATCGTCGCGTTGAGGCGCACCTTGCCGACCGCACCCCGAAACTCGCGGCCTGGAAAGGCGTCAACGGTGAACTTGACGGCTGTGCCTGGTTTGATTCGGCCCACGTCAGCTTCGTTAACCGCCGCCCAGATTTGCATTTGCGTCAAATCGCGCGCGATAAGAAAGAGGCTCGGCGCGTTGAGACTGGCGACTACCGTCTGGCCGATATTAACGCGACGGTCAATGATGACGCCGCTGACCGGCGAGTTGATTGTGCAGAAATCCAGATTGCGTTGCGCCTTGTCCAAATCGGCCCGCGTCTGGGCGATTCCCGACTGAGCGACCGAAACATTGGCCTTGGCGACTTCATAATTCGCTTTGTCCGTGTCGTAATCCACCTGCGAGATCAATTTGCCGGCGAATAATTCCTGGGCCCGTTTCCATTCCGCCACTGCCTGATCGAGCTTCGCGTTCATTTGTTCGAGGCTCGCCGCGGCGCTCAGTTCTCGCGCCTTGGCGACCGACAGATCAGCCGCGTAAACCGACTCATCAATCTTTGCGAGCAAAGCGCCTTCCTCGACCACTGAGCCGTAGTCCACTCTTTTGCCTTCTTCGTCCGTACCGAAGGCGCTGATACGGCCGGCCACTTGCGTGCCCACGTCCACGACTTCCAGCGGCTCGATCGTGCCGGTCGCCCCGATCGTGGCAGCCACGTCGCCCCGCTTAACCGCGGCTGTGGTGAAGCGAAACGTGGGGAGGTTGCGGGCATGCCAGCGCCATGCCCCGTATCCCCCGGCCACGGCAACCAGCGCTCCTAGCATGAGCGGCTTCATCATGCGTTGCATCGCGTCCGTTATGCTAAGTGTTCCATATAAAACCGTCGAGGCGTTTGAAGAACTCAACTGGGTTGAAAGTTCATCCTGCATATGCAATCCCGAAGAGACCAACGCCTACTTTTGCTGCGTGTCCAACGCGACTTTGATTGCCTTGGCCAACTCCACTGCATTGCCTCTGCCCCAATAGTGAAGGAACAGCGTCCGAGGATTCTCGTGCGTCATGTGGCTGTGAATCGCCACGATGTTGACGCCTGCTGCGCGCAGGCTCTTGAGCACCCCTTGGAGTTGGTCCTCGAGTACCGCGAAATCTCCATCCACGACCGCGTTGTCGTCAGTGCCGGCGAATGCCGCCCAGGTGTTGACGCCCATCTCTTTTCCGGCTTCGCAGCCGCAAGGCATCCGGACTGTTCGACCGAAGATGGCTTTGAACATGCCATCTTTGGTCTCGCCCTTCGCTCCCAAAATTTTCTGGATGGCATCCGCAGTAATGGAGCTTGTGGCCGGGATTGCTAGGGTGCCGAAGCTCTGAGGGGGCTGCGGAGCAGCGGCGCGGATTTTCTTCACGGTGTCGAGCGCGGCTCGGACGCCCCTTGCTAGAGTCGAAGCGTCGCCTTCGCCACCAATGTGCATGAAATAGACCTTGGGTTCATCGAAGAAAAAGTGATTGTGCAACGCTGAGATCTGAAGACCATTGTCCAGCGCCGCGCTCATAACTGGATTGACTTCATCCTGCATAAGCACGAGATCACCCATTACCATGGCCTGAGCTTTTATGCCCGGCATGAACGCGGCCCAGGAAGTCAAACCCATGAAGGGCGGCATCTGCCACTTATCTACGGAGATTTGAATATCCGTGCGAGGCGAGGTGACTTTGTAAACTTGTTCCTGTTCGTTAAGCTTTCCTTTGAGACCGGTGAGTTCGTCAATCCGGGCAGTATCCAGTTTTTCCAATTGGGCGGCGCTTAACGCGACAGCCAGGAACACAAGCAAGGTTCCAAACGGGGCTTTTGACATTCTCAGTTTCATGATTCAAAGTGGCCTTGTTGTAATACCTATTACACGAAGTTAAATCCATATCAAATGAAGAATTCAAGTTGGCTCTTGTTGCTGTACGGGCTGCCGGCCAAGGGGAACACTGCGCGTGTAAACTTGTGGCGGAAGCTGAAACGGTACGGTGCCATCCAGTTGAAGACCTCCGCCTATGTGCTGCCGGACAAGCCGGAGCACTATGAGCGGTTTCAATGGCTCGCTACGGAGATAAAGGACGCAGGCGGTGAGGCTACCTTGATACGCGTTGCGCAGATCGAGGGCATGGAAGATGAGCAAATCATTCGGATGTTTCACGAGGTCCGGATGGTGGAATACAAGGAGGTAACCGAGGCTTGCAAGGCGGCGATTGCCGACGCGAAGAGGATGGACGAAACGGAGCTGGCGGCTGAGTTTGGCAGACAGCAGCGGCGGTTTCACGAGATCAAAGAGGTGGACTACTTCCGGTCGCCGGCTGCGGATGATGCGCAAATGATTCTCCGGCGATTCGAAAAGGTATTGAATCCCATAGCGCGGGCTGCCACCCAGCCGAAGCTTGCGGCGAAGGATTTTCAGGGGAGAACCTGGCTAACGCGCCCGCGGCCTGGAATTGATAGGGCCGGGTCCGCGTGGTTAATCCGGAAGTTTATTGACCCCAAAGCGAAATTTGTGTTCGGGAGCGAACCTTCGATCCATCCGAAGGCGCTGCCATTCGACATGGCGGACGTCGAGTTCTCACACCACGGAGATGACTGCACATTCGAAACCTTGGTGAAGCGATTCGGGATCAGAGACTCCGCGGTGCAGAAGATCGCGGAGATGGTGCATGATGCAGATCTGGAAGACGGAAAGTTTCAAAGGCCAGAATGCATTGGCATCAATGCCGTCCTGAGCGGATGGGCCAGGACGAAGATGAGCGATGCTGAGCTTTTGGCGAAGGGTATTGACTGTTTTGAGGGGCTGTATCGGCAACTGGAAAGGTGATCTCATGAAATGGATAACGCGAGAAAAGGTAAAGGTGGATCGCGTGGCCTGTCCCTGGCTGATCAAGAAATTCGTGGATCCGAAAGCGGAGTTTCTGTTCGTGCCGGCGCGCGAGGTTGCATCACAGGCGGCCAGGCTGGGTGCAACGCCGTACGATATCGAGGGCTGCGAGCTTGGGCATCACGGTGAGGATGTGTCGTTCAATTCGATTCTGAAAAAATACAAACTGACCGACCCGGCGCTGCTGCTGCTCGGGGAAATCGTGCGTGCGGCCGACTCGCATCCAACGAAACCGCACCCGGTTGGCGAGGGATTGCGATGGGTGGCGTTTGGGTTCAGTTCGATGGGCCTGTCGGACCGTGAAATTCTGAAGCGAGAGTTTGTCGTATATGACGCGCTGTATGCCGAATGCAAGCGGCGCGTGGACGTAGCGCTGAGTTCCAGCTCTGCGCAATAGAAATTTCTTCGCTCTGAGTTGGCAATTCCCCTTACTAAACGTGGCCCAATCGCGCAAACACCTTCGCCAGTTTGCTGAATTCCTCGCTCTCAGACGCAACACGTCTCTGCTCCTGGTCGCCCTTGTCCTGGCCGGTACTGGCGAAAAGCTCTGGCTAGGCTTTGCGCCTAAATATCTGCAAACCCTTGGAGCCACGATTTTCATTATTGGACTATTTGACGCGCTCCAAACGCTGCTCGGAGCTCTTTACGCATATCCCGGTGGCTGGCTGACAGATAGGTGGGGACAGCGCCTTTCTCTGATGCTCTTCAGCGGGCTTTCTCTGGTTGGCTACACGGTCGTGCTGGTGTGGCATCATTGGCTCGCTTTGGTCCTGGGCGCGTTTTTCTTCCTTGCCTGGAGCGCGCTTTCTTTGCCCACCACTTTTGCTGTCGTGGCGACGTCTCTGCAAGCTCAGCAACACACGATGGGCATTGGCGTTCAATCAATGGTGCGCCGGGTGCCAATGATGCTCGGGCCGCTGATCGGGGGATTTCTCATCAACCGGTATGGCTGGCAACGGGGGATTCAGATCTCGCTGCTGCTTTGTATTCTGCTCAGCTTGCTGACGATGGTTTTCCAGCGGCTAATGCTCGAGCCTGGTTCGAATCAGTCTGGTGCTGCGGCCGACGCGGCCACGGGGAATTTCGTTGCGGTTCTCCGGTCCTTTACGCCCGCGCTGCGCGAGCTGCTGGTGAGCGACATCCTCATTCGGTTTTGCGAGCGCATTCCTTATGCCTTTGTTGTTTTGTGGGCCATGAATCATGCCGGGCTTAATGCGCAACAGTTCGCGTATTTGGTCGTGATTGAAATGATCACTGCCATGGTTTGCTACATTCCAGTGGCGCACCTTGCGGACCGGTATGGCCGGCGCCCGTTCGTGCTGGCCACGTTCGGCTTCTTCACGCTCTTTCCGATAACGCTGATGTGGGCGCGCACGTTTGGCTGGCTGGCGCTTGCCTTCGTCGTCCGTGGCCTCAAAGAGTTCGGCGAGCCGGCGCGGAAAGCGCTCATTATTGGCGAGGCCACTGCCGAGTTTCGCGCCCGGTCCTACGGCGCATACTATCTTATGCGAGATTGCATTGTGGCAACAGGGTCGTTTCTAGGAGCGTGGTTGTGGAGCCTGGGTCCGCGAGCGAACTTTATCGGCGCGGCCGCTTGCGGAGCGCTGGGAACGATTTGGTTTTGGTGGTTTGTGTACCGGAAACGTGATGCGTGATGCATGATGCGTGATTGACTTTTCGTCGGGTGCCGTAAAACTGCGGCCGAGCGCATGACCACAGCCAACAAGATCACAATCCTCCGGATTTTGTTGGTCCCGTTTTTTGTCGTCGAAGTGCTCTACTACGGAAAGACCGGGAACGAACTGCATTGGCTGCTCGCCATTCTCTCATTTGCCGGCGCTGCGATTTGTGACGGAGTCGATGGCTACATCGCCAGGCGCTACAACCAGCGCAGCGAGTTGGGAAGAATTCTGGATCCCCTGGCGGACAAGCTCTTGCTCGTGTCAGGTGTCGTGCTGCTCAGCTTTAACTGGCCTTACTTCGATACGATTCCGCTTTGGCTTACGGGCACGATTATTGGTCGCGATATTCTGATCCTGATTGGTATGGTGGTGATTCAAATGACCGTCGGCAAGGTCACGGTCCGGCCGCGGATGATCGGCAAAGTTGCGACGGTACTCCAAATGACAGTCGTCATCTGGGTCCTCTTGCAGTGGCCAGCTCGGTGGCTCAGCGTTTGGGCGATTGCGGCGGCGCTGTTCACCGGCTGTTCAGGACTGCTTTATGTTTTGGATGGTGTCAAACAATTGAGCGCGCACCCTTCTTCGAGTCCGAAGCGAGTGGAGGGACCACACGACCACGAAGCGGCAGGACTAACGGACCATTGACCCTATGTTAAACTACAAGAGCCTCCCGACTGCTCTCACGGCACCTTGCTCACCACGCTTCACTCCACACTAAATGGCACTCGAACTAAAATTAAGAGAAGGAGACCCGGCTCCGGATTTCACCGGCCTTACGACTGAAGGCAGGCAGGTGTCTTTGTCAGACTTTCGCGGCAAAAGCGTCGTGCTCTATTTTTATCCTCGGGACAATACGCCCGGCTGCACAAAGGAGGCGTGCTCGTTCCGCGATGAATTTGCGGGGTTTGAACGCCAAGGCGCAGTAGTTTTGGGAGTCAGCACGGATTCTCTAAAGTCGCACGCGAAATTCGCCGGGAAATACAAGCTCCCATTCGCCTTGTTGGTGGACGAAGATAAAAAGATTGTCCAAGCTTACGGCGTATGGGGACAGAAGAGTTTTCTGGGCCGGAAATATATGGGCACCAACCGTGTCACGTTTCTGATTGGACCGGAAGGCACTATTAAGAAAATCTGGACGGACGTAAAACCGGTCGGCCACGCGAAAGAAGTCCTGACGGAGCTGTGAGCGCTGGCACTTTACTTCTCCAACCCCGCCATCTTCCTCGGGTCGAGGAGTTCGTTGATCCTCGCCTCGTCCAGGCCTGATAATTCAAGGGCGACTTCGCGGACGGTGCGACCAGTTTCATAGGCCATTTTGGCGATCCTGGCCGCCTTATCGTAGCCAATCACCGGCGCAAGTGCCGTGACCATGGCCAGGCTCTGCTCGAGTTTGCTTTCGCACCGCTGCCGATCTGCCTCCAATCCGACAACGCAACGCCGGCTGAAAACCTGGCTGGCGCTGGCCAGCAGCGCGATCGACTGGAGCAGATTGTAAGCCGTCACCGGCAGCATCGTGTTCAACTCGAATGCGCCACAAGTCCCGCTGAATGTGACCACGGCGTCGTTGCCCAGGACCTGGGCTCCAACCTGAATCACCATTTCGCACATGACCGGGTTTACCTTGCCCGGCATAATGGATGAGCCCGGCTGCGTCGCCGGCAGTCTGAGTTCGCCCAGGCCGCAGCGCGGCCCGGAACCCAGCCAGCGAATGTCGTTGGCGATTTTGATGAGGCTGACCGCGACTGTCTTGAGAGCGCCGCTTGCTTCCACGCAAGAATCAATGGCCCCTTGCGCCTCGAAATGGTTCGAGGCTTCACGCAGGTTGAGGCCGGTTTCCTTGGCTATAGCCTGAATCGTGCGCCGCGCAAATTCGGGATGCGTGTTCACGCCTGTCCCGACAGCGGTTCCTCCCAGGGCCAGCTCGCCAAGATGACCCACGACACTTTTCAGTCGGCTGATGCTCTGCTCTACCTGGCTGGCGTAACCGCCGAATTCCTGCCCGAGCCGGATGGGTGTCGCATCTTGGAGGTGCGTTCGACCGATTTTCAGAATCTCCTTAAACGCGTCCGCCTTTTCCACCAAGGCCTCGTGCAACTCGTTCAGCGCGGGAATCAACTGATTCGCAATTCCTTCCAAGGCCGCGATGTGCAGCGACGTTGGAATCACATCGTTACTGGATTGACCTCGGTTGACGTGATCGTTCGGATGGATCGACTTGTCACCCAGTTTGCCTCCCAGCAATTCAATCGCACGGTTCGCGATCACCTCATTAGCATTCATGTTCGTGGAGGTGCCGGAGCCGGTCTGGAAAATGTCCAGCGGGAAATGGGAATCCAATTCGCCATCGATGACCTCCTGGGATGCTTGTTGAATGGCCGCGGACATCTTCTCCGGCAACAGGCCCAGCGCCGCATTGGTGGTGGCTGCATGTTTTTTAATCAGGCCCAGCGCGCGAATGAACGCGCGCGGAAAGCGCAAGTCGCTGATGGGGAAGTTCTCGATCGCGCGGGCGGTCTGCGCGCCGTAATACGCATTTGCCGGGACCTGCATCGGTCCCATCGAATCCGACTCGGTTCGGAATTCAGTGCTCATGCCAATGGATTTGGAAGGTCCGCAGCGGTGAGGCCATTGCTGCCTTCCTGGCAAATCAATATCAGTTGAGTCGGGCCTTTGGCAAACAAACACGCCTTTACTTGTCCGCAGTTCATCTCTAGTTTTTCTCTTGATGAATACCTTGCAAGATTCATTGCTGGAGCTCATCCGCCGCACCTCGGCCGAGATTCCTGACGACGTTCACAAGGCCATTCTTGACTCGCTGGAGGAGGAGAAGAAGGGAACGATCGCTGAGTCGGCGATGAAAATTATCCAGCAGAATATCGAGATGGCGAAAAGCAAGTCGCAACCCATTTGTCAGGACACGGGCAGCATTCTTTTTTACGTTGATTGCCCTTCGGGCCTGGATCAGCTCTCGTTCGAACAAACGGCGCGCGAGGCCGTCAGGCTCGCTACCAAGAAAGGCTATTTGCGACAGAACTCCGTGGACTCGATCACCGGAAAGAACGACGGCACAAACGTCGGCCCGGGTTCCCCCACGATTCACTTCCACCAAAACAGTTCACGACAAACCACCGTCCGGCTGGTGCTCAAGGGCGGCGGCTGCGAGAACGTTGGCGCACAATACTCGCTGCCTAGTGAGAAGCTCAAGGCCAACCGCGATTTGGATGGCTGCCGCAGGGCGATCCTTGATGCGGTGTTACAGGCGCAGGGAAAAGGCTGCGGACCGGGCATTCTCGGCGTTTGCATCGGCGGCGACCGCGCGACCGGCTACGAGCACTCCAAGCTCCAGTTTCTGCGCAAACTGGATGACCAGAATGAAAACCCGGAGCTCAACCGGCTGGAGCAGGACATTGTAGAGACGGCCAACAAGCTTGGAATCGGGCCGATGGGTTTCGGCGGCAAGACGACGCTGCTGGGCGCCAAGATCAGCGTGCTCAACCGATTGCCGGCCTCCTATTTTGTCAGCGTCAGCTACATGTGCTGGGCCTACCGCCGGCAAGGTGTGACACTCGACCGCGAGGGCAGGATCGAGGAATGGCTCTACTAAGTCCAATTTCCGATGATTGAACTCACCACGCCGTTGTCTGAGGCCGACGCCCGAGCGTTGAAAGTCGGTGACGAAGTGACGATTCGCGGCACGCTGTTCACCGGCCGGGACGCAGTCCACAAATATCTGCACGAAGGCGGCCGGCTCCCAGACGCGGTTAAGCTCAACGGCGGGATCTTGTATCATTGCGGACCTGTGGTCCTCAAGGACGAGCGCGGCGCCTGGAAATGCACCGCCGCGGGGCCGACAACTTCCATCCGGGAAGAGCCTTATCAGGGGCAAGTCATAGGCGACTTCGGCTTGCGAGGCGTGATCGGAAAAGGGGGCATGGGTGAGAAAACGCTGGCGGCCTGCAAACAGCACGGGTGTGTTTATCTGCATGCCATCGGCGGCGCGGCCCAAGTACTCGCCGAATGCATCAAACGCGTAGCGAATGTGCACCTGATGGAGAAATTTGGCGCACCGGAAGCAATCTGGGAGTTCGAAGTGGCCGGATTTCCGGCCGTGGTCACAATGGACGCGCACGGCAACTCGCTGCACCGGGAGATTTTTGCCGCCAGCCAGGCGGAGCTGGCCAAATACGTTTGAGGCTGCCAGACGGCTGGTCTTAGCCTGGGTTTTTGCCCTCGCCGGACTCTGCAGGCAGGACTGGCGAGTCGATCAGATCGATGCGGCGCTGATGCCGGCCACGGTCGAAGGATGTCTCGAGAAAAATGCGGACGATGTCCAGCGCGGGTTCGATTCCAAGCATCCGCTGGCCGAGCGAGAGCACATTCGCATCATTATGCTGACGTCCCAGGCGGGCTGATTCCTCATTCCAACAGAGCGCACAACGAATGCCACGCACCCGGTTGGCGACGATCGCCTCGCCATTGCCCGAGCCGCCCAGCACAATTCCACGCTCGAAATCTCCCCGGGCCACTGCCTCCGCCACCGGCCGTATGAACAGAGGATAATCTACCGGCTCCTCCGAGTGCGTGCCAAAATCGGCAACATCATGCCCTAGAGATTCCAGCTTAGCCCGAATCTTTTCTTTGTATTGAAACCCGGCGTGGTCCGAGCCAATCGCGATCTTCACTTCCGCACGTAAGTGATCTCGCCCATCTTGCTTTTGTCGCCCAGGCTCACGTCGTGCATTTCCATCACATGCTTGTCGTGGCCGGCGATTCGCAAAATGTACTTGAACTGTTTATTTTTCTCGCCCGTCATTGGATCGTCCATGATTCCGGTCATTGTCACCACTTTCCCTTGAGCATCGGCGGCGCCTTCGCTGGTGGCCATGGCCGTACCCATATTGTCAACCCAGACCCCGACGTATTTTTGCTTCATCTTATCGTAGCCGGTCAGGCCCATGCCTTGGAAGGGCATGGACATGAACTCCCCCTTGTACTCCTCTTGAAGGAACCGCCCGCCCAAAATCCAGCGCTTGGTCGCGGTCCCCTTCGACTCGGTCGGCTCCGGGCCACCCATCCAGAAGCGCGCTTCCACATTCCAATCGCCCACTAACGCCTCCAACGCTTTGTGCGCGGGGCCTGGGGACCCGAGCTCCGCCATTTTCTTCATCATTTCCTGCGTGTCAGGCGCGGCGGCGGCCTTGTCACTCGAGGATTTGTTTTCCTTTGCTGCTGGCTTGTCCTGCGCCAGCGCGGGTTGGACAATCACGGCGCCCGCAACAACCAGCGCCGTACAAACGGTCATTAATTGATGTTTCATAGTGCGTTCTTTCCGTGACTCTGGGTTCGATCGCAACCCTACTTGCAGGTGTCTGACTGCGCAAGTACGGATTCTCCATGCCGGGAGAACCGTTGCTTGACCGGCGAAACCAAAGGGTTTCAATTTCTTCATGCAGGCAATGATCCTCGGCGCTCCGCGTCAGCCACTTGAGCCGGTGGAAATGGCTGTGCCCATAGCCGGCCCGAGCCAAGTCCTGCTTCAGGTGCGCGCCTGTGCAGTTTGCCGCACCGACCTCCATGTTGTGGACGGGGAACTGCCAGAGCCGAAGCTGCCGCTGATCCCGGGTCACGAGATCGTCGGCGTGGTCGCCGCCAGAGGGCGGGGCGCAGAGCGCTTCCGAGTCGGCGACCGTGTCGGTGTTCCCTGGTTGGGCGCGGTCTGCGGTGAATGCGACTATTGCCTGAGCGGGCGCGAGAACCTCTGTGACCAGGCCCGATTCACCGGCTATTCAATTGACGGCGGTTATGCCGAATACACGGTTGCCGATGAGCGCTTTTGCTTTCCATTGCCGGAGGCTTTTTCAAACGCCGAAGCTGGTCCTTTGCTTTGTGCCGGCTTAATCGGCTACCGCTCATTCTCTCGCACGGGCGACGCAAAACGAATCGGCGTTTTCGGCTTCGGCGCTGCTGCTCATATCATCACGCAGGTCGCCCGTTTTCAAGGCCGCGAAATCTTTGCGTTCACTCGGCCTGGGGACCATGAAGGTCAGCAGTTCGCTCTTCATATGGGGGCGGCTTGGGCTGGCGATTCCCTCGCGGTGCCGCCGGAGCAACTCGACGCGGCAATCATTTTTGCGCCGGCAGGCGAGCTGGTGCCGGCCGCCTTGAGGGTGGTACGGAAGGGCGGCCTGGTGGTCTGCGCCGGCATTCACATGAGCGACCTTCCCTCATTCCCTTACGAACTACTCTGGCAGGAGCGAGCGGTTTGCTCCATCGCAAATTTGACGCGACGAGACGGTGAGGAGTTCTTCGCGCTTTTGAAAAAAATGCCCGTGCGCACGAACGTCCAAATCTTTAGGCTGAGCGAAGCGAATGAGGCTCTGCACTGGTTGCGGACAGGAAAGATCAAAGGAGCGGCGGTACTCGTCCCGTCAGAACAGACGCAAAATCCTTGAGCGCCGGCGAGAGTCTGGCGGTGGCGAGGGATTCAGGCTATAAGTGCGCCGTGAAATCCGCCATTCAGGTGGCCGCCCCGCCGGCCAGGCCGCTCGTGATCTATGATGGCGACTGCAGGTTCTGCTTTTTCTGGGTTCAGCGCTGGAAGCACACCACTGGCGACCGCGTTGACTATCTGCCGTTTCAAGACTTGAGCGTGGCCGCGCGCTTTCCCGAGCTGCGGGCGGAGCGCCTGGAAACCGCGCTGCATCTGATCGAGACAGACGGCTCTGTGTTCCACGGAGCCGAGGCTGCCTTTCGCGTGCGCGCTTATAACCCGCACGAGCACTGGTTGCTCGGTTGGTATGAGCATTCTCCCGGATTCTCCCGCGTGAGCGAATGGGCTTATCGCTTCGTCGCGAGCCATCGGCGGCTCTTCTCCGCCCTGACAGCTCTTGGCTGGGGTCGCCAAACCTTGCCGCCTTCTTGTGACTTAGTCCGATGGCTCTTTCTCCGGTCGTTGGGTGCCATCTACTTGATTGCGTTCGTATCTCTCTGGGTTCAGATCACTGGACTCATCGGCGCAGACGGCATCCTGCCTGCCAAGGGCACCATGGAGGTCATCCGCCAGCAGGCGCTCACGCACCACATTGGTTTAGATCGGTATCATCTGGTTCCGACGCTCTGCTGGCTCAATGCCAGCGATCGCTCCCTCAAACTGCGGTGCGCCGTCGGGACAGGTTTGGCCGTTTTCCTGATCATTGGCCTCGCGCCTGCGCCTTGTTTGCTTCTCCTTTGGCTTATTTATCTCTCGCTCACCACCGTTTGCCACGAATTTCTCGGGTTCCAGTGGGACAACCTTTTGCTGGAAACCGGGCTGTTCTCCATCTTTTTCGCTCCGTGGCAATTGCTGCCGCGGCTTGCCCGCGCTCCACCGCCGTCGCGCCTGGTTTTATGGTTGTTGCGGTGGCTTTTGTTTCGGCTGATGTTCGAATCCGGCTGTGTCAAATTCTTGAGCGGTGATCCCACCTGGCGCAATCTGACCGCGCTGAACGTTCATTATGAGACGCAACCGTTGCCGACTTGGGCAGGCTGGTATGCCCATCAACTTCCGCCTTCGCTGCAGGCGGCCTCTGTCGTGGTGATGTTTGGCGTCGAGCTGCTCATTCCATTCCTAATCTTCGCTCCCCGGCGTCCGCGCCATCTCTGCTGCGTGACGCTGATTGCGTTTCAGCTCTTGATTTTTCTCACGGGCAACTACTGCTTCTTTAACCTTCTGACGATTGCCCTCTGTCTTTTGCTATTGGATGACGCAGTTCTGCTTCGGCTCATGCCAACGAGGTGGCGTGCCCTTGTCTCAACTCTCAACTCCTTGGCCCGCCATGGCGGAGCGACGGCGGCTCAATCCTCAACTCACCGTTTCCACCGCTGGCCGCGGCAGCTCTCTGTTCCCCTGTTTTGCATCACACTGGCCGTCTCGCTAATCCAATTCTCGTTTATGTTTCGTCTGCACATTACCTGGCCAGCTCCGGTTGCCGCGGTTTACCAATGGCTGGCACCATTCCGAAGCCTCAACACGTACGGATTGTTCGCCGTCATGACAACTACTCGGCCGGAGATTATCGTCCAGGGTAGTGAGGACGGCTCGAACTGGCGCGACTACGAATTCAATTACAAACCGGGCGACGTCAACCGGCGTCCCGGATTCGTCGAACCGCACCAACCGCGGTTGGATTGGCAGCTGTGGTTCGCAGCCCTGGGCAATTACCGGCAGAATCCCTGGCTGTTCAACTTTTGCGTCCGGCTTCTTGAAGGTTCACCCGAAGTCCTGGAATTGCTAGGGCACAATCCGTTCCCGAACGCGCCTCCGCGTTACGTTCGTGCTGTCCTTTACGAATACCATTTCACCGACTTCGCCACGCGCCGCCAGACCGGCGCATGGTGGCGGCGAGAGCTGAAAGGGATCTATTTGCCTCCGATTTCGCGACGGGATGAGTCCACGGCCTAGCAGGCTGTTGAAACAGCAGCCGCCGAGGGGACGAGGCGGATTTTCAGGAATTTCCAGATGCCACTTCCGCCTCGTGACCTCGGCGGCTACATTCCATTGGACTTTGTTAGCGGCCTCGAAGCGAGCCCACCCCGCTCTAGAAAGTGCTGGCTTCTTCAAAGAGGCCTGCCACAATCGCCAGGTCCCAAACATTCATTATGGAAAACACACATGACTAAACAAGTTATCATCGGTGGCGCGGTTGCGGGCCTTGCAATGTTCATCTGGGGAGCGGTGTCGCACATGGCGCTCGGACTTCAAGAATCCGGGATAAAGCAATTCTCCAACGAAGTGCCAGTGCTGGCAGCGTTGAAGGGAGAAATCAAAGAAGCCGGGTTTTGCTTTTTCCCGGGCATGGACACCTCCCCGAACATGACCAAGGAGCAGAAAGCAGCGGCGGAGAAACAATGGACGGAGAAATATCAGGCCGGGCCGCGCGGCATTCTCGTTTATCACCCGGATGGCCAGCAGGCGATGTCGCCCAAGCAACTCGGCTTGCAACTCGGAGCAGACATTGCGGGCGGTTTGGTGGCTGCCATCTTGCTGGCGCAAGCAGGCGGTTTGCGCAGCTACGGCAGGAGGCTGGGGCTGGTAACGCTGATGGGTTTGTTGCCGTTCTTCATGGTGAACTTTCCTTATTGGAATTGGTATGGCTTTCCGGGGCACTTCACGATGATGGAACTGGTCGATAAGCTGATCACACTTTTCGTGGGCGGACTGGTGCTGGCGGCGATGGTCAGGCCTCCGGCCTCCACACCGGCGCCGGCAGCCGTGCCAGCGGCCTGAAACGCGAGCGAGTGAGAGAAATCGGCGCAACGTCAGGTTCATTGCGCGTTTCCACTCTTGTTCTCGATATCTCACGGTGCTAAAGTCTCGGCCGTTCGGATGCCTCGGTAGCTCAATTGGCAGAGCAGTTGACTCTTAATCGAAGAATGGGTTTTTTGCTCAACTCACTCCTAGTATCTACACCTAGTCTCACCTAACAAACATTCGGCGAAATTGGAGCGCGTTTCCATTGCGCTCTACTCAATTCCATTCAAAAAACTGCTTGCGGGATACAATGGGGATACAAAGGCAGGGCGGTTGACTCGCAAAGAAATAGGGACGCGAACGCGGCAATTTAGTGCCGTCAAAGTCCTTATTAAGTGAGCCGATAATGGCGGAGAGTAGGCGGCATGAGTAAGAAACATGTCGCTAAGACAGAAGCAAAATCAAACCAGCCGCAAGCGGCCTCGCCGCCTCGGATGGCCTACACCATGAGGGAGACTGCCGCGATCCTCGGCGTCGAATACCAAACCGTTTACCGTCTGTGCAAGCGCGGCCTACTCCGCTCGAGTACCGCGCTCCGCACGAAACTCTTTCCCGTCTCTGAGATCGAGCGATTCCTGAACTCAACGCTTCCTTGACCGGCCTGTGACAACCTACCGGGTTAAGGATTGGGACACTCACTTCGAGAACGATCGCAGCCGCGAGCGCGATAAGTGCTCGTTTGTCTGCGTCCCGAATAAGCGCGATGGGCTCGGGTTCTGCCGAATCATCTCGGAGGCCGATGGCGCGGCGCTGTACGGGATCTGGCTCCTGATTGTGAGCGCGTGCTCGCGACAGGCGCGACCTAGGGAGGGATGGTTGACGGCGAACGGCAAGCCAGATGGCCCGCCGTGGACTGCTGGCGACCTAGCTTTGATGTTTCGCCGTCCAGTTGCCGAAGTCGAGCGCGCCTTTCAGGTGCTCTCATCCCCAGGCGTTGACTGGCTTCTAACGTCCAAGCCCCCGACTACCCCCGACGAACCCCCGACGCACCCCCCACCGACTCCCTTGGAAGAGAAAGGAAGGGAAGGGAAGGGAAAGAAAGAAGACGCGCGAGCGCGCTTTTTCTCTCCTTCTCTCGAGGCAGTGAAGCTGCAAGCGGCAAAGATCGGCTTACCCGACTCCAGGGCCGAAGTCTTTTTCAACTTCTACGAAAGCAATGGCTGGAAAGTTGGCCGCAACCCAATGCGCAACTGGAAAGCCGCCCTAAGCAACTGGAAAGAAAGAAATGACAGCAACAACAACCATGCCCGAAGTGACAAACCGAACTCTCGAAACGCTGGCCTTGCTACCGACCCGGCCAAGCAGGGACGAGACTGCGCCGCCGCCGTCGCCGCCGACAATAAGAAACTCGTGCCGAACACTGTGGCAGCGAAAGTGGCTCAGCCTGGATTGCTACCGTCCTGAGATTCAAAATCTCGCGGACAAGGCCGAAGCATTTTGTGGCCGTTGGTATCGCAACGAGCATGTAAAGACGCTGTTCGTTCTATGCGGCGAGTCAAACACGGCAAAGAGCCACACTGCGGGAAAGATTTTTCGCTTCTGTCTCGCAGCAGCCTTCAAGGCGTTGGAGTCCGGCGCTTGGGATAAAGGTGGCCGCGTTCCTTCAGCGACGTTCAGTCGCTGGGCCGAGACTGTGGACGATTTCAAGAAGGATGAGAAACTTGGACGAGCAGGCATTCTGCCAGAGTTAATGGACGCCGATTTGTTGCTGCTTGATGATGTCGGAGCGGATGACGATCCGTGGAAAGTCGGAGTCAACAAGCTGTGCCAAATTTTGAACCGCCGTGAAACTAAGTTTACGGTGATAACGACCAACTTCCCCCCGGATCAGTGGCCGCAAAGGTTTGACACGCGAATCGCCGACAGATTGCTCCGAAATTCCGAAGTCGTCGATCTGTTTGGCGTTCCAAGTTACGCGATGGTGGAGCGCGGGCTCGCATGAATATGGAAGAGCACGATCATCCCGCCGCGATTGCCGAATTTGGGCTCGGGGGCGAGCACCCCGATCCTGGATGCCGAAACTCCGGCGCGGTGCGCTATTTCGACGAGACGAAGGTTCACCCAGAGGCGACCGCCGACGCGCCGACACAGACGGACTTCGATTGGGAAACGCTTTTCGCGAACTTGGACCCGTGCGAAAAGCTCAACGCGGACGAGTACGCGAAACTAGCACAGGTAATTGCGGCGATCTTGACGTGGTGCTGTGCGACGAAAAAGCTAACCATCGTTGGAAGGCGGCTCGTTGGCCTAGCTCATATCGTCAACCCGAACCTTCACGAAGGCGGGCCGTCCGCAAGCCAGTTGGCCAAGAAATTCAAATGTCACAAGGAGATGCTCAGCGAAGATGTCGCCGACGCGCGGCGGAAATGGGGCTTGATCAACCGATCTTCCGGGCACGCGTGGAACTTCAAAAAGAAGAAAGCTGGCTGACGTTCCCCTAAGTGTGAAGTGTGGACAGTAGTAAATGCGATGAACTTAACCGATGAACTTGACCTGGTGACTTCGACCGTGATGGCCCGCGAGTCGGGCTTGTCGCGGCAGATGGTGCATCGGCTGATCCGCGCCGGGAAACTGAAGCGGGCCGGAAGGCTCGAAGATGATGCCGGAAAGATCGAATCGGTTTTCACGCGCGAAAAGCTCGAACAACTGAAGCAAATGAACCGAAACCTGATTGACCTATGAGAGAGTCTGACTTAGAAGCGCGAATTGCTGAGCTTGAGGGTGATTGCGCCCGATTCATCGGCTTCCTAACAAAAGCCGGAACAAATCCTGAAAGAACCTCCGGCATGCCAAAGGCACCGCAGCGAGTCGCTGGCGACGATTTGGCCTACCTAGCGGCGCTGGAAACTTATTCGGACGATCTGAGCCGGGCAGTGGGTAAAGTGAACAAGATGCGCAAGAAAGAGGCAGCGAGCGAGGCGCGTGCCGAAGAAATCGTGCAGACTGTCATGGGGCCAGCCACACCAGCCGCACGCGTGCCAGCGGCGACCGCTCCGGCTCCCGCTCAAGTCATCGTCATTCAATCGCCAAGCGCGGAGCTTTCCGCCGTGGAACTGTCGGGGCTAACAAAGTCCGAACGACTTCGAGCGGCCACGGGCTCGTTGTCAGTTGCCGACTGCCGGAAGATTATCAAGGCGCGCTCAATGACCTGGACTGAAAAAGCTCTCGCCGCGCGAGGCTGCAAGAATTTGCAGGAGGCGCGGGCTAAAGCCAACCCATTTGCCCACGACTGAAAAGCAACCAACCATAAACTCGTTTCACATGAACATCATCGAATCAGTAAAAGCAATTTTCGCCAACCGCCCGGCGCCGTCGCAAGCTGCCTTCGAGGCTGGCGCGGATACTGGCGACTGGGATACCGACCGCACGCGCGCCAGCGAGCAACGCGCGCCAGCGCACGCCAGCGACCAGGGCGCGGCACCCGCAGCGGAAGCGCCATTGCGCGAGATCATGACGGCCCGATCAAGCAATCCTGGCGCCACCGATCCGAAGGATGACGGACGCGAACTCAAAACACACGCCGACATCGCCGTTGCCTATGCGCGGCTGAATCGAAATCTCGCGAAGGCGGCGAGGATGCCTGGACTCACGCACGCAGAGACTCAAGCGAGACATACATTCGTGGCGACACAGATCGATCCGATTCGTCGATTCATTTTCCGCATCCAGCAGGGCGGCCCGCCGGCGCCAGAGATCACTTCCGCCGAATTTCATCATCCACACGCGGGCCGCGCCGAGCGTCGAGCGAAACAACTGGCGATAGTCATAGCCGCACAAAAAGAATCAACCACGCCAAAGACTTCCACAAACTGGTTTATCAATGGCGAACTGAAAAAGCCGGACTCGTCGATTCTCCCGCCTTTGCGCGATGTCCAGCGGACCGGGTTGGATTACTCCCGCTTCCTGCTCGAAAATTTCGGACTCATCAGCAGGCGAGACCGGGCGGGGGAACTCCGACATCTTATCACCACGGCAACAGACCTCCAGCAACTCAATGCGTTTCACGGTGAACTGAATTTTATAGAAGGCCCCGGCGCAGCAGAAGCTTGCCATTCGCTCCAGGTGCAATGCAGCAACATGTTTCAGACGTTTTCGGCTGCGCTCTCGAATCTCATCAGGGCTTGCATCGTTGAATCCAAGCATCAGAAAGACGTTGCCAGTGCAGCCGAGGAAGAATTTTTTTCGCAACACGGTTTGCCTCACGAATCAACCAACGTGTCGAAACGGTTCGACCGGATCATTGCCGAGTTTGAAGCCCGGCTGAAGCCTTCGACTAACGAAAGCTCGCCGTCCCGGTTTGTTCCTCCAGACCCGGAGCATCTTCTGGGTTGGGTCGGCATCACTCTCGTTTAAGACCATGAAAAAACTTTTTGCAATCATCGCCCTGGCTGTCGTTACGCTGTCAGCCAGCGGGCAAAAGGCCGGACTTTATGCCCTGGTCTTCAGCAACAGCGTCAGCGCCACAAGCACCAACCTCTACACTTCGCGGTGGGCTGCGCAAGACCTCACCAGCGAACCTTCCGGGATTCAACATCCCGCCTGCATTATCAGCGTCTCGGAATTTGAGAACGCCGGGTTGACTTGCACGGTCGCACCGGCAGTGAGCGGCACTGGCACCGTGACGTTTTCGTTTTGCAAGAGCTTTGATGGCGGCGTCATTTTTGAAGACAATCCGAGCATCCGTAAGAGCGTCACCATCAGCGGGCTAACCGCAACGCACGTTGCCGAAAGCATCGACACAACTAGTGTGACGCACTTGGCGCTTTATAGCATCGAGAACGCCGCGAACGTCAATATCACCAACGCCACGATTCTGTTGAATCTCAAAAGCCAAAAGCGCGGCATTCGCTATTCGGTACAATGAATTTTTGGCGTCACACGGCGCGGTGTGTTGGCATAGTTCTCGTTGTTTCCAGCGCCGCTGCGACTGTCTCGCAGACCGGGTGACGCCATGACCCGCTGGCCGGGCCCTTTCTGCCCAGGACTGCTTGCCTGGGGTGTTTACCCGGCCAGCGGAAGTTTTGCTAATTAGCAACATGCCCGGACTGACCACAAAGCATCACAGCAACAATATCGGTGTCACAGGCGATCCGCCCGGGCATGATGCTCTTGAAATTGAAAAGGAACTCCGCGAGCTTTTGATCGCGCGAAAGATTTTTCTGCAAGACTTCCCCACCCACCTTCGGCGTGCCGTGGCTTATCCGCTCTACCTTGACCGGCTGCGAAATCTGCCAGCCGGGTTGTGTGGCGATTTCTACTGCGAAAGTCCAACAGCGGTTTGAACATGCGTGCAGGAATGGCTGCGGCAAGTCTCAGGTTCGCGCAGGAATGGCTTTGGAGCTTCGGGAGGGGCATCAGGGCAGGCGGGAAGGCTTTCGGCTTCGCGTGGCTTAACTGGCGCTTGCGACTGGCGCGGGTAGCGGCTGGCTTGGCAGTCGCAAAGGCACGGGTAGGGGGGGTAAAGGATTTCTTTTCCCTGCCAAAAAGCCGAGGCGGTGGCTGGGGCTGGCATTCAATTCGCGCGACATGCCCAATTTCTAGGGTCCCACTCTGATCGGTCTGTACCATGATGACTCCCGCTCAACAGATTGCAACCGACCGGTTCAATGGATCGCGCTCAGTGCGCGGCGTCACAGTCTCACTTTTCCCGAACGGCCCGGAGTTCACCGCCCTAGTTCAGCCGATCGTACCGACTCCCGAACAGTACGCGCTGAGCCAGGAAGTCCGCAGCGCGTCAAAAGTGTTCATCCTCAGAGCCGACATCGGCGCGGCCAAGATCGGCATCGGCTCAGTGCTCGTCAACCAGGATTCCGGCGAGTCCTATCGCATCACGATGATCGAAGACAATTCGATTGACGTGCGGATCGCCTACGTCTGCGAGACCGCGCAGCAACCCTAAACTGGTTTGTGGAAGTTCAAGTAACAGGAAACTTCAAGGAATACTCCGACGCGCTCAAGGAGTACATCGCAGCGTCGCGCCGCACGTGCCGAGAAATCATCAAGCAGCAAGCTCGGTTACTTGGCCAAAGGCTGATCAAGTTCACGCCGCCGCGTACGCTGTCCGAAGGCAAGAAGCGCGTCGATGCAGACATCCGCAAAGTGATTTTAGGACTCGATGACACCGAAGCATTCGAGCATCCCCAGGCCGTGCTGAAAAACGATAATCGTTTCGTCAAGCTGTTTGTCAAAAGCCGGACTGTGTTCGGCGTCATCAGGGAACTGCTGAAAGGCTCCGCGAGCGAAGGCGAGATCTCGAGTTTTCACCAGCCTTTCAGGAATCGGGAGGGTGATATCGTCGGACGGCCTCTACCCGATACCGTTGAGGCCGGTCCAGCGAACAAACCCGAGTGGAAGCAAGTCCACAAGCTCACGGTTCGGCGCGATCCCTTGGAAGCATATATCGACTCCGTGCAAACGCGCGTTGGCAGCGCCAAAGGCGGATGGGGTGCGAGCGTCGAGCACCTGGGCGGCAAGTTACCCGCCTGGATTCATCGCAACACTGGCGCGGGCTCTTACGTGGACCGCTTGAACGATGACAATCCTAGCTTCACCTTGATCAACAATTCACCGTGGGCAGGAAACCCCGACGCGCGGCGAGTCGTTGACAATGCCGTAGCCTCGCGTGTGCAAAGCATGAAAGCCGAACTCGCGCGCGGATTGCATGAGCACGTCCCGTTCAGGGAAGTTGTCGGCGAAGCTATCCTCGAAGTCTTGGAGCGGGTCGAACCATGAGCAACCCCGGCCCGACACCAACAGAAACACTTTTCGGCGGACTCGATCTCATCGTGGCCAAGCGGGATAAGACAACGGAAAACGTGTTTATACGCCAGCTTGCGGTTGAGACCTACCCGAAGCTGCTCGCCGTCGCAGAAGATGAACTTGCGATGGCCGAATTGTATTGCGGCAAGCCGTCCGGGTGGGCGCGGACACTGAGCCCCCATTCCTTTGAGACGATCATCGTCGAAGGCGAGCGCATCAATGTCGATTTCTTCGCCAGCGTCGCGACATCGCAAGCCGAGAGCAAACCGTCAAGGCGGGGTGCTCCGGCGAAGATTCGAAGCCTCGCTGACCTTTGCTGCGACGTTGCAGTTGAATATGGGATGCCGCTGTTTGAAGTCCGCAAGCATTCCGTAGCGCAACTGTTGATCATGCAGAAAGCGATTCAGCGTGGTATTGCGCAGCGCGCGTTGATCAACCTGGATGCGATTCTCGTCGCCACGAGCGCGGCTTTCACCGGCAAGGATCGCGACTACAAATCTCTCCATCGGTCGCTCACTGACCACATCGGATAGTCGCAGAACCTGACGTCACGCCCAATAGTGGTGACGCAGTATAGCTCAATCGAAATCTCACTTCCCTGTCGGCGGCAACATCCGTCCGTATGCTGCCTGCGTCACAGCACCGGCAGGGAAGTGTTTCTCTATCAAAACCAATGAGCAAAAAAACACTCCTTGCATTAACTGCGTCCCTTATCGGCCTCACGGCATGGGCGCAAGACGATTGCACAACCTATATGTCAATGGCAGACCCGGACGCGCCTCCGTCACCTGTGAACTGGTGCCCGGAATGTATCATCTATTCGATGGGCAACGGCCTGTGTTGGGTCAATGACAACAATTCGGAGATCCCGCCCCCAGGCTGGACTGACGCGGGGCCTGATCCGGGTGATGGGGACACGAACGCGCCAGCATTAGACCGAAACTTCTTCTACATAGTCGGCAATGGCTGTCCTGGCGGGACAAATCATCCAGCGAATGTTGCGCCGGTTGGATGGGTGCTGACCTGCCCTCATAGTGGGTTTAGCGGTTCCTGGCCTTTTTGGGAGCACTCGCCAGCGAGCGATGGGAATGGAGATCGGCTAGATGTGCTCTGGCACTACCAATGCACGAACCACGGAGCGTCGTGGGCTGCGTTCACGCTTTACGGAGTTCATTACGATTCAACGAACGACGTTTGGACGACGAACTCGATCCAGGCTTACCAAACCAATTATGGTTCGCCCTATGGGCGCTGGTTTTTCAACGAGGACCCGACAAACATTCCGCTGGCGATTACCAATGGATGGTATCAGCCATGCACGAACCCGCCAGGGAGCCTGCAAGGGCTTCCAGGTTACACCAATTCATGCGACGGGGCTTATCCTGGCTCAAATTACCTTGGCTATGTGTATCCGCCATTGGATTCAGGCGGAGGCACAAACGTTTGGCCTTTCTGGTACTGGAGCAGCTACCCGCCTGGCCCGGTGAACTCGCCGTACTCTTTCCCGTTCCATCCGTTTGAAAAACCGCCCGATGTCCCGCCGGTGATCGACTTCGGTAACTTTGTCGTTGCGGCAAGAGGGGGTGAGAATTGCTCGTACTCGATGCAGGTTTCAACGAATCTGTCAGACTGGTATTCCTGCTCGATCTCCAATGCCCCAATGGGTGACAACGGAACGAATTGGGTTTACTGCAACTTCACCAACATCGTCAGTGGGCTTGGGATGACGACAAACGATCCGCCGTGGGATAGATGCTATTGGAGGCTGAAGTACGAGCCTTAGTGCTTAATGGCGGATTCGCCATACTGCCAAGGCGGATGCGGGGGATCAATGTCGGACTCAAACATGATTGGCACGAAGGACCAAAGAAGCCACACGGCGAGGACGAAGAAAAGCACGGCAAGCAGCACGCCGGGATTCAAGCGAATCCGCCAGACTCGATGCGCTAAGAACCAACGCTTCACGGCTCGAATGTACAACAAAATGCCCCAGGGGTCAAACCCCCGGGGGCTCGTTCTCGGACGATGATCTCTAAGCTGATAACTGTTTCGCGGCGAGGTCCACCAGGCGGTCAAGAGCACCGACGAACCCGCCATCGCTGAACCTCAAACACGTGTGGAACCATTCCAGCGCTTCGCGCAGCGTCACCTGCCTTTTTGCGTCGTTCCCGCCAGAGAGGAATAGCCGATTGTCGCTAGTCATTGTCAGGCGATGAGGCGCGGCCATTTCTTCAAACTCGATGGTCTCTGCTTTGATTTTCCTGGTCTTCATGCTAATCTTTCAGGGCTGGCCGGTGGTTCATCACCGCGCGCGCGTTTGGTTGGCTAACCGCCGAACGCGCCGCCAGCATTCTCCGGCAGATAGCCGCCCGAAACTTCCGGGCACCCTATTCCAGCAAAAGAGCCCGAAAGAGTCAACAAGAATTTGTTGTTTGACTTTGTTTAACATTGTGAAACACGTTCCGGGGCGTTGACGGCAGACAAAAACCCGCCCGTTTCGGGGCGGGTGTGAGGGGGGGCGCGGTGGTTACTTCTTCGGACGGCCAGACCTGCCCTTAATCGGAATCTGCAATTCCTTGCAGAGAGTCCTGATCCGGCGCGGTGTGTTTTCCTCGACCGTGATGCGCTGTGCTTTGATCGCTGCTAAGAGCGCACGCATTGAAACCGATTGCTTCGATGATCCTCCGGTCAATCGCCAGTGCGCAAGAAGCAACCCGATTCTCAGCCGGTCAGGGTTCGGGCTCCAAGCATCCAGAGCATCGGCGATTCTGCGGAGTGTGCCGGAGTCTCTCCTGGCGAGCATATTCGCGAACCTGATCCCAAGCTCCTTGACTGTGCATGGTGTCTTTGACCAGCCGTAGAACCCGTCCAGTTCGGGCGTTACCGCATCATAGGCCAGGGCCAGCCTTTCGGTGAAACTCACCGCGCGGCGTGATTGTTTGATGCGTTCTCGAGTTTTCATGCTCCCTCCTGCGTGCTGAAGGTGACTTTCTGTGCCATTGCCGTGCTGTGCTGCTCTCGGAGATGTCCGTAAACGCGCATTGCCAGAGCGCCGCCGTCCGAATGGCCGAGCCAGCGCGAGACAGTCGGAATATCCACCCCGGCCTCGATGCAGCGGGTCGCAAACAAGTGCCGAAGATCGTGATGGGTAAGTTTGGGAATCCTGATTTCCTTACAAGCCCGCGCCAGCGATTTCTCACACTCGCCGACCTTGCAGATCTGATTATCCGGCTTTGACCAGCGCGTGTGCAACCGTTCCAACAGCTTCCGCATGTCCGGGATGATTGGAACTTTGCGCGTCGGTGTCCAGTTTCGAGCCCGCCGCACCTTTGCGTTATGGACGGTCAACAAGCCTCGGCCAAAGTCAACGTCTGCCCAGGTTGCTTGTCGCGCTTCCGAGAGTCTGCACCCGGAGAAGGCCAGGAAGCGCGCGAAGTCCGCGCATTCCTGTTGCTGGCCTGCGCCACTGTTTTCCATCGCGTTAATCAGGGCGGTGAACTGGCCCGGCTCCGGTAGCGTCAGCGGAGTGTTTTCAACTCCCATCCGCTTGATGCCCGCCAGTGGACTCTCACCGTTGGAGATTCCGGCGCGAAGCAAGATCTCGCGGAAGCTGCCGAGCACGTTGTTGAAGTACTGCGCGTCAATCTCGCCCGCAAGGGCACTGGCCCACTTCTCGCACTGCTGCCGATTGATCGTGCGCGGTTTCATGACATCCAAGCCGGGCCAGCTTTTCAAGAGGCGCTTGATGCAGTAATGGCGATACCTGCGGCTATGCGGTGAAAGCGTCGGGTCATTGTCCACCGTCGATTCATACAGCCGCCGCGCTTCGCTGAACACGACCGGCGCGCCCTGGACGTGTCGCCGCTTCTGTTCTCTGGAGAGGAAGTCGTGCAGCGCGAGCTTGGCATCCTCGAACACCTTCACGCTAAGGCCGCGCCGAATCAGCTTGCCATTGACCTTGCAGCGTGCGAAATAAAGTCCCGTGCTGACATACTGCAACAGGTTCGGGACTTTCGGAAACGAGCGCCACTTGCCGTCTGGCGAGAGGCGCGCGCGATTGTCTCTCTGGGATTTTGTGTCCCGTCGAGTGTCTCTGATTGTCTTCATAGCAACTAAGACTATAAGGGATACAAAGACGGGATACAAGCAGTATTTATTGACTTCTACAAGTCGTTGTCAGTAAACGATTTGCCTCGGTAGCTCAATTGGCAGAGCAGTTGACTCTTAATCAATTGGTTCTAGGTTCAAGTCCTAGCCGGGGCACCATTTTGTCCACAACCTTGGTAATTCGATGTCTGTCCGGCCGGGCAGCAGAGAGCGAGTGGACCTTTACGCTCTAGTCCGCCAGGATTTCTTGTGCCAACCACTTGCCAGACGTTATACGGTCTAACTAAATCATTTGCTGCAAACCACAATGTATGAATCTGTGTAAACGTGCTGGTTTCCTTGCTGTATTCCTTTTGCTCGTGGATTCAATCTTCGCGCAACAAACCACGTTTCAGGATTCCTTCCTGGATCACCTGGTTGGAAAGTGGGTCCTCCGGGGCGAACTTGCTCACAAACAGACAACCCACGATGTTTCGGCCGAATGGATATTGGGCCATCAATACCTGCGCCTGCATGAGATCTCGCGCGAAAGCAAAACGAATGGGCAGCCGGCTTATGAGGCCATAGTTCTTATTGGGTGGAACCAGGCAGCAAGTGAGTACGCCTGCCTGTGGCTTGATTCGACGAGCACCAGCAGTTTTCCGAGCGACGGCGTAGGCCACGCAAAACGTTCTGGCGATGACATCCCCTTTGTCTTCAAAGATGACAAACAGCAGATTGGTTTTCGGAACACCTTTTCATACGATAAAAAGGCAGATTCGTGGACCTGGCGATTGGACAACGTCCACGACGGCAAAGGCGTTCCCTTCGGCCGCGTAAGATTGACGAGGAAGCAGTAATGCCCACTCAATGCTCCTATATTTTGAGAAACTCCCGCCCTTCGCCGCCAAACGGATTCGGCACTCTCTTTCCCATGAGACCGATGATGCTGGCATTAACCTTCCTGCTGCTCGCGCTGCCGGGGACGCGTGCCGGAGACTTCGCATCATTGGGTGACAAAGTGACGGAGTTTTGCCGAGACCACTTGAACAAGACCGTCGGCAGCGGAGAGTGCGCAGCTTTGGCGTTTCAGGCGTTGAAAGCCGCCGGCGCCAAAGCCCGCGGCGGTCCGGATCACCCGGCGAAAGGCGACTACGTTTGGGGCAAACAGGTTTACATGATTGAGGCTACCTCCAGCGGCCCAAAAGAAACCGGAAGCTTTCAAGACATTCGGCCGGGCGACGTTATGCAGTTCCGGGACGTGAAGTTTGGCGCTACCGGCGGGTTTCATCATCACACGGCGGTGGTCGCAGAGGTGGACCCGGCGGCCGGGAAGATAAGAACCTATCAACAAAATATTGGTGGCAAGCGATTTGTAATGGAAGGGCACCCAAACCTGAAGCATTTGGCCCAGGGATGGATCCGGTTTTACCGTCCGATTCCGGCCGCGAAGTGAACTTTCGAACAAAGCCTGGAGGCGGCGGCGTGCACTGTGCCATTCCGCGTGCGGTGAGTCAGTGGGCTGTAGCACCGGCCGCTATCTTCTGCTTCCA
The DNA here is from genome assembly GCA_964446585.1 of uncultured Verrucomicrobiota bacterium. Lineage (GTDB taxonomy): Bacteria > Verrucomicrobiota > Verrucomicrobiia > Limisphaerales > UBA8199 > CAYUPI01. The sequence goes on from CAYUPI010000026.1 coordinate 38,370, forward strand.
GGCAGGATATTCTCGTTCGAGCAAAGCCGCGGGTGCATAGGTCAGCCATGAATATCCATTGCGACGCTCGTAACCGATTTCGTCCAGCTTGCGCTTCGCCACGCCATCCCGGTCACAAAAGATCGGCAGGTCCGTGCCAATCTCATAGAATCGCGCCCAAATGGGAGGGGCCGATGCGTCCTCAATCACTCGCTTATCGGTGCCCTTGGGTGAGTTCTCCTCCTCGACACTGATGACACGAATTCCCTTGAGCTTGGCCGCCTCAAACCAGGTCACCGCTCCCTCCACGGCCTGGATCACTTCCGCGCTAGGCCGCTCGAGGCTCATCAGCAAGCGTACGATGCCGACTGATTCCCCGCCGCTAATCGATACCAGTTCATAGGAGCGTCCGGGACGGGGGGAATAATCAACTTCATCATGCTGCGCGCACCAGGCGGTGAGTTTGCCGCCGACTTTGATCTGGCACTTGAGAATGCACTGAACGCCCTTCGCGAACTCCTCTCGGGCTCGTGCCGTCTGCTTCCTGTCGAGAAAACCATACACTGGCGAAGTGAAGGTTTCGCGCAGGAAAAGCATTAGCCGCACCATGGCATCGTCGTTGAATGTGATGTAACGATGATATTGCTTGTCCGGCGGGTAGAATTGCGGCCAGCCGCCGCTGGGATATTGCGCCTTCAGGATGTAATCATAACCCTTCTCAAACGCCTCGCGGCAACGCTCGTCCTTGGTATTGCGGTAGAACCGGGCCAGAAAGCGCATCTCGTCGGTCGTAGAGCTGTTGTCGAACGTGGGCTTCAGTTCTCTTTGGTCGCCGAGGAAAGGTGAGGCGGTCGTATCCACGTTTTTCGGCCAGCCACCCAGCTCACTCTGGTAGGAAAGAATGTTTGTGGCCACTCGCTTTGCCTCGCCGGTAGAAAACCAGGCATCGGGCCTTTTCAGGTACCGACCTGGATGCTCGGCCGCCGATGCGACGCCGGCCGAACCAAATGTCGGCACCCAAAGCGCGACACTTAGAAAGATTCGATGGGGCGCCATTCAAATCTTGAGTTTTTGCAACGCGGTTTCGGTCGCAGCCCGATTCGGGATTGCTTCCTGCGCGCCAGTCTTGAGAGTGGCGAGGGCCCCGGCACAATTGGCGTAACGAATTGCAGTCACCACGTCCAGGCCCTCGGCGCGACGGGCAGCATACGCGCCTGCAAAGGCGTCGCCAGCGCCAACAGTATCCACTGGCTTGACCGATAAGGTTGGAATTTCGGTACGTCCCGCCGCGTCGAAGTTGTTGGTTGGCTTCGCGCCTCGAGTGATCACCAATCGTTGAATTTGCCATCGTGCCAGCCGGCGGCGCAAAGTGGCTCTTGTTTTCAGGCTCAGTCCGAAGATGGCTCGCGCCTCACCCGAGTTCACGACGAGCGTGTCGATGGCGCACCTTCCCCAGGGAAATCCCTCGCGCAACGGGGAAGGATTTAGCACGACAGGCACATTTCCGCGATTGGCTACTCGGATGGCCTCGATGACTGCGGGCATTGGCACTTCGAATTGGAGCAGCAGGATGCGAGCGGAGGCAATCTGGGCCTTGCAGGCGCGGATCAGGAGCGGACTTAGCGCTCCGTTGGCTCCGGCCGAAACAACAATCATGTTTTCAGCTTTCTTATCCACAGCTATTAGCGCCACACCAGTCGGAAATGCTTTGGCGGCCGAAATGCCTGCTCTGCTGATGTGCTCTGCAGTCAGGCGTCGGCGGTAGGCCGTTCCGTCGTCATCGTCTCCCACGCATCCAATCAACGCCACCCGTGCGCCCTGACGCGCGGCAGCGACGGCCTGGTTCGCGCCCTTGCCGCCGAAGCGTCTGATGAAGCCTGCAGCGGCGATCGTCTCGCCTGGCGCGGGCAGTTCCTCGACCGAGGCGATATAGTCAACGTTCAATGAACCAACGACAGCGACTCTTCTGTTACTTTCGTCATTCGTCATTTTGCATTGGTCCTTCCTGGTGTCGGCGGCTGAGAGGCCAGTTGGACGAGGGCTTCCTTGACGCGCGGAATCTGGTGTTCGTTGAGGATGAGATATCGGTCGCGGCCTTCTGGCGCGGCAGTAAACCGAGTGAAGCCATCAGCCTCGATGGCCACTCGACCAGGTGAGGAGAGGTTAAAATAAGCGCGTTCGGGGAAGACCGCATAAAGAACGGCCGTAAGGTCCCAGGTCGGGCGCTCGTGTGGCGGCGGCTCGTAAAGATAATAAGCCTCGGCGACTGGATGATGTGGGACATAACTGAAATCCCGCTCGATACTCACGGCGGGGTAGGGGACGGCGATGCCGATTTCGAACCCACTCCAGACAATTGGCGTGGGCCATTCGCTGGCCAGCTTGCGCGCGGACGGAATGTCTTTGACCACATTGAACTCGAGATAATGGTCGTTTTGCCCGATCTTTTGGAATGCTCCCGCCATTACAGAGAGGAGCTTTACCTTTTGTCTGACCAAATCACGACCGCTGAGGGTTGAAACGGTATCGCCCTGCGTCTCGATCAGTGCAGCCAGGTTAGAGAAAAAGCCGACTTGCACGACGACAACGGAGTTGTCCGGTTGCTGGCAGAGGATTCCTCGCAGCAGGGGCGTTGGCCGCGGTGCGTCCGAGCTTCGATTCAGGCGACGAGCGTAGCGCGGCCAGCCTCCGTCCTTGATTTGCGCGAGTTGCAGGAACTTGCTCGATTCATTGGCTTGCGACGGTCGGACGCACCCAATGGGAATCTTCGGTCGGCCATAAAAGGTGTTGATAACATCAACGAACGGTCCGGCCAGTTCGTCCGGTTTCGTGATTGTAACGGCGAGGAGCTCGCAATCGTCGCGCGATTGCAAAGCGTGCAGCATCGAAAGCGCCAGAACGTCATCGACGTCATTTCCAATATCAGTGTCGAAAATGATCTTCACCGGCGTATCCTGGATTGGTGAGGCAGGGGCGGCCAGGAGGCCGCTACTGGTCAGAAGCAAGGCAACAAAGCCAATAAGGGCTTTCAACCGCGGCGACCGGCAAACCACACGTCCGGGCATCCTGTGTACAAGCCAAGCCTCACAGTCCTGACCCGGAACAGGATTCGCCGATGCTTCTGCGGAAAATGAAATTTTCATGGCCGTTTGAATTTGCGGGGGAGAATTCGCCTCAATGCCTCTAATTTGTGGCCCGTCGTTTCGTTGCGCCAGGCGTCGAACACCACGGCGATGACAATAACGAGGCCGGTGATCACGCGTTTGACCGGTTCGGAGGCACCTACTTGAGCCAGCCCGGCTTCCAGTGTCGCGATAAGGAGCACCCCGAAAAATGTCTTCACCACTGAGGCGCGGCCACCCATGAGGCTGGTGCCACCGATGACAACGGCGGCAATGGCGGAAAGTTCGAGGCCGACACCGGCGTTCGGATCAGCCGAACCGAGGCGTGACGTGTAAAAGACCGCGCCGAGCCCGGTCAGCAGTCCGAGCAAGGCGAAAACGGTAATCTTCGCCTGGGCTGGGTTGATACCCGCGAGGCGCGCCGCCTCCTGGTTCGAGCCGATCGCCACAATGTGGCGGCCGAAGACTGTCAAGGAAAGCGTAAGCTGACCGGCGGCAACGACCGCCGCCATGAGCATAAACGCCGGCGAAATCCCAAGTGGAGAGATCGGCTCCGACAGGCCGGTGACCATCGAGCCGATATATTTTGTCTGCGAATGGCTGCAAAGAAAAGCCAGTCCGCGTGCGACCTCAAGCATGCCAAGCGTAACGATGAAAGAAGGAATCCCCAACAGCACGCTGATGCAGCCATTCAAAAGGCCGGCAGCCAGTCCGCAGGCAACGCTGAGTCCAGCCGCCGCCCACAGCGGCCAATGCCATTCCACCATGGCCACTCCCACCAAAGCGCCGCTCAAGCCGAGGATTGAGCCAACGGAAAGGTCGATACCGCCCACGACAAGCACAAGGGTCATTCCGGCCGCGACGACGGTGAGCGTTGGAACCCGGTTGGCAAGGGCGCTGAAAGTTTGATGCGAGAGGAAATGTTCCCCCAGCGCCCCGAAGAGCAACAGCAGGCCAATCCAAGTCAACAGTAACGCGGCGTAATCGCCGAAGGCTGTGAATTTGCGGCTCATGCGCGCTATCAGGCCAGACTCCGGATTTCGATCGTAATCTTAATCGTCATCGTATTCATGATCTTCTTTTCTTTCCTCTTCTGCGCGTTTGAAGGCAGAAGGTTCGGATGAAGGTTACGATTAAGAATCCTGCATACGCTATTTCGTGCCCGTTGGCAGAGATAACGATTCCGCTCCGGTGACGATTTCCAGTGCTGTAGCCTTGTCGGCGGTAGAAGCTTCGCCCTTCAAGATGCGCAAGGCAGCTTCGATGCCAAAGACGGCCAGTTGATCGGCGTGTTGCTCGGCGCTGGCCACGATGCGGCCGTCAGCGAGCATGGGACGGATCGCACCGATGTTGTCAAAGCCGACCACCAGCACTTTGCCGGTTTTGCTCGCGGCTTGAATGGCCGCCACTGTGCCAAGGGCCATGCTGTCGTTGCAACAGAGAATGGCTTTGAGGTCCGCATGTTCGTTGAGGATCGCCGCAGCAACATTGTTCGCCTTGTCGATTTCCCAATAGCCGCTCTGAACGGTGACGATATTGATGGCCGCCGCCTTCATGGCTTCCTCGAACCCCAGCCGTCGCTGTTGGCCATTGAAGGCGGTGGGAATTCCTTCTATGAGAGCCACTTTGTCCCCGCCCCGAAGATGCTTTGCCAGGGCCTCGCCGACGCGGCGAGCGCCGGCGCGGTTGTCAGGCCCGACAAAAGGAACCGATAGGCCCGCCTGCCGCGCAGCGTCCGCGTCGAGTTTGTTGTCGATATTCACTACCGTAATTCCCGAGTCTTGGGCACGTTTGAGAACGGTCACCAACGCCTTTGAATCGGCGGGTGCAATGACAATGGCGTTGACGCGCCGGGCGATCATCTGTTCCACCAAACTTACTTGTTCGGCCAGATCGGTTTCGTTCTTAATTCCGTTGATGATCAACTCGTAGTCGGCGACGTGAGCGGCCTGATGTTTCTTTGCTCCTTCGGCCATGGTGCTGAAGAATTCGTTTGCGAGCGATTTCATCACGAGCGCAACCTTGGGCTTTGGCGCTCCGCCCTTGTTGTCGGATTTCCCGCAGCCGGCTGCGAGCAACGGCAGAATCAGCAGAGAGGCGGAGAGAGCTAAAATTCGGTCAAACCGGAAGAAGATAAGGGGGCATTTCATTGTGATCCTGTTGCCGGGCAAAAAGTATGGCACCGAGCTTCAGGGTCAATGTCAATCCAGTCCTCCTTCACTTCGGTTTCCGGTCCGCTCCGGGCCGGGCGGTGCGGAAGTAGGGGTACCGATCCCAGGGATCATCGTCGCTGGTAGCGCGAGGATCGGCCGTTTCGCGCATCCATTGTTCCAGTTCGGCCCGGAGCTTCTTCTTCACCGTAACGTAGGCTGAATCTTCCGCCAGGTTGTGCAATTCGTGCGGGTCTTTTACTACGTCGTAGAGCTCCTCCGCGTGCCGCTTACCGAAGCAAAGCTCAAACGCCTTGTCGATTCCGGGTTCATTCCGGTGCGCGAGAATGAACCTCTTCGTCGGGCCATCGTCGCAATCGCCGAATTCACGAGGCGGATCTTTGCCAACTTCCGGATCTCCAGCCGGCCAGCGCTCGGGGTGGAAATTGCGGATATAAAGAAACTGCTGCGTACGGATGGCGCGAGCGGGATAACCCACGCTGCCGGCGCGAACGTCGGCGTGGCGCTCGCGTTCGAGGAAGACGACGTTGCGCGATCCGCATTTTTCTGTGCCCGCCAGCAGGCCGAGGAAGCTTCGGCCAGTCATCTGAGGCGGTGGCTTTAATCCGGCGGCTTCGAGAAAGGTCGGCGCCAGGTTCATCAGGTTTATGAAATCGTCGCAGACCTGGCCGGCGCGAATGCGGGCCGGCCAACGCACTGCCAGCGGCTGCCGCGTGCCGCCGTCATAAAGGTTGGCCTTGCATCGGGGGAAAGGCCAGCCGTTGTCGCCCGTCATGAGCACGAGGGTGTTATCGAGTTTGCCGGCTTTTTGCAGCAGATTCAGCATCTCCCCCACTTCGCGATCGAAGCGCTCGGTCCGGGCATAGTAATCGAGGATGTCGTTGCGCGAGACTTCGCTGTCGGGCCACATCGGCGGCACGACTACGCTATTGGTGGTTAAGCCCGCTTTCGCGCCGCACGCGAGATCATACGGGCGATGTGGATCATGGCTGGCGAACCAGAAGCAAAATGGTTTCTCCGCAGGCACGCTCTTTAAGAACGCTTCGAGAGTCTCAAATTTCGGTCCGCCGGGATTGCGCGTGTAACCGCCCGGCGCAAAATCGCCCGGGCCCCAGCCCTTGCGCATGCAGCCGACCGCGTAATTGGCTTGCTCCAGCAAGTCCACGTAATTCGGGTGCTTTTTGGGCAAAGTTCCCCAAAGGTTACCACCCTCGCCCAAGCGATGAGGATATTGGCCGGTCAGCATTGCGCCGCGCGACGCCGTGCAACTTGGCGCGGCGCTGAAGCAATAATTGAAGAGCATCCCCTCCCGTGCCAACCGATCGAAGTTCGGTGTCCGGATCACGTTGTCTCCATACGCGCCCGCATGCGGCCACGACCAATCGTCCGCCAAACAGAACAGGATGTTCGGGCGCGAATCAGCGGCGCACGAAGCCGCTGCACCAGCCCACAGGAGGGCAAGGACAGGAAGGACCATGAGGATCCGTAAGGGACAAGTCCTGCCCAAGTTCACACACGGGTTTGCTGCGTTTAGGAATCTCGAGACTGGTACTTCGAAAAATAATTTTCGGTACATCGCAGGTCGTCATTGAGTGTGGGCGCTGTACCCCCTCACCCCGGCCCTCTCCCTCTGGGAGAGGGGGAATCGCCGCCAGTCGGGCGACAAATCGAAGGGCGTTGATACATTCCGGCACTGCGCGCAGGAACTCCCTCTCCCTTGGGGAGAGGGCTGGGGTGAGGGGAAACTGACGCCCTACGGCCAACTGGTCGCGGCATGACGAAATTTCTTTGCCTCTTTACTAAAGGCTCCATCCCTTCCGGTACGGCGGGTTGAGGAACTCATTGGCTTCGCGGGAGTTCTTAAAGCGAACCGCTTTTGTGTCCCATTCCAGCTTCGTTCCGGTGAGTTTGATGGCGATCACGCCCAGCATCGCGATTTCGGTCAGCGGACCGCCGTAAGAGAAATCCGAGCCGGCCTTGGTGCCGTTCCGAATCGCCTGCAGCCAATCCTGGTGATGCTCCTTGGCCCGGGGAATCGTCTTGGGCGGGCGTTGATAGGCGTCGGCCTGCGCCTGTGGAATGATGTGCACGTGCCCGGCGCCGTGCGAGCCATAGACAATTGTCCCCTTGTCGCCCATCACAACTGCGCCCGTATCGATGTCCTTCTCGTCCGCTTCCAGTTCGGTCGGGCGAGGGATCTTTTCGGTGCCGCTGTACCAGTGAAGAGTCACCGGCCCGCGCTTGGCGTTGGCGGGGAATTGGTAAGTAATAATTTCACCCTTGGGAAAAGCATCTCCCTGAGTCTTGAAGTCATAATCTTTGACTTTCGCCAGGATAGTTGTGGGGGCGCCCAGGTCCAAAGCCCAGAACACGGGATCGACCACGTGACAGGTCCAGTCGCCGACTGTCCCATTGCCGAAAGGGACCCAGCCGCGCCAGGAGGCGGGCAGATAGGCCGGATGGTAGGGGCGGTGCTGAGCGGGTCCGAGCCAGAGGTCCCAATCGAGGGTTGCTGGAACTGGATGGTGCTCGCTCAGTTTTGGGAGTTGGTCGATGCCTGAATTGACGGCATTGCAGCCGCAGTGAATGGTATGAACCTTGCCGATGGCCCCGTCCGAAATCCACTCGCAGAAGACGCGAATCGTTTCGAACGAATGACCCTGATTGCCGAGCTGGGTGACGACCTTGTGTTTCTGCGCCGCCTTCATCAATTCGCGGACTTCGTGAACGGAGTGAGCGAGCGGCTTCTCGCAATAAACATGTTTACGCCGCTTGATGGCGGCCATCGCGACGACGGCGTGGCAGTGGTCCGGAGTGGCCACCGTCACGGCATCGATTTGCTTTTCCATCGCATCGAACATTTTCCGAAAATCGGTGAAGCGCTTCGCGTCGGGAAACTTCTGGAATGATTTTGCCGCGCGGTCAGAGTCAACGTCGCACAGCGCCACGATATTGCTATTTCGTGCAACCTCATTGATATCACTTTCCCCCATGCCCCCGCAGCCGATGCCGGCGATGTTGATTCTCTCGCTGGGTGGAACCTGGCCGCTGCCTGCGATTACGTGGCGCGGAACGATGGTGAACGCGGCAACGGCTGTGCCCGCCGTGCGCACGAAGGCGCGGCGAGTCAGGGTGCCTGATTGCTTTTTCATGCTAGCCTCTCATTGTTTGATAGACTTGGTGGCTTCAGAGCCCGAACTGATCGCGGCAGTGCGTCTGCCGGCAGCAGAGTAAGCCTGTATCGATCTCGGGGTCAAGGAGCCCGATTTGGGGGTCCAAACCCGCTACACCGCTACGAACCGCTTGAATTTGGGGTTACGAGGGGTAGCACCCGCTACGCGAGCCGCTACCGGACGCTACAGCACGTTGCTCAATGCAAGGAGGCGTTTAGTCGCTCCGGTTGACTCCCGTCACGTTGGCTCCAGGCTCCGGCAAACGACGCGGCTACCATCGCGGCAAGATTCACGGCCGAGTCCAAAGCGATTACGCGCACTGAGAGAGACTGAGATAGGCAGTGAACGGCCATCCCTATCGTCAGCAGCAGCCACACAAGCAGGGCGGCCAATACGGAGGCGGCTGTCGAAGAGCGAGCGCGGCTTGCCGAATACGCTATGATCGCGACGCCCATTGGCACGGTCAGGACCGCCCATAGAAACCAAACTTCGGCTGTCCAAGGCAACGGCCGCCTAATCGCCGCGACGGCCTGTTCCCACTCGCGGCGCATGAAAGCAAACCAAGCCAGGCCCCAAACAAGGTTGTAAACCAGTGTCCACAGTGCACCGCTGGCAACAATGCGCCGCCACTTGATGCTGCTCATTTGGTATGATGTTTAGCGATCGACACCAACGTGCACAACTGACTTTTGTGAGGCGAGTAACACGAATCGGACTGAATCGGACGGATCCGACGAGTTGACGAATCGGCGAGGCGTGTGGCAGGTGGCAGTACAAACGTGACCTAAAAAAATAATGGGCTTTTTTCAGCAGAGTGCCATTATTTTGCCAGGCTCAGATCATGAACCTGCGAAACTGCGCAATGAGTTGGTGCCTGGCAATGGTATTGCTGGGCGCCGGCCTGCCTGACGCCAACGGCGCATCTGGTTACAGCCACAGCGGACACAGCTATTCTTCGCATTCGAGCTCATCTCATAGCTCCAGTTACGGAAGCGGCCGGAGTTCAGGCGCTGGCAGTCGCAGTTCCGGCGGCGGCGGCAGCAAGTCATTCAGTTCCGGTAGCGGCAAGAATTATAGCTCCGGGTCAAACTGGAATAGCAACAACCGAAAGGGCTACAGTTCCTCGAAGAGCTATAGCTCAGATAGCGGCAAGACGTTCAAGTCCTCGTCGCCTCGGGAAAACGCGCCCGCCAGTGCCGGCGCGGCGCGTCAGACGAGGCAGGATTCCAGTTCGAGCGGTTTTTCGTTCGACACCGCCGCAGCTCGCGCGCGGAAGGAAGAAGCCAGCAAGTCGAAGTTTACGGAGTTCAAACAGTCGCAGACGCAACCGCAGCGTTCTGGCGATACGATTGCGCGGCCCGACGCGTCTTCCTACCGGGGACAGCCGCCGCCAATCGCGCCTTCGAGGGGCGGTTCATATCGGCGCACAGTTTATGTACCGGATGAGGTGACGATTTCTACGCGGCCAATTCGGATTTACAATGTGTACAACTCGTACCGCTGGCGTCCGTGGATAACGTACAACGACCCTTACAGCAGCTTGTTTTGGTGGTGGCTGCTGGATCGCACGATCGAAGACCGGGCCTGGTGGGCGTACCATCACCGGTATGACATGGACCCGGCCCGCTACGAAGCCCTTATGGCAACCGACGCGCAACTGCAGGCCCGTGTGGCGCAACTCGAAGCCCAGCAGGCCGCCCGCGACCCGAACTACGTTCCGTCCGGCCTCGAGGGCCGCGATCTAATGTATTCGGATCAGTATGTGTCGCGCTCGTATCGCAATCGCCCGACCGCATTCGGCCGAATCGCCTTCTGGGTTTTCGGCGTCCCCACAGCCTGCGGGCTGTGCGCCTTTTTCATCTGGCTGATTTGGTTCAAACGCTGGCAAACCGCAACCTGACCCTACAAAAAAACAACCCTATGGAATTCCACCTGCCTGAATACTTCTTTGGCGACCTGGTCGCAACCATCGCATTTGGGATCGTCGCGATCCTTCTCATTATCCTTGGGTATGTCGCCTTTGACAGATTGACGCCGAAATTGGACTTCGATGATTTGCTGAACAAGGGGAACGTAGCGCTGGCGATTGTCATCGGCAGTTTCATGCTGGGCTTGTGCTACGTGATTGGGCGCGTGGTTTCAGCAGTGGTGGGGGGGTGAGGCCGGGCAATCGTTGAATCGTGGAGCAGTAGGAACCATGAAGGGACACGAATAGACTTATTAGCACCAATGGAGACACAGAAGGGAAAAACGCTTTGGGAAATGCTGCAGGAGCGGCTTCGCGGCGCCGGCAACGGGGCAGGCATCGCATTCGAGAACCCGCTGGATCTGCGCATCGGCTCAGGGGTGGTCGTTCCAGCCGCGAACGGGCCGGAGCTTTCGTCTTATGATTTTACGGTCGAGGAAATCCGGGAATACACCCGTCGACTTGGTGGTCGGGATTTTGTATTTACGGATTACGTCCTGCGCAGCGTGAACACGAAATCGTTCGATGCCGATCAGCGGATTGAGGTCCGGCTTCGAGTTGTGCCGAACGAGGCCGGAGCGCGCGATTCGCTTCTGCTGCGGCTTGAGGACGAGTTTGCTTTCGCCGAGGACTTCCTTGGCGTGCTAAAGGACGATACGGGTATCTTCGAGGTGACCGACGACAAATCCGGCGCGTCGACGACGTTCTCCCGCATCAATGATTTGCGCGAATCGTATCAGGCGGCGGTACTGCTGGTATCGCAGACAACTCCTGAAGGCAAGGCCTCGAAGACTGCGCCGTTGAAACTTGAGTATTGGGATTATTGGCGCGACGCCGAATTGGGGAACGGGAAATCGGCGAAGGAATTCCTGTTCGCCGAGATGAATTCGGATACGGGCTGGTTTCAGCTCTGGCGGGGCAGGGAGTTTTTTTCCTGATCCCGGCTACCGCCGCTTTTTATTATTCACAGGCACATAACGGATGCCGCCAGGTCCCCCGTCACCATTGCTCCAGACGCGCAGCAGGACGCTGTCGCCCTTGGCTCTCTCACTCAACGTCACAGCGTCTTGAGCGTTTCGCACCGGCTGCCGATCTATTTCCAAAATCACATCGCCTGGCTGCAAACCGGCCTTGGCAGCATTCGAATCCTGCTCCACGTTGCTGACCAATGCCCCGCGGACATTGTTGGGGATTCCCAATTGGCGGCGCGTGCGCGTGTCTATGTCAGTCACTTCGACGCCGTCGAGTCCGTCGATGCTGGTATGGCTGCGATCGGGCTGCGGGTTGCGGAGGCGGCTGGCCTCGCCCTCCTCGGGCTTTTCTGTCAAGCTGGCAGCCAGCGTCTTTTCCATAGGTGCCTTTCCAGGTTCGGTGCGCAGAATTCGAAGCGTAACTCTTGAGCCCGGAGCAGTCTGAGAGATGAACAGCACCAGGGTGCGCGGATCAGTCATTTTCTTGCCGTTAATCTCGACTATGACGTCGCCATTCTTCAAACCCGCTTTGTCTGCGGGAGTGTTGGGTTCGACTTCTCCCACCATGACGCCGCTGCTGTCATCCGGCAGGTGAAATGCCTTTGCGAGATCCATCGTGAGTGGCTGTGGAAAAATGCCCAAAAACCCGCGGGTGACCCGGCCGTCACGCGTCAGGTGTTCCATGACGTAACGAGCCATGTTAATGGGCACGGCAAAGCCGATGCCCTGGTAACCGCCCGTGCGGCTATAAATCCAGGTATTGATGCCTACCAATCGGCCTTCGGCATCAGCCAGCGCGCCGCCCGAGTTGCCGGGATTGATCGCGGCATCGGTTTGAATGAAGTTCTCGTAGCCGGGAATGCCGAATCCGCCGCGACCCGTCGCGCTCACGATTCCGCGCGTCACCGTCTGTCCGACGGCAAACGGATTGCCGATCGCCAGCACAGCATCGCCGACCTCCAGTTTATCGCTGTCGCCTACGACGGCGGCGGGCAGGCCTTTGGCCTCGATCTTCAGGACCGCCACGTCTGTGGCTGGATCGGCGCCGATGATTCTTGCGTCATATTCCTTTTCGCCTGAAGCCAGCGCGACTTTGACTTTATCTGCACCCTCAATCACATGGTTCGCGGTGAGGATGTAGCCGTCCGACGTCACGATAATTCCTGAGCCGAGGCTTTGTGCCTTCCGCTCGCGCGGCTGGAGCTGGTCGCCGAAAAAGTGGCGGAAGAGCGGGCTGTCAAAGAATGGGTCAGGCGTTGCGCGCTCGCGGATTGTCATTGTGGAATAAATGTTCACGACGCTGGGAGCGATTTTCTTGATTACGGGAGCGAGACTGGTTGCAGTCTTGATTTCGGCACGTAAGGGCTCTTCCTTCAGGTTCAATTTGGGCGGCGGATTGGCAGTAGAATCACCTGCCGCAAACGCTGCTGCTCCCGGCGGCCCAAATACTACCGCCAGCAGGAGCGCCGTCGTCCGCGTCCCTGCCAAAAAGGAACTCTTCCCTGGCTTTTCGCTCATAATGTTCTCGCTTCCAATTTGGCCAGTCATTGAGAAAAATACAAAAACAAAACGCTGGAACTCATCCGTCCATCCATCCGTACCGTAAATTCCCACTGAAACACGCTTCGTCAAAATATGGGGGAAGGAAGCGCCTTGCCGCAGTCGAGCATTATCGTATCTTGACGACTGAAGGTTTGCGTAACTGCGAACTTCAGATGAAATCAAACGCAATAGGTAGAGCCGTTCTCGTCGGACTGGTGGCAGGGCTGCTCGTTTATGAGCAGCGCAACTCGAGTGCGGCCTCCGTTGGGGAGCCGAGTCGGAGCGCGAAAATGCCCAGGATAGATTTCGTCCGCGAGATCAAGCCGTTGCTGTCTGAGTATTGCTACGGCTGTCATGGGGAAAAGAAGAAGGGCGGATTGGATTTCCGGATCTACAACGATGAAAAGTCGGCCCTGAAAGATCGGCGCGTCTTCGAGAAGGTGCTCGGGAAATTGCAAGCTCATGAGATGCCACCTGAAAGCAAACCTCAGCCCACCGATGCTCAACGCAACCTCATGACCAACTGGGTGGGCCAATGCTTCTTCCAATGCGATTGCAATCACCCGGACCCCGGGCGCGTGACGATTCGCCGCCTCAATCGAGCGGAATACAATAACACCATCCGTGAGCTGACTGGTGTGGAGTTCCAGCCGGCAGACAATTTTCCTGCAGACGATTCGGGCTACGGTTTTGACAACATCGGCGACGTGCTCTCGCTTTCACCTGCGCTGATGGAGAAGTATCTGTTGGCGGCTGAAAAGATTGTGAAGGACCTGGTTCCCGGGGATCGTGCCGCCGCGGGCGCGACCACAGCGGCCGGCGCTCCGACCGAGGTGATTTACTGGCGCGCTTTGGTCGCCCCGCAGACCGATGCGCCAAAACCGGAACGAGTCACTCAAATTATCACGAACTTTGCCACGCGGGCCTTCCGGCGGCCCTTAACAACTGACGAGCAGCGGCGGTTGATGGCGCTGTTCGAATCAGCGAGCGCGGGCGGCGCCGACTTCAGCGACAACCTCAGACTCGTGCTGGAGGCGGTCCTGGTCTCGCCGCAATTCCTGTTCCGCGGGGAAGCCCAACCCGAGCCGAACAACGCACAAGCAGTGCGGCCGTTGGACGAATATGCGCTGGCTTCGCGTCTTTCGTATTTTCTGTGGAGCTCGATGCCCGACGAGGAATTGTTCACGCAGGCAGCCCATCAGACCCTGCGCCGAAACCTGGAGGTCCAGGTCAAACGGATGCTCAAGGACGCAAGAACTCACGCGCTGGCAGAGAACTTCGCCGGCCAATGGCTGCAGCTCCGCAATCTGAAGCTGGCCAGCCCAAACTCGAAACATTTTCCCGCGTTCGACGAAGGCCTCCGCGCTGCGATGCAGAAGGAAACCGAATTGTTCTTCGAGAACATCTGGCGGGAAAACCGGATCGTGCTGGAGTTTATCAATGCCGAGTACAGTTTCCTGAATCAAAAACTGGCGAGCCTGTATGGGATCGACGGCATCGAGGGCGAGCAATTCCGGCGCGTCACCTTCTCTGGAAAGGAGCGGGGCGGCCTTCTCGGACAGGCCAGCTTCCTGACGATCACTTCCAATCCGACGCGGACGTCGCCCGTGAAGCGCGGCAAATGGGTGCTGGAAAATATTCTCGGCTCTCCGCCACCGCCTCCGCCTCCGAACGTGCCCGAACTCAAGGAAGGCAAGGGGGTATTGACCGGCTCGCTGCGACAGCGGATGGAGCAGCACCGTGCCGACCCCAACTGCGCCACGTGTCATCAACGCATGGACCCAATCGGGTTTGGATTTGAGAACTTCGACGCCATCGGCGCGTGGCGTGAAAAAGACGACGAGTTCGCGATTGATGCCTCAGGGCAACTGGTGAGCGGAGAGAGCTTCAATGGTCCGGCGGAGCTCAAGGCGCTCATATTCACGAAGAAGCGAGACGATTTCGTCCGTTGTCTCGCGCAAAAAATGCTGACCTACGCGCTCGGCCGAGGACTCGAATATTACGATAAGTGCGCAGTCGATCAGATCTGCAAAAATTTGGCGAAAGATAATTATAAGTTTTCGACATTGATCCTCGAGATTACCAAAAGCACGCCTTTTCAAATGCGAAGAGGGGAAACAGCGCCAGTGCGAACCGTCGCGCAGACTGAGCAATGAACAGCGCCAAGATCCAAGCGCCAAGATCCAAAGAAACATCAAGCTTCAAGATCCAAGAACCCGCTGCGTGCCCTGGACCTACCTGGGATCCGAGGGTTCGACCCTATTGGAGTTTGGGGCTTGGAGTTTCCCTGGATCTTGGAGCTTGGCTCTTGGTGCTCCCAGGTTTAATGTTGGCTAAGCAGCCAATGGATGCGGCATGAACAGGACTGGGCGAATCCCGCGTCGGACCTTCCTTAGAGGGATGGGGGCGACCATCGCGCTACCCGCCCTCGAAGCGATGGCGCCGTCGCTGAAGGCCCTGGCTGCGGTGGACCCTGTGGGTGGAAACCCGTTTCCGAAGCGGATGGCGTTTCTGTACCTGCCGAACGGGGCAAACATGGCGGACTGGACGCCGAAGCTAGTCGGCACCGATTTTGAGTGGCCGTTTATCCTGGAACCGCTGAAAGAGTTCAAACCTGACTTGCAGATTCTCACCGGGCTGGCCCACGACAAAGCGCGGCCGCATGGGGATGGGCCCGGCGACCATGCGCGCGCGTCCGCCAGTTTCCTGACGGGTTGCCAGGCGCGCAAAACGGCCGGCGCGGACATCAAAGCCGGCGTTTCAGTGGATCAAATCGCAGCGGAAAAGCTGTGGCGGTTCACGCGCCTGCCCTCGCTCGAGTTGAGCGGGGAAAGAGCCCGTCCCTCGGGCGAGTGCGACTCAGGCTACAGTTGCGCTTACCAGTTCAACCTGTCGTGGAAGACGGCCACGACGCCCATGCCGCCCGAAGTGAACCCGCGAGCTGTCTTCGAGCGGCTCTTCTCCAGCGAACTGGAAGGAGAGGTCGGCGCCACTCGTGCCGCACGATTACGCAATCGCAAGAGCATACTGGATTTTGTGGCCGAGGACGCACGGCGCCTCAGACAATCTCTCGGCTTTACCGATCGGCGGAAATTGGAGGAATACCTCACAGCCGTCCGCGAGGTGGAAATGCGGATCCAACAATCCGAACGGTTCGCCGCTTCCCCGCCGGACGTTGCCAAGCCGGGTGGCATACCCAAAGACCCCGAGGAGCACATGCACCTGATGCTCGATTTGCTGGCGCTGGCCTTTCAGACCGACACGACGCGCATCGCGACGTATATCACAGCGCACGACGGCGATAATCGCTCTTACCCAGCCATCGGCGTGGCGGAAGGCCACCACGATCTTTCTCACCACGGGAATGACGAAACCAAAAAGCAGAAAATCGCGAAAATCAATCGCTATCACGCGACTCAGTTCGCCTATTTTCTGCTGAAACTGAAATCAATTTCCGAAGGAGAGGGCAGCCTGCTCGACAATTGCATGATTATTTATGGGGCTGGCATCAGCGATGGCAACGCCCATAACCACGATAACCTCCCCATCCTGCTGGCGGGTCGCGGCGGAGGCACACTCCGGCCGGGCCGACACGTTAAGATGGACCGTGAGACGCCGATGACAAATCTCTACCTGTCGATGCTTGAGCGCATGGGCGTTCAGGCCGAGCGCGTGGGCGACAGCACCGGGATGCTGGAACACATTTAATCTAAATTCTCCGAAGCGAACAGCACCGCCACAATTTTACCCCACCCGCCGCGCGCGGCGTCCGCCGTCGAGCATCTTCATCCTTCCTGCGCCCGCGTCATGTCTCAGCCAACGATTGCCGGAGTGGTCTTGTTATCGGGCCTGAGGACGGGCGCACTCCGACCCCCCAAAATAAGTGTTTACTAGTCCGCTTGCCTCTTACTCGCGCTTCCCGCACAGTCCGCTCAACAACCAGCAGCCTCAATTGAACCGCTTGAGACTGTCGTCGCAATGAGTATGGATCGTCGTCACATTTTTATCCATGCTGTTTAATGTCGGTTGTGTGACCAAAGGAGTTTGGGGCGCCAAAGCCTACCGGCCGGTGTCGCTCGTCAGCCTGGAAGCGTCGCCGGAAAGTGAAGATGTGCTGGTGCGCTACGACCATAACTGCTTCACCTTTCCCTTCTCCCGTTCGAAGACAAATACGGCGCGCGCATGTTGGCTGCTCACTTCGACGAACCTGCCGAAGAATTGCCCGTTTCAGTTCGTGGACGCGACACTTTCAACCAATGGGCTTTCCGTGCCGCTCACGCAATTGAACTCGACGCGCTGGCAGATTGCGTCTTAAGCCGAGCGCAAATGGCTGTCGTGTGATGAGCGCTGGGTTCCAAAGGCGCCGGGCCGCGCCGAGAAACCGGTGGAGGTTCCCCCAAGCGCCCTCATTTTATCTGTGTAGGCACGAATGCGATGGGGCAAATCCTTTTCGTGATGAATTCGGCGCCGGAGCGAAGCTTCTACTGGAAACTGTCCGTCTCGCCGGAAAGGTATATCGCAGTGACGAACGCTCCGCCGGAACACGGTTATTATGTCGCGACGTTCAACGGGAAATATGTGCTGTGGCGCGAAGGCAAAGAAATCACGCCCTTCCGATTGCCGCTTTATTCCACGAGTGAACCGGCGACCGTTTGGAGAGCGGCATTGACGCCCATTTCGGTCGTCGTGGATACGGCCCGCATCGCGACTGCAGTGGGAGCAGCCCTGGTCATTGGCGCAGCCGCCGCGGGCGCGAGTGGCGGCGGAATCCCTCATGTGTGACCACGTTCCACCGGCTGACGCGCAGTGCGAAGGTTGTAGGAAACGACGTAAGGAGTTTCTGAAGTTTTCGACCGACTCATCGATCAGAAACTCCTTACGTCGTTTCCTACAACGTCGTGCAGGGAACTTCGTCGGAGTGCCCGTTCGTCATGCTACAAGCGATAACGCAGCGCTCGACGAACAGCAAACGAACTGCTTATTTCCTCGTGACTTTGGCCCGGCGCAAGCGCACGCTGGGCGACATTTCATTGCGACAATCAACAACAAACATGAAAACGATCCGAATTGTATTCATCAGCGCGCTGGCGTTAGTGGCCCTCGCGCCTGCCTGGGGCGCAGAGAACGAAGCTGTCAAGAGAGACATGGCTCTGATGCAAGGCGAATGGTCGATGGTATCAGGCTCCGCGGACGGGATGTCCATGCCCGATGACATGCGCCAGCAGATGAAACGAGTCTGCAAGGGAGACGAGGCGACGACGACGATGTCGGGACGTGTCTATTTCCAAGCGAAATTCACCATCGATCCCTCGAAGAATCCCAAGACTATTGATTATGCCGTGACGGCTGGACCTACCAAAGGCGAAAAGCAGCTTGGAATTTATGAAGTGAATGGAGACGCGTTTAAGGCCTGCTTTGCCAAACCGGGCGCTGAACGGCCTACCGATTTCACCAGTCAGCCGGGTGATGGGCGCACCTCGTCGGAGTGGAAACGGGTCAAACCAGTTCCGCCGGCGGCTGGAGAAAAATGAAGCCAGCGAAACCAGGCTGAGGTTGTAAAGCCCGATCTGTTGTACCACAATCGCATGTGATGACCCCTGAGAACGGCCAACCGACTCTGAGGAAATCGCTCCGGCTCTGGCCTGGCGTGGTCGCAGTGGTTTTCCAGTGGCTTGCCTTTTTCGTCGTTCCGGCCGTCGCTCCTGAGCAGGCGGGCTTCGGAGTGCTGGGCGGAGCTGTAGGAGGGCTGTTGATCATCCTGTGGTGGCTGTTCTTCAGCCGCGCACGCTGGTTGGAGCGCGTGGGCGCGCTCGTTCTAATGGTCGGTGCAGTTTTTGGGACCTCGCGCCTGGTTCACCCATCCATCGCCGGCGGCATGATGGGACTGATGCTCCCGGTTTATGCCATTCCGATCATGTGCCTAACCCTCGTGGCCTGGGCAGTCGCCACCAGTCGTCTGCCGATTGGGATTCGGCGCGTGTTGCTGCTCGGGGCCATCTTGGTTGCGTGTGGATTCATGACACTCGTGCGGACGGGCGGCCTCTCAAGCACTGGCGGTCCGGATCTTCATTGGCGATGGACCAAAACTCCCGAGGAGCGGCTTTTGGCTCAGACCGGCCACGAGCCCGCTGCTCGCGCGGCGACGACCGCAGCCACAGCCGGAGCGACCACGAAGATCGAGTGGCCAGGCTTCCGAGGGCCGGAGCGCGACGGCACGATTCACGGTATCCAGATTGCCACCGATTGGTCTCGTTCGGCGCCGGTGGAACTTTGGCGTCGGCAAATCGGACCGGGTTGGTCATCCTTCGCCGTCCAGGGAAACTTCGTCTATACGCAGGAGCAGCGTGGCGACGACGAAGTTGTCTCGTGCTACAACCTGGTGACAGGCGTGCCATTGTGGCAACATTCCGACCACGCCCGGTTTTGGGAATCGAATGCGGGCGCTGGTCCGCGCGGGACGCCAACCCTGAGCAATGGTCGCGTCTTTGCTTTTGGCGGCACCGGCATTCTCAACGCGCTCGACGCTCAAACTGGCTCTGTGGTCTGGTCGCGGAACGCGGCGTCCGACACACACAGGAAAGTCCCGCACTGGGGCTTCGCGAGCTCGCCGCTGGTCGTCGGTGAAATGGTGATCATAGCAACAGCCGGAACGCTCGCCGCCTACGACATCGCCAAGGGCCAGCCGCGCTGGGTCGGCCCCACCAACGGCTGGGGTTACAGCTCGCCGCACCTGGCGACAATCGACGGTGTCGAGCAGATCGTGTTGCTGAACGGAGCCGGCGCGATCAGCGTTTCGCCCACCGACGGAAAGCTTCTGTGGAACCACGAATGGAAAAGCGACGGCATCGTGCAGCCGGCTCTGCTGGCGGGCGGTGACGTTTTGCTCGGTAGCGGCTCCGGATTCGACGCGAAAGTCGGCATGCGCCGGCTCGCGGTCGCTCGTGATCAAGCTGGATGGAAAGTCGAAGAACGCTGGACATCGACGGGACTGAAGCCGTACTTCAACGATTTTGTCGTTCACAAAGGCCATGCCTACGGCTTCGACGGCAGCCTGCTGTCGTGCATCGATCTCTCGGACGGCAAGCGCAATTGGAAGGGAGGACGCTATGGACAGGGTCAGTTGGTGGGTTTGCCTGACCAGGACTTGTTATTGGTGCTGTCGGAGCAAGGGGAATTGGCGCTGGTAAAGGCGACGCCCGAGCAGTTTACAGAACTCGCGCGCCACCCGGCGCTCATGGGCAAGACCTGGAACCATCCGGCGCTGGTGGGCGACGAATTGCTCGTTCGCAACGACCACGAAATGGTCGCGTTCCGCCTCGCGCTGGCGAAGCGCTGACGTTTGACTGTGGATGGGCGTCGGCGGAAGCTCACGATTCGGCGCGAGACAACAACATGAAAAAATCACAGGCCAACCGAACAAGGAAGGCTGCGAAGAAAACAGGCGCGAAAGAATTCATCCACTATTACAGGGATGGGACTGTTTGGGCCAGAGGGCAGACATTAAATGGATCCGCGACAGGCTATTGGGAATGGTTCAGAAAGGACGGGACGAAGATGGGGTCAGGCTACTTCGAGAATGGCCAGCAAGTTGGCGAGTGGATCAACTACGACAAGGCCGGTAAGGTTGAAAAAGTGAGGAACATGAAAGCAAAATAACAGAACTCCATGCAAGCACAGGTTGTTTCTCAAGCTCGAACCGCATTCCGGTTGATTGCGTTTCTACTCCTGGCATTGCTGCTTCAGTCGCGCGCTGCGCAGGAACAGGCCCGCACCTACGAGAACAGACTCACGCCCATCCGCGAGCCTAAGCCGCTGCTCGCTGACCATCCGGCATGGGTCGAACCTATTCGTGAAACTAACCGTTGGGAGGCGCCCGTCCTGGTAAACGATTCGGAGGCTGACCTGCACGTGCGCGCCTGGCGCTGGAGCTACAACGCCCGCGGCATCATCGAAATCCCCAACCATCTCCGCGCCCGGCAGACAGCTTTGGTCATGGTCCATCCGTGGGGGATCGATGACGGCCAGGGCTGGGACACGCCTGAGCCCGCGGGCGTAGCCGACTTCTGCACCCCCGCCAAGAATCATCTGGCCGCGCGGCATACACGCGAGGTAATCGATCCCTTCCTCAAATCGCTGCGCGGCAAAGTCGGCGCGGTGCTCTACAGTCTGCCGGGTGAGTGCGATCCGATTCGCCGCAAGCTTTACCGGTCATTTACACATAATCCCGCTCCGGAGGAACACCGCCAGGGCGCTCAGGAGCTCGACGCGAAGCTCCGCGGGTTCAAATACCGGGGCGAGCCTTTACCGGCGACTCTCTCGCTCAGCGAAGCCAAGCCCGTGGTGGATTATTTCAAACAATTCCCGGGCCTGGACGCCGGCGCGCGATTCAACAACGCCGGCTTCTGGGAACTGCCCATCCCGGTGACTCGTGACATCACGGTTTATCCAGACGATGTCGTGGTCTATGACGCCGAGGGTTACGAGAAGTTGCGGGCGTTTCTTCAGCAGAACGGCATTCGGCACGTGTTGCTCACCGGTTATGCAACGGACATGTGCTACGCCCGAACGTGCGCCGGCTACGAGAACCTCTCGAAGGATTTCAACACGTTCTTGGTCGGCGACGCGACCCTGGCCACGTTCCCGGCGCACGATACGCCGCGGGTCGCGACCAGCGCGCACATCGCCTTTGCCTCGCTCAACCAACTCGTCACGCAGATTTCTTGGATTCGATATGAGCCTCGCAAAAAATGAGATATCTGAATCGCTCGATTTGATTGCGGCGAGCACGATTGGCGAAAGGATGTCTGATTCCCCCTCACCCCGGCCCTCTCCCTCGGGGAGAGGGAGAATCGCCGCGCGTGCAACGGAAGGCCGAGCGGTCACATCGGTGACTAGCAGTGGCAATGGTCCCCCTCTCCCTGGGGAGAGGGTAGAGGTGAGTGGGAAAGCGCCAAACGAACGCTTACCGATTAGATACTCAAAACCGGCACGGACTTCCACCGCTCTCCAAACCCGGCGCGAGTTCCTTCACACGCTCGGCGCTTCGGCCGCAGCAGCCGGCTTCGGCCGCAGCGCCATGGCCGCGGCTCAGCATCCGTCATTCCAACAATCTGCTATCCATCAATCCAGTCCACCAGCTCCACTGGACAAGGCGCTGATTGCGATCACGCTCGATTTGGAGATGGCCCGCAATTTCCCAAGATGGGAGGACATGCACTGGGACTACGAGAAGGGGAATCTCAACGACGCGGCCAAACGTTACGCGGTCGAAGCTGCGCGCCGGGTCAAGGCGCGGGGTGGAGTGATTCACTTCTTTGCCGTGGGGCAAGTGTTCGAGCAGGAAAATGTGGATTGGCTGAGGGAACTGCATCAAGCCGGCCATCCGATCGGCAATCATACCTACGACCACGTTTTTGTTTTGGCGACAAAATCGGAGGACATTCAGTACCGCTTCAAGCGCGCGCCCTGGCTCATTGAAGGCAAGACTCCCGCGCAAGTCATCCGCGAAAACATCCAACTTTGCACTGACGCCATGCGCACTCGGCTCGGATTCAATCCGGCAGGGCTTCGGACGCCCGGCGGCTTTGCTGATGGTTTGAATGGCCGGCCCGACGTCCAACAGATGATGCTCGACCTCGGTTTCAAATGGGTAAGCTGCAAATACCCCGCGCATCTCTACGGCAACCCAGCCGAAGCGCCAACGCAGCAGGTTCTTGAGAACATTGTCGAGATGCAGGCCGCCGCACAGCCGTTTGTCTATCCGACCGGTCTGATTGATGTCCCGATGAGCCCCATCAGCGATATTGGCGCTTTCCGTAACGCGCGGTGGAAGCTCGACGATTTCCTGAAGGCGATTCGCCTTGGGGTTGAGTGGGCCATCGAACACCGTGCCGCGTTTGATCTGCTCTCGCATCCCTCAGTGCTGTACCCGAACGATCCTGAATTCCGGGTCGTCGAGCTGGTCTGCGAGCTCGTTCAGAAGGCAGGCGAACGCGCTGCCCTGGTTGATCTCGAAACCATTGCGAAACGAGCCGCCAAGCCACCACGATGACGCCGCCGCCGGACGCACCTCTCAATGAAGAAAACAACTAACGATGTACCCGACTCACGCGGACGCCGCGCCTTCCTCAATGCCGCTCTTTTGTGCCTCGCCGGCAGTATGCCATCCATCGCTGGCGCAGCGGATGCGCCAAATCCGGCTTCAACCAGCTCACGTTCTGTGAAAATCGAAGGATTGAATCCACCTGACGCGCCCGCGGCCGACGTCGGCTACACCCCCGGCATCCTGGCCGAAGGCCAGCGCCTGGTGTTCATCTCGGGTCAGGGCCCGCGTGACTACAACGCGGACATGGAGACGCAATTCCGTCAGACCTTCGAACGCATCAGGCTGATCCTCGAACAGGCAGGCGGCTCGATGCGCAACCTCGTCATCTTGCGGGCATACTTCGTCCACTTCAGCCGCGATCTGCCGATTTATCGCAAAGTGCGAAAGGAATATCTCGTCCAGCCTTATCCGGCTTCGACGGCGGTCGGCGTAACCGAGCTCGCACCGCCGGGCAACCAGCTCGAAATCGAGGCTGTCGCCGTGCTCTAACCTCAAGCCAATTTCACCAGCATCTTGCCTATATTTTCGCCTCGGAATAGGCCGATGAATGCGTTCACGGCTTTATCAATTCCCTCGACGACGGTTTCTCTGTGCTTCAGCTTGCCTGCTCGCAGGTAGCCCCCGACTTCCTTTTCGAATTCGACCCAGCGATCCAGCCAATCCAGGACCAGCAGGCCTTTCATCGTCAGCCGCTTGGTCGTCACGTTGAAGAGATTGGAAGGGCCCGGTCGTGGCTTTTCGTCGTTGTAAACGGAAATACTGCCACACGCGATGATTCGGCCACGCACACGCAAAGCCGAAAGAGCCGCCTCGAGCGCTTCGCTACCGACATTGTCGAAATACACGTCAATCCCGTCCGGCACCGCTTGTGTGAGCTGTTCGGCTACCGACCCGGTTTTATAGTTGAAGGCGCTATCGAAGCCGCATTCCTCGAGTAAAAACCGCACTTTCTCCGCCGAACCGGCTGAACCGATCACTCGGCATCCGCGCAGTTTCGCCAGTTGACCCGCCACACTCCCAACCGCGCCCGCCGCGCCCGAAACAAACACGACTTCGCCCGGCTTTATCTCTGCCAGTTGTAAACCAGCCCATGCTGTCATCCCGGTCATGCCGAGGGCGCCTAAATAAATCGAGGGTGACGGGACCTTGCGGCTAACCGATCGCAAATGCTTGGCCGGAGCTGTGAAGTACTCGCGCCAGCCTAGGTTCGAAAGTACGAGGTCGCCTTGCTGAAAGCCCGACTCGCGCGATTCGACAATTTCACCAACCGCGCCGCCTTCGAGCACCTTCCCGATTTCAAAGGACGACACATAGGACTTGCGGTCAATCATTCGACCTCGCATGTACGGATCCACCGACATGTAAAGGTTTCGGACAAGGGCCTGGCCGTCTTGCGGCGGGGTCACCTCAGTCCGCGTCAGAGTGAAATTAGCCGCGGTCGGAAGGCCCTTGGGCCGGGAGGCGAGTCGTATTTCGCGGCTGCTAATTGGTGGCAGATGCTGTGCATTGTTCATGCGCCGACAATGAGTGAAATGCATTTCGGCGGCAAGACCGTTGCTGTACATGTGACCGAAATCCGGCAAACACGGAATGCCAGGGAGACACGCATCTTTCCTTCCTGCCGCCCCTCTGTTACGTTGCGGTCGTGATGGACCGGGGCAAGGCCTGGATTCTAGAATGGCTCGAAGGGTTGGGCAATTTGACTCTTTTGGCCAAAGAGACGATTTCATCGCTCCTCACGTTCAAGGTCACCGGGCGCGATCTGCTTTATCAAATCTATTTCATCGGTGTGAAGTCGCAGTCAGTAGTGCTGATCACCGGAGCATTCACCGGGATGGTGCTCGGTGCTCAGACCTACTTTCAATTTCACAAAGTCAAAATGGACACGGCAACGCTGGCGGTGGTGGGCGTGTCCATGTGCAGCGAGCTGGGGCCGGTGTTGACGGGCTTAATGGTCGCCGGCCGGGTCGGCGCGGCTATCGCGGCGGAGATCGGCACCATGCGCGTGACCGAGCAGATTGACGCGTTGAGGACCTTGGCGACGCATCCGGTGGATTACCTTGTGGTGCCGCGGTTGGTGGCGCTGCATATCGCGTTGCCGCTGCTCACGGCGGAAGCGATCGTCGTGGGCATCGGCGCGGGCTACGTCGTCGGAGTTTACCTGCTCGGGATCGACCCGATCTACTCCTGGTACAACATGCTGAAGTATACCAACACGGCGGACGTAGCGATCGGGCTGATCAAATCTTTTATTTTCGGCGGCATCGTGGCTTTGATCGGCTGCTACAAGGGGATGAGTTGCGGGGAGGGGGCTGAGGGAGTGGGTCGCGCCACCACAGAAGCCGTCGTCTTTTCTTCCATTACCATCCTCATCAGCAACTTCTTTCTCACACTCACTTTGGGCCAGCTCTTTCACCGCCTATGATCGAAGTGCGCGATCTGAGCAAGAGTTTCGGCTCGCACCGAATCTTCGAAGGCGTCAACTTTCGGATCGAGCATGGCGAGTCAATCGTCATCATAGGCCGCAGCGGTGGCGGCAAGAGTGTGTTGCTCAAGCACCTGATTGGACTGTTGAAACCTGATGCCGGACAGGTGTTGATCGATGGCGAAGACATCGTGGAGATGACCGAGCGCGAGTTGTTGCGGGTGCGGCGCAAGTTCGGCATGTTATTCCAGAGCGCTGCGCTGTTTGATTCGATGACCGTGGCCGAAAACGTCGGGTTCGCCTTTCAACGGGAGCGCGCGCTGCCGGAACCGGAAATCCGCGCGAAGGTCGCCCAGGTGCTGGAAATGGTGGACTTGCCGGGCACGGAGCAAAAGGACCCCTCGGAACTGTCGGGCGGCATGCGCAAACGTGTCGGTCTGGCTCGCGCGATCATCTACGAACCGCGAATCGTGCTCTACGACGAACCGACGACGGGCCTGGACCCGATCGTATCGGACAGCATCGATAAGCTCATTCTGCGAGTACGGGACTGTTTGGACGTGACGACCGTCGTGGTGACACATGACATGCGGAGCGCGCGTCGGCTGGGGCAGCGCATTTTGATGCTGCACGACCGAAAGATTTACGCTACAGGAACGCCCGATGAAATCTTTGGGTCGCAGGACCCGATCGTGCGCCGGTTCATTGAGGGCGTTTCCGATCCCAAGGATCATTTATTTCAGGTATGAACAAAGCACGGCACGAATGGAAAGTGGGTTTGTTCGTCATCATCGGCCTGGTATTGCTGGCGGGCCTGTTGTTGCAGTTCAGCAAAGGCACGACATTCTTTCGCCCAACTTACAGCATCCTTTTGCGCGCGGCCAATGTGGGTGGCTTGAAGGTGCGATCCCAGGTCCTGATGGCTGGCGTGCCGATCGGCACAGTTTCGGATCTCCGCCTGGCGTCTTCCGGCACGAACGTCATTATTGGCCTGCGCCTTTTCAGCCAATTCAAGATCCACAAAGATGCCCGCTTCCTGATCGAGCAATCCGGATTTCTGGGAGATCAATACGTCTCCATTACGCCGACGCGAAATCTGGGCGACATGTTTCAGGACGGTGACAGCGCCGACGCCGAAGCGCCCTTTAACATGCAGGAAGTCGCCCGCTCGGCGGCCGGTTTCATCCAGCGCGTGGACGAAACCGCCAAGAAACTCAACGACGCGATCGCCGATGTGCGCCGGCTGGTGCTCAACGAAGCGACGCTGACCAATCTTTCCGCAGCCGTGGGCAATCTGCGGGTGGTTTCCGAACGCGCGCTGGGCACTGTGGATAGCCTGGATGCGCTCCTGGCGTCAAACCGTCCAGCTCTGAACTATTCGGGAAGCAACCTGGTTGCGTTCACTGACCAACTGAACCAATTTGCCGGCGGCCTGACCGGTGTGCTGGACACAAACCGCGCGCAAATCAACGCGGCCGTAAAAAACATTGAATCTTCCACGGTGGTATTGAAAGATGTGCTTGATGAGTTGCAAGCAGGCAAGGGCCTGGCCGGAACTCTGCTCAAGAACGAGCAATTGGCAGCCGATGTCACGCAAATCGCGAATAACTTGAGCATCACCAGCAGCAATTTGAACCGGCTGGGTCTTTGGGGAATTTTGTGGCAGCAAAAGCCACCCCGGACCAACGCGCCCCCGACGGCCACCGGACGGGCGTTGTCCGCGCCAAAGGATCCGTTCGAGTAATTTATGGCACTGTGGGTCATTCGAATTTTGTTCGTCTCCTTGTGCACTGTCGGCGGCTACGCCATCAGCCAGGTCCGGCCGGAATTCATCGGCGGCACATTCGCGGGCGCGCTGGGAATGGTCATCGGTTTTGGGTTCGGCTGGCTGATGATCGCGCTGGACGAGATGCTGAAGGGATTCTCGCTGCGGGCTTTTTCGGCGACGACCTTCGGCCTGCTCCTGGGCACCCTGGTAGCCCTGCTCATCGACCGTTCCGGGCTGTTCCAGTACGTGGAAGAATCAACCACCCGCTGGCTGGTGCGCCTCGGCCTGTTTCTGAGTTTCGGTTACATCGGCATTGTGCTGGCGATGCGCAGCAACAAGGAGGATTTCTCCCTGATCATTCCTTATGTCCGGTTCGCTCCCCAGAACAAGCCTGACAACCTGCTACTGCTCGATACCAGTGTGATTATTGACGGACGGATCGCTGACTTGATTGAAGCGAACTTCATGGAGGGCATCATTGTGGTCCCGCGTTTCGTGTTGAAGGAGCTGCAGGCCATTGCTGATTCGGGAGACGCGATCAAACGCGCACGTGGCCGGCGCGGTCTGGAGATGCTCAACCGCATCCAGCGCAACACGCGCAACGAGGTCAAAATCCATGATGGCGATTTTCCGGACGAACCCGAGGTGGATACCAAGCTGATTCGACTGGCACGCAATCTCCGCGCGAAGCTCTACACGAACGACTACAACCTGGGCAAAATCGCCGAGTTGCAATCGGTCAACTACGTCAACGTGCACGAGGTCGCGAAGTCGCTCCGCGTGGTTCTGCTGCCGGGGGAGACCCTGACGCTACGTATCGTGCGCGAAGGCAAAGATAAAGGGCAAGGCGTGGGTTATCTGCCGGACGGGACGATGGTAGTCGTGAACAATGCGCAGAGCGCCATCGGCCAGCAAATCGAAGTCCAGGTGCAGAGCTTGCTGCAAACCGGCGCGGGGATCATCGTGTTTGCCGATTACAAACAGCCGCTGGCGGCCTGAGCCATGGCACTCGTCACCGTTTCTCGCGCCTTCAATCCCGCCGATGCGCACCTCGTCCGGTCGCGGCTCGAGGCGGCCGAGTTTCATCCTGTCGTCATGCACGAACTGTCGGCGCTCAGCCTGGACGGTTACGCCATGGCTGCGGGAGGCATCCTGGTCCAGGTGCCGGCAGAGGAGGCCATGGCCGCCCAGGAATTTCTGGCCTCGGAACCGCTGAAGAATGAGACCGATCCGCCGCAAGGTGGCGCTGACCCAGCTCTGTCCTAGGCTTCCTCTGAGTTGCGCGCGAGATCGGGCCGGGGTTCCGTGATCAGACGCAAGATTCAGAAGTCGCATTAGACGATGAAGGTTCTTGGCAAACTCAAATCCCTGCTGCCCCCTGGCGAGGTGACTTTTGATCCGGCCGTCCTTCCCCAATACGCCGGTGATAAATGGTTCGCAGCCCACTCGCCCGATGCTGTGGTGCTGCCGCGCAGCGCTGAATCCGTCTCGAAGCTGCTCCGCTTTGCCAACCGCCACAGAATTCCCGTCACTCCTCGCGGGTCGGGCCATGGCTACGTCGGGGGTTGCGTTCCGGTGCGGGGCGGGATCGTGTTATCTTTGGAGCGGCTGAACCGCATCCGGGAGATCAGTGCCGCTGACTTCGTTGCGGTGGTGGAAGCCGGCGTGACTACCGAAAAGCTGCAAGTCGAAGTCGAAAAATTGGGCCTGTTTTATCCACCGGATCCCGCCAGCAAAGCGCAGAGCTTCATTGGCGGCAACATTGCCACCAACGCCGGCGGGCCGCGCTGCCTCAAGTATGGTGTCACGCGCGATTATGTGATGGGGTTGGAAGTTGTGCTTGCCGATGGGACTGTTCTCCGGCTGGGCGGTAGGACCCACAAGAACAAGACCGGCTTCGAGCTGCACCGTCTGTTTGTAGGGTCGGAAGGAATGCTGGGCGTGGTTACGGAAGCCATTCTCAAGCTCCTGCCTCTGCCGCCCTACCGCGCTTGTCTCGCCATTGGCTTCTCCGCAATGCGCGACGCCGCTCGCGCGATTCGTGCCATCTTTGCCGCCGGCTTCCTGCCGGCGGCACTGGAGGTCGCCGATGAATTTACGCTCGCGGCGGCCTACCAACGGACGAGGAGCGAGCGCCTCCGCAAGTGCCGCGCCCACTTAATCCTCGAGCTCGATGGACACCGCGGCTCGGTCCGCGAGGAGATCCGCGCCTTGCAACGGTTGGTGGGCAGCCGCAAGCCTTTGTTCATTGAGACGGCCCTGGGGGCTAAACATTGCGAGGAAGTTTGGGCGATTCGGCGTGAATTTTCCTATGCTTTGCGAGATACCGGCCTGACCAAGCTCAACCAGGACATCGTGGTGCCTCGGGGCCGGCTGGAAGAGCTGTTTGCTTTCGCCCCGAGGCTGCAAGAGAAGCACGGCCTGCCGGTGGCCTGCTTCGGTCACGCGGGCGATGGTAACATCCATGTGAACATCATGGTGGATCTAAACAATCCCGGCGCCCGCCGCCGCTCGGAACTCGCGCTCGACGAATTGTTTCGCCAGGTTCTTGCCTGGGGAGGCGCGATCACCGGCGAACACGGCATCGGTCTTGCCAAACGGCGCTGGTGGCCACTGGCCGTCTCAAAGCAGGTCCGCCAACTGCACCGTGCGATTAAGCAGGCGCTGGATCCGCGGGGTATCCTGAATCCGGGGAAGTTCGCTTAGCGGGCGCGAAAGCAAAAAAGACCACCACTGAAGCGAAGGAGCGGTGGTCTAGGGAACAGTTCAGTCTATCGCTGCTCGCGATATCCGCCGCCAGGCGGGCGGTCTTCGCGCGGACGTGCTTCATTGACAGTCAATGGGCGTCCCTGAAAATCCTTTTTGTGAAACATGGAGATCGCCTTTGAAGCATCCTCTGGAGTCCCCATTTCAATGAAGGCAAAACCACGGGAGCGGCCGGTAGCGCGATCCTGCATGATATTGACTGCGAGCACAGGACCCACCTGGGCAAAATAGTCCTGCAGATCGTTCTCGGTTGTTGTGAAGGGGAGATTCCCTACGAATAATTTAGACGCCATAGCTGCTTTTTTGTTTTGTCCGCTGCTCCGACCCGCTCAACGTTCCTGGGTTCAGGTCTCAAATCGTCTGCTGTTTCAGCACCAAGTACAATTTCCGAATCACGGTTTCGGTGCAGCGTAATCGGCGCTACTTTATTCCTAACGGTTGAGCCCGACAAGTAAATAATTTTACATTCGCTACGCCTAATACACCGCCGATTTTCAGCCGGAATTCCTCCTCGCCAGACTCATAATTGCCTGAATCGCAGTGTATTACGATGGCGTCTCCGGAAAGCATCCAATTTGAGAAGGCGCGACCATCACGACGAACTCTCCCTTGCGTGAGCGAGTCTTCATGGCGTGCAGCAGTTCCGCAGGAGCGCCGCGCAGAAACTCTTCGAATTTCTTGGTTAACTCCCTTGCCAGGACTACCTGGCGCTCCGGCATCGCTTCGTTCAACTCGCTGAGCAGCTTCTCAACCCGAAAAGGGGATTCATACAGCACCAGCGTTCCTTCGAGATGTTTGAGTACCTCCAATTTCCTTTTGCGCTGTCCGGATTTGTGCGGAAGAAAGCCGATGAAATGAAATTCGCCGGTCGGCAGACCGCTGGCCGTCAACGCGGCTACCAACGCGCTCGGTCCAGGAACCGCCTCGACTCGAAAGCCTGCTGCAATGGCGGCTCTGACGACGCGCTCGCCGGGGTCGCTGATTCCCGGGCTTCCCGCATCGGTCACCAGGGCGATCTTCTCCCCCCGTCGCAAACGGTCGATAATTTGCTCGCTACGCCGGGCCTCGTTGAACTGAAAGTAGCTCAGCATCGGTTTGACAATCCCGTAATGCCGCAGCAACTGGCCCGTCCGCCGCGTATCTTCGGCCGTCACGAGGTCGCATTCCTTGAGCGTGCGCAAGGCCCTTAGGGTGATGTCCTCCAAGTTGCCGATGGGCGTTGCCACCAGGTAAAGAGTGGACGGCGCAAGCGGCGGAGGTGCGGTCATTGCGGGTTTCTATTTGGCAACTCCCCGCTCACTCGCCCGGACAAACCGGATCAAGTGCTGAATCTCTGCGATGGCGCCGAGCTCGCCTTCGATTCGCGCCAGCGCATGCGAGACCGTCAGCCCTTCGCGAAACAGGACTTTGTAGGCTTGCCGCAGAGCGGTTTGCGCTGCCTCAGGCACCGCATTGCGCTCCATGCCGACCTTATTCACAGTGCGCGTCTCTGCCGGATTGCCGTCCACCAGCATGTAGGGCGCGACATCCTGCACGACCTTGGAGCAACCGCCGATCAATGCCATTTTGCCGATCCGGCAAAACTGGTGCACTGCTGCCAGTCCGCCCACCACGGCGTGGTCTTCTACCAGAACGTGCCCCGCCAGGGTCGCCACGTTTGACATGATGATCTGGTTGCCGAGCAGGACGTTATGTGCCAGGTGACAGTAGGCGAGAATGTGATTATTCGAGCCGACAGTGGTGGTCTCGCCATCTCCCGTCGCGCTGTGGATGGTGACGTACTCGCGGAATGTGTTATGATCGCCGATCTCGGTGTGCGTCGTGCCGCCTTTCCATTTCAGGTCCTGCGTTTGCAGGCCGATGCTGGCAAAGGGAAATATCTCGTTGCCGCGCCCGAGGCGAGTGTGGCCGTCTATCACTACGTGCGAATGTAACCGGCATTCCGGGCCGAGAACTACATGCTCTCCGATGACGCAGTAGGGACCAATCTGGCAATCCGCCCCGATTTCCGCCCGTGGATGGACCACCGCTCTGGGGTCAATCATAGCCGGCGATGATTCGTCGTTGGTCGCCGCCCACAGTCACGCCTCCCGCAGCATGAACGTCACCTCCGCCTCGCTGACAACTTCTCCTTGCACGCTGCACACGCCTTTTGCTTTGCCGATTTTGCCCCGGAGCTTGGTCATTTCCACGTCGATGACCAGCACATCGCCCGGGCGCACCGGTTTGCGCCATTTCACATCCTCTGCGGCCATAAAGTAAGCGATTTGACCCGAACTCTCCGTTTTTTTGAGCATCAGAATTCCCGCCGCTTGCGCGATGGCCTCGAGCTGCAAGACGCCCGGCATGATTGGGTGCCCCGGAAAATGCCCCTCGAAGTAGGGTTCATTCGTTGTAACGTTCTTGATCGCGCAGATCTTATTGCCCTCGAGCTTCGCGACGCGATCGACCATGAGAAATGGATAGCGATGCGGAAGCAATTGCATGATGGCGCTGATATCCATCGCGCCGTCCTGCGCTGGCGGTTGGCCCGTCGTTGATTGTGGCGAAGCGGCTTCCTCGGTCGGAGGCGGGGCGAAGGTCTGCGCCGCCACCAGTGGCTTTCGGATTTGCGCCGAGATGCGCCGGACCAGCTCGCAATTTGCCGCGTGGCTCGGCCGGATCGCAATGAGATGTCCCAGCACCGGGCGGCCCAGGAGAGATAAGTCACCCACGATGTCGAGGATCTTGTGGCGAACGAATTCGTCCGGATACCGCAGCGGCTCGTTCGTCAGCACTGCATCCTCACGAATCACGACGGCGTTTTCCAGGCTGCCGCCTTTGATCAGGCCGTTTTTGATCAAGTACTCGATCTCTTCGAAAAAACAAAAAGTCCGCGCGTGGGCCAGCTCGCGCTCCCAGCTTCGCGGAGAAAGCTCGACGGTGTAGAATTGCGTGAATCGCCCCTTCTTGTCAGCGCTGGTGCAGGAGATTCGAAAGCCTTCATCTGGAAACAGCGTCATTAGTGTCTCGCCCATCTCCAATTCCAGCGGACTGCTAACGACATACGGTTCGCGCCGCTCATCCTGGAAGACGATCCCGGCCTCCTGAATGATTTTGCAATAATCGCGCGCGCTGCCATCGCCGATGGGCGGCTCGTTTGCGTCCACCTCGACCACTGCGTTGCTGATCCCGTAGCCGGCGAAGGCGGCCAGCACGTGTTCCACCGTGTGAATTCGCGTGTTACCCCTGCCCAGCGTCGTCGAGCGGTTGTTCTCGACGACATTTTCCACGCGCGCCTCGATTTCCGGCTTCCCTTCAAGGTCCACACGCCGAAACCGGATGCCGGAATGGGCCGGCGCCGGTAGAAATGTCATCGTCACCCGGTTGCCGCTGTGCAGGCCGACACCGGAAAAAGTGGCGGGGCGGTTGAGCGTTTGCTGCTGCAGCACGGGCCGATTAAACAGGTGCGTTACCACGTTGGCAAGCGTTTGCAAAGGACAAGGGTGCTATCTGCGTCCATCGTACCAGGTTTGACACGACTCCCGCCTTTTCAGCGTCCCTCCTAACGTTAGTACCGTCTTTGCTACAAACCAGACGAGTTCTCCCGCGGAATAGAGGCGGACCTTTCGCCCCGAAGTCTGCAGCGGATTTTGATGCAGAATAACGATCCGTTTTCCTGTTCTTCGCGCCAACCTCTTCAGTCTCTTGCTCAAATCCAATTCCTCGCTGGCGAACAGCTCCTGGTTGAACCCGCCGACCTGGCGAAAAGCGCCCGCCTCGCAGAAAATGAATGAACCGGCCAGCAGCCGGAATCGGCGGCTCAACCAGTTCCAAAGGGCGATGAACCGCGAAGCGACTGGATACTCTCCCTCGAGCTGCACCGTGCAGCCGCCCGCCAGGCAGCGCCCGGTTCGGATCTGTTCGACAACTTCCGCGAACAAGGCAGTGCTCGGCTCCGAATCGGCATCCACAAAAACCAGCCAGTTGCCTGAAGCCGCGGCCGCTCCCGAATTCCGCGCCCGGGCGATCTGGTTGATTGGCTCGAAGACCACCTCCGCCCCGCTCGCCCGGGCCAGTGCCGCGGTCTGGTCCGTGGAATTGTTGTCGCAGACGATGAGCTCCGATTCCCATGCCGCCTCGGCGAAGGCAATCATCGCTTTGCGCAGCGCGCCCAAAGTCTGGCCAATAAGCCGTTCCTCGTTGTAAGCGGGTACGATGACGGAAATCTTCACGCGCGGCCGGGGGGGTTGAGGCTACCGATGCTTGCGCGCGCTCGCAGCAGGAGCACGCTCATAAGACTCGGAATGGCCTTCATGCGTGTGCCAGTTTTCAACGTACGCTTTCGCCAGCGCTGGATCATTGATTAGCAGCAGGTTTTCCGCGTTCTTTTCCTCCGCCGCTTTTGTGAAATTGAACGAACCGGTCACGACCAAATAATCGTCGAGAATCATGATCTTGTTATGAGCAATGGCGTGTTGCGCGTCGATCAATGTCGGAATATCGCTGTGGCTTAGGAAGTCTGCCTCCGAGTATTTTTCAGTTCGCTGGCTGTGATCCAGGATCACCTCGACGAGGACGCCGCGGCGGTGGGCGGCCAACAGGGCTTCCGCAATCGGAGCTGATGTGAAACTGTACGCTTGCACCAGCACGCGATTGGTCGCTTGCGCCAACGCATTGAGGACCGCTTCGGTCGCTCCGCCGTTCGGCGAAAAGAAGACCTGAACCCCCTGCGGTATTGACGCCTGGCGCTCGCACCCCGCCAACTCCAGCAGCAATAGAGAACACGAAAATAACAAGCACTTCATGGAGTTCTGCAGCGCAGCGTCGCACAAGGATTATCAAAGGAAAAGGAGTAAAGGGCCGTCGCCGACGAAGCCAATTCACCTGGGATCGCGGATGCCCTCGTCCGCGAGTTTTCACGGCTGCCGACTCTCAAAAACCGCTCCGAAGGGGCAACCGCGCTTGCTTGTCCGGCCTATTGCAGCCTCCTGTGCCATGCGAAAAAAGCTTGAAATTTCGCCAAAAAATGTGCATAAAATACCCCCGCGCACCTTGATACCGCCGACTCGGAAACAGACCCGGCTTTGAAACAGCTCCAGAGACTCTCATTAGCTTTCTCCAGCGCGGCCACCTCGTCCCTCGCCCCGGCGTCCGGAGCAGGCCTGCAGTCGGCACCACCTCAATCGCCTTGCAATCGAACAGGCGTCCTTCGCCAATCTGGCCTGAGCCCAAAAACCACCGTCAACCTCCTCCTCCTGGTCGCGAATGTTTCGTTGTTCGCGGCTACGACAGGTGCCGACGAGGCCGCCATCTCCAACCTCACTGCTATCGTATCGGCAAACGGGATGACGGTGCAATTCTTCCTGTCAAACGCAAGCAATAATGTTCCTTATAATCTCTACCAAGCCAGCAGTCTTACGCAGCAACTCTGGACTTATTTGGGGCCGGTTTTCGCCTCAAATACCTGCACTTTTTCCAACCAGCCCAACACAGCTAGCTGGTACCGACTGAGCGGACCACCGGTGACTATGGTCGTCGCCTGGGGAGGCGATCTTTACGGGCAGACCGAGGTTCCGTTCCCGATGACGAATGTCGTTGCGGTGGCCGCGGGCTTGCGCCACAATCTGGCCTTGCGCAGCCAGGAGACCTTGACGAATTGGGGCTCTCCTGGCTTCGACGCCAACGTGGTGCCGGCCAATTTGCCTCTGGTTAAGGCCATCGCGGCGGGATGGTACCACAACGTCGCGCTGTTACAGGATGGAACCGTTACGAACTGGGGCCGTAGCACTACGAGCCCATACGATCTAACGGCGATGCCAGCCGGCCTGACAAACGTAACCGCGATAGCCGCCAGTTCGCAGCACTCGATGACATTGAGCGCCGACGGAATGGTCCTCTCGTGGGGCTCTAATGGTTCCGGCCAGACAAACGTGCCTGCGGACTTATCAAACGTTGTGGCAATTGCGGCGGGGGGCATGCACAGCCTGGCCGTGAAAACGGACGGCACCGTCGTCGCCTGGGGCGATGACAGCCACAGGCAGTCTAGTGTCCCGAGCGGATTGAGCAACGTTACAACTGTGGCGGCCGGCTGGGTCCACAGCTTGGCGCTAAAGAGCGATGGGACTGTTGTGGCCTGGGGCGATAACTCCTATGGTCAGAGCAGCGTGCCTTCGGGGCTCAGCAACATAATTGCGATCGCTGCCGGTTCTTACTCTTCCGCCCCCGGCTACAGTCTGGCACTGCAAAAAGACGGGACGGTTGTCGGGTGGGGCAGCGGTCCCGTAATGGAAATGCCTTCGGGTATGGACGGCGTCATCGCCATTTCCGCCGGGGCGTACCACGCGGTGGCCATCAGATATGGGCGTTTGGCCCCGGTGATCATTCATGAGCCGGAGATACAGTACCAGATTGCCGGGCAATCAGCCTCATTCACGATTGCACCGCAAGCTTACGGTGTGCCGACGTATCAATGGCAAGTTGGGGGCACCAATATCTCCGGCGCGACCAACAGCTCACTCACACTCACAAATGCTGGCGCCGCTCAGCAGGGAAACTACTCGGTAATCGTTAGCGACACCAACGGATCAATTGTCAGCACCAGCGCGGCCTTCGTTCTAGTCACGCCACCGGTCATCACGGCGCTTTCTCAAGCCTCCAACCAGTATGTCCTTGACGGGAACAACTGGACTTTAAGCGTCAAAGCCACAGCTCCTGGACAGGAAAAGTTCCCGATTGGTTACCAATGGAAGCTCAAGGGCAACAATATCGCCCGCGCCACCGCCTCCAATTATACACTCACGGCTGGCGCGTTGGCGGCCGGAACATACTCAGTGGTAGTGAGCAACGCGGCTGGCGCTACCAACGCCACCTGGCAGATCGGTGTGCTTGAGCCCGGCAGCGTCATAGCATGGGGCGCCAACGGTTCCGGTCAGGCGATCGCACCTCAATTAACCAATGTCCTCGCTCTGGCCGCGGGCCGCGCCCACAGCCTGGCCCTGCGAGAGGACGGCACAATCGTCGGTTGGGGCGATAACTCGTACGGCCAGACAAACCCCAGCGGTCTGACCAACATTGCCGCCATTGCCGCCGGGGACGATCACGGTTTGGCGTTGAAGACCGACTGCACGGTCGTGGGATGGGGTAGAACGAATTTCGCTCAAACCACCGTTCCTGCCGGCCTGACCAACGCAGTTGCCATTTCGGCGGGTGGCAACCAAAGCCTCGCTCTCATGCAGGACGGCACCGTGGTGCAGTGGGGCCAAACCTTTGCCCCTATCCCGCCCATCGTGACAAATGTTGCTGCGATTGCGTCCGGAACAAATTTCCACTTGGTGCTGGAGAGCAATTCAACAGTCGTGGCTTGGGGCGATAATGCGAACGGCCAGACCAATGTCCCCTCCGGTCTGACTAACGTCGTGGCGGTTGCAGCCGGCGGCGCGCAAGCCTTGGCCCTTCGCAGCGACGGAACGGTGACGAATTGGGGCGCAACTGTCGGTAGCATCCCCAGCGGCCTGACGAACGTCATGGGAATTGCCGCCGGCTATGCCCACGCCGCTGCGCTCAGAAACGATAGCACCGTGGTGACCTGGGGAGACAACTCAAACGGACAGACCGACTTCGGCCCTGGCCTTCCCCAGGTAAAATCAATTGCCGCGGGAGGGAACCATACGCTGGCCGCAATTTTCTCGCCGCTGGTGCAGTACCCTGTGGACGTGACGAAGGATTTGCTCTTGATCTACAACTCGACTTCCACGAACAGCATTGTCGTGAAAGACTATTATCTTGCGCATAGACCCCTGGTTGGCAGCGCCAACACCCTCGGGGTCTCGTGCACTACGAACGAGGGCATTGACACCAATGGCTTCGCCAGCCTGATAGCCCAGCCACTTTCCCAGTGGCTTGCGATCAACCCGACCAAGCACCCACAGTACATAGTCTTATTCCCTGACCTCCCGTCGGGGGTCCATTACAGTGTGACGAAAAACTCGACTAACTGCCCGACGGGGTACTGTCCATATGCTAGCCTCGCTTACGCGCTGTCGACCTATATGCCCGGGATCCAGCCTTTCATCACCAGCATCAACATGGGTTTCTTGGATTTAACCAATGACTGTATCCATTACATCGACAAGCTCGCGCGCTTCGGCACCAACGGACAGCTCATCATCAGCGCCAGCGCCGCCGGCTACGGGAACACCAATTACGTGCTGGACGACATCAGACACGGCACGGGATACACCGGTCCCCCAACGGATTATGACTGGTCTGGCTTAGGCTGGATGGTTTCGGACGCGACGAACGCGCTGCTTGCCGCCGGAGTCGCGCCCTCGGCCATACTGTTTTTCGACGGACTCGAGACTCTCACCAACGGCGTGGCCTACAATCTCATTCATCCTACCGGTATGTCAAACGTGGCTGGCCACATCACCTGGGGCTCACACAGTTCGCTTGCCAACGAGTACTCCAGGAACGGAACCAACGTATGGGGCGGGGAGAGCAGTTGGTGGATTATCGAAACGTTCGATTCTTTCAGCGGGTGGCGTTGGCCTGGCCAGGGAAACTTCACCCAGTGGTTCTTCAGCAATGCATATGGAGGGAGCACCTACACAGATTACGAGAACACGCCTGTCGGAGCTGTCACCCACACCGACGATCCATACATATTGGGGGTCGAGGACGCTTCACGTTATTTCGGCCTCTGGGCTTCGGGGAAAAATTTCGCCATCTGTGCTTGGTACGCTCGCAAAACGCCGTATTTTCAAGCCGTGGGGGATCCTCTTGTGAGGAGGTAACAGCGGAAGAATACAAGCAATGCTTGCGCTCAGGAGCCTGTTTCGCAACTGTGTCCGCGGGCGCTCATGAAAATAATTAATTATTCGCGCGTCGTAGACTCATCGCCTCACTTCGCCTCGTGCCAGCACCGCCTGCCACCACCATGAGCATCACCTCGATTAAAGTACTGCAAACTGTCAGCAAGAACGTCGGACCATTGGTGGAGACAGCGCTCGGCGAATCCGGCGGACTGCTTCGGCTCGCGCCGTGCTGGGTTCCGCGCTCGTTTCTCCAACCGGGCAAACGACTCAAGCTCCACCCCGATGACCTCTACGCGTTTGGCTTGAACCGTGGGGGAATCGATGAACGCTGGTTCGCCTCAACCACACCGGCCGCGAACGAGAACCGCACGCCGGACGAGGGCCTCAGCTACGTCGTCGCCGGTAAGAGGCGCTTCACCCTGCAGCAGGCCGTCGCCGAATGCGGCGCCACGATCATTGGCCAAAAAATCTGGAGCAAATACAAAAAGTGGCCGGTCTATTCCAAGTTCTTCGACAACATGGGCCCGATTCCGCATCACATGCACCAAAATGCCCGGCAGGCCAAACTCGTCGGCCAGGAGGGCAAACCCGAGTCCTACTATTTCCCGCCGCAGCACAACAACGTCGGCAACAATTTCCCTTACACATTCATGGGCCTCGAACCCGGCACGACC